>NZ_JBSFCK010000012.1:0-231378 GCF_053593435.1 Streptomyces sp. NPDC002306
CCGAGGGCGTCCCGTTTCCTGTTCCGCGCCGGCGCGGAACAGGAAACGGGACGCGTCGATGTGCAGGTAGCCGCCTCAGCGCGGTGCGGGACTTCGGCGTCGTGCCGCCCAGCGCGCCAGCGGAAGCCCCGTTGCCGTCAGGAGGAACAGCACGCCGCAGACGGCGGCCGCCGTCCACGCGTCGCCCAGGCCCACCGGGGCCCGCGTCGCGGAATCGGCGGCGGACGCTCCGGTGAGGCTCAACACGGGGGCGGGGTGCTCCGGTTCGGGTTCCCCCGGCACCGTCTCCTGGTCCCAGGAGACGACTTCGCCGTCGTCGTACTCCTGCCGGGTCACGAAGGTCAGGGCCGGCACCCCGGTGGGCACGCGGTCGATGTGGAGGACGAAGTCGACGCCGTTCTCGCCGCTGATCGCACCGCCGGACCAGCCGACGGCCCTGCCCGCGTCACCGCCGGTCGACGGCTCGGCGGTCCAGCCGCGCACCTGCTCGGCGCGTATCCCTCGTACGCCCTCCGGCGCCTCGATCCGTACGCCGACGGTCCGCGCGGGCGCCTTCTCGTTCGGCACGTGGAACGTCATCCGCACGTCTGTCGCGCCCGGTGCCACCGCCGCGTCGGAGTGGACATGCACATGCGCCCAGGCGGGGGCCGCCGTTCCCGTCAGCAGCCCCGCGGTGATCAGGACCACGGCCGCCCGGGCCGGGCGAAGGAGCTTCATGGGTGATTCCTCTCAGGAGTGTGTGACCGTGGGCACGGCTGGAGGCGCGTGCGAGGCGGGGGTGTCCCGGACGGCGTCGGCGGGACGGGAGGAACGCGGTCAGACCGGCGGGCCGACCGCGACGAGGGCCGCGGTGACCCCCAGTACGCCCGCCGCGACCAGCAGTTCGCCGAGGAGGCCGCGCCGCAGGGACCGTACGAGCGCGGCGTCCGGCAGCGTCGGCAGGGGCTCCGCGGTGAAGGTCGGCGTGGTCAGGGTCGCCCCCGTGAGGGTCGGCGTGGTCGGGGTCGCCCCCGTGAGGGTCCGTGTCGTCTCCCCTGCACCGCTCGACAACGAAAGCGCCGGGCGGGCCGTGTGGCGGTGGACCCAGCGGCGGGCCATGCCGCCGAGCGCGACGACCACGGCGACTCCGGCCGACTTCAGCAGCAGCAACCGGCCGAACCGGGTGTCGAGGAGATGGCCGACGGAGCCCACCTCGCGCCAGGCCTGGTACGTCCCCGTCACGACGAGGACGACCACGCTGCCGCTTGCCAGCCGTGAGAACCGGGGCAGCACGCGGACCAGTTCGACCACGTGGGCGGGCCGCGACAGGACGGCCGCGAGCAGGGCGAGTCCGCCCAGCCAGAGCGTCATCGCCGCCAGGTGGGCGAGGTCGGCGGCCACCGCGAGCGGCGCGTGGCGCCCGTCGACGGCGTGCCCGGTCAGCGGCCAGGTGCCCCAGAGCACGGTGACGGCGGCCGTCGTCCCCAGGACCAGCGGTCTGGCCGGCCTGTCCCGGCCGCCGGACGCGGTGGCCAGGGTGGTCGCGACGCCCAGCGCCAGCAGGGAGTAGAAGCGCACCGCGTAGGCGTCGTCGGCCGGGGCTGCGTGCTGATGGGCGTCCGAGCCCGACCAGACCTCGGCCAGCGGACGGGCGTCGGCCCAGACGGTGTCGACGGCCAGGGCCGCGACCGTACCGGCCGCCAGCAGGACGAGTCCGCCCCACACCAGCCCACGGGTCCCGCGGTCGCGCAGGCCGGCCGGCCACAGCCACAGCACGACCAGCAACACGCCCGGTCCCAGGGCGAGTCCGGCGTAGCCGAGTCCCCGGGCCGCCCCGAGGAGCCGGCCGGCCCAGGCACCGCTCGTACCACCGGGCGAGGGCACGACGCCGACGACCTGGCTGGTCCTCCCGATGGAGAACCGGTAGGTGCCCGCGACGGGATGGCCGTCGGCCGACGTCACCTGCCAGGCCACGGAGTAGGTGCCCGCGCGCAGGCCGCCGGGCAGAGCCGTCCGGACGGTCCGCCGCCGTACGTCGTCGGGGTGACCGCCGAGGTCGACCCGGCGCATGTGGTCGTCGAACACGCGGACCGCGTCGGCCCCCGCCGTCACCGGCCGGCGGAACGTCAGCGCCACCTGGGCCGGCAGCCGCGGCAGCACCTGGCCGATCGCGGGATCGCTGGACAGCAGGCCGGTGTGCGCGGCGGCCCGCCCCGCGGACGCGGCCCCCAGGCCGAGGACGCAGAGAACAAGACAGAGCATGCTGATGATGCGGCGCATCCGACTCCCCCCGGGTGCCCTTGTCGTGCGGCGCATCCAGAGTGGCGTTCTCCGACGGTCACCGGCAGCCTCGCCCTTGGGGGTGTGGTCCCCTCAAAACGAGGGGGTCAGGCCCGTACCGGCAGCACGGTGCGTACCTCGGTGCCGCCGCCGGCGCGCTCGGCGATCGTGACCTCTCCGTCCAGCTCGGCCGCCGTGTCCCGGATGAGCTGGAGCCCGAGATGCCCGGTGGGGCCGAGAGCGGTACCCGGCCCCTTGCCGTCGTCCGCCACCCGGACCAGCAGCCGGTCCTCGCTGCCGGTGACGTCGATCCAGGCCTGCCTGGCCTCGGCGTGCTTGAGGATGTTGGTCACGCACTCCCGCGCGCAGCGGTAGGCGGCGGCAGCCACATCCGGCCCCAGCGCGGCCCGCACGTCGACGGTCGTGCCGACGGTGATCCCCTCCCGGCGCAGGCGCCCGGCGAGCAGTTCGACCGCCTGCGGCAGCCCGTCCTCGGTGAGGTCCGGCGGGTAGATGTCCACCATCATCGTGCGGAGCGAGCCGACGGCGCCGCGCAGCACCTCGGAGACCCTGTCGAGCATGCCGCCCGCCACGGTCCCGGTGCCGGGCGGCAGGTCGGCGCGGACGGCCTCGAGGGCGTACCCGGCCCCGGCGAGGTCCTGGACCACGCCGTCGTGGAGGTCGCGGGCGATCGCGCGCCGTTCCCGCTCCGACGCGGTGAGCGCCTTGGCGAGCAGTCGGCTCCGCTCCACGTCGGCCTGGCTGACCCGGCGCAGGAGCTGCACCGACACCGGGAGTTGGGCCACGAGCAGAAGCAGCAGCGCCAGGAGCGAGAACGGGACGAGGGTCCGCATCAGCTCGGTCCGCGCGGCGGCCACCCGGTCGTCGGTGGAGTACACCTCGAGCGCCAGCCGTTCGCCGGAGGCCAGGTCCAGGGGCACGTAGACCTCCACGAGTCGGCCGCCGCCCCGATGCGGCTCGGTGACGTTCTCCTCGTCGGACAGGTCGGAGAGGTCCGCCCAACTCGCGTGCTGGTCGATGGTCTTGCGCACGTCGTCGTTGAGGGGGAAGGACATTCCGATGGCGTGGTGCTCGTTCGAGTAGAGCACGTCGCCCCGCCGGTTCCACACCTTCACGCGGACGACGCCGCCCTCGTCCTGCCGGGCCTGGACCGCCTCGTCGAGCTGCGCGCGCACGGACCGGTCGCCGTGGATCAACCGTGGCATGACCGGCTTGAAGATCACGTTGCCCATCAACTGCGCGGACCGCGCCGCCTCCGCGAGCGCGGTCTTCTTGGCGATCGACTCGGCCGCGAACACGGTGGCCGCGCCCACGAGCGCGAAGGCCCCGAGTCCGATGAGGACCATCGCGATCACCGCCCGCCGGACCGTTCTGCTGCCCCCCGACTCCGCCGGCGGGACCACGCCCCTCCGGTCAGCCATCGCTGTGCGCCTCGACGAGACCCAGTTGTTGTGCCTTCACCACGGCCTGCAGCTGCGACCGCACCCCGAGCTTGAGGTGGATCGACTTCACATAGCCGCGGCAGGTGTTGACGCTGATCCCGAGCAGTCTGGCGATCGCCGCGGGTGCCAGCCCCTTGCTCATCATCGTGAGCACCTCGGACTCCCGGGCGGTCAGGCTCGCCGCTCCGGGATCCCTTGTGGCCCGCGGCCGGGCCGGCTCACCGAACATCGAGGCCGACACCAGCATCGAGCCCTGCCGTACGGCCCGCAGGACGGTGAGCATCTCCTCCAGCGAACCGGACTTGGGCACGAACGCGCTCGCGCCCGCCCGCGCGGCCCGTACCACCCAGTCCGGATCGCGGTGCGCCGAGACGATCACGACGATCGCGTCCGGCGTCGCCTCACGGATGCGCCGTGTGACATCCAGGCCGCACTCCGCGCCCAGCGAGATGTCCATCACGACCATGTCCGGCCGTTCCCTGGCCGCCAGGTCGACGGCCGCTGCCCCGGTGCCCGCCCATCCCGCGCAGTCGAAGTCCGGCTGAGATCCCAGCGCGAAGGCCAGCAGCTCGGCGAACGTCCGATGGTCGTCGACGATCAGTACCCGCGTCGTCGGCGAACCCCCTTGTTCCCCCATGTTCCCCCCACCCCGACGGACCGCCACCGTGGCCGGTACGCACATGCCATGGAACCACGGCGTAGTTGAAAGGAACCACTACTTGTGAAGGAATGGTGTTGATTCCGGGCTGTCGACCCCTCCGGTTTGGGGATGGCCGTGACGCCCGGGACCAGGCACCGTGGAACCATGCCGATTCGCCTGCTCGTCGTCGACGACCACCCGCTCGTGCGGGACGCCCTGGCCGGCGCCCTCGGCCGGAGCACGCTCGTGGATGTGGTGGGAGTGGCGTGCGACGGCGCGGAAGCGGTCGAGGCGGGGGTACGGCTCCTGCCGGACGTGGTCCTCATGGATCTGGTCATGCCCGTCCTGGACGGGGCCGAGGCGACCGGCCGGCTGCTCGCCCTGCGGCCCCAGACCCGGGTCGTGGTGCTGACCTCCGCGGTCGGCGGACGACTGGAGCAGGCGGCGGTGAACGCCGGGGCCTGCGCGGTCCTGCACAAGGACGTCGGGATCGACGCGGTGCTCGACGCCATCGTGGCGGCCGCCCACGAAGGTGTGAACCCGTGATCAGGGGGTGTGATCCGTGATGCGGCGCGCGGGGCCGGTCCGGACGGTCCCACGCACGTGATCAGCCTCCTGCGCCATGACCGGTCACACGGCCCGCCACCCCGGCCACCGCCGGTCACACTCCCCGCCACCCGGGCCACCGCCGGTCACACTCCCCGCCTCCCGGGCCATCGCCGGTCACGGTCCCCCGAACCACGCACCGATCACAGCCGTCCGGGCCGTGGCCACCAGCGCAGGACGACCCGTCCCGTCACCTTCGTGACGGGGACCGGACCGAACTGCCGGGAATCGACGGAGTGTCTGCGGTTGTCGCCCAGTACGAAGACGGTGCCGGCCGGAACCCGCGCGGGCCCGTAGTACAGGCCGTCGACGGTCTCCGGGTCCACCGCCGGCTCCGCGACGGCGTGGCCGTTCACCTCCAGGACCCCGTCCTCGATGGCGACGGTGTCCCCGGCCACCGCCACCACCCGTTTGATCAGGCGTGCGTCGGTCCCGTGGAACACCACGAGGTCACCGCGCCGGGGCGGCGCGTCGCGGTACGCGCGCTCGTCGACGAGCAGATGGTCCCCGGCCCGCAGCGTCGGTTCCATGCTGGTCGACTCGACCCGCACCGGCCGCACAAGGAAGGTGCCGGCCACCAGGACCACGGCCACCACCGCGAGCAGGGCGGTGCGCGCAGCGACGGTCCGTCGTGCGGCGCGCCGCCCCGGCGGGGTCAGCCGAGCAGGCCGGTCGACCTGAGCGTCCACAGCACCGTCCCGATGACGAGGAGTCCGTTGCCGGCCCAGGACCGCCCGCGACCGGAGAGGGTGCGCACCAGCACGAGCAGGGCGGCGAGTTGGGCGATCAGCACGACCATCGCGAGCGGATCGGCCAGGAGCGGCTCGCCGCGCGGCCCGAGGGTCGCACCGGTACCGACGGCGACGGACCGCAGGCCGATCAGCAGACCGAGTCCGAGGACCGCGGACAGGGCGGCGGCCGCGCGCCGCGAGGCCCACACCCACCGAGCGAGAACGAGCTGGACGACCGCCGCCGCCAGGAACGGCAGCGACACGGCCAGGCCGTACGCCAGGTTCTGCTGGAAGACCACCAGGTCCCCGGCGGCCGCGGCGGCGCAGAGCGGCGACGCGACGCGGCGGCCCGGGACATGCCGGTCGGATCGCGGGCCGGTCACGGGGGTGGCGCCCTCGGCGGGGCACGCCTCAGTAGAGGGTGTCATCGTCGTCTCCGAGCGTCGGGCCGGGCTCGGACCTGGCCGGGTCCGCGTAGACCGGGTGGTGCTCGCCGGCGGGCGGCCCGACCCGGAACTGGGCCATCATGTCGTGGTCCTCGTGCACCAGGTTGTGGCAGTGGATCATGTAATACCCGGTGTTCGGGCCGAACTTGACCACCATGCGTACGGTCTCGTTCTCGCCGACGTACACGGTGTCCTTGCCGCCGAGTTCCCAGGGGGACGGTGGCTTGCCGTTGCGGTCCAGGACCTTGAAGTCGACCAGGTGCACATGGACCGGGTGCCACCAGCCGCCGGACTTGTTCTCGAACTCCCAGATCTCGGTGTCCCCGAGCCCCGGATCGGCCCAGACGTACTCGTAGTCGGAGGCGATCACATCCGCCCAGGTCTTGCCGTTGACGGTCCAGGCGCCGTTCTTGCGGACGAACTCGAACTTGCGGGTCTTCTTCGCCATCGCCGCGGTCAGGTCCATCGCCGGGGCGTTCGGGTTCAGCTGCTCCGGGATCGTGTTGCCGGACAGGTCGGTGGGGTCGCCGGTGACGTCGAAGGCCATCACGTCGCCGGTGGTGTCGAAGTCCTCGACGTTCGGCACGCTGAGGTTCCTGAGCACCACGCGCTGGCCGGTCCGGTACTTGGCGAAGTCGATGATCACTTCGTAGCGTTCGGCGATGCCGTGCCGGTAGCTGGTCGCCGAGCGCGGCTGCGGCATCAGGCCCGCGTCCGTACCGATGAAGACGAACGGGTCGCCGGTGCTCAGCGCGAACTTGAAGCCCCGTGAGATCGAGCCGTTCAGGATGCGGAAGCGGTATTTGCGCCGCTCGACCTTCATCACCGGCCAGGGCCGCCCGTTGACCAGGATCACGTCACCGAAGATCCCGGAATGGCCACCGTCGTCGTACAGCAGTTGTCCGTCGCGGTCGAACATGGCGTCCCGGACGATCAGCGGCACGTCGTACCGGCCGTGCGGGATCGGCAGCGACTGTTCCAGGGTGTCGTGCATCGTGTACATCGCGGCGAGGCCCATGTACGCGTTCTCGGCCGTGTGGTGGACGCCGTGGTCGTGGTACCAGAGCGTGCGCGCGTCCTGGAAGTTCGGGTAGTGGTAGTCCTTGTACTCGCCCGGCCGCGTCACGTCGCTGGCGTAGCCGTCGAACTCCGGCAGCGAGGCCGATCCGTGCAGGTGGACCGAGGTCCACGACTCGTACCCCAGGCGTGGGTGCACCCGCGGCAGGTCGTTGATCTGCCGTACGACGACCGGCCGGCCCCGGACGGCCCGGATCGTCGGGCCGCCGAACGTCCCGTTGTACGACCAGGTCTCCGTCTTCATGCCGGGCAGGATCTCGGTCATCGCGCTGCGCATGCTGATGGTGTAGTAGTCGGTGGTGCTCGACCGCTTGGTCGGCACGGCCTCCGGCGGCACCGCGAACGGCACGGTGAACGGCTTCGGGAATTTGCTGACGGCGATCCGGTCCGAAGCGGTCTTGGCGCGTACGACGCGTTCGAGCGGCAGTGTCAGGGCCGCCGACGCGAGGACGCCGAACTTCATCAGGTCACGCCTGGACAGCGCGTTGTCGTGCATGTGCGTGCTCACCCCCATGGTGGGCCGCCGTGACGGCGGCTCGGGCCCTGCTCTCCCCCTGGAGTCGCGGATGCCCTGGTCTTCTCGGTTTCTCGGTGCTGCCTTCTGTACTGGTCGTGCGCGCGGCGGGCCGCGTGCGGCGCCGCACCCGCGTACCGGCGCGAGCGTGGTGCCGTACGTGGGAACGGGCCGTGCGCCCGTGCTCCTCGGCCGCGTGGGGGCGGCTCGCGGTGTTCCTGAACGCACCGCTGAGGAGACGTGACCGGGCGGGTCGGGACAGCGGGCAGCCGGTGGAGGGGGATCCACCGGCTGCCCGGGTGGACCAGGGCAGCCGGTGAGCGGGGGGCTCCCGTCGGCTGCCCTGTCCTGTCGGGCGCCCCGGCGGGTGGTGTTCGCCGGGCGGTGTTCGCCGGGCGGTGTTCGCTCCGTGCCGGGGCTTCGGGCGGGGCGGCCGGGGCCTTTCGTTCGGACCAGCCCGGTGTCGCGGGGTGTGGCAGGCGCCTCCGCCCCTAGCCGTTGGGCACGGTCACCGGTCCCAGGGTTCCGCCCTTGTCGGAGGTGAGGTAGACCGGGGACGGGTTGGTGGTCGCGGCGCTGCCGGCCCGCAGCCGCAGGCTCCATGTGCCGTTGACCGCGCCCGCCGCCGGTGGCTGCACGATCACGTTGGTGGCGAAGACGGGACCGTTCGGCGAGCCGGACCGGAGCGTCAGCGACGCGCCGGGGATCGACCCGGTGCCTTCGAGCCGCAGGTCTCCGGACTTCCACTTGGCGAGGGTGATCGCGATCTTGTCGACCACGGGCACCTTGGGGGTGACCTCGACCGGTGTGGACGCGGCGCCCTTGCCGACCGCGTTCACGGCGAGGACCGTCACGGCGTACTTCGTGTCGTTCGTGAGCCCGGTGAGCAGCACGCTGGACGCGCTGGGCCCGGCCGTGGTGGTGACGGGAGCCCCGGAGGCGGGCGTCGCGGTGATCTCGTAGCCCGTGACCGGCGAGGTGCCCGGGTCCTCGGGCGCCGTCCAGCGCACGGTCGCGCTCGCGTGGGAGCCCTGTACGGTCACCGGCCGTGGCGCGCTCGGCGTCCTGGCCGATCCGAAGGTGTACTTCTCCAGCCTGGCCTGCGAGGCGTTGCCGGCCGGGTCGAAGGCCACGAACCGCAGGGTCCGCGGCCCGTCGGCGGCCTTCAGGTCGAACGGCCCGGTGTACGGCATCGCCGCGGGACCGCTGGTGCCCGCCTCCAGCGGGTCGGAACCGTCGAGCGTGTAGTAGATCTCCGAGCCCGCCTCGTCGGCGCTGAGGACGACCTGGGTGTCGGCCGTGTAGAGCCCGCCGCCGGGCCTGGCCGTGACGGTCGGTGGTGTGGCGTCTCCCGAGGCGGGGTCGCCCGGCAGCGCGGGCGGCCAGGATTCGCCGGTCCCACTGAACGATCTGACCTCGACCCGCCTGCCCTCGACGGAGCCCGGCAGGGTCGCCGAGGTCGCGTCCGGGTCGTTGACGCGGACGCCGACCTCGCTCTGCACTCCGTTCCTGCTGAGCTGGTCGACGGCTCGCACGGTGTATCCGAGGATCGGCGCCGCCCCCGGAGTCGGCTGCGGCGGAGTCCAGCTCACCGAGGTCGAGTCGCCCTCGTCGCGCACGACGACACCGGTGGGCGAGGCCGACGCCTGCTGCGCCGGCCCGGCCGGGCAGCCACCCATGCCGGGGCCGCCCACCTCGCCGAACTCCGCGATCGTCACGCCCTGGGTATTGCCGTCGGGGTCCTGGTCCTGCCAGCTCATGGCGATGAACAGCCCCTCGGCCGCCACGGCCGCCGTGTCCCCGTCGAGGAACTCGTACGTGGCGGTGAAGTTTCCGTCGGCCACCTGCACTCCGGAGGCGTAGCCGCCCTTCGGCGCGTTCGTCAGCGCGCCCGGCACGGCCCGCACGTCGCGGCGTGCCACCTCGGTGTCGCGCAGGGCCGGTTCGACGATCCGCTGTTCCAGGAACGTCGGGTCGACGGCGGGTCCGAGCCGTCCTTGGAGCACCAGCGTGGTCGGAGTGGTCAGGGTGCCGCCGGTGACGCCGAGATCGAGGGTCGTGGCGTCGGCCACCACCGCGCCCCCGAACTTGACCGACACGACGTCACCGGCGCGGATGTCGGGTGTCACCTGGGGGCCGCCGCCCGCACCCCAGCACAGGCCGCCGGGGTGGTTCACCTCGATGGCCGGGTTGCCCGCCGCGATGGAGGCCGCCGACGCCATCGTGCCGACGGCGGAGCCGACGAGGCCGACGCGAGGGCGCTGCACCTCGATGGTCACCTGCTCGCCCGCGTGCTCGGAGAACCCGTCGATCGAGACGAAGTCCCGGTCCGGGAAAATGGTGATGTTGTCCGGGAAGGCCGGAACGGCGGCGTGGGCGGTGACGGGCGCGACCGAGGCGCTGATCACCATGCCGGAGATGACGAGACCGGCGGCGGCGGTGCGCTTCCCCCTGCCCCCGCCTCGCGCGAACTTACTCATGACGACTTCCCCTCCTTGGCCGTACCCGGACCGACCTGTGCCGGGCAGTCGGCAGCGATGAGCGAGTCCCAGAGTGGCTGACCCCCCTTCGCCCCGGCAGCCTTGTCTTGGGCACCCCCCTCTCCCCAATCTGGAGGGGTCGTCCCGGCGACCGGCCCGGCGACCGGCCGGGGCGGGGAATCTCGTTCCTCGGGGTGGCGGTCGGGGCGGGGCGGGGATACTGCGGTGGTGCTGTTGACGTGGATCGCCGAAGTGGCGGACGAGACCCTGGTGCTGGAACCCGCCGACCGGCGGGTGGAGTGGGAGACCAACACCTGGTCGCTGAGTGCGGCGGAGGAGGACAGGGGTTCGCTGTCCGTCGCCGAGGTGGTGGCCGCCTTCGAGCGGACCTCCGCCGCCATCCGAAGTCGCGTGCGCGAGATGGGATTTCCCGGGGAGGCGACGTTCTACGTATGGCACGACGCGCAGGCCGGGCACCTCCGGTGCTCGACCGGTTCCGTGTCCCGGGACGCGCTGCCCTTCAGCGGTGCCTACGCGGTCTGCGACGATCTCGCCCCGGTCGTCGTGGAGTTCCTGGCCGACCTCGAACCGGGCTTCCTCGCCCGGGCGGACCTGGGCGAGGTGCGGACCCACCCCGAGTGGACCGGGACCGAGCCGGAGATCACGCCGCTGCGTGTCTGGGCCGATGGTGTCGGATCCTCACACTGACCGGGCCCCGCCCGTCCACGCGAGAGAGCACTCCCCACCCGGGGTGGCGACGCCGCCCGACAGGTCGAGCGTGGCCGCCACCCCGGTTCCGGACAGGCCTGGCGGGTCTCAGAGTTGGGCGGCCGGCTCCAGGGCCTCGACGGCCGCTGCCGCGGCGGCGGAGTCCTGACCGTAGAAGATGTCGATGTCGACCTCCTCGCCCCCCATGGTGAGGGTGTCCCAGGCGCCGCTGAGCACCAGCATGCGCAGCGTGCTGCCCTCCAAGGTCCCCAGCCGTTCCAGGATCGCCTCGTCGTCCGGCATGCCGGGCATACGCGTCGCCAGTCGGGAGCGGATTCCGCGCAGCCGCTCCAGCAGCGTCGCGGTGTCCGCCTCGCGGTCCGGCTCCTCGGCGATTCCGTCGATGCCGTGCGCGATGATGTCCTTGATGGCCCAGGTGGCGCCCTGGTCGTCGGTGGTCACCATCGCCTTCCAGGCGCGGCTCTTGTGCCGATACTGGAGCATCGACATGGCGGCCTCGTGGCGCAGGAAGTCCGCGTCCCGGAAGGGCTTGCCGTTCCAGGCTCCGTTGAGGGATCGCGCGAGCGAGATCGCGGAGGCCAGACCGCTGTTGAGGCCCCGGCCCGGCCAGAAGTGGATCGCGTTGGCGGCATCGCCCAGCAGGAAGCCGTACGTGCCCGTCGAGTTGGCTGTGGGCGGCAGCAACTCGGCGGTGAAACGCGGGCGTTGCACCATGTCCAGGCGGAAGGAGGTGACCGCGCTCAGGTCGTCCGACTCGACGCCGAACAGACGCAGCCCTTCGCCGACCCGCTTCCACAGGGCCGAGCCCCGGATGAGAGCCGGGAGGAAGAGGGTGCTGTGCGTGGAGCACTGGAAGTCGCCGTGCTCGTCGCGCCCCATCAGACAGGGACGAGAGGCGATGCACTCCTCGAAGACGCGGCGCACCGGGTCGATGCCGACGACCTCCGCGGCCTCCGCGTCGGTCAGGCGCATGTTGAGGAAGCCCTCGCCGCGCAGGGAGTTGAGCAGGAACCGGTTCTGCCCGACGGTCAGCAGGACCGCCATGGGGTCGGTCAGGCCCGATTTCACGCGCAGGCCGAGGACCACGTCCTGGAGGTGGCGGTCGTTCAGCGAGTAGATGGACTCGTCCGCCTTGCCGAACTTGGCGGCGAAGTGCTCACGCGTGCGCGACCGGCCGCCGTCGCAGATCGCCAGTACGTGCTGGGTGGCCAGGGCGTCCTGCTGCTCGTCGATGCTGAAGCGGGCGGGGACGAGTTGGATGCGGCCCGACTTCCCGTTGGCCACTTCCAGCAACCGGTCCTCGATATAGGCGATGCGCATGTTGCGCGGGTGGTGATCGCCGATCGAGTCGGGGCCGGAGGGCCACATCTCGGTGTAGTGGTCCGGGTCGAAGAGCAGGGCCTGTACTTCCTCGGGCAGGCTGAGGTACTGGCGACTCTGCACGGTCACCACCTGCTGGCGGCGTACGTTGCCCTGGCTCTCGTCCTTCCAGACGATCTTGCGGCCCTGCTTGCGCCACCGGCCGTCGTAGACCGTGATGTTCACCTGGGCGCCGAGGAAGTGCTCCAGCAGCAGGGCGAGTGACAGACCCACGGGGCCTCCGCCCGCGATGGTGACCCGCAGCACCGGGCCGTGTTCGACCTCTTCGTCACCATGGGTCAGCGACCTCGGCAAGGAGAGCGCCATGATCGTCTCCATGGCGTCCGCGACCTCGAAGCGGAACTCCTGGTCCCCGATGGTGATCTCGTCCCCGGCCTTGAGGAGTTGGGAGTCGATCTCCTCGCCGTTCACCAGCGTGCCGTTGCTGCTGCCGCAGTCCTGGAGCACGTAGCCCTGGGTGTCGTCGAGAACGATTTCCGCGTGGAAGCGCGACACGCTCAGGCTGGAGATGACGACGGTGTTCTCGGGGTTGCGTCCGAAGGTGACCCGGGTGCCGATCACCGGTATGCGTTCTCCGGCCAGCAGCCCTTCGTGTGCAACAAGCACCGGCGCCACAGCACTTCCTTCCGAGGTTGACGAGGTTGCTGCTGCCGCGGTGCCACCGAACGCACCGTTGCGGGGGCGTGACCAGGCAGCGTGTGACGGGTAGGACGGAGCGACATTCGCTCGATGTTTTTGATCGGTGAACGGCTCGGTTTTGACGACAGCATAGCGTCGCTTGACCGGTACAGATGACCCATCATGCCCTGTTCCGCAGCCGTTCGGGAGAGGCCTTCCGGCGATGCCGGAGCGGAACGCGCCAGGGGCGTCATGGTCCTTCTGCGGCGCACGCGTCGCCCGCTGACGTGGTGTCAGCCGAGTGATGGTGCGCGTCGGCGATCGATGACCGATTCCGTCCTGTTCCGGCCTGCCGTATGGCCGAATTCGAGCCGCCCTCGTCGTGGAGTTGTGGAGTGACGGCCGGGCGCGCACCACCCCCGGCCGGCTTCACGCCGGCGGACGCGACCGGCGCGACGAGGCCGCCGCGCGTTCGGAGACCGGCGGCGGCTCCCTTCGCCGCCCGAAGGCACCCCGCGCCCCGCGCCACGTGTCCCGGCTGCCACGACACGTGTCGCGGCACTGGATGTACACCGCCCGTCCTGTTGGAGAATTCTTGCCCCGCTCGACGCCCGCCCGGCCGCCGGCGAACTCGCCCCGCCTCCCCCGCCGGAGTCCCCCGCGCCCCACATCCGGCATCAACCACCCCTGCCAACCCGGCTCCGCACAGCATGAGTTGACGTGCTCCGCCGACCCCGGCCCCGTGCCCCGACGTGCGACTACGGCGTCCCCGCCGCCCGCACGCCGGGCCCTCCACAGCAGAGGCGAACACCGTCGAATGGATGTACGTTTGGTGGTACTGGCTGTGTGACCGCCGTCGACGGCCGAGCAAGGAGCGCCCGGTCCGCAGGTCGGCGTACCGGAAGGGGCTCCGCATGACTTCGCAGCAGCTGCCGTCACAAGGACCGCAGGGCAGACGGGCGGTCTGGCCCGTCCCGCTGCTGACACTCTCGCTGGTGGCCGCGGGCCTGGGCGGCGCTTACACCTCGACCGCCGCGGCCGCACCTGAAGCACCCGCGGCCGAGAGTGCGGCAGCGACCTGCGTCGACAAGGTCTACGCCGGGATGACCGGGGCGCAACGGGTCGGCCAGCTCTTCATGGGGGGCGTCAACGCCGCGAAACCGGACCAGAAGCGGGTCCAGGTGCTGCGTCAGTACCACGTGGGGTCGGTGTTCCTGGCCGGACGGAGCAAGTCCGGTACGAAGGCGACCAAGTCGCTGGCCGACAGCCTTCAGGCGAAGGCGGACACGGTCTCGGGGCATCGCGTCGGCCTGCTGGTCTCCACCGACCAGGAGGGCGGCCAGGTACAGGTGCTGTCCGGCCCCGGCTTCTCGACCATACCGAGCGGGCTGGTGCAGGGAAGTTGGTCGACCTCGAAGCTTCGCAGTTCGGCCGCCGTGTGGGCGAAGCAGCTCAAGTCGGCCGGTGTGAACCTGAACCTCGCGCCCGTCGCCGACGTCGTCCCGGCGAGCCTCGGCAGGAACAACGCCCCGATCGGCCGGTACGACCGCGAGTTCGGCCATACCTCCACGACCGTGACCTCCCACAGCGGCGCCTTCGCCGCGGGCTTCGCCCAGTCCAAGGTGCTGACCACGTTCAAGCACTTCCCGGGACTCGGCTACGTCCGGGGCAACACCGACACCACGGCGAACGTGGTGGACTCGGTGACGACGAGCAGGAGCGCGAGCATCACGCCGTTCAAGTCGGGGATCAAGGCGGGCGCGCCTTTCGTCATGATCTCACTGGCCAAGTACAGCAAGATCGACTCGAAGCACCAGGCCGTGTTCTCCTCCACGGTGATCCAGGGGCTGCTGCGCAAGACCCTGGGATTCAAGGGCGTGGTGATCTCCGACGACCTCGGGAACGCGGTGGCGGTGAAGTCCGTGCCCGCCGGCAACCGCGCGGTGAACTTCCTGTCCGCCGGCGGTGACCTGGTCCTGACCGTCGAACCGAACCTGGTCCCGGCGATGGTCAAGGCCGTGCAGACCCGCATGTCGCAGTCCGCGGCCTTCCGGACCCAGGTGGACCAGAGCGTCCATCGCGTCCTGACCGCCAAGCAGAAGGCCGGCTTGCTGTACTGCGGCTGACCGCGGGACCTACCAGCGAGGGGCGCCTTCGGCGAGCTGGAGTTCGCCCCTGCCGAAGGAGAAGTTCTCGTTCGGTACCGGAACCAGCGCGACGAAGATGTCGTCGGGTGAGACGCCGAGAGCCTCGACCACCAGCTTGTTGATGGCCGAGGCCACGGCCCGCTTGTCCTCCAGGGGACGGTGAGCCCCGAGGAGCACCGTGATGATCATGGCGTCGTCGCCGCGCTGCATGCCCATGAACGTCGGATCCAGGAACAGTTCGCTCTCGCCGTGCTCACTGATCATGATGAAGCGGTCGCCCTCGGGAATGCCGAGACCCTGCACCAGCGACTGGTTGAGGGCATCGGCGAGCGCGCGCTTCTGCTCCGCCGAATAGCGGTTGGCCGGTATGTGGGCGTTGAAGACAGGCATCGGATTCTCCTTCTGACGGCGCGGGTCGCGATGGCGGCCGCCGCTTCGTTGTGGTCGGTGTCCGGTGAGTTCCGGGGCTTTTCCGTGTCCGGTGAGTTCCGGGGCTGTTGTATTTCCGGTGGATTCCGGAGCTGCTTCGTGTCCGGTGAGTTCCGGAGCTGTTCCGTATCCGATGAGTTCCGGAACCGTTCCGTGTCCGATGAGTTCCGGAGCTTTTCCGTGTCCGGTGGAGTCCGGAGCCGAGAGCGGGTCCGGCGACGCGGCAACGGTGAAAAATGGGCGGCGGCTCAGCCGCGCAGTTCCTCGGCCCCCGTCAGCAAGTGCTTCTCGATGAGCGCCACCGTGCGGGCGGGGGTTTCCATGGGGGGCAGATGCGCCGCGCCGTCGAGGACGCGGCGGTGCACGTCGCTGTACTGGGGGACGATCTGCTCCTCGGCCACAGCAGCGGTCAGGACGGGGTCGTACTGGCCGGTGAGGACGAGGACGGGCCGCTCGTAGCCCTGGACCTCGCTGGACACGTCGTCCTGGGTCCAGGTGCGAAGGTAGGCCCGCATGACCTCTGGATCGACCGCTTTGCGGGACGCCTCGTTCACGTAGCGGACGAACCCCGTCCCGAGCCGACCGCCGGTCACCGCCGAGATGACCGCGGCTCGTACGTCCAGGCTGTCCGCAGCACCCCCGAAGAACCTGGAACTGTCCGCGTCGAGCGGGAAGCCACGACTGGGGACCGCGCACAGCAGCACCAGGCTGCCCAGACGGTCCCGGACCGCAGGCTGACCGGAGACCCATTGCGCGGCCTGGCCGCCCATGGAGTGCCCGACCAGGTGGAACTCGTCCCATCCGAGCGCGTCGGCGACATCGACGAGATCGCGTCCCATCTCCGGGACGCCGTAGTCACCTGTCAGTCCCCGCGATGATCCGTACCCGCGGAAATCGGGAAACACCCACGTGAACCGTTCGGCGTCGAGAAAGGGCATCATGCATTCATAGCTTTCGTGGCCGGCGAGCCAGGAGTGGGCCCAGATGACCTTCGTCGCTCCGCTGCCCACGGTGTGGTGTCCAAGAGTCATGGAAATTTCTTTTCGTCGGGTCGAGAGCTTGAATTCGACGAATGCGGATGGTGGACACGGTTCCGGTGACAGGGAACGCTCACCAGAGTGATCGCCCTGGCCGAGATGCCCTCGCGAGCCGGGCCGGGCCGGCAGGCAAGGGCGGCCATTGGCCGTCGGCCGTCCACCTGCGGCGGAACCATCTGCGGCCGGTCCACCTGTGTTGTCGATCGGGTACCCGGATCCGGCAAGCCGTCTTAGTTAAGTCTCCGTCTGGAACCCAGGCACTGTCAAGGCTGGGTTCCAGATCGGAACCTTGGTGTAGCCTGGTACTGGCCGGGGATGTTTTCGGCCGGTCACCACCGGCCATCCCCGCCTACTCGGCGGCGAGTTGCGGTGCCCACCCCGACGGCGCACCGATTCCACAGAATTCATCCCGATATGGAATGAATGTGGACATAATCTTGTTTGAAAGAATCAAAGCACATACGCTTATGTCGTACGCGAAGGGATGCGAGCACCGCTCCGCATCCCTCCCCCGCCGTACGCATCACACCTCGGCAGTGGGCGTACGCCGGCGAAGCGCCGTCCCCCCTGCCGCCTCTCACCCGACGGAGAGTCTCCGATGATCATTGATGCCGCGGAGCTGGATGCCACTCACGCGTACAAACTGCTGGTCGGAAGCATCATCCCGCGCGCCGTGGCTTGGGTCAGCACGGTGTCCACCGAGGGCGTCGCCAACCTCGCGCCCATTTCGTTCTTCACCGCGGTCGGGCGGAAACCGCCCATGGTCTCGCTCACCCTGCAGCCGCAGGCGGACGGCGTCACGCTGAAGGACACCTTCGTCAACATCCGTGACACCGGCGAGTTCGTCACCAATCTGGTGACGCTGCCGCAAGCCCACGTCATGCACGACTCGGCGTTCGCGTTCGACCGTGATGTCGACGAGTTCGAGGCACTCGGTCTGGGCAAGGAGCCGTCCGAAGTGGTGCGCGCGCCCCGCGTCGAAGGTGCGCCGATCTCGTTCGAGTGTGTCGTCGACCGCATCATGCCCGTCGGGGACGCGGGCGATCAGGTGGTGTGGGGGCGGGTCGTGCGGTTCCACATCAGAGACGACCTGTATCTGGAGCGTGGGCGGATCGACACCGCCGCGGTGCCGGCCGTGGGCCGGCTCGCCGCCGAGTACACCCTGGTGGACAACGTCTTCTTCACGCCCCTCGACGAGGAGTTGCTCACCACCCGGGAGGGCCGCAGGATGCAGCGCCTGGACGCGCGGCCGACCGACTGGTCCCCGATCGACACCAAGGCGTGGTCCCCCTCGGGTGCGACGACCGCCCCCGACGAGCCGGCCCAGCCATGAGAGCGGGGTGGGCCGCCGTGTCCGTCCGCGGTCTCCTGAGCCGATCCGTCGAGGGATCCCACCGAGTGCCGCCGTCCACCGAGGAGGTTGTTCATGCTTGAGCGCGAGAACGTCGAATTCCAGGCCGACGGCGGTGTGACGCTGCGCGGATGGCTCTTCCTGCCGGACGGGCCGGGTCCGCATCCGGCGATCACGATGGCCCATGGCTACGCGGCGGTCAGGGACCACGGACTCGAACCCTTCGCGAAGGTCTTCGCCGAGGCCGGGTTCGTCGTTCTGCTGCACGACCACCGCACCTTCGGGGCCAGCGACGGCGAACCGCGGCAGGACGTGGACCCCTGGCAGCAGATCGCCGACTGGCGGCGGGCCATCACCTACCTGGAGAGCCGGCCCGAGGTCGACGCCGACCGGATCGGCCTGTGGGGCAGCAGCTACGCCGGCGGCCACGCGATCGTGCTGGGCGCGACCGAGCGTCGGCTGCGGGCCGTGGTCTCGCAGGTCCCGACCATCAGCGGGTACGAGCAGGGGCTGCGCCGTGTCGCTCCCGATGACGTGGCGGCACTCGAGGAGTCCTTCGCCGAGGACGAGCGGGCACGGTTTCGCGGAGAGGCTCCGCGCACCGTGGCCGTCGTCAGCGGTGATCCGGCACTGCCCGCGTCGTACCGGTCGCAGTCGGCCATCGACTTCTACCTGCAACCGAAGCCCGAGGGTGTGTGGGAGAACAAGGTCACGGTCCGTTCCAGCCGCGCGGCCCGCATGTACGAGCCGGGAACGTGGGTCACGAGGGTCTCCCCCACGCCCCTGCTCATGGTGGTCGCGCTCGACGACACGGTGACCGTCACCGACCTGGCACTCGCCGCCTATGAACGCGCGCTCGAACCGAAGCGGCTGCAACTGCTCCCGGGCGGCCACTTCGACCCGTACGTCGCGCACTTCGACCGGTCGAGCGCCGCCGCTCTCGCCTGGTTCCGCGAGCACCTCGCGGGACAGGCGAACGGCTGATCCCCCCGTGGGCGAGACGCGCCGCCGACCCGTTCGGCCCCATGGGCGGCTCCCCGCGGGTCGGCCGACGGGGCGCGCGGAAGGAAACGGGGGGGAGCTCAATCGAAAGAAACAACAGAAACAAGAGAAACGAAAGAGACGGAAGGAAGCCGACATGAGTGATCTACTCTCCGAGGCCATCGAAGCCCACGGCGGGGCCGAACGGTGGCAGGCGCTGACCCAGGCGCGGGCCACCCTTGTCAGCGGTGGTGACCTGTTCGTCATCAAGGGCCTGCCACAGGACGTCACGCCGCGCACGATGACGGTCCTGCTGCACGAGGAGCGCGCCTCGGTGGAGCCGTTCGGGGCTCCCGACCAGAAGACCGACTTCACGCCCGGACGGGTCGGCATCACGAAGCTGGACGGGCACGTGGTGGTCGAACGCGACGACCCTCGGGCGTCCTTCGCCGGACACGGGCTGGAGACCCCCTGGGATCCGCTGGACCGCGCCTACTTCAACGGCTACGCGCTGTGGACCTACCTGACCACGCCCTTCCTCCTCGCCATGCCCGGCTTCACGGTCACCGACATCGAGCCGTGGTGCGAGGGGGACGAGGCCTGGCCTGGACTCCGTGCCACGTTCCCGTCCCACCTCGCCAGTCACAGCACCCACCAGGAGTTCTACTTCGGCCCCGACCGACTCCTGCGGCGCCACGACTACCAGGTCGACGTAGCCGGCGGGTTCGCCGCCGCGCAGTACGTCTACGACTACGTGGAAGCGGACGGGATCAAGCTGCCCACCAAGCGCCGGGCGTACCGCCGCGACACCGCCGGCCACCCGCTCGTGGGCCAGGTCATGGTGTCGATCGATCTCAGCGACGTCCACTTCAGCTGACGTCACCGGACCCTTCACGAAGCCCGTCGGATCGGCCCGCCTGCGGCCCCTGGGCCCGACCGGACGTCAGGACCGACGGACCCCGGCGGTCGGCCGGGCCGGCCAGTCGGGCCAGGGCGGCCGTCACGAGTGCGGCCGTTCCGGTCTCCAGGGTGAGACGGACGCTCGGCAGGTAGCGGGGCGAGTGGTTGCCGGGCAGGCCACGGAACTTCTCGGCGGCCGCGGTGCCGGGGGCGGCCGCCCACTGGGCGGGTCCGACGGCACCGAGCATCCAGTAGCCACCGCGGATACCGGGCCGTCCGTGGAGGTGGGCGCCCGCGCCGGTGAGCAGGGGGAAGTCCTCGGTCGCCGAGCCGGCGGGCCAGCCCGTGACGCGGGCGGCACCGAAGGCGGCCACATGGGCGGAGCGGACGGCGGCCGTGACGTCCGGGTCGGCGACCGTGACCCCGGAACGGGACACCTCCGTGACGGTGACCCGCGGCGGCAGGGCCGCCGAACCCGCCTCGGCGCGGGCCACCCGTTCCACCGCCGAGGCGACGCGGTCGAGCGCGGCCTCGGAGAAGGCCCGCACGGTGACGCGCAGCACGGCCCGCGCGGCGATGACGTTCCCGGTGTGCCCCGCGTCCGTGGTGCGCAGCGAGGAGGCGGTGACGACCAGCCGCTCGGCGGGGTCGGTCTCGCGGACCGCGACGGCGGACAGCCGCGTCACGACCCCGGCCGCGGCCAGCAGCGGATCGGCGCTGAGGTGCGGGGTGGCGGCGTGGCCGCCGTCGCCCTCGAAGCACACCTCCAGCGTCAGGCTCCCGGCCAGTACCGGGCCGTCGGCGTGCGCCACCATGCCCGCGGGGAAGGCCGCCGTGTGCTGGGCGAGGACCACGTCGGGCGGGGTGATCCGGTCGTACAGACCGTCTTCCAGCATGGCCCTGGCGCCGCTGAGGGTCTCCTCGGCGGGCTGGCCCACGACGAGAAGGGTGCCGCGCCAGCTGTGGCGCCGGGCCGCCAGCCAGCGAGCGGCGGTCGCCACGCAGGCGAGGTGGGCGTCGTGGCCGCAGGCGTGCATCACGGGGACGGGCCGTCCGTCCGGTCCGGGGGCGGTCACCGTGCTCGCGTAGGGGACACCGGTCTGCTCGGCCACGGGCAGGGCGTCGAGTTCGGCGCGCAGCAGTACGGCGGGGCCTTCGCCGTTGGTGAGTTCGGCGGCGACTCCGTGGCCGCCGAGGCCGCGCAGCACGCGAAATCCGTCCGCGTCGAGCCGGTCCGCGAACTGGGCGGCGGTACGGCGTTCGGCGCCGGAGAGTTCGGGATGCCGGTGCAGATCCAGGTAGAACTCGATGGCGGATGGCAGGAGAGTCTTCAGGCCGGGCAGGGGGCCGTCGGAGTCCGTGCGGGTGCCGGATCTGTCGTGGTCGCTGGTCACGGGCGGGGCTCCAGGGTGTCGGCGGAAACTCACTGGTTCAGGGGGTGGGTGCTCGTGGGTGAAGTGGCGTGCGGGCCGCCGGTGTTGGCGGGCGGCGGGAAGACAAGTGGACCCGGTGCGGTGTCGGGCGGCGCCCGGCCTACGGCGGAATGGCGCCCGGCCCACGGCGGAATGGCGGCCGACCGGGTGGAGTTGGTCGGCGCGGTGACGGGCGGCACTCGGCACGCGGCGAAATGGCGCATGACGGGGCGGACTTGAGTAGCGCGGTGACGCGGGGCATCGGGGACCGGTGGGTGCGGGGGTGTCAGCGGGGTGACAGCGGAGAGCCAGGGGACTGACGTCGGTGCCGCGTAGAAAGGTGGAGCCCGAGGTCTTGGCCTCCGGCAGGTTCAGCGCATCGCCGGCCGGGGCTTTCCCGGCCGGCGGCCGGTCCCCGGACTCACAAGGAGACACCATGGCTGACAACACCCTCGCCTCCCTCGCCCAGGAGATCCTGGACCTCGAGTCGGAGACCTTCGAGATCACCGACTACTCGGACGCCAGCGAGGTCATGCTCGGCTCCTCCACGAGCTGTTCCTCCACCAGCACCTGCTCCAGCACCACCAGCACCACCTCCTGCACCGCCTGACGTCCTTCGTCGGGATCGGCGGTCCACGGCGCGCGCGTGCGCACCGGGGACCGCCCGCGTTCCACGTCCGACACCAGGGCTCGGCGTACGGGACTCGCCCCCGTCGCACGCGTCGAACTCCGCACCCTGCGCCGGGGTTCGACGGCTCACGGGAACGGGTGGGGCACCCGTCGCAGGTCCTCCTCCCGCAGCGGCGCCGGGACCAGACCGGCGCGGTGGGGCGCGGTCCGCAGGCGCGGCAGGTGCAGAGCGCGCTGCCGCAGCCAGCCGAAGTCGATCGGCAGCAGTCCGGGGGCGAGCGTGGCCACCGTACGCAGCCCCATCCGACGCTGCTCCGGCGTGGTCTGATCGACGGCGATGACGTCGCACCCGGCGCCGCCGAGCAGGTCGCACAGGAGAAGCAGGTCGTCCCGGAGGTCCTCGGAGCGCGGCCGGCCCTCCTCCCAGCCGGCGAACAGCTCGGCGAGGGAACCGACACGGGACGGGGCGAGGTAGCTCGCGGCGTGTCGGCGCATCGCGGGCAGCCCGAACAGCGCCGCGTGGTCCGGCAGCCGCTTGACCAGGTCGAAGTCTCTTGTCATGGCGGCGAGTTCGGCGGGCCGTTCGGCGACCTGGCCGGGCAGGTGCGGGATGTAGGTGAGGATCTCGGAGACGGCGGACTCGACGGCCGTCTCCGGGTCGAAGGAGGCGCCGGCCGCGAACGCCAGTGTTCCCGGCCCGTCGTCGCGGCGCACCGCGAGGCCGGTGACGACGGGTACCGGCAGATCCACCCGGTTGTCGAAGACGTGGACGTCGTAGCCCTGGAGCGCGGCCCGTGCCACCATCGCCCGTACCTTCGGACCACGGACCGAGGCCAGGTCGATCTCCGGCAGGGACAGGTCGCCGTACCAGCCGAGCAGGAAGGCGTCCCGCTCGATCAGCTCCAGGAGGCCGAAGAGGACGGCTTCCTCCCATGTCCCGCCGGTGGCACAGCCGTTGGAGCACTCGAAGACGAAGTTGTCCTCGCGGGTGCCCGCGCTGTAGTACACCAGCCGGGCCGGGACGTACACCGGACGCGCGTCGCGCAGCGACCAGCCCGTGACCCACGGCAGCGGCCTGGCCGGGTCGAAGGGCTCGACCATCGGGTCCTCGGCGTAGGTGCGGGGTCCGTAGAGTCCGCAGACGCGGGGGTCGAGGGCCCGGTCGCCGAGCTCGTCGAGGGAGGCGGTGACGACGGGGGCACGGTGACGGCGGTGGGTGCCCGCGTACCGTTCCAGTCCTTCCAGGAACGCGAGATCGCGGCTGCTCGCGTAGGAGTTGGCCTGGCCGCTCCAGGTGACGTCGGTGAGTCCGGCGTAGCCGCGCATGAAGACGCTGCCGGCGACGGGGGCGGTCGTGGGCGAGGTGACGTCGATCCAGGTGCCACTGCCGAGCACCCCGCACACCGGGTTGGCGAGGCCCTTGACCGGCAGGGGGTAGTCGGCGGGGCCGCGCAGCCGGTAGGCGTCCGGGTGCGGTTTCGGGCGGGAGGAGGGTGGCGCCGGGGCGGCCTCCTCGGCGGCCTGCCGGGCGGCCTCGTCGGTGAAGGGACGGCAGTACGGGCACATCGGCTCGGGCACCAGCGGGAAGGTGCGCACCCGGAGGGTCTCCAGGTCGAGTTCGGTGATGCGGGGCAGTGCGCTGTCGGCGCCCTCGGCGGTGTGCCGTGCGGCGCCGGTGGCGATCAGACGGTGCAGGGACCATACGGCGTCCACGGTGTGGTCCGGCAGCACGGGCCACGGGCCGGTCGCGGTGGTCTCCGTGCCGGTCTCCAGGGCCTCGCGCTCGGTGCGGGTGCGCAGCCGCTGCCGGCGCATGGCCAGGCAGGTCCCACAGGCGGGACCCGCCTCGGGGGCACCGCCCCAGGGGCCGAGCAGTACGGCCTGAGCGGTGAGATGGACGGCGGCGGCGCTCGGCGGCGCCGCCTCCCCTTCCCGGGGTGCGGTGGCCGTTGCCGTGGACGCGTGCCCAGGCACGGGCGCGGGCCCGGTGGGCGGCCGGCCGAGGACGTCGGGCGTGTGGCCGAGGACGTTGGCGTCGCCGACGCGGGAGACGGCCGGTGCGGGCAGGCCGGCCGTCGCGGCACGGGCCGCCAGTCGGGACTGGAGGTCCGCGCGGGCGGCCTCCAGGGGCGGGACGGCGGGGGCGGGGGCGGTGACGGTGGTCATGGCCGGTTGCTCCAGCGGAAGATCCGGGTGGCGATCAGCCCGAAGACCAGCGTGAACACGGCGAGTCCCGCGCAGTCCACGGCGATGTCGCCGAGGTCCCCACGGCCGCCGAAGGCGTCGGTGAGCCCGTCGTTGAGGTAGTGCAGCGGCAGGACCTTGGCGACGGTGCGCAGCCAGCCGGGCATGAGGTCGTCGGGGAAGAACGAGCCGGACAGGAAGGCCATGGGCACCATCACGATGTTGGCGATGGCCGCGACCGCCTCCGGGGTGTCGGCGACGCTGCCGACGACCAGTCCCATGGCGAGGAACGCGGTGACGCCCAGCACCAGGAGCGGAACGGCCGCCCACCAGGGGCCGTTGAGCTGGAGGCCGAAGAACGGCAGCAGGGCGACAGCGGTGAAGAGCACCGTCTGTACGAGGGCGACGCCCAGCGCCACGGTCCAGCGGGAGGCGAGCAGGGTACGCAGCGGGGTCGGGGTCCGCCAGATGAGGCGGAGCAGGTCGTCCCGGCGCCACTGCATCAGGGCGAAGCCTACGGAGAACACCGCCGCGTTGCCCACACCCCAGGAGAGCACGCCCGGGGCGATGTAGTTGATGGACGACATCCCGCCGTCGACCTGCTGGCCCTGGAAGATGAGGCCGAACAGGACCAGGAAGGCGAGCGGGAAGGCGAAGCTGAAGAAGAGGGTCGTCCTGTCGCGCACGCTCGCGACGTATGTGGCCCTCGTCAGTGCGGCGTAGGCGCTCAACGGTGGTGCTCCGATCCGGTGCCGGTCAGCGTCAGGTAGGCGTCTTCGAGAGTGGGAGTGCGGACGGTGACCGTGTCGATGTCCACGAGGGCCCCGAGGGCGGTGAGGACGCGGCTGGGGACGGTCGTCTCCAGGGCCAGGTCGTCGCCCTCGACGCTGACCCGGTCCACGCCCTCCACCGCGAGCGCCGCCTTGGGTGAGAGGCCGGCGGCGGGGACGAGCAGCCTGGTGGGGGCGGCGAGGGAGCGGATGAGGTTGCGGGGAGTGTCGAGCGCCACGACCCGGCCGCCGGCGACGATCGCCACCCGGTCGCAGAGCGCCTCCGCCTCCTCCAGATAGTGAGTGGTGTAGATGATCGTGCGTCCCTCCGCGCGCAACGAGCGCAGCACGTCCCACAGTTCGCGCCGGGCCTCCGGATCGAGGGCGGCCGTCGGCTCGTCCAGGAAGATCAGTTCGGGTTCGTGCAGCAGCGCGGTGGCGACGGCGAGACGCTGGCGCTGACCGCCGGAGAGGTGGTCGATGCGGGCGTTCTCCTTCTCGGTGAGGCTGACGCGCTCCAGTGCGGTGGTCGCGGCGGCCGGGTCCATGCCGTACAGGGCGGCGACCGTGCGCAGATGCTCGCCGGCGGTGAGGCGGGCGAAGAACGCCGACGCCTGTGTCTGGACCCCGATCCGGGCCAGCAGCCCGGTGTCGCGCGGCCAGGGGCTCTGCCCGAAGACGGTCACGGTGCCGGAGTCGGCTTCACGCATACCCCCGACGATCTCCACGAGGGTGGTCTTGCCCGCGCCGTTGGGGCCGAGGATGCCGAAGAACTCACCGTGCCGTACGTCGAGGCTGACATCGTCCAGAGCCGTCACCGCCCCGTACCGCTTGGTGACGCCGTGCACGGCGATGACCGTCCGGGGACCGGTGCCGGACGCGGTGCCGGCCTCGCTAGGTACGGACCTCGGGGCGGACCCGGTCTTCCCGGTGACGGACCCGGGGACGAGCTCCGACTTGCCGGGGCCGGACCCGGTCTTGCCGAGGACGGACTCGGTCTTGCTTTCGGGTGCGCTCATCGCCTCTTTCCTAGGGTGGTTCCGTGGGCCCGGGACATGCGGGAGCGGTCCGGTGCCCGTCGCCGGGGCGGGCTGCCCCGGCGTGGCGGTGGGGGGTGCGGCACTGGTGCCCGGGCGCCGCGGGGAGGAGGCGGGGGCACGTCCGGCGGACGGGGTCGTGGGGGTGGGCCCGGCGGGCGCGGAAGGCTCGGTACGCCGGGAACGGCCGTACGAGCCGAGTGCCCACAGGAGCAGTACGGCGGCGAGCAGGGCGACGGGCAGCCACCAGGCCAGGGCCGCGAGGTCGTCCGGCAGGACGGCGCGCAACGCGGCGCCGCACAGGGCGAGCAGCGCGGCACTCTGTACGGCGGTCAGCAGGGCGAAGCCGCCGTACAGGACACGGAGCCGGGGCGGGTAGGCGGCGAGGCCGGGACCGCGGCGGACCAGGGCGCGCGCCGCGACACCCGTGAAGTCGCGGCTGCCGGTGGCCAGTTGCGCGACACCGAGAGCGTGGCCGAGGGCGCGGTATCCGTCGAGGGGTGGCAGCGGCAGCAGGTTGGCCAGGGCGGAGACCACTCCGAGGAGGAGCAGCGCGCCGAGGGCGGGGCGGGCCTGGGCCTGCGCGGGGAGCAGCGCCCACACGGGATAGAAGGGCACCAGGAAGAGCAGGTTGGCGAAGACTCCGGCGCAGGCGGTGGCGACCTTGCGGCCGCGGCCACCGAGGAACTGGACGTCCTCCACCGCGCAGTAGAGGTAGGTGGCGCCGAGGATCCAGCGCAGCCCGATCTCGGTGACGCGACCGCCCCAGGCCCGTGCGAACAGGCCGTGGGCGAGTTCGTGGAGGGCGAGGCTGCACCACAGGACGCAGCCGACGGCGAGCAGCAGTACGGGCTGCCGTGCCGTCTCCTCGGTCTGCCGCCACAGGGTGCCGGCCTGGACGGTGACGGCGGCGAGCAGCGCGACGGCCGACGCGACGAGCGGGGCCAGTACGGCGGGCCGCCGGGCCGGGGCGGTGACCCGGTGCAGCCGGTCCATGAGCGCGGGCGCGTCGGCGACCAACCGGGTCCGCCCGGCGAGGATGCCGTTCGGCGGGTGGCCGGCCGCCGACGCGGCGGGCGGCGCCGAGGGTACGGCGGCCGGTGCGGGGCCGCCGTCGAGGAGGCCGCGACCGTGCAGCAGCCGCAGCATCTGCCCCCACTGGGCCTCGCCGAGCCGGGCGCCGAACTCGTCCGCGTACGCGTGGCCGATCTCGTCGAGGCTGCGGCTGCCGTCGAGCCGGACGATGATGAAGTGCTCCTTGGGGCCGATCTCCAGGCGCCGCCCGGTGCGCGGGTCCCTCAGCAGATGGATGCGGCCGGTGCCGCGCACCAGACTGGGGCCGAACACGACGTCGTCCCGTACACGCGGCCGGGCGGCGAGGAACGATCCGGTGCTCACCCCGCCCCTCCCGGCACGCGGCCGGCGGCCGGCGTGTCTGCGACGCCCCGGCCGTCGGCGCCCGGCTCGGCCGGCTCGGCCGGCTCGGCCGGCTCCCCCGCGTCCCCCGCGGTCTCCTCGCGCAGGGCGCGGGCCAGGACGTAGGAGAGGAAGGCCTCGTCGCGGATGGTCATGCTCAGCCGATTGTTGGTCATGTGCATGTACGGCGAGAGCAGCATGGGCAGCGCGTGGGCGGGGTCGGTGGGGCGCAGGTCGCGGCTGCCGTCCCACGCACGGAAGGTCAGTTCGCCGCGCTGAGTCAACTCCTCGGCACGGTCGCGCAGTTCGGCGCAGTGCTCGGCCCAGCCCCGCAGGAACGCCGGGAGTCGCTCCGGTTCGCCCCGGGACACCGCGTCCCGGATGCGCCGGAAGCGCTCGGGAAGGCTCGCGCCCATCTCGGTGTAGGCGCGGTCGTAGCCCTGGGTCGCGGTGTAGTTCGTCCCGTCGAACGCCCCGTTCCAGAAGGCGTGGTAGCGGTCGAGGAAGGCGAGCAGAGCCTCGTCGTCCTTGAGGAAGGTGCCGGACATGACCATCATCAGCTGGGCGGAGAGCCCGAGGAGCACGGTGCGCAGGTGCAGGTTCATCCCGCGCGCGGCCTCGACGACCAGGTCGCTGGAGTGCTGGAAGTGCCATTCGGCGAGCGCGATGCCGCTCGGGCCGCCGTACTTGCCGTACTCGGGCTCGTAGGGCCGGTCCTCGAAGGTGTTGTTGGGGCGCAGCCGCATCCGCCCGTCGGGGCCGAGGAACTCGGCGCGCTGGTCCTCGGTGTACTCCAGGGTGAACAGGGTCTCGTAGAGCTCGGCGAGGAAGCCCGCCTTCACCTCGTACAGCGCCGGGCGTTCGCGCAGGAAGGCGGCGAGCGCGGCATGTGTCCGCTCCCGGACGACGGGGGCGTCGGCGGGCCGCCGGGGGCGCAGGCGCAGCCGCAGGTGCGGGCCCTCCAGCCAGTAGTTGATGAAGAAGTACCCGTCGAGCAGGCCCTCCTCGGTGAGATCGTCCACCAGCGGCTTGACGCACTGCAGGAGCAGCGGGCGGGGGCTGGCGGCGTAGAAGACGTGCACGGCCAGCCAGTCGCCCCGGGCGTCGTCGGCGGGCGCGCCGGGCCCGTCGGCGGTGTCGGTGGCCAGGGTGACGGAGGAAGCGGAGGAAGCGGAGGAAGCGGAGGAAGCGGAGGAAGCGGAGGGAGCGGAGGGAGCGGTAGGAGCGGTAGGAGCGATGGGAGCGGTCATCGGGTTCGGTCCCCTTCGGAGAGGCCGGTCTGGCCGGTTGAGCCCGTTGGGCCGGGCAGCATCTCGACGGCGAGTTCGGCGACGTGCCGGCCGCGTGGTGAGGTGACGTGCAGTTCGCTCTCGCCGGGCAGCATCTCCTCGAAGACGGTGCGGGCCCGTCGGCCGGCCAGGAGACCTTCGAGCGCGGTGAGGGCGAGCGGGCTCTCGAAGTCGACGTACTGGGGCTTGGAGCCGCCGAACCAGCCGCCGCCCTCGCCGGAGCTCTCCTCGTGGACGGTGGCGAAGACCCGGGCGGGCAGCCCGTGCCGGACCCGCCAGCGGTGCCAGGCGAGATACCACTCACCGTCGGTGGCGTCGGGGAGGCGCAGCGGGAGGCTGCCGTCGGCAGCGGTCCAGGAGCGCCGCTGGAGCACGAGGGAGTGGTGGCGGACCCGGGGCCGCCGGGTGACACCCCCGTCCTGCGGCCCGGCCGGCACCCCGCGCCACACGTCCGGCACGGACCGGGCGGTCGGCGAGAACAGCAGCAGGGTGCGGGGGATCTCGGGCAGCACCATGGGGACGAGGTAGCCGAGGTAGAGCGGGACGACCTCGCGGTCCAGGCGCCGTGAGCGCAGCACCAGCCGGTCGGTTTCGGCGTCGTGCACGGCGTGGAGATCGTCGAGGTACAGCCGTGCCTCCTCCGGGGCATCGCTGTGCTCACCGGGGCAGACGATCTCGTGGTCGGTGAGGCGGCCGTGGAGGTTGAGGTTGGTGGTGGCCGCGCCGGCGGTGATCTCGGCGAAGACGGCGCCGGGCGGGAGCAGTCCGCGCAGTTCCTCGCGCAGCGCGTCCGTCAGGCCGGTGCCTTCGGTGCCGTCGAAGCAGTGGGTGAAGCGGGTGAAGGGGAAACACAGGCCGCCGAAGGAGTCGTTGAGCACGACCAGCGGATCGCCGTCGCGGCGGGCGAGTTGGAGGAAGTGGCTGTGCGGCTGGAAGGCGGGCGCGGCGGAGCCCAGCGCTTCGGCGACCTCGTCGACGACGGCGTCCTCGAGGACGAACTCCTCGGATCCGTCGGGGTGTTCGGCCCACAGGGCGCGCATCCGGGTGGTGAGGGCGGCGCGTGCCCGGTCGACGGCGGTGATCTCCGGCATGCCGAGCCAGTTCTCCTCCGGGGCGTGGCTGCCGTCGGGGAGGCGGTCGTCCTTGGTCGCGGTGAACTGGAGGTACTGCCGGAAGATGTCCTCGTGGAAGTCGTGGACCAGCCGCAGCAGGTCCTCGCACCGTCCGCCGGGTCCGAACCGGGCGAGGAAGAAGCCCTTGAGGGTGAGCCGTTGGGGCAGCGCGACGTCGAAGGCGGGCAGCACCCGGCCGATCGAGCGGAGCGGGGCGGCGGCGAGGGCGGTCCACTCGGCGAGGCCGGCGGTGGTGGTGCCGGCGGACACGTCCTCGTAGACCAGGGTCCGCGGCAGCACGGGCCGTTCGGCGCCGAGGTCGCTCTGGAGGGCGAGGAGGTCGGCGCGGAGGCCGCTGAGCAGGGCGCGGCGGCCGGGGACGTCCGCCGCGGGGTAGCGGGCGAGAGCGTCGGCCGGTCCGTCCAGGCGTGCGGCGAGCTCGTCGGCCCAGGGGCGTTCGAGTGCGCGCAGGGAGTTCTGGAAGGCTCGCAGCGGCTCACGGTCGTGAACTCCTACGGCGAGGGTGGGCAGTTGCAGCATGCCGAGGTCGAGCAGGGCCGTGAGGTAGTGTCCGGCGGCCTCGTCGTCGGCGCCGGTGGTGGTGGCCAGCCAGTGGGCCAGGTCGCCGTGGCGGAGGGTGCCGTCGTGGTCCCGCAGCCGGGCGAGCATGCCGTCCAGGGTGCCCCGGCGGCGGAGGAAGAGGAGCCGGTCCTGAGCGGCGTCGAAGCTGACCGGGGCGCTGTCGTCGCCCGCGGTCACGGCCCGCTGGACGTAGCGGACACGGTCGTCGTCCAGCTTCCATCCGGAGGCGAGGGCCACCGGCAGATCGGCGCGGCGCCGTGGGTCGGCGGCGACGAGTTCGGCGAGCCGGGTCAGGACGACGACGTTGAGCCGGCAGTGCCCGGTCCAGTCGTCGCCGACGCGGGTGGCGGCCGGTACGTCGTCCGCGCCCGCCGTCCGGAAACCGCCGAGGGCGACACCGGTGAGCGTGCTGAAGGGGCTGGTCTTGCACGCGGTGCGGTAGACGTAGGAGAGCAGGGAGCGCTCCATCTTGCGGGCCCGTTTGCCGGGTACGGGGGCGGGGTCGGCGGCGAACGCGTCGAGCCGCTCCTCCAGGGTGGGCGAGGCGAGCAGCAGGCCCCGGCGCAGCCGGTCGTCCAGGGCGAGTTCGCGCAGGGCGGCGCGGGTGCGGGCCAGCCCGTCCGCGAGGACGGTCTCGCCCTCGGCGCGCAGTGCGGCCCAGCGGACGCGGGCGTCGAGCCAGGTCGCGAGGTCGGCTCCGGTACCGCCGCCGATGCCGGCGGCCAGGGCGCGGGCGGCGTCGAGGTCGTTCGGCAGACGGTTGTTGAAGACGCTGCGGCGCAGCGCGAGCAGCCGGCGGCGCAGCGCGGCGTCCTCGGTGGCGCCGACCACGGCGGACAGCGGGTCGCTGAGGGCGGCGCCGAGGGCGGCGAGCCGGTCCTCCTCGGCGGCTGCGCGGGCGGCCCAGTCGGCCGCCTCGGGGGTGCGCAGGGCGACGACGGTGTCGGCCGGCAGACCCGCTACGCGCAGCATGAAGCGGCCGTGCAGGGCCGCGGACTCATCGGAGACGGTGGGGTCCTGGGCCGGGCTGGTGACGGTGGGGCTCACGCCCTCCCCCTTTCGTGTGGGGTGTGCCGCGGTCCGCGGTCCTTCTCGGGCCGCGCGGGGGTTCGGGTCACGGCGCGACGATGTCGTAGCGGTAGTCGGCGCAGCGGGGGCGTTCGTGGCCGATCATCACGATCAGCAGCGGGATCTCGCCCCGCTCGGCCAGCCCGAGTTCCTCCTCGAAGGAGACGCTGTCGAAGCCGAGGGCGACGCCGCAGCCGGTGCCCGCCGCGGAGGCGGCGGTGTAGACGGCCTGGGCGACGGCGCCGACGACGGCGTTGACCAGGCGGTACCCGCGGTCCCCGACCGAGTCCAGCACCGCGTGGGTACGGGCCACGGGCACCAGGACGGCGGCGGCCTGCTCCACGTTGTAGTTGGCGAGGAAGTAGTTCCGCTGGAGGAAGGGGCCGTAGTCGCCCGCCTTCATCAGCACCAGCTCGCCGGTGTCCCGGTCGTACTCGTAGAGACCGGGCGGTACGTCGCGGACATGGTTGACGAACACGCACAGCCGGGTCAGGGGCGCGCCGCCGGACGATTCGGCGTCGCTGTCCAGCGTGCCCGCGGCGATCGCGGCCCGCAGCGTGGTGGAGAGCCGGGCCGCGTCGAGCGGCTCGGCGGACGTGAACCGCCCGAAGCTGCTGCGGCGTTCGCGCAGCGCACGGCGTACGGGGACCTCCAGCGGCACGGGCTCCGGGAGCGGGACGCGGTCGCCGGGCGCGGCGGGAGCGGCGAGGGAGCCGTCCAGGACGCCGGGGGCGGGCCGGTCGACGGCGCCGTCCAGGGTGGCGGTGTGCATGCGGCGCAGGGTCGGGAAGGACAGCACCCGGCGGGACTTCTCGTCGGGCACGCGCCGTACGGCGGCGCGGGGCGTCGGCGGCGCCGGCGCGGCCGGGGCGGTACCGGCCCAGCGCAGCGGTACGACGGCGAACACACCGTCGTCCTCGGGATCCAGGCCGAGCAGCCGGCCCAGCCGCGGCTCGTCGAACCAGAAGGCGCTGCCGAGGTGAAGCCCGTGCGCGCGGGCCCACATGCGCCAGGTCTGCACGAGGGCGCCGATGTCCATCGTCACGGCGTGGTAGCAGAAGCTGTTGTATTTGAAGGAGTTCTGCCAGAACGTCACGCCGAGAACGAGGAACTGGTCGGTCCCGGCGGCTTCTCGCAGGTCGCCGAGAGCCGCGCGGACCTCCGCGCTCACGTCGCCGGACAGCAGCCGGGTGAAGCGGTGGCGCGGGGTGTCGTAGTAGTGGACGCCCGGGGTCAGCGGGCCGCTCGCGCCGCTGATCCAGTGGACGCCGATGGGGTAGAGGCCGCCGCCGGAGGCGGTGCCGCGGGACCAGTTCGCGTGCGAGTAGAACGGCAGGGAGCCCAGGTCGGTGTTGGCCTGGACGGCGAGCCTGCGCCCGGTCAGACCGTAGGAGTCCCGGAGCATCGCGCCGAGCAGCGGCAGGGTGAACGCGCCGGTGCCGGACCGGCCGAACAGGCCCCGGTCCAGGGTCGCTTCCTCGGCGCAGCCACCGTCGGGCAGCGGCACGGACGGGGCGCCGGGAAAGTGCTTGCCCTTGCGCGGGCGGTCGGACCAGTCGGGGACGAAGTCGGCCGGTTCCATGGGGACCCGGCCCCGCCGCATCACCGCGGTCGCGTACTCATGGGCGTATCCCACGATCACTCCCTCTTCTGCTCGTGACTGTCTGTGGTGGGGCGCCGGGAGCGAAGTGCCCCGCGCCGGAGGGCGGACGACTGCGGCAGAGCGTCAAGGGAACGGGTGCGGGGCCGGGTTGAGGTCGGCCGGTGACAGGTCGTCGCCGCGCAGTCCGGCCTCGCGCAGCGCCGTGCGGACGCGGGGCATCAGGGGGCCGCGCTGCCGGCTCCAGCCGAAGTCGATCGGGATCAGACCGGGCACGAGGACCTTGACCGTGTGGAAGCCGAGGGCTCGCTGTTCGGCGGCGGTCTGGTCGACCACCACCACGTCGAACCCCCGCGCCGTGACGGCACCGACGCAGGCCCGCACGTCCTCCCGCAGATCGGCCGAGGGAACCAGGGCTTCGGGCCCGGAGGCGAGCGAGGACAGCGGCACCCGGTCCGTCCCGTCCCGGCCGCGCAGCAGGAAGTCGGTGTACGGGCCCATCTCGGGCAGCCCGTACAGGAGGGGGTGGTCGTGGAGCACGCGCACCTCGTCGAAGTCGTCCGCCATGCGGCGCAGCCGGCGCTCCTCGCGGGCGGTGCGGCGGCGGAGGTTGACGGAGTCGGTGGCGATCTCGCAGAGGCCGCCGGCGAGCGCGTCCTCCGGATCGAGGGAGGCACCGGCGCCGAAGCAGAGCAGTCCGGGTCCGCCGTCGACGCGTTCGGCGACCGCGGTCACCACCGGCACCGGGAAGGAGACGCGGGTGTCGAAGAACCGTGCCCGATAGCCGTACATCGCCAGCCGGTCGACCATGGCACGGGTGGCCGGCCGGGTGCTGCTCGACGGGTCGATCTCGGGCAGCCGGGCCCGGCCGAACCAGGCGAGCAGGAACGCGTCGCGTTCGACGGTCTCCATCAGCCCGTGGTAGACGGCCTCGGCGAGACTGCCGCCGGAGGCACAGCCGTTGGAGCTCTCCTGGACGAAGCGCCGCCGCACGCCGCCCGGCGCGTGGAAGTACGCGACGATCTCCGGTACGAGAACCGGCCGTTCCTCGCGCAGCGACCAGCCCCACACCCACCGCACCGGGCGGTCCGGGGCGAAGCGGGGCGCGTCCGGTTCGGCGGCGTGGAAGGCGTCGGAGTAAAGACCGGTGACGCGCGGGTCGACCGCCGTGTCACCGAGGTCGTCGAACGCGGCGGTGACCACGGTCCGCTTGGCGCGGGCCCGCATTCCGGCGTACCGCTCCAGGCCCTCCAGCAGGCCCACGCGCACGCTCGCGCCGTACGTCCCGGTGTGACCGCCCCAGTAGCACTCCCGCAGGTAATCGCCCGAGCGCGTGGTGAACGCGCCGACCGTGGAGGAGGTCGAGGCGGACGTCAGATCGGGTACGACGGACGGGCCGAGCATCCCGGTGACCGGGTTGGCGAACGCCTCCGGCACCAGGTCGTAGGCGTCCAGCGGGCGCAGCCGGAAACCGTCCGGCGCGTGCTTGGGGCTGGACTCCAGGGTGATCCGGGCGCCCTCCGCCGTGTCGTCGGGGTGCGCCCCGCAGGACGGGCACTCGCCGTCCGGCACCAACGGGAACCGGGCGACGCGCAGCGTCTCCAGGTCCAGCAGCCAGACCCACGGATGGCGGGCGGCGCGCGGCCGCCGGGCCGTCGCCGCGACGAGGGCGGACAGGGCGTCCGCCACGAAGTCGGCCCGCCACGGCGGGGCGCCGGTGGCCCGGATCTCCCCGCCACGCTCGATGGCGTCCCGGAGGTACCCCGCCCGTACCGACTGCCAGCGGCGGGCCAGACACCCCGCGCAGCCCGGCCCGCCGTCCACGGCCGACGGGCCGATCACGGCATGGTGCCCGTACAGCCCGATCGGTACGGCGCCGGGGGCGAACTCAGGCGTCCCGTCGCCCAGTTCGTCGCGGCCGCCGAGCGGGACCACCACCGCCGGGGGCGTGCCGGGATGGCGCGTCGCCCGCTCGGCGAGGGCGTCGGTCAGGACGGCGCAGACCTCGTCCCACGGCCCGGCGGGCACCAGTCGCGGTGGCGCGGCCCGGTCGCGTGGCGCTGCCACGGTGTCAGTCGGCACGGTGCGCTCCGCGGGTCAGCAGGACGCGCGCCGCGTGGAGGTGGCCGGCCGCGAGGTCGGGGGCGGGCAGCGGCACCGCGAGGGCGTCCCGGCCGGCGGCGGCGAGGCCGTCGAGTACGGCGGCCCAGGTGGTGCCGGTCTCCGGCAGTGGTACGACACCCTCGGCGACGAGGGTGGTGGCGTCCAGGTCGGCCCACACCGGGTCGCCGAGGTCGGGGTCGTCCGCGGCACGGCGCAGTTGCTCGGCGCCGAGCAGGTCGCGCAGGGCGTCCCGTACGGCGTCGCGGTGCCGCAGGCCGCTGCCGGTCGCCCAGCGCACCGCCCCGGTCTCCGGATCGGTGAGGCGGGCCAGGGCGACCGGCAGCAGACCACCGCCGGTGGCGGTGAGGTCGAGGACGTCGACGCCGACGCCGACGCCGAGGTTGTCCGCCGAGCGCAGCAGGAAGAGCGTCTCGGGGTCGGCCGTGAGGGAGGACCGGTCCACGGCGGGCACCGGGGCGGTGCGGCGGACGGCGCCGCGCAGCGCATCGAGGGCGAGCGCGGTCGCCAGGGCCCGGGCGAGCGCGGCCCGCGGGCTACCGGCGGCGCCGGTACCGGCCGAGCTCCGCTCGAACAGGCCCAGGTCGTTCCAGCCGCCCAGGGTGCGGACGGCCGCGGTCGGCACCAGCACGGTCCGTCCGTCGGTCAGGGAGACGGCCTCGCTCCAGTGGGCGACCCGGTCCGCCGGGACGTCGAGACCGGTGGAGACGGCGAGTTCGGCGGGTGCGACGCGCGTCCACTTGCCGGCCGCGGCGGCGAGGGCGGGAGCGTCGAGCACCCGGGGCGGGACGACGTGTTCGGCGTAGACCTCCGCGGCACGGAACAGCGCGGTGAGGCGGGCACCGGCCACGGTGTGGATGTCGGCGGCGGAGATCCGGCGCGGCCGGCCGGGCGCGATGCCCAGACGGACGGTGCTCACCTTGAGCGGGGTCTGCTCCCAGTCGTCGTCGGCGAACGCGGTGAAGACGCCGGCCCGCTCGTGGACGAGGACGGCGCGCTCCTCCAGTGCCGCGAGCAGGGTCCGGGCCGCGTCCTCGTCGGCGGCTCCGTCGGCGGGCAGCCCGGCGGGCTCGTCGTCGGCGTGCGGCGCGCGCAGCACGGCACCGGTGAGAGCGACGGGTCCGCCGACGTGGGTCTCCTCGCCCGCGGCGAGGCCTTCGGCCGCGCCGGTGCTCGCGACCACGGCGGTGACCTCCACGGCGGCGGTGTCCTCGGCCGTGCCGGTGACATCGCCCGCGCCGGTGTCCGCGGCCGCGGCCATGTGCTCGGCCGCGCCCGTGTGCCCGACCACGCCGGTGTCGTCGGCGTCGTCGGCGTCCTCGCTCGCGCAGTACGGGCAGCGCGGGTGTGGCAGCAGTGGTTCGGTCAGTACGTCGAGGGTGTCGAGGTCCTGGACCACGATCTGGTTGCGGGTCTCGGCGGGCAGCGCCTCGGTGGCGAGGCGGAAGACCTCGAAGGCGAGGAGGTTGCCGAGCATGCCCGCGAGCGGGCCCACGAGGTCGGGCGAGGGGGCGCCGAGCGGGGCGGCGGGGCCGACGGAGGCCCACAGTTCCGCGCTGTCCGCGGCGTCGGCGCCCGCGCCGAGCCGCAGGGCGGCGCAGCACCAGCAGCCGGGGGTACCGGCGGTCATCACCGGGCCGACGACGGCACGGTTGCCGAACGTCCACGCCCCGAGCAGGCGGCGTCCCGCGGGCACGCCCTCGGCGAGCAGCCGCAGCAGCTGACGGCGCCCGGCCGCACCGGTGACCAGGACGGTGTCCCAGCCGTCGAGGTCCCGCCAGCCGTACGTCCCGTCAGCCGACGGGGCTCCCTCGTACGGGACTTCGAGCGCGGAGGCCGACGAGGCGGAGAAGGTTCTCGCGGCGGGCGCGGGCAGGCGGACCAGCCGGGGGGCGCAGCCGGCTTCGGCGAGGGCGGCCGCCTCCGCGTCGAGGTCTGCCGTGCCCTCGACGCCGTGGAGTTCGTGGGAGAGCACCTCGTACGGCGCCTCCGGTCCGGTGACGGCGACGGAGGCACAGCCGTTGCGGAGCAGACCGAGCGCCGCCCAGCGCGCCAGGGCGTCGTCGCCCAGGACGGCGACCGGGCCGGAGCGGAAGCGCTGGAAGCGGCCGGGCGCGTCGTCGGCGTAGTGGTCGAGGTAGTCGAGCTGATGGGCGAATCGTTTCGCTACCTGCGGTGACACGGTGTCCGACGGCGGCGTGAGCCCGGCGTCCCGGACGAAACCACGCGCGTAGAGCGCGCGCACGAGTTGGATCACCATGTCGCGCTGCTTGTCCCCCAGGCCGGCGCACAGCTCCTCGACCCGGCGCTCGCCGTCGAGGTGGGGCACGAGCAGTGTGGCGAAGCGGTAGGCGGACTGGGTGACGACGTTGAACCCGCCGTGGGCGTTGTGGAAGAGCACCCCGGACGGCGTCCGGGTGAACAGGACGTCCCTGCGGATGCGGGGTCTCGACCGAGCGATGTCTTCGTAGGACGCGGGAGCGTGAGCCATGGGGTGCGAAAACCTCCGAAGTGCGGGGGACGGTCAGCCGGCGGTCGACGGGGGGAGGTCCGTCGGGTCGGGTGGGACGGCGGCCGGCAGGCTGGCGCCGGCGGCCTGGACGAAGAGCCGGAGCAGATCGTGGACGCGGAAACGGCCGGACGGGTCCTCCTCCAGCAGCCCGGCGTTGACGAGCGCGCGCAGGACCAGGGTGCCCGGGGCCGGCGGTGAGGCCCGTCCGAGACCGGTCGGTACGTCGGCGGCGGCAGGCGGCGGTACGCCCGTCGCGGGCGACACCGCGCGCCCGTCGGTCGGTTCGCCGCGCAGGACGGCGCCGTGCAGCTCGCGCAGCGCCGGACCGGGCTCCACGCCCAGCTCCGAGGTGAGGTAGGCGTGGATCCTGCGGTACTCGGCGAGTGCCTCGGCACGTCGCCCGGAGCGGTACAGCGCCTCGATGAGCAGGGCGGACAGCCCCTCGTGCCCGGGGTCGGCGCGGACCGCCTCGCGGGCCTCGGCGGTCATCTCCCGGTGCCGTCCCAGGCGCAGTTCGCCGTCGAAGACGCGCTCGACGGCGAGGAGCCGCTCCTCGGACAGGCGGGGCACATGGTCGCGGTGGAGCTCGTCGGAGTGGACGTTGCCGAGGAGGGGGCCCTTCCACAGGCGCAGCGCGGTCCGTGCGAGGTGCAGCGCGGACTCGGGATCGTCGCTGGCGCCGGCCCGGGCCAGCAACTCGCGGAACCGCAGCAGGTCCAGGGTGTCGGCGTCGGCGTGGAGCCGGTAGCCGCCGGGCACGGCCTCGATGGCGTGGCCCGCGACGCCGTATTTCGCGAAGAGCCTGCGCAGTCGCAGCACGCAGGTGTGCAACGCCGACCGTCCACCGGCGGGGGGCCGACCTCCCCAGACCACGCGCTGGAGCAGATCGGCGGAGACGACGGCGCCGGGATGCAGGAGCAGCGCGGCGAGCAGTGAACTCGGTTTGGACGGCTGTAACACGACCGTCTCGTGGCCGTCGGTGATGGCCAGCAGTCCCAGCACCAGGAACCGGGGGCGGCCGGTGACGGCCGCCGCGGCGGCCGTCCGTTCGGGGAGCGCGCCGTCGGGCGCGGGGGCACCGGTCTTCACCACAGCCTTTCGCATCGCACGGTGGGTGGGGTGTTCCACCAAAGGCCTAGCAGGACAACGCACTTGTCCACGCCAGGGATGTGTGGCGGGTACAAGTGCGCTACCGAGTGGGGAACTTAGATTCGATCAGGACACCACGTCCAGTGGTTGGCATGAAACAACTGGTGATGTGTGTGGCTGCCGAAGATCTTGATGCCCATGTGCCGGGATGTGGTTTTGGCGGGCGGCCCGCCAGGGCATACGCTCCGGGAGAAGTGTCGCGGGGTCCCCGTACGCCGCACTCAGGGGAGGATCCATGCCGTGGTGGGCGCTGATCCCGGTCGTCTCGATGATCACCGGGCCTGTCGCTCTGTACCTCATGACCCGGCGCAAGCGCCGGCCCGAGGTCGCCGATGAGCGCTACGACGAGCTCTCGCGGAAGTACACCGCGCTGCTCGAGGACTCCACCTCAGGCGAACTGCCCAACGGCCGCGCGCGTTACCCGGATTCCCACTGAACGTCGGGCGCACGCCCCCGCACGCAGGAGACGGTGACCGCGGACGGCCGACCGCAGGCGGCCATTCACAGACGGCCGTTCACGGGCCCGGGACTACGAACCAAGGACTACTGACCGCGGATCGCCGATCGCCGATCGCCGATCGTCAGGCCTAGCCGCCCAACGTCGTTGAAGGGCACGGCGACTGCCGGCCCCGACCGGCGCACGTGGTCCAGCACGTTCGACAGGGGCCGGGGCCGCGAGCGTCCTCTTCACCGACGCGACAGGTCTCAGACGAGTTCGGGTTGCAGATCGGGCTTCAGCACCGGCGCCGTCTCCGGTACCCACAGCCTGGTGGTCCGTGCGTAACGGTGGATCACCGAAGCCATCGCCAGCAGGAGCAGGGGTCCGAACACCCAGGGGTGCGCCGCCATCTCGACCGACAGATAGCGATACGACAGCAGGAGCGCGGCGAAGACCGTCGTGCCGTACGCGACCAACTGGGCTCCCGACCGGTCCCAGCCGCGTTCGAACGAGCGCATCGCCGCCTCGATCGTGAAGGCGAACACCACGCCGGCCACGAGATCCGCGCCGTAGTGGTAGCCGAAGCCCAGCGTCGCGGAGAGTGTGGCGACCAGCCAGAACGTGCCGGCGAACCGCAGGATCCGCGGACCCCTGCGGGAATGGATGAAGATCGTGGTGGCCCAGGCCGTGTGCAGGCTGGGCATGCAGTTGCGCGGGGTGATCTCGTCGAACGGGATCGAGTGCGGGGCACCCGTCGGCAGCGTGTTCGGCCACAGGTCGGCCACCGCCCACCGTCCGCCGTCGGCGCCGTAGGCGAAGACCGGACCGACCACCGGGAAGATCATGTAGATGGCCGGCCCCAGGAGGCCGATCACCAGAAAGGTGCGCACCAGATGGTGTCCGGGGAAGCGGCGCTCGACCGCCACGTTGCGCAGTTCGTACAGCGCGACGATCACCGCGGCGACCGCGAGCTGGATGTAGACCCAGTCAAGGACATGGGCACCGATCGAACCGGTGGCCTGGACGACCCGGCCCGCCAGCCACGACGGGTTGCCCAGCGCGTGATCGGCGTTCGCCATGTACGGGTCGAGCACCGTCGGGCGGGTCTTCGACGTGATGAGCAGCCAGGCGTCGCCGGTCTTGCGGCCGGTCACCAGCAGCAGAGCCAGTCCGACGCCCTTCAGCAGCAGGACACGCTCCCGTCCGGCGCGACGCGTGACCGCGATGACCGCGTAGCCCAGAATCACCCACAACGCGCCGTTGCCGAACATCATCTTGGCGCCGACCGCCCACCGCGCCAGGAAGAAGGCGACGTCGATACCGACCGCGACACCGGCCGCGATGAATCGTTGCCGCCACGGGAGCACCACCATCATCAACGCCATGCTGGCGTACAGCAGTGGCCCCGATTTGGGTGCGAATATCACCTCGCGCGCCTGATTGGTGATCGGCCCCGGCACGTCGTAGCGGCGCGCGGCGATCTCCAGCGCGACGAGGAACCCGAGGGCCACCACGCTCACCGCGACCCACAGCATCACCTGCGGCCGGTGCCGCAGGAGCGCGGTTCTGTACTTTATTCGCGAGAAAGTCCGCGACGATATAGATATCAATTGTTTGACCGATTCGTTACGTATTAACTAAATAAGTCACTCTTCGTGCTACGGAGCATTGCCTACCGGTGAAGAAAAGGTAATGAGGGCGATCATGTTATAGGAGCGGTACGGGTGGGATTCGCCGGTCGCGGGCGTCAGAAATGGCCATTCGAGCTCCGGGGCTGTTCTGCGGTCCGCCTGGTTCGTCACCCGGCGCGTCCGCGGGGACGAGGGGACAATGAGAGTCCCGGGCCTTGTGAGGTGGTGACGATGCCCGTATGGCATTTGCGCGACTATCATGATGATGATCTTGACCAGGCCATCCAGATCTGGGACCAGAGCCGCCGGGCCGACGAGGAACGGGTGTTTCCGGTCTCCGAGGTGATGGCCGCGGCCAAGGCCGGTCAGACGGCGGTCGTCGCGGTGGTCGGCGACGAGTTGGTGGGCATGGCGGTCGCGCAGGCCTACGAGAAGCGGGGATGGATCCTCCTCGTGGCGCTCGCCTCCCGCTGGCGCGAGCGCGGGATCGGCAGCGCCCTTCTCACCGAGCTCGAACGGCGACTGCGGGCCATGGGCGTACGCCACATCAGCGCACTGCTGCCCGCCCACGCCGCGGGCGCGAAGGCATTGGAGAACTCCGGCTACCGGTTGCGCGAGGACCTCACCTACTACGAGAAGCTCGAACCTCCCGGAACCGTGAACGCCGACGTCCTCGCGTCACTGGGCGGCCGCACGCTGCCCGGGGGGCTGTGGGACGCCATGGCCGGCATGGAGCGGGAGAAGCAGGTCGTCGAACGGCGTGTGGTGCTCCCGCTGGCCGAACCGGCGCTGGCCGACCGCTACGGCGTCGTCCCGCCCAAGGCGATCATCCTGTTCGGGCCGCCCGGCACCGGCAAGACCAGCTTCGCCAAGGCGGTCGCCTCACGGCTCGGCTGGCCGTTCGTGGAGCTCTTCCCCTCCCGGCTCGCGGCCGACACGAGCGAGGGACTGGCGGCGGCACTGCGTGAGGCCTTCGCGGACCTGGCGGAACTCGACTCGGTGCTGCTCTTCATCGACGAGGTCGAGGAGATAGCCGGCGCGCGGTCCGGCAAGGCGGTCGATCCCGGGCACGGAGTGACCAACGAGTTGCTCAAACTCATCCCCGTGTTCCGCGAGCACGACTCACGACTGCTGGCCTGTGCCACCAACTCGGTACGCTCCCTCGACGCGGCCTTCCTGCGACCGGGCCGGTTCGACTACGTCATCCCCATCGGCCCCCCGGACCCGACCGCCCGCGCGGCCATCTGGTCCCGCTATCTCGGATCCGCCTCCGGCTCCGTGGACATCGGTCAACTGGTCAAGGCCAGCGAGCTGTTCACTCCCGCGGACATCGAATTCGCCGCCCGCAAGGGCGCACAGGCCGCGTTCGAGCGCGAGGTCACGCATCGCCAGGGCCAACCGGTCACCACCGGGGACTACATGACCGCCATCGCGGACACCCGGCCGACGCTCACGGGCCAGGCGATCGACGAGTTCACCGAAGACATCGAGAAGTACAGCCGGCTCTGAACCAGCGGCGCTCCCCCACCGAGGCAGGCGTCCACCCGGGCGCCCCGGCCGGTGCCGGACGGCCACGTTCAACGCGCGCCCATGCGTGTCCCGTTGACGCTCCCCGTGCTCACCACTACCGTCTGAGAGCGCTCTCACTCCAGGCCTCCTCCAGGCCGGAGTCGGCCTACACGGGGAGGCTCCGGATGCATCCCGTACCGAGGTCCCGGCGATGGCGGACGGCCGCGGTGTCCGTCCTCACCCTGTGCGCCCTGCTCCAGCTGCCACCGGCCGCGTCCGCCGCCGACACGGCCGTCGCGGCCACCGTCTGCAACAGGTACTGCGACGCCCGCGACCCGGCCCTCTCCCCCGGCGACCGCACCCCGGTGACGGCGACCGTCCACGCGCGTTCGATCGCCCTGCACTTCGACGACACCGACGCGATGGGCTGGGCGTCCCTCGACAACGGCAACCCCGGCGACGAGGTCTGGCTCGACCGCTCGTACGACGGTGGCCGCACCTGGAGCGCGGGCAGCAGACTCGGTGACACCACGGTCCCCGCCGGACAGCGCGGCCGGCGCACCCTCATGTACAACGTCGACGACTGGGCGGGACACGGCGTCGGCGCCCTGCGCGCCTGCGGCAAGGCGGGGGACCGCGCCGAGATCGCCTGCACCGCGTGGGCCCGTACCACCTGGAACGCGGGCAACCGCCGTACCGCCGCGGTCACCGGGTTGATGTCCCTCTACGCCTACGGGACCGGCCTGTTCGACACGACCGGCTGGTGGAACTCGGCGAACGCGCTCACGGCCGTCATCGACAACATCCGCGTGACGGGCATGGGCAGTTACACGTACGCGATCGCCCGGACGTACGACCTGAACGTGAACGCGCGGGGCGGGCAGTTCCGCAACGAGTACATCGACGACACCGGCTGGTGGGGCCTGGCCTGGGTGGCCGCCTACGACCTCACCGGCGAGAGCCGCTACCTGGCCACCGCCCGCGCGGACGCCGACCACATGGCCTCCTACTGGGACGGCACCTGCGGCGGCGGAGTGTGGTGGAGCACCGCGAGAACGTACAAGAACGCCATCGCCAACTCCCTGTACATCCAGCTCAACGCGGCGCTGCACAACCGCCTCGCCGGCGACTCGACGTACCTGGGCCGGGCGCGCGCGGGATGGTCCTGGTTCCAGGGCACCGGCATGGTCAACGGCTCGCAGCTGGTCGACGACGGCATCGATCTCGGTACCTGCCGCGACAACGGCGGCACGGTGTGGTCGTACAACCAAGGAGTGCTCCTCGGCGCCCTGACCGAGTTGTACCGGGCGACGGGTGACGGCGGGCTGCTGACGGCCGGACGGCGGATCGCGGACGCCGCCACCACCTCGTCCTCGCTCAACACCGCGGACGGGATCCTGCGCGATCCGTGCGAGAGCGGCGACTGCGGCGGCGACGGGCCGTCGTTCAAGGGCGCGCACGTGCGTGGTCTGGGCAAGCTCGACGCGGCGCTCGCCGACCACCCGTACACCGGCTATCTGCGACGCCAGGCGGACCGCGCCGCCGGCAGCGACCGCAACGCCCTCGACCAGTACGGACTGCGCTGGTACGGGCCGCTCGACACGGTGGACGCGGCTCGCCAGCAGAGCGCCGTGGATCTGCTCAACGCGGCCCCCTGACACGGCGGAACCGGCTCCGTACGGCGATGTCCCGCGCGCGGCGGACGTGTTGCCGCCGGAGGGAGCCGGAGCCGACGAGTCCCGTCCCTCGGCAGGACGAGGGACAGGACTCGGACCGGACCGGGCGGGCTCCGGGTGGATCAGTTCAGCGCGGGCGGTCCGGCCGTGGCCGCCGTTCCCCAGTCCGACGGCTCGGCGCCGACGGTGAACGCGAGGGAGCGCAGGTCACGCAGGGCGTCCGTGGTCAGATAGGTGCGGGCGTACGGGGTTCCGTCGACGCGGGCCGACTGGATGTAGTGGCTGCCGTCCGAGGTGCCGGGGGCCGTCACGGTGAGCGCGCCCCGCGGGTAGTAGCGCCGGTCGAGGCTGAGGTCGACGCGTTCGAAGACGGGAGTGGACAGGCCCCAGGTGTCGTAGCCGGGCTGCACCGGGAAGATGCCGATCGACGACAGCACCATCCAGGCCGACATGGTGCCGAGGTCGTCGTTGCCGGTCATCCCGGTCGGGGCGTCCGTGAACAGGGTCAGGGCCGCGTGCACCACGTCGGTGGTCTTCCACGGCTGGCCGGTGGAGAGGTAGGTGTACGGGGCGATGAGGTCGGGCTCGTTCTGCGGGTTGTACTTGTCCGCGTTGTAGTAGTCGTACGGGCCGTTCACCCAGACCTCACGCGCGGTCTTCGCCGGGTCCCGAACGAGCTGGTCGTAGGCGAAGAAGGAGTCCAGCCGGTCGTTGGCGGCCTGCTTGCCGCCGATCAGGCCGACCATGCCGGGCAGATCCTGCGGCACGAGCCACTGGTACTGCCAGGACGTGCCCTCGTGGAATCCCTCGCTCTGGGCGGGGTCCTCGGGACCGGTGAAGGCACCGGAGGCGTCACGGGCGCGGAAGAAGCCGGTCGAGGCGTCGAAGACGGTGCGGTAGTTCTGGGCGCGCGCGGCGTAGCGTGCCGCGTCGGCGTGGTGGCCGAGATCGCGGGCCATCTCACCGAGCATGGCGTCCGACAGGGCGTACTCCAGCGTCGCGGACGCGCCGTGGTCGTAGTCCGAGTCACCGGGCTTCACATGCGGGCGGCCCTTGATGTAAGGCGCGAAGCCGTCGGCGATGTACTCCCTGTTGGCCTCGCGGCCCACGGCCGGCGAGTTCGCGGGCGGCACCGCGTCCGCGTTCTTCTTCAGGGCCTGGTAGGCCTGTTCCTCGTAGCCCTTGAGCAGGCCCTGCTGGTAGGCGTTGGTGAGGAACGGGGTGACCGGGTCACCGGTCATGATGTTCGTCTCGACCGTGCCGTAACCCCACTTGGGCAGCCAGCCGCTCTCCGCGTCGATCCTGATGACGGAGATCGCCATGTCGCGGGCCTCGCGCGGCGCGAGCAGGGCGAGCAACTGGGACTGGGTGCGGTAGGTGTCCCACAACGACCAGTTCTGGTAGTACGTGAAGCCGCGAGCGCGGTGGATCTTCTGGTCCCAGCCGGTGTAACGGCCGTCGGCGTCACTGCCGATGTTCGGCGCGAGGAAGGACCGGTACAGGGACGAGTAGAAGGTGCGGCGCAGCGTGTCGCCGCCGCCCTTCGCGCGTACGTCGTCGAGCCGGTCCTCCCAGGCCCGTTGTGCGGCGTCACGGACCTGCCGGAAGGAACGGCCGCCCTCGGTACGGAGGTTGACGGCCGCGCCGTGGGCGTCGACGTAGGAAAGGGCGGTCGTCGCCTCGACGGTCCGGTCCTCGGTCGTGTCGAAGCGGACGTAGGCGCCGTCGCGTCCGGCGCTCGAACCGTCGGTGACCGTGGAGCCGTCCCAGGTCCCGTGGGCGGTGAACGGGCGGTCGAAGCGGGTGATCGTGTAGACGGTGTACGGCTTGGTGTCCTGGCAGAAACCACTGCCGGTGATCGCCGTGCGGACGGTCCGGTTGTCGAGGATCTCGACCTTGGTGGAGACCGTCCGGTGCAGTGACTGGCCGGCGTCGAGCAGGACGTTGGCCTTGTCGGTGGCGGGGAAGGTGTAGCGCTGCACCCCGGTGCGAGCGGTCGCGGTCAGCTCGGCGTCGATGCCGGTCTTCAGTCCGACCTTGTAGTAGCCGGGGCTCGCCTGCTCCGTGTCATGGCTGAACTCGGCCGCGTACCTGGCGTAGTCCGTCTCGGTGACGTCGCCGGTGGTCGGCAGCACGGGCAGGTCGCCGCCCAGGCCGCAGCCGACGCCGGAGAGGTGGACGAGGGAGAAGCCCCGGATGTGGTTCTGGGAGTAGTCGTAACCGGTGTTGTGCCCCGTGTCCGGCGAGAACTGCACCATCCCGAAGGGCACGGCCGCGCCGGGGTAGGTGTTGCCGTCGTTCTCGCTCCCGATGAACGGGTTGACCAGGTCGGTGAGTCGCTCGCTCCCGGCTCCGGCCGCCTGGGCCGTCGGCGCGGCGAGGGCGGCACCGAGCAGCGCGACCGCCGTGATCACCGTCCCCGCGCGGTGTACTCGCTGGATCCATTTCATGGGCGTCAGCGCCTCCCCGAAGCTTGGACAACGTTGTCAAAGTGGAGCGGGCTCATTCTTCGCGGCGGGCGTGTACTCGTCAAGATGGGGAGCGGGCGGGGCGGGCCGCGGTGAGGGCGAGCACATCGACAAGTCGCCTTGACGGAGGGCCTGTCGGCCGAATGGCGAAAAGCCGGAGCGGGGGCGGCCCGACGGAGGGAACGATGGGCCAGGTGACCCGGTGGTCCGGTGGCCCGGTGTGGAGGTTCGTGGGAGGAGGGAACGTGAGCAGGAGGCGTTTCGTGGCCAGGGGTGTGCCGGGGGGTTACCGGATCTGGGACAACCGTGGGCGTCGGTGGTGGGGCGACCTGTACGAGCTGTGCCCTGACGATCTCGTCGCCGAACTGAACGGCCAGGCGGACGGTGCGCGCATCACCGCCCTGATGAAGCGCTATCGGGCGTTGAAGCGCTAGGTGACGCGGAAGCGGGGATCATGGTCCTGCTCGCGAGCTCCGACCTGAGTGATTCCGCGAACGCGTCGAGCTGTTCGGGTTCCGCCTCCTCGCTCGGCGGCCAGAGTTTTCCCATTCTGTCGTCCGGCCAGCGCGGGACCAGATGCATGTGCAGGTGGAAGACGGTCTGCGAGGCCGCCGCGCCCGCCGAGTTGATCAGGTTCAGCCCCTCGGGTGACAGCGCGCTCCTGATGCCCTGAGCGACGAGCAGCACGGAATCCATCAACGGACGGGCCGCCGCGGGGTCCAACTCCCAGAGGTCGGCGATGTGTTCCTTGGGCACCACGAGTGTGTGTCCGCGCGCGGCCGGATTCAGGGGCAGGAATGCCAGTGTGGACGCGGATTCGTGGACGATCCTCGCCGGAGAGCGGCCCGCGACGATCTCGCAGAAGGGGCAGCTTGCGGCCTCGCGTTCGACTGCCGACGTCATTGCGCGACCGTACAGCACGCCCCTCGCGAGGTGGAAGATCCGCCGCTGTCAGGTCACCTGGATGACCGCGCCCACGATGAAGGCGGCGTCGACGACCGCGATGACGCCGTAGAAGTTGACCATCGTCCGCGAGACGACCACATCGCTCCACGGAACGCGGGCCAGGTAAGGCTGGACGTTCATGGAGAAGGGCGGAACTCCGGCCGCCCGCCCCCTGACATCGTCGTAGAGCTTGCGGAACATCCGTTCCTGCCTGAGGTAATAGGAGTCGAGCAGCCAGAATCCCACGAGGGGAATCATCCCGGTCGCCGCGAACCTCCAGCTCAGGTGATTGACCAGGACGCCGAAGAACACTCCGCTGACCGTCATGGTCCACCCCTTGATGAGGAAGGAGCCGTTTCCCAGTCTGGTCACCACCGCCTGGATGAATTCAAGGTGCTTGATCTCGTCGGTCGTGTACGAACCCACGTCGGTGGTGGTCACGACACCCTCCCTCGGTCTTCTTGTTCACGAGCCGCTGTGCGCGCACTTCTTGTTCACGAGCCGATGTGCACGAAGGACGGGTACGGATTCCGTCGCCGCTCCGTCCCGTGGACCGGTGCCGTCGCCTCGTGCAGGGCGAGCGCCACCCGGTCGGTCCACGGGCGTCCGTCGCCGTCGAGGAGCGCGTCGTAGAAGCGGGCCACGGGTGCGTCGAGGTCGTGCACGGCCGCCCCGGTCCCGGGGGCGGACAGCGAGGCGACGACATGACGGCACCCCGCCCGGTGCAGGCTGCCGGCGAGCGTGTCCCGGTCCGGGTCGGTACCGGCGCCGACGGCTTCGCCGTATCCGGAGAGCAGGACGAGTCGGGTGGCGGACAGGTCGGTCGCGGCGATGTCGGCGGCGGTGAGCGGTCCGTCCGCGAGGACGATCGCCCAGCCCCCGCCGCGTCCGGGCGCCGCCGTCGGGCGGCAGACGAGATGGACGAACTCCACGTCGGCGGCGGCCTCCAGCACCGCCCGCCGTGTCGCCTGGGCGCCGACGAGCAGGTCGACCTCGATGCCGGTGTCCCTGACGGTCCGTACCTCCGCTTCGGCCCGCTCCGCCCACCGGTCGTCGCCCTGCGTCGGGGAGACGACGAGCAGGACCCGTGACGGAGCCGGCCGGTACGGGCCGCCCGCGGAGACGTCGTGGCGGGGCATGAACAGGTCCGACACGGACGTGGCGTACGAGGACACCGGGGCCGGCGTGCCGGGCTCGCCGGACCACGCCTCGTGGACGGGGAGCCGGGCCAGCGGACCGGTGGGACACCAGTACACGCGGCGCGGCACCGTGGAGTCCCCGGCCGACGGGCCGCGTTCCAGCTCCCGCAGCGCGGGGCCCAGCGCCTCGCGGACAGCCGGATCCTCCGGTGCCCGGCCCGCGACGGCGGCGGAGGTGAGGCCGGGCAGCGGTACGGCGGTGGCCGTGTCGCCGTCGAGGATCAGCGCGCCGCCCCCCGCGTCCGCCGCGACCAGCACGACCACGGTGGCCCGCGCGGTCACCGCCCGCCGCTCGTCCGGCGTCCAGCGGGCGGTGAGCCGGGCCGCCTCCCCGCCCAGCCGGTCCAGTCGTTCCTCGCGCGACCGGCAGGAACGCCCGCCTTCGTCGTTCAGTACGGAGCGACCCGCCAGGACGACCCGGTGCACGGCGAGGCCGCGTTCCAGCAGCCGCAGCACCGTCGTCGGCGGCTCGTCCGCCGCGACCGCGCAGGCGGCGGCGTTCTCCGGGGCGCCGGTGAACCCCTCCGTCAGGGCGGCGAACCGGGCCCCGTCCAGCCGTGTCCATTCGGTGCCCTCCAGCAGCGTGAACCACCGGGCGAAGGCCCGTACCGCCAGAGACACGGCTCCCGCGTCCAGCGCGAGCCGGGCCGCCGTCCGGGCCGCGATCACCGGCTCCGTCGACGAGCCGGAGACCACCACGCCCGCGGCTTCGAGATTGAGCCGCGCCGCGGTCTCGGTCTCCCGGGGATGGCGGCGCAGCCACGCGTCGCTCGCCATGGCGGGGGCCAGACAGACCGCCAGGGCGGCCCGGTCGTCGGCCGACCGGTCCTCGTGATGTGCCGCACGGGCCAGCGCCACCGCCTCGTCGAGAGCGGCGACGACACCGTCCGGGAGCGGGGCGGCGCCGGCGATCTCGGTGCGTACCCGCAGGGCCAGGAGCAGCTCCCTCAGGGCGGTCGCGTGTACCCGCGCCCGCGGACCGGACTCCCCGGAGGTACCGTCCAGTACCTGGCGCAGGAGGTCCACCGCGCGTTCGGCGTCCCGGGCGCTGCCGGTCAGCCGCGCCCGGTGGCGTCGGGCGCGTGCCTGCCGGAGGAACGCCGACGCGGCTCCCGGGTCGTCGGCGGGGAACACCGTCAGGTCCGGGGGGAAGAGGTCGACCGCCCGGTCGAGCGCATCGCGGTCGCCGTGTGCGACGTACCGGCTCAGCCGCCTGTCGGCCATCCGGGCGAGGATCCGGAAGCGCGTGGGGAAGGTGTGCCTGCCCGGCGGGGTGTGTCCCGCGCCGGTGATGGACTCCCCGACCTGACTCGCCACCGCCCCGGCGATGTGGAGGGCGTGCCCGGCACTCCAGGGGCGGTCCTTCCTCCACACGCGGTCGTTGACGTACGTCATCCAGTGACAGGCGTCGCCACCGGGCAGTGCCCGGGCCTGCCGGTCGTCGCGTCGCACGCCCCGCAGCGGCACGAGAAGGGGGCGGGGCGCCCCCGTGTCCGCCGACCACGAGACCAGCGTCTCGATCTGGTCGCGCACCGCGGGCTCGACGATCAGTTCGCGGTCGAGCAGGAAGACCACCGCGTCCACCGTCCCGGGCCAGGGCACATGGCCGGGCCGGGCGACGGACGACCACAGCGTTCCGAGATCCCACACGGCGTGTCCGGCCTGTCGCAGCCGTGCGCACACGCTGTCGTACACCTGTTGGCAGAAGGTGTCGGTGACGGGCCGCGGGCCCAGGACGACGGTCCGGCCCGGTGTCGTGGACGCAGGCCGCCCGCCACCGCCTGCGCGGGCCGCAGCTGACGGGGCGTAGACGCGGCGGTCGGCGGTCACCAGCCGGGGCGTGGGCGGACACCCGGTGACCGTGACCGACTCACCCGCGCGCAACCGGATCGGCCGACCGCCCCGTCCGTCCGCGCCGGGGAGCAGTTCCAGGACGACCGGATCGGTGGCCGGAACCCAAATGAACACCGGGCCCGTCCCGTCCCCTTCGGCGCCGTCGACGGCGCCTCGGCCGGCCGAGGCGTCGGCGACCGTCAGCACCTCGCCGGCCAGGCGGACCGCGACCAGCGTGTCGGGGACCTCCGCCTCCCCGGAGACGGCCACCGCGTCGAGGACCAGCCCGACGTCCGGACAGGTGAGCCCGGCGGGCGCGGCGCGGTCCGGGTTCAGCCCGGGTTCCAGGAAGCGGGTGATGGCACGGAACTGCCAGCCGGTGACCGTGTCCCGCAACGGCTCGGGCAGGCGTGGGCACACGCTCACGATCCAGTCGGCGATCGCCTCACGTCCCTCGTGCTCGACCAGGGCCCGCAGTGCCGAGCCGAGCGCGGCCTCCGCCTCGCGCACGCCCGCACCGCCGCCCGCGCCCGACGCGACCAGCCACTGGACCTCCTCCTCCAGCCGCATGAGAGGGGAGAGATGACCGTGCCTGCTGGTGATCAGCTCCCTGAGATGCTCCGCCGCGGTGAGGCCCGGGGGCGAGGCACAGCGTCCGAGGACCTCGGGCAGCCGTGGCCTGAGCGCTCGCTGCACGTCGGGCAGGAGCACCATGGCGCGCGGATTGCGGGTCGCCACCCACCGGCTGAACCACAGATCGGACTCCGCGCCGACATCGGCCTGCGGCAACAGCGCCACCCGCACCGCACGCAACAACTCGGGCTCGACGCGAACCGTGGTGCTGAGCAGTGTGGCGACGTCGACCGCGTCGCGCGGCGGCCCGGGTGGCAGCGGGTGCCCCTCCCCCACGGCACCGGACGCGGTACTCATGGGTGGCTCCCGTCGCCCAGGGGCGGACCACCGTACGGCCGTCGTCCTTCCCGCCAGGCGTGCACCCGGGCGGCCACCCGGCCGACGGTGGTGCCACGGTCCCAGCACAGCACCGGCATCAGCGCGGACAGCCATTCGGGCACCCGCTGCTCCGGCACCGGCAGCAGCGCCAGCGGGCGGGCGCCGTTGCCCCGCACGAGTTCGGCGAACCGCCGCCATTCGGCCGGGGTGCTCCGGTCCTGGTCGCCGGGCGGGCCGATGACTCCGCAGTCGCTCAGCAGCAGGACCGCGCTGTCCCGGGGCGGCGGGCGGTAGGCCTCCCAGGTCCACAGCGGCCCGGGGCCGGCCCCCCGGAGCGGGGCGTGGGCGAAGTGCAGCAGCCCCGTCTTGTCGGTGCCGACGAGAGCCTCGACCCGTGCGCACAGCTGGACCTGGTCGCGGGCGAACAGTTCCATGGCGGGGCCGTGGTCGACGAGGATCTGCACCCCGTGCCGCAGCGTCCGGCGCATGCGCCGCGGCAGGGCTGCCAACGGCAGTCCCCGCGCGAGGAGTTCGACCGCGTGCTCGATCTCCACGTCCCCGTCCGGCGCGCGGCCCGACAGGGCGGCCTCGAGCAGCGCCGCCGCGGAACTGCGGGCCAACAGCGGGGTGTACGGGGGACTTTGGGCCATCAGCTTCCGGTCGGGCCTGAGCAGCCCGTCCCGGACCCAGGTCCGCGGCCAGGCGGGCGCGCGCTCCACGGGGTCCAGGGCGCGGGACGCGCGGCCACCGTCGGTGGCGGCGGTACCGGTGTCGGCGCCCGGGGTGTCGGTGCGCGGGGTGTCGGTGCGCGGGGTGTCGGTGCGCGGGGTGTCGGTGCGCGGGGTGTCGGTGCGCGGGGTGTCGGTGCGCGAGACGGCGGTGCCGGTGGTCCCCGTCGCGCCGGTGTCCGTTCCAGCCGCCCGGTCGGCGTCGACGGTGCGGCGCGCGTCCGCCGCCCGAGCGCGCCCGTCGCACGGGCCGGGGGGCGGTGTGCGCGGGTCCGCGGCCCGGGGCGCGGACCCCGGCTCGGGCACCGGCGCGTACCACCGCACCGGTACGGGAGCCCGCGTCCGCCCCTCGTCCGGCGCGTCAAGGGCGCCGGGTTCGAGAACGACCCCGTGCGTGGTCGTCGGCCCGGGGCCGGTCCCAGGGCGCTCGGCGCGGTGCCACCGGCCGAGTCCCGTCCGTCCCGGTGTCCCCGCTTCTGACCCGGCGCGGGCCGGCCCCCGTCCCCCGGGGCCCAGTCCCAGCATCCGGGCGACCCGCCAGAACTCCTCGTCGTCGCGCGGCGCGATCTCCTCGACGGCCCTGACGAGATCCCCCAGCCAGACGTCCGCCCGGCCGGACAGGACGTGCCCGGCGGCCTCTGTCCCACCGTGCCCGTTCCGGCCGCCGTCCGCGCCCCACCGCTCCGGGCTGTCCCCGCCGTCCTGGTGTGTCACCCCGAGAGACCATCCTCCGGTTGCTGGTGCTTGACCAGCACCAGATCGCGCAGCCGGTGCCAGCGGTCGTCGGCCGGGCTGCGGATGCCCAGGGACAGACACGCGTACAGGGCGTCCAGGTACTCGGCCGTGCTCGGAGCGCGCACACCGTCCTTGCGTGCCTGGTCCCGGGCGTTCTCGACCTCCTCCGCCACGGCCAGGGCCAGTCCCTCCCAGTCGCCGTCCGGCGGCCCGTTCTTGAGATGCTCGACCGCGATCGCGACCAGCCGGTCCTTGCCTGGTGACGGCAGCGACGCGACGACGCACCGCCGCAGGAACGCCTGCGGCAGCTCCCGCTCGTCGTTGGTCGTGATCACGACCAGGTGGCGGGGGTCCGCCGGCCCCGGCGTCGCGCGGCGTCGCATGCGGACGACGTCCCCGGTCTCCGCCACCGTGAACTCCGCCGAACCCAGGGGCACCAGCAGCCCGTTGGGTACGTCCGGGTCGGCCTTGTCGATCTCGTCGATGAGGACGACGGCGCCCTCCTTCTTCCGCCCGGCGTTCAACTCGGCCGACGGCTCGGGACACGCGGTGTCCTCGACGAGCCTCCCCTCGGGCAGCCCGCGCCGCAGGGCGGAGTCCCGCGCGTACGCCCACCACAGCGGTCCGGGACGCACGTACTTGTGGTCGTCGATCCTGCCGCCGCCGTCGCGGGCCTGCGCGTCCGCGAGCCGCCGGACCGTGTCGAAGGTCCACAGCAGGTCGGTCGCCTGGGTGCGGTAGGTGACGACATGTTCGTAGTAACGCCAGTCGAGTGTGTGGGCGACGTACGCGGCGAGGGAGGACTTGCCGCAGCCGGGGCTTCCCCTGAGCAGCAGCGGGCGCCCGGTGGCGAGGGCCACCTGCACCGCGAGCCGGCCCGCGTCGGGCATCAGGTAGCGGGTGCCGTCCCCGCGGTCCGTGCTGCCCCATGTCCGGACGGTGTCGTAGTCGCCCTCGCTCACCCTCATGTCGTCCTCCAGCGCTCGGGTTCGCGGCACGGGCTCTCGACGGCCTCGTACAGTTCCTGGACCCGGAAGTGCCCCTGTTCCTCCTGCCCGGGGTCCAGCGCGGGCCGTACCACCACGGCGTCCTCGATCCCCCAGGGCGTCGGTCCGCCGTCGTCCGGTGATCCGTCCTCCAGCAGCACGACCACGTGGAGCCAGGGAGCCTCTTTCCTGAGCTGCCTCACGGCGTTCGCCAGCGTGCGCCGACGGGCGCGCGACTCCACGGGGACGACGACGTACACGTACCGCGGCGGCCGCCAGCGCCGTGCGCCCGGCCGGTCGGGGATCGCCAGCTTGTTCCTCAGGACGGCCCACAGCTCGTCCGCGACCGACTCCGTGGCGGCCTCCTCGTCCGGCCGGAGCACGGCGAGGTCTGCCTTGACGTACTGGGTGGTGTCCCGGCGCATCGCCCGCCCTATGTGATGTTCCGCGGTCCGCTTGAACGAGGCGTTGAGCAGGATGACCCGGCCCTGGTCCGACCTCTCGTCCGGGATGAAGGCACGCGCGGCCTCCTCGTCCACCCAGGTCGGTTCCATCTCCCTGGCCAGGGAACGGCCGTTGGCCCCGAGAGCCGCGTTGAGGTGGAACACGGCCCTGGGCACGTTGTCGCCGAGTCTCGCGCTCAGCAGGGTTCTGGCGAGGAATCGCGAACCGTTGAAGCAGCGGGCCCGGCGCGCGTCCCGCTCCTCCAGGCCGAGCAGCTTCGCGGCGTCCTCAAGGACACCCGGGTCGCCGGATTTCCTGAGCATCGCCGAGACCCGCTCGGCCCACAGGTACATCGGTTCGTCCTCGCCCGGCAGCGGCAGGAGTGCCGCGAACTCCTCCGCGACCGCCTCGGCGATCCCGGCCGGCTCCGGATCCGCTGCGAACTTCAGGGCCTGTTTGCTGTTCAGCACCTGCAGGCCCGCCTCGTCCAGTTCCTTCGGCTGTACGTCGTCGAGCAGCACGACCAGCAGGAAGATCCGTTCCATGTCCTGCCGTTGGCGCAGTAGCTCCGCCTCCCTGCGTACCCATTCCCTGGTCAGCGCACGGCGGGAGATGACGAACACCGCCGCGTGACACGCGGCCAGTGCCTCGCGGATCTGGAGGTCCCAGTCCGTCTGCGGGTCCAGTGAGTCGCGGTCCAGGAACACCTCATAGCCCACGTCGTCGAGCGCCCGCCGGACGGCGGCGCACACCCGCCAGCTGAAGGCGTCCTCCGCGGAGCCGTGGCTGATGAAGACCCGCTGTCGGACTCTCCGGCTGTTCTCGGGCGGCGGCCCGTCGTGCGGGCCGTGGGTCGGTGTCACGCGCGTTTCCTCTCGCGCCGTGCACGGGAGCGGCTGTCCGCCGCGGCCCCGTGCCGGTTCATCTGTCGGCTTCTCATGTCCCCTGCTCCTGAGGGGAGTTCGTGGTCGCCCCCTCAGGCGATCAGGAGCAGGAGAAGGACGGCTGCGACGCAGCACATGCACAGGAACCCGAACTTCCATTTGTCGTCGGGCGGGGCCGCCCGGTGGCCCTCACCGGGTGGCGGTCGACGGGCGCCGGCCGGTGCGGGTGCCTCGGGGAGCTGCTCGGGAGATGTGCCGGAACGCGTGGGGGGAGGCGCTTGCGGGAGCGTCCCGTCCGTGAGCGGGGTCCTGGCCAGGCAGTGGACGATCTCCGACCAGGCACGGCTCGGCAGGTTCGGCACGCCGTACATGGTGGTCAGGACGAGCCGGTCCAGGAAGTGCCGCTCCATCGGGCCGGGACGTTCGCACAGGCGACGTACCAGGCGGACCACGTCCTCGTCGACGCCCCGGTGCGTCATGTACGGCAGCACGGCCCAGTGCAGCAGCCAGACGGCGGTCTCCGCCCTGTATCGCGGGTCCCGCTCGTCGGGCTCCTCGTCGGGGGCCGGGCGACCGCGGCGGAGGTAGAGCCGCTGGTCCAGCACCGCGCGACAGACGAAGTCCGCTTCCCGCAGACTGCGCCAGCCCGCCCGGTCGGCCAGCGCGCCGAGGAGAAGGTCGCTCTCCTCCCGCGGTATGCCGTGCTCCCCGAGCCGTTCCAGCAACTCCCGGTCGCTCCGCGCGTCGAGGCTCGTCGACGACGCCGAACGCCGGTCGTGCCGCCATCGGCCCAAGGTGACCCGGCGGGCCAGACGCTGCACCCGGGTCGGGCGCAGGGGCAGTCTCCCCCGGGGGCCGACGAGTGACGACGGCCGGCGGTCCGGGTTCCGCTCGTCGGCTTCCGGCAGTGCGTGCCCGGGGTGGGGAAGCCGCGGCAGGCCGTACCGCGACCGCTGCCGTTCGGAGGGCCGGCGGAGCAGGGGGTCCGTCGTCTCCCGGCGCCGGGCAGGTCCGGCGCCGGGGTCGGCCGGTGGGCGCTCAGGCATCGGTGGCGTCGGTGACGCCCCCGGCGGGGCGGGCGTCAGCGGTGACCGGGGCGGCGGCGGAAGGACGGACTCCGGATCCGGCGTGAAGGCGGGAGCGGAAGCGGGCGTGGAGTCTGCGGCGGGCGAGGGCGGGTACGCCGGCGCGGACTCGTGGACGGGTCGTGGCGTCGACTCGGAGGGTCGTGCGGGCCGGGTGGCACCCGTGCCCGTGGCCGTGGGTGAGGAGTGCGTCAAGGCATCGCCGTGTCCGGCGTTCCCGTCCGTGACGGGCTCGTGCGCCCTGGCTGCGGGCGCCGGAGCACCCGGGGCGGGGGTGGTCGGCACGGACGGTGCGCGGCGGTCGTCCGGTGAACTGCCGTACCGCTCGTCCTCGCGCGTGACGGAACCAGCCGGACCGACGGAATCGGCTGGACCGACCGACCCGCCCGGGCCGACCGACCCGCCGGAGTCCGCGAACACGTCCGGCCGGCCGGCCGGGTCCGGCTCGCCGGCTCCCCGCCCGTCCGCCGCTCCCGGCTCACCCTCGCCGGGGAGCGGGTACGGAGCGTTGTCGTGACGGACCGTGTGCCGGGGGCGCGGGGCCGCTGTCGTGGCCGTCCCCTGCATCACGGGGCCCTGGCTCGTCTCCAGCAGGCCCCGCAGCGTACGCAGCCGCTCGGACACCGGCATGGTGGCTCCCTTGGGGAAGAAGCCGAAGAGCCGGCGGAGGATCACCGCCTCGTCCGGGTCGGCCAGGAACAGCCGTACCAGTTCCGCCGCGATCCACTGGGCCTCGTCCCGCGGCGCGTCGCCGAACGTGATCCGCTCCAGCCGTGCCATTCCGGCCGCCGACGTACGCCAGGCCGGCACGCCGACGACCCGCAGGCCCCGGGTGTCGGAGGTGTCGTAGGTCGCGTAGGTCCAGCAGTCCGGCCCGAGCCAGTCGCCGAAGATGCCGCACAGCCCCCACACCAGCAGCGGGGTGTCGTTCGCCCCGACGGCGGAGAAGTCCGGTACCCGGATCGACACCGAGTGGTCCGGGGTGCGCAGCAGTTGGGCCACCACCGCGATCAGGGGCTCCGCGACCGTGCCCACCCGGCCCGTGAACAAGGGCCATTCCTGGGCGACCACCTCGTTGATCTCACCGCGCGTCGCCCGCCGCAGACCGCGGGGGTCGGTTCCGGGCGGCCCGCCTTCGGGTACGGGGAACGCGCTCAGCGTCAGACAGAGCCTGGGCTTGAGGAGTCCGCGTCCGCCGACCAGGGCATGGGACCGCGTGCTGCCCCGGCCATGGGCGTCGGGACCGCTCCGGCGGTTGACGACGACCACCTCCCCGGACGTGAGCACGTAACGGACCTGGCTGGGCTGTTCGGTGCCCTCCACCCGCAGCAGGTGGGCCAGTTCGGCTCTGAGCTCCTCGGCACGCTCCTTCTCGCAGGAGTACGCCACGGCGGTGATGCCCGTCCCCGTGCGGTCGCGGTTGCCCTCCCAGCGGAAGACGATCTGGTCGAGCTGTTCCTGGCCGCGTCGGTCCATGTCGCCTCACATCCCCACGGTGGACGGCCGGTGCGCCGGGTCCTCGGACAGCAGCCCGCACATGGCGAGGATCGACACCAGCGGACCCAGCACCCGTCGCGAGCGCACTCCGTGCGGGAAGCGGCCGTTCGTCGGCTGGCCTCCCGTCGCGGAGGCGAAGTGCAGGGTGCAGCGCAGGGCGCTGTCGAACGGCCGCAACCAGGCGGGAGCGGCATGGTGGCGCAGGAAGGCGTACACGTCGCGGCTCTCCTCGCGCAGTTGCCGGGGATCGAGCGGGGCCGTGGACGGCCGGCTGAGCCAGCGGTCTACGGGCGGCTCGAAGCGCAGCAGGTCGGCCTTGCCGACCACCAGCGCCATGGCCACGTCGAGATAAGCGCCCCGCCGGGGCAGCCGGTCGAGGACCGTCTCGAAGGCGGGGTCGCTCCGGCTCACGTGCAGGCCGTAGCGCTCGCGCGTCTCGTCGAGCTGCGGCAGCCCGCAGGCCAGCAGGGGATCGGCGACGAAGACCAGGGCGTCGACGCCCAGCAGGAAGCGCAGCAGCGCGTCCGTGCGGACCAGGTCCTCGCCGCCCAGGTCGAAGAAGGCCACCGGCCGCACCTGGCCGTCGGCGCCGGTGAGCAGCAGGGCCTCGACGAACTCGGCGAACGGCGTCTGTCCGGTGGCCTCCAGTTGCGCTCCGGCGCGCAGTTGCGCCACCCGTTCCCGGATGAACACCGAGTGGTCGGCCGGGTTGACCGACTGCCATCGCACGCCGTACGGCTCCAGGCAGCCATCGGTGACCTCGGCGACCATCTGGGTCAGCAGATGGCTCTTGCCGGTGCCCGACGTCCCGACCATGGCGATGGTCAGCGGACGGCCATGGGTCAGGTAGGGCACCGGGATGTAGTGGTGGGCGAGCCCTTCGGTGTTCCCGCACAGCTGGAAGGCCCCGCGCAGGACGTCCGCGCGCCGCAGCGGATTGGTGAGCCGGGTGATGTCGAGCCGTTCGTACTGCGACTTCTCGTTGCGCACGTGCAGGGCCCGTTCGTCGTAGACGACGATCTCCAGGCAGTACGGGCAGATCACCTGCCCGGGTTCGAGGTGGGTCGGCGTGCCGCTCACCGGCGTCCCCTTCCGCTTCTGCCGCGCTCGCGATCGGACGTCCCGCCCAGCCAGCCGCGTCTGCGGCCCCCGTCGTCCGGCGTGCCCTGCGCCGCGCGCGGGCGTCCGTCGCGGGGCGGGCCGTCCCCGTCGGGGGCCGTGGTGGTGTCCCGGCCGGGCGGGGCGTCCGGGTGGTCGAAGCGGTCGAGGCCGACGGCGGCGCGCTTGCGCGCGAGCGCCGCGTCGAACTCCCTGCGGTGCGGCTCCAGCGGGTCGGGGCGGGCCGCGACCATGGCGGCCGGGTCCGGGTCCGGCATCAGCAGGCCGAGCAGATGGGCGGGCGTCGGACGGTCCTGGGCCCTCGGCGCGAAGGCCGTACCGAGTGTCTGGGCCAGGGAGCGGTAGGCGTCGAGGTCCGCGGGCGGGCCGTCGGGCCTGCCCTGCCTGCCCGCCACGAGCTGGTACATCAGCTGCGCGGTGCTCCACAGCGCGTCCCGGGCGTCGACCTCGCCGACACCGGCGCGCTGTTCGGGCGGCGCGTACGGCGGGGTGCCCCACGGGGTGCGGGGGGAGCCGATCCGTGCCATGGCGCCCAGGTCCCACAGCTGCGCGCGCTCCCCGTCCCAGCGGACGGCGGCGGGCACGATGCCCCGGTGCGCCAGTCCCAGGCTCTCCAACAGCCGTACCGCGAGCACCAGATCACGCTCGATGATCCGCTGATCGGTGGTGGAGATGCCGTGGGCGAGGCTGGTGGCGGGCGCTCCCCGGGGCTCGGAGTAGATCAGGAACGGCTCGGCCGCGTCCATGTCGTAGCCGACCGGGACGGGGAACAGCCCCTGGAACGGGCTGCCGGAGAACGCGCGGTGGATCATCAGGGCCGCGCCCACCTCGGTCTCCAGCGCGTGGTACTCGTGGCCACCGGCGGCGTCGGCGGCGGACAGCCGTACCTGGACGCCCTTCCAGGCGTCGCCGAGGAGCAGCTCCCGCGCCAGCAGGGGCGGCCGGACGACCCGCCTGAGGTCGGGGCCGAACCGGGCGGGCACCGTGTGGCGCGCCCCGCTCGGCGTGGTGAAGGACAGATCGGGGGGCATCTCGGTGCCGTCGCCCGCCGCGTCGAAGCCCCAGCCCGCGGCGCGCCCCGTGGTCTCCGTCATCCGCTCGTTCACCGGTCCCCCTCGTCCCACGGGAAGTCCTGTGCCGGTGACCGGTCGTCCGCCCACTCGCGCAGCCGGACCGGGCGCACCACCCCGCCGCGCAGGGGAACCAGCTTCAGCAGTCCGGCGTAGCGCCCGGTGGCGGTCCACACCGAGCGGCTGCGCACGCCGGCCGGTGCCGACGCGGGGGTGTCGCCGTCCTGTGCGGCGCCGCCGGCCGTCCCGTTGTGGCCCTCCGCTCCGTTCCATACGGCCTGGGGCGCGAACCTGATCCACTCCACGCTGGTGGGGTCCCTGCTGAGCAGTGGTGTCTGGTCCGGGGAGGCCAGGTCGACGATGCGGCGGCCCTGCGGGTCCGGCTCTATGGCGTCGGCCACCCGCTGGTGACCGATGCCGAGCAGCCCCTCGGCGTTGCCGCGGCGGTCCGCGGACCGGGCGAAGGGCGGCGGCGAGACCACCCCCTGGGTGAACAGGTGCCGGCGGGTCACCTCCAGCATGTGGCGCATGCGTTGTTCGACACGGGTCAGGGCGGGTCCGCCGGCCTGGCCACGCGCCACGGCGCCCCAGTAGGGGTCGAGCGCGTTGACGAGGGTGTCGGTGAGGTCGCCCACGAGCGTGTCCACCAGCCGGGGTCCGCCCTCGCCCGCCTCCCGGTCCAGCCAGCGCGGGCCGTCGCCGGACAGCCGGTGCGTCGCCGGTGCGCCTCTGCCGCTGCCTTCGGCGGTCTTCGCGGCGGATCCGAGCCCGTCGCGCGTTCCACCGGGCGTGGTCGTGCGGTGGTACGGATCCGGCTCCGGCATCCAGTCGGGCCGGTCGGAACCCTCGTCGGCGTCCGCCGCCGGAGCGCGACCCGTGTCCTGGCGGAGCTCGTCCTCCCAGCCGTCGGCCGCCGGAGCCGGCATGGGGTCGGCTGCCCGGCGGTGGCCGTCGAGCTCCTCGACGGCCGCCGCCGCGCCGCGCAGCGCGCCGGCCACCATGCGGGCGGCGTTGGCGCAGTACAGGCGTTCGTCGGCGGCCCAGCGCTGCCGGAACACCGCCTCGGCGAGGAGCGAGTCGAGGAGGTCCAGGGCCCGCCGGGCGTCGTCCGCGCCGGTGAGTTCCCACCACTCGTCGACGGTCCGGCGCCAGCGCAGGACGACCAGGGCGACCGCGAGGGCCGCTCCGCACAGGACACCCAGCAGACCGGCCCAGGACGGCACGCCGGCCGCGCCGCCGAGGAAGAACCCGCCGACCGCGCCCGCCGTACCCGCCGCCGCCTGAGCCGCCAGGGCGGCCGCGCCCGATCCCGGGGCGGGGTGGCCGGGCTGCCTCGACCGGGCGAGCAGTGTGCCGCCGAGGAGGACCAGCAGGACGCCGAGCGCGCCGCACACTCCCGGCCAGGGCCAGGGCCACAGGGCGGCGAGCCCGCACGCGGCGAACGCGCCCGCGAGCCGGCCGGGGGTGGTGGCGGGGACGGCGACGTACTGGTCGGCCGAGACCCGCTGGGGCAGTTCGGGCGGACAGCGCCGGTCTGCCTCGGCGAGCAGGCCCGCGCTCGGCGCGGGCGCCACCTGCTCGGAGAGGGCGGCGAAGCGTTCGGCGACGCTGCGCAGGGCCAGCCGCTCGCCGAGCATCCGTTCGGCGAGCCGGTGCAGGCCCTCCCCCACGGCCTCCCGGTCGCCCGCGTACGGCGGGACCCGGACTCCGAGTTCGGACAGGAGCAGGGCGGATTCGGGCGTCGCGGGGGAGGCTCCCGCGGCGCCGTCCTGGAGGGCTCTGACGACCAGCGCGCGGTAGCCGCTCAGAGCGTGCGAGGCGGCGTCCAGCGCCGCCTCGGTGACCCGCCCGCCGGCTCCGGCGAGCAGGCCGCCGAGGCCGCTGAGCTGTGCCCACCCCAGGTGGGCCTCGTCGAGGGCGCCGGCGCAGCCCACGAACGCCCGGTCGGCCGCGCCGCCCGGGATCCGGTGGCCCGGCACCGCTCCCGCGGGCCGGCCGGCCGCGAGTTCGTCGACCGGTTTGGGCAGTTCGATCCGGGTCGCCTCGGTGCCGTCGGCGGGCAGCGGGGTGCCGGAGGAGCGCTCGCCGGCGAACCGGTTGAGTGCCTCGCGCCACGCGCGTGCCCGGGCGGCGCCCGAGAGGTCGTGCTCCAGCACCCGTACTCCGGGCACCGCGACGGCGTCCGGGAAGCGGGCGAGTGTCTCCAGGGTCTCGTCGAACAGTGCCCGCAGCAGGTCCACGAGGACGGCCAGCGCTTCCGGGTCGTCGGCGCCGACGGGATCGCCCGCCGTACGGGCGGCCCGCAGGTCGCCCGCCCAGAGCAGGCCGGAGTCCGGTCCGTGCAGCGCGGCCGGCCGCAGCAGGCGACGGCGGTGGCCGTCGGCGGGCTCGGCTTCGATGCCGGACGGGGCCGGCCGGTCCCCGTCCTGGGGGCCGGTGAGCGCGTCGGGGCCGTCGGCGCCCGGCAGATCACCGATGACCAGGCCCAGCATCCAGGCCTTGGCGCCGTAGCCGAGGATCTTCTCGTACAGGCTGTGGTGGTCCATCAGCCCGCGCGGGGTGTCCAGCAGGAGGAACCTGTAGTGCCCGTCGCCCGGTTCGGGCAGTCCCTCGTGCCGCAGTTGCTGCTGGACCGCCTTGCGCAGCGCGCCGGGTGCCGCCAGCCGGTGCGCGCCGGAGCGCAGGTCCAGCACGATGACGGCCTGTGCCGCCTCCCTGGCCTGGTTCACTCGGGGTCACTCTCCCAGGGGTCCCGCGCCGCGCCGGGGCCGTTCGCGGGGCCGGACGTCCGCTCCGGCCCGGTGGGGTCGGCGGACTCGCTCGACGTGATCCAGGGGAAGTCCTGCTCCCCGCGCTCGGGCCAGCCGTCGCCGTCGGCGGCGGGGAACGGCGGGTACATCGGCGGCGGGTCGGCGGCCGGCTCCGCGGGGCTCCGGTGGGAGCCCGCCGTGAAGTCCGGTCCGGCGTCCCGGCCGGGCGGGTCGCCGGCGCCGCGCGGGGCGCCGGCGGACGGGTCGGGCGTGTCAGGACCGTCGGTCTGCCAGGGGAAGTCGTCGTCGGCCGGGTCGTCGGCCCGGCCGGAGAGGTCCCGTACGTCCGGACCCGTGCGCGCCGTGTAGGGAGCCCGGTCGGCGTCCGCGCCCCGGCGGACGTCCTCACCGGAGGCGGAGGCGGGTCCGGAACCCGGTCGCTCACGGTCCGAGGCCGGCCGGGTCGACAACCGCTCGGGCCAGCGCGGCTGTTCGGGCCAGCCGGGAAGGTCGTACCGCCCCGTGGCGAGCGGCTCCTCCACCGTTCCGGCGGGCTCGGCGGCGGATCGGGTACCCGCGCGGTCCGCGGGAGACGCCGTGCGGTCCTGGTAGGACGCCGCGTGATCCTCGTAGGTCGGTGTGCGGCTCTCGTAGGTCGGTGTGCGGTCCTCATAGGGCGAGGTTCGCCCTTCGTGGGACGGCGTTCGGTCCTCGTGGGACGGCGGGTACGGGTCGGCGGCCGACTCCGCGTGGGACGGCGGGTACGGATCCGCGGCTGGTTCCGTACGGTCCCTACGCGGCGCGGGACGCGGCTCGGCGGCCGGGTCCGGCCGGTCCCCGCGCGGCGCCGCGTACGGATCCGCGGCCGGTCCCGTGCGCTCCTTGCGCAGGGGGACCGTCCCCCAGTCGTCCTCCTCGCGGCGCCGGTGCCTCGGGGCCGTCGGCCGGGTGGCCGGGTCCGCCGGTGCCGGGGCGAGACGCTCGTCCCGCATCGCCCGCTCCAGGGTGCGCAGCGTCGGCTGGAGGGCCCGCTTCTCCGTGAACTGCACGTCCAGGGCGCCCGGCAGGGTCTCGGCCCAGAACTGGTGCAGCGGCCTGATCCATTCGGCGGACCAGTGACCGGACTGGTGCTCCAGCTTCTCCAGCACCTCCAGTTGGTGCCTGGCGATGTCGTTGACGAAGTGGACGAACAGCGGGTCGGGGGTGCTGCCCGAGAGGGACAGGCCCTTCGGCTGGATCCTCATGAGCACGCTGCAGTAGTCCTCCACGATGCGGCCCTCGTCCAACAGCGCCCACCGCTCGTAGGAGCGCAGCAGTCCGGCCCAGCCGGAGATGTCGCCCTGGTAGTCGTCGAGTCGCAGCGTCATGCCGGGGATGTCGGGGCCGTCGTCCTCGTGCAGCCGGACGCGGACCCGGCGCGGCGAGTCGATGTCACCCTCGACGACGGTGAGTTGACCGTTCCACATCGCGCACAGCAGGCGGTGCAGGATGTGCTGCCGGTCCTCCTCCGTGCTGGCCAGCCAGTCGTCGCGGTAGCCGAGCCGCTGACGCCAGCTCAGCACGTCCTCGCTCTGCTCGACGTCGCGGGCCATGGCCCACCGGCGCAGCACGTTACGGGCCTCCGGCACCTCGGTGAGGCTCATCTCGCTGCGGAAGAGCACCACCGTGATGGAGTCCGTCTCCACCCCGCGGAACTCGATGGACCGCTTGCCGTCCCTGGGCAGCAGCAGGGACTTGCTCAGGTACTCCTCGACCGCGGCCTTGTTCTGGATCCGGGGATAGACGATGAGGATCTTCAGCGGGCCGCCGCCCTCGGGGACGAATCCGTGCGGAAGCAGACCGGCGATCTTGAACCGGAACTGTTCGAGCGCGCTCTTGCCGACCTCCTCGGCGGCTTCCCCGACCCCGGCCGCCGCGCTCAGCAACATCGCCATGGACGGCAGCAGCGGGCGCTCGTCGGCCTGTACGCCGCTCTCCGCGAACAGCGTCTTGATCCGTTGTTCGACCGCTGACTTGACGATCGCGACGGCCGCCGCGGGATTGCGTCGCCCCGCGGCGTGCGCGGCCTGCCAGCGCTCGCCGTCGACGAGTTTCAGCAGCAGGGCCGAGTCGTCGTCGTTGTCCCGCAGGTTGACCCGTTTGATCAGGCGTTCCCTCAGGTCGTCGTAGAAGTCGCGCAGGTTGCTCTGCGGCGGCAGCAGGTAGGACACACCGGTGCGGTCGTCGTAGAGCTCCTGCACCTGCTGCTGGAAGGCCCGGGGTTCTTCCTCCATCTGTTTGCGGAACGCCTCGACCAGCAGCGTCAGTTCGGCGCTGAGTGCCGCGGCGGCCGGGCGCCAGCGCTGTTCCTGGCGCCGCCATCCCTCGTGCCAGACGACCCGGGTGCGCCACTGGTACCAGCGGTCCTGTGCCTCGACGGCGGCCGCCACGTCGGCGTCGCCCCAGCGGGCCTTGGACAGGCCGCCGATGCGGCCCCTGATGCGAGGCACCGCGGGGGGCTGTGCGTCCATGCCCGCCGGGCGTCCTGGCTGGCGGCTGCGGTTCTCCAGCATGCCGAGGAAGCCGAGCACGGTCACGGGATCGGGGTCGCCCGGAACTCCCTTGACGATCCGTTCGGCGTGGAAGAGGTCGGCGGACCGCAGCACCCGTTCCAGGGCGGCGCGGGGCGCGAACTGCTCGGCGAGCGCGGGCGTCCGCCGGTCCACCTTGCGGCGCAGGTCGTCGAGCAGGCCCTGCATGTCGCTGATCCGGTCGCGCAGCGCCTGCTCGATGGCGATCCCGCCGCGGGGCAGCGGGTCGGGTTCGGGCACGGGCAGTGCCTCGCGGGTCCACAGCTCGTCCAGGCCGGAGTCGGCGAACATCCTGCGGACGGTGCCGGTGAAGTCGTGGCTGGGCCGGGCGGTGGGCTCGGTCAGCCGGCGGACCGACGTGGCCAGCATGCGGGCGGAGACGAGTTCGGCGAGTTCGTCGAGCGGCGCGGTCATCGAGGCCACCAGGCTGGTGGACACGCCCCGGTGGCCGATGCCGGAGGCCGCGCGGACGGCGCGGTGCAGGCCGCGGTTGATGAAGCTGGCGGCGAACGTCTGGTAGTCGTCGTCGGCGCGGGTGCGCGGTCCGGTTCCGTCGCCCAGCTCGGTGCCGACCAGGGACATCACCAGCGAGACGATGGAGCGGCGCAGGTCGTCGGGGCGGATTCCGGCGGTCCGGCTGAACAGGAAGGCGGTCGGCACCATACCGGTACGCAGCCGGACGGGGTGCACACCCGGGTAGCGGATGTGCATCACGGAGTCCAGGTCCGTGTCGCCGAGGTCGGACTCGGCGGTGGGCACGTTCTGCTCGTCGACCAGCCGGAAGAGGTCCACCACGGCCCGGGCGGCGTTGAGTTCCGCCTCGCGGCCGCCGCCCGAGGAGGCCGGGAAGGCGGAGGGCATGACCACCAGGGGGTAGATCCGCGCGCCGGTGAAGTTCTTCGCCCGGAACGCCTCACCGATCAGGTGGAGGTAGTCGAGGAAGATGCCGGCGCCGGTGCCGCCGGCCACCGAGTAGGCCACGAACACGTCGCAGCCGGACATCGGTCCGCCGTCGAGCTGGCTGAGTTCGCCTCCGGAGCGGCTGATCGCGTCGATGGCCTGGAGCAACGGGCCCATCACCGGGTCCAGTCCGTTGCGCAGGGTGCCGAACAGGGCCGCGCGGCCGACCGTGGGCAGTTGGCCGGCTCCGTTGCGCAGCGGGGTGACCTTGGGTTCGCCCGTGCGCGGGGGCAGCCAGCCGCTGATCTCGTCCCGCATCACGGCGCGCAGCTCCCGGGTGACCTCGGGGGAGCTGTCGTGGTCGGGCAGCAGGTCGTGGGTGGCGCGCGAGGTCCGGCTGTAGGCGGCGCGCAGCGAGTTGTCGGCGCTGAGGTGGGGCAGTCGGGCGAGTTCGGACTCGCTGAAGTCCGCGTAGACGAACTGGAGGAACTCGGGGAGCTGGTAGCGCAGCGGGATGCCGAGACGGTTGAGCGCCGTTCCGTCGGGTCCGCACAGTCCGGCCCGCAGGCGCCGCTCCAGCTCGGCTCCGACCAGTCCGCCGGTGCCGCCCAGCCCGACGAAGAGCATCGGCTGGAAGATCTTCATGTGGTGGTCCTCCGCCGGAACGCGGGGCGTCCCGGTCGCTGGTGGTCGAGTACGGGTGGGAAGGGACCGCGGTCACCGGTGCGCGGTCCGGGAGAGACGGCGGCTCCGGTCACCGCCCGGAGCCGTACGGTGTCCGGGCGGTGTCCCGGTGGCGGACGGTGCCGCGCCGGCGTCGGGCGGCGTCTCCGTCGGTGCCGGATGGCGTCCTCGGCGGTGCCGGTCGGTCGGTCACAGATCGGGGTGGTCCGCGGGGTCCGGGACGCTCGCCGCGTAGCTCCCGTTGTCGTACGGGTCGGTCGACGAAGCGGTGGTGGTCCCGGCCGCGCCGCGGCCGCGCTCGGGCGAACGGCCCCGTGGGGAGAGGCCGGAGCGACGGGGCGTCCCGGCCCGCCGTCCCTGGCTCTCGGCGACCTGGAGGGACAGTGTGTCGGTGAGCGCCAGTAGTTCGCCGAGGCGCAGGGTCCGCTCGCCCCGGCCGTTCGCCCGCAGCACCACTCCCCCGTTGAGGTCGCGGCGGACGGCGTACGTGCCTTTGTTGCGGCGTTCGATGCGGGGGGTGTCGGTGGCGGTGTCGACGATGTCGAACTCGTACCAGTTGCCGCGGCCGGTCTTGGCCTTGCGGCTGCCGACCAGGGTGGCGCCGGCGTCGCGCAGTTCGAGGACGAGTCCGCCGGGGGCGATCCGCAGCCGCTTGACGCGGCGGCGGGAGAAGAGCGCCGCGACGACGGCCACGAGCAGGAAGGCCGCCGGGATGATGACCTTCCACCAGGCGTCCCAGAGGCGTTCGAGGGCGCCCGGTACGGCGGTGACGGTGATGCTGAGCGGCGCGTCGTCGAGGACGCGGGCGCCTTCGGTCACGGTGACCTTGCCGCCGAGCGCGGTGCCGTCGTCGTCGAGGGGCGCGCCGAGGTCGCCTTCCGCGGCCACCCGCACGGTGACGTCGACGGTGCGGGTCGCGCCCGGTTCGACGGCCACCTCGGCGGGGCCGATGCTCAGACCGGTGTCCTGGGCGTCCGCGACGGCGAGCCTGACGGTGTGCGGTGCCGTGTCCCGGTTGCTCACCTTCAGTGTGCCGGTCACCCGGCCGCCGGGGTGGACGGTGGCCGCGGGGATGTCGAGTGCGGCGGCGAACTTGGCGTTCAGGGGCGCGGTGCTGGTCGGATAGGAACGGGCGTCCGGCAGGAGGCCCACCGATTCGACGGTGCTGGAGAAGAGCAGTCCGCCGGTGGCGCCGCGGGGCACGGTGACGGATCCGGAGAACACGCCGTCGGAGCCCTTGTCGTCCGCACCCTCGCCGTCGTCGGCCAGGGTGATGGGCACCTTCTGCGTGAAGCCCTCGCCGGTCAGTCGTCCGGAGACGGAGATCCCGCGCAGGTCCCGCTCGCCGAGTTTGACGCCGGCCCGGGTCAGCACCTCGACCTCCACGCGGGTGCGCTGCCCGGCGTTCGGCGACGGCTTCTCCAGCCGGATGTCGGAGCGCACCGCGCCGTGCCAGAGGACGCTGAGGGTGGCGGTGCGGCTGCGGTGTCCCTCGGGTGCGTCGAGGTGCACCCGCCACTGGCCGGCGAGGGGCCGGGTGATGCGCAGGGACTCGACCGCCTTGCCCCGTCCGGTGAGTTCGAAGGACGACTCGCCGTCTCCGTCGCCGGACGCGGCGACCTGGTGGCCCTCGGGATCGTAGTAGGTGGCCGTCACCTGCGGGTCGCCCTTGGAGACGACGATGGTGCCCTCGGTGGCGAGCGGGGAGACGCGCACGGTGAGGTCGCCGGGGGGCCGGCTCCGTGACCCCGGCTCCCGGTAGAGGCAGCGGGCGGCGGCGAACGCGGACTCCAGTGCCGGGCCGACGCCTTCGGCGCTGACGACCTGTGCCTTCGGCGTGGTCTGCGGGAGGTCGCGGCAGCCGTCGCGGTAGCCGCCGGCCGCCATCGCGTCGAGGCTCTCGCGGTCGACGTCCCCGCCGAATCCGAGCGGCCAGATCTGCACCTTGGCGTCGGCCGCCTCGCGCAGCGCGTCGGCGAGGTCCGCCGCCGCCTGCTCGTCGCGGGTCCTGTCGTCGAGCCCGCGGTAGCGGTAGCTGTCCTTCACGTCGAGGTAGCCGTCGGTGAGCAGGAACAGCACCCGGGGCCGCCCGGTGTCCCGGGCTTCCTTGAGGCGGGTGACGCCCTGCCGGACGGCGGAGATGAAGTCGGTGCCCGAGCCCTCCTGCGCGGTGCGCTCGCTGAGGTCGCCGGCGCACTCGCCGATCTGTTCCCGGCCCACGGCGTCCAGTTCCCGCATGGGGCAGACCTCGTCGACGGGTGACTGGGTCTCGGTCCTGGCATCGGCGAAGCCGTACACCACCATCCGCGACCGCGGGGAGGGGTCGCTGCCGGCGATCGCCGTGACGGCGTCCTTCTCCCGGGCGAGTTCCCCGGGCCCGAGGCTCGCCGACTCGTCCACGGCGACGGCGTAGTCGACCGGGGTGTCGGAGGCTTCCGCGGCGGCCGGTGCCGCGTCGACGGGCCGGGACTGCCCGGAGGCCTGCGCGCCGAAGGCGGGAAAGGCCGCTCCGGGCAGTGTCGCGGCGGCGAGCACCACCGCGGCGAGTCGGCGCGTCCTCGTGCGCACCGGCGAGCGCGCCCCTGCGCGCGCCCCCAGGAACGGACGGACGGCGGAGAGTTTCCCTGTCCTTCCGCCGGTCGGCTTTCCCGGTGTCAAGGGCCGTCCGCACCCGCGCTCGAATGCCCCCGTTGAATACGTCACGCTTGGCTCCCCATGGCTCCGAAGCCCCCCGAAATTTCCCCGCACGCCGGCTGTTGCCGGAATGACACCCCTTCGGCGGCGCCCTGCACCGAGAAGATTAGTCTTACTCGACCTCAGTCATGGCCGGAATTCCCTCTTTTCCCAACCGACAAAGAGATCACCCGCACTAAAGGCTCATCGGAATATCACTTCAAACTCTTCGCGCGCATTCAGCACCATTCTTTGTTCACGCTTGTCTTTTTCTGACCGAACGGTTCGGTCCCGCCGTCTGTGCCGCGCGCAGCCGCTCCGCGAGTCCCGCCTTGCCGGCGCTGTCCGCGGCTCGGCGCAGGGTGTCGAGGCCGATGGGCGCGAGTTCCAACTGCCGGCAGAGGGAGCCGACCCGGGTGCGGACGGCGTCGGGGTCGACGCGCAGGCGGGCGCCGAGGTGGTCGTCGAGGCGTTCGACGAGAGCCCAGGAACGGGTGTCGTGGTCCTCGCACCAGAGCTGGAAGAACACACCGCCGAGCACCACGTACGAGCCGACGTCGGTCATCCCGACCGGGCCGTCTCCGTGGAAGCGGCCCGGGGGCAGCGTGACGCGCCAGGCGCCGTGCCGGTCCCGCGTCGGCGGGTACCGCGCGAGGCCGCGGCTGCTGAGCCACCGCTCGATCCGCTCCGCCGCACCCCGGACGGCACCGCTCTCCTCGCTCGCGAGGGTGTGCACGAACTCCGGTGTCCGCTCGCACGCGGCGGAGAGATCGGCGTCGGGCGCACCGTCGTGGGCCCGGGTGTAGATCAGGTGCCGCACGGCGCCGTCGTCCTCGACCGCCCGCAGGGCGTACGCGGGCAGGTGCAGGCACTCCGGGGCACCGACGCTTCGCGGGTCCTCCACGCCCGGCGGCAGGTTGAAACGGGCCCGCTGGGGGTGACGCGCCAGTTCCCCCACGGCCTCGGGACGGAACGGGCGCGCCATCAGCCGGGGCGGACGGGTCCCTCGGTGCCTCGCGGCCGCCGCGTCGTCGTAAGGGATGCGGGCGACGGTGTCGCCGCGGTAGTGGGCGGTCGTCAGCGGGTGGGACTGGAAGCCGTCGAAGTACAGCCTGCGCCGGTCGTCGTGGGTCACCGTGTAACGCGTGCCGTCCCGTACCGACCGGCGGCCGAGGTCGGTGAGTCCGAGGCGGCCGTCCGTCTCGGTGACATGGTCGATCGCGGTCAGGAACGCCAGCGCCTGACGCACCAGGGCGGGGTCGAGGGCCAGGAAGGCGGCCAGTTCCCCGGCGGTGCCGAGCGCGCCCTCGGCGATACCGCGCCCGACGAAGCGGTCGATGAGTTCGTAGGGCTGTTCCTCGGTGACCGTGGCACTGACCTCCACGCACCACACGGGCAGCAGCACCACGTGGATGCCGGTGGGCCGCAGGCCGAGGGTGAAGGCGGCGTTCTCCAGAACGCGCTTCTCCGCGTACGGCAGCAGCCTGGTCCCCCCGTTCATGCGCCGTCGTCCTCCGTCTCCTGGAGCAGCGCCGCCACCTCGTCGTACGAACGGATCTCGCCGCGTCCCGCCACGTGGTCGCGCAGTGCGCGGGCGAGGTCGCGGAAGCCGGAGTCACCGGCCCGGGTGAGCGTGGAGAGGTCGCCCACCAGGACGAGTTGGCGTCTGACCCTGGTGAACGCCACGTTGGCCCGGCGCAGTTCGTCGAGGAAGCCCACCCGGCCGCCGGGGTTGCTGCGGGTGAAGCCGTAGAGGATCACGTCTCGTTCGCCGCCCTGGAAGGAGTCGACCGTGCCCACGTCGAGCGCGACGCGGGCGGGTCGGCCGGTCCGCCGGGCCAGGGCGGTGGTGATCAGCGCGGCCTGGGCGGCGTAGGGCACGATGACCGCCCACTCCTCGCCCCGGGCGTCGTAGTGCGCGGCGAGCCGGGTGAGCAGGTCGGCCTCGGCGGGGTTGACGAACCCCTTGCGGGTGCCGTCGGCGTCCTGTTCGTGGCGCCGGCCGGCCGGCAGCCGCGAGGTGTCGACGAACGCCATCGGGGTGCGGAACAGCCGGGAGTCGTGGGGCAGATCGGGCCCGGGCGTGCGCAGCCGGCCCTCGTAGAAGGCGGCGGAGACGAAGTCGGCGACGGCCGACGGCATGCGCCGCTGGTTCGTCAGCGGTACGACGGCGGACTCCGGCAGGTCCGGCCGCAGCAGTTCGAGCGCGCTGCCGGTCAGCAGCGCCGCGACGGCCGGGTCGCCGCAGCGCCGCGCCCAGTCGCCGACCTCGGAGTCCAGGTAGGGAGGCAGTTGCCGCTGGTCCCCGACGAGCACCGCGCGGCGGGCCCGGACGAGCGGGACGAGCAGGTCCGGGACGCCGATCTGACCCGCCTCGTCGATGACGGCGAGGTCGAGGTCGAGGTCGGTCAGCTCGGGACGGGACGCCACCCCGATGCAGGTGGCGGCCACCACGTGCGCGTAGCGGACGAGTTCGGTGTGCAGCTGTCCGGTCGCCGCGGACACCTCGGCGTGCCAGTCGACGAGCAGCGCGCGCCGGGCCGCGAGCAGCGGCAGCCGCCGCCCCAGCCAGTCGTGCAGGCGGGCCAGTTCCCGGTCGACCGTGCGGGGGTGTGCCGTCGCCGGGTCGGGGACCGCGGGAGCCTCCTCGACGGCCGCCACGGCGGCCCGGCAGCGCTCCGCGGTCCCGGCCGCCTCGTCGCGGCAGGTCCCGCTGCGGCCGAGGGCCTCGTCGAGCGCCGCCCGTGCCGCCAGCACGGCCGGTACGTCACGGGTGGCTTCGTCGAGGGCGCGCTCGGCGGCCTCCAGGTCGGTGCGGTGGCGTGCCTGTCTCCCGGCGAGCGTGACCGCGTCCGTGGCGGTCACGGCGAGACGGCGTTCACAGCGCCGGACGAACAGGCGGAAGAGCGAGCCGAGCAGCCGCCGGCCGGTGCGGCGCAGGGCGGTGTCGCGGGCCCGGGTCAGGCGTGCGGTCCGGTGGGCGGCGCGCTCACTCGCCCGGTCCAGCCGCTCGCCCTCGGCGGCGAGCCGGTCCACCCGCAGCCGGGCCGGGCCGCCGTGCGCCCTCCTGGCCTCGGTGAGCGCGGAGTGCCTGACCCGCTCCTCGGAGACCAGGATGCGCAGCCGGTCGAGGACCGCGCCCAGGGCGTGGCACCACTTCTCGGCGTCCTCGGTGTCGAGAGGCGCGGCGAGCCGGGTCTCCAGTCGGCCGAGGACCTCCCGGCGCAGCCCGGCCGCCTGCTCCTCCAGGAGGTACGGGCGGCCCTCCGCGGTGACCGCGGCCTCGTTGCCGACCCGGACGACGACCAGGTCCTTGGGGAGCCGGCCGAGCACGTTGTCGACCGCGCGGTTGGTGTGGGAGGCGACCAGGATCCGCCGCCGCGTCTCCTGGGCCGCGACCGCCCGGACGATCTGGCTGATCACGCGGGTCTTGCCGGTGCCGGGCGGCCCGAGGACCAGCATCAGGTCCTCGACCGCGAGAGCCTTGCGGAAGGCCTCCGTCTGGGCGGGGTCGAGCTCCTCGTCGGGTTCGGCGAGTGCCTCCGGGACGGGCCGTGGCGGGCGGACCCGCTGGTCGGCCAGCACGTCCAGCAGGTACGGGTTGCGCGAGCGGCGTTCGCGCAGGGCGCGGACCGCGGCGCGCCGGCGTTCGTGGACGGCCTGTCCGGGGACGATCTGGAGGGCGCCCTGGCGCGGCAGGACGTCCCAGCCGACGGGCCGGTCGAACGACACGGTGACCGACGTACCGCCCGAGGCGGCGCGGACGACCCGCCCCTGGAGCGCCTGTTCCCCCCGGATCCGCACGAAGGCGCCCTCGTCGGGCCCGCGGTCGGCCACCAGGTCGAACGTGTAGACGCCTCGGGTGCCGTGGCGCCGTTCGCCGGTGGCGGCGACGGCGCGGTACGGGAAGTCGTCGGCGTCGCTCGCCGCGGTCAGCGTGAGGTGCTCGACGGTGTCGATCACCCGCTCGACGGTGTCGAGGAAGCGGGTGTGCCGCGCCGGGAGCCTGCGCGCGCCGTCGTGTGCGGCCAACTCGTCGGTGAGCCGCTGCCACGCGTCCGTCAGCCGGTCCCAGTGGGCGTCACCGTCGTGAGGTGTCCCGCTGTCGGCGTGGCGGACCAGCCAGCGGCCGGGCCGCACCAGGAGGCAGCCCCGTTCGAGGTCGCGGTGGTGCCGGAAGCCGAGCGGGAGCACCGCGGCCACCCGGTAGACGCCCGGCTTGCTCCTGTCCCGGAACAACCGGGCGACGTAGGCGCTGTCGTGCAGCAGCAGGCTGGGGTCCCCGCCGGTCCGACGGGGTGCGTCGACGATCGCGGGCACCCCGGCCGACCGGCTGTTGAGGTCGGCCGCGAGCTGGTGGACGTCGTCGGGCAGGTGAGGGTGGTCGGCGCGCCGTCGGCGTAACGCGCCGTCCAGCGAGGGGCTGGGGACGAGGACGAGGTCGCCCGGCACGTCCACGGGTCGCAGGAGCATTCAGGCGTCTCCGAGCAGGTCGTGACGGGCGCGGCGCAGCGCGCTCCCCAGGGCCCGGGCGCCGGGGCGCTCGCCGGGGCGCTGTGCCAGCGCCGTACGCAACGCGCGGTCCAGGCTGTCGGGCACGTCCCCGCGATGGGAACGCAACGGCAGCGGTCCCGCGGGGTCCGGTGGGTGGCCGCAGGCCAGGCGGTAGGTGAGGGCGGCGAGTTGGTACACGTCGGTGGGCGGCCCGATGAGCCCGGGCCGGTGTCCTCCCCAGCCCTGTTCGGGCGCCTGGTGGTGGGCGGGCCCTTCGCCGGGGCGCGGCTCGCGGCCCGCGAGGCCGAGGTCGCGCAGCGTCAGTCGTCCGTCGTCGAGTTCGATGACACCGGTGGAGGTCAGATGTCGGTGGGTGGCGCCGGCCCGGTGCAGCAGGGCCAGGGTGTCGCACAGGCCCGCGAGGCCGGCGAGCAGACGGGCCAACTGCCCCTTGGAGAGGGCATGGCGGCGGCCCGTGTCCCACGCGGAGTGCAGTGTCCCGCAGAGGCGGCCGGCCCGCGAGACCGGCCAGGGCAGGGCGAGGACGGCCCTGCGGTTGCCGATCCGCTCGTACCGCCCTCGGCCGGGGAGTCCGCGCGAGCGTGCCGGGAGCCGGGCGAGAAGGACGTGCTCCCGGTCGAGGGCGGCCAGCGCGTCCAAGGCGTCGGGGGTGGGGTGGAGCACTCCGCACTGCCGCAGCCAGACGTACGGCGAGGCCGCGCCCTCGGCGGGGTCCAACCGCCGGGCCGGCGCCGCGTACTCGACCAGGGAGTGGTCCGGGGAGGGCCGCTCCTCCAGGTACTCGCTGTGCAGCAGGTACCGGCAGGCCGGAGTGCTGAACACCTGCCCGCCCTGCCAGGGCGGGGGCTGCGCCGGTAGGGCGGACCCGCCGGGCGACGCGGACTCGGTGCGGTGGGCGAGGCGGGCAGGGGCGGTCAGGGCCGGGGCGGGCGCGGGCAGAGCGGGCGCGCGCAGGCCCAGGGTGGCCGGGGCGAGACCTGCCGCCGCGCGATACCCGTCGAACGCGCCGGGCACGTCCGCTCCCCCTTCCGCGCCTACGTCCTCTTCCTCTTCCACGGCGTCGAGTTCGCGGATGACGCAGAACGTGAAGTCCGCCGCGTTACGGGCCGCGACGGACTCCCAGCCGGCGGCGGCGCTCGACTCCCTGCTGCCGTCGGCCCGGTTGCTGATGCCCCGCACGATCAGCGCGGGCAGGCCGCCTCCGTAGTGCGCCGCCGCCGCCACACCCGCGCCCTCCGTCTCGATGGCGACGGCGTCCTCGTAGCTCCGTGTCAGCAGGTGCCGCAGCGCCGACCCCGGCGCGTCGAGCGAGACCTCACCGGCCGCGATGGGGCCGATGTGAACGGTCGACCGGCCGTGCCCGCCGAGGCGGGCCGGGGTCCGCGACCACGGGTCGGAGCGGCCGACCCTCCTGGCCAACTGCACCAGTTCGTGCGTGGCCGGCCAGACGACGGGCCGGACCCCGAATCCCTCGCCGGTCTCCTTGCCGCCGTGGTAGGGGTACACCTTGGTCGCCGCGACGACGTCTCCCAGGTCGACCTTGGACTTGAGGCTGCCCGCGACTCCGACGAAGAACAGGGCCCGGGGCGCGAACGCCTGGACGGCGGCGGTCGTGAGCGCCGCCGTCTCCGCGTTGCCGACCGCGCCCAGTTCCGCCAGTACGACCCGCCACGGCGTGCCGTCGAGCCAGCCCGACTCGAACAGCGTGCCCGATCGGCTCGGGCCTCTTCGTACGGCGGCCAGGCGGTCGCGCACCGCCAGGTACTCCACGGACCCGGCGGTCAGGACGAGGATGGGCCTGGTATCCGGCCGCGTACCGTTCACAGCGTTTCCCCCGCTCATTCCCGCCGCGCTCATTCCCGCCGCGCTCTTTCCCGGCGGCCTGTCCGATGGCGCCCCGCGCCCATGACCCCCGCACGCCAGGGCAGGCGACGTTACTCCATGACTTGCCACCGATCGGCGGGCCGTCAGAAATCCGGACGGCAAAGAAGCGGATGATAGGAATTCAGCTCAATATTGAAGTGATCCGGTCGCAAACAAAAAGAACTTGATCGACGACTGTCCGACATCGGCATGGGCATCAACATCGGCGTCGGCATTCGGCCCCGGTCGGGCCACGGCGTCATAAGGAGCAGGCGATGGCAGGGGAACTCCAGGACAGGACCGCCGTGGTCACCGGTGCGAGCAAGGGCATCGGACTGGCGGTGACGACGGCACTGGCGTCCGCGGGAGCCCGGGTGGTGGCGGCGGCCCGCACCTCGTCCCCCGCACTGGACGCACTGGTGAAGGACGGAGGCGTCCGCTGGATCGCCCTCGACCTGACCGAACCGGACAGCGCCGAGCAGCTGGCGTCCGCGGCCGGCCCCCGGGTGGACGTGCTCGTCAACAACGTGGGCGCGGCCCCCGCCCGCCCCGGCGGGTTCCTGAGCGTGACCGACGCCGAGTGGCGGCGGACCCTCGACGTCAACCTGCTCACCACGGTCGCCGTCACCCGGGCGGTCCTGCCGCGCATGCTGGAGGCGGGCGGGGGCTCCATCGTGAACATCGGCTCGATCAACGCGGAACTGCCGGACCCCATGGTGGTCGACTACAGCGCGGCCAAGGCGGCGATGGCCAACTTCTCCAAGGCGCTGTCGAAGGAGTTCGGCCCCCGCGGGGTGCGGGTCAACAGCGTCAGCCCCGGCCCCGTCGAGACGGACCTGTGGCTGGGCGGGGGCGGCGTGGCCGACACCGTCTCGGCCGCGGCGGGGCTGACCCCCGAGGACGTCATGGCGCAGACCGCCGCGGCCGCGGTCAGCGGCCGCTTCTCACGCGCTTCGGAGGTCGCCGACCTCGTGGTGTTCCTGGCCGGCGACCGGGCCGCGAACATCCTGGGCAGCGACATCCGTATCGACGGGGGCTACGTGCCGACCTGGTGAGAGGACCCCGGCGGCTTGATCCACCCCAGCGACCGTTCCACCGCCCGCTGCCAGTTGTCGTACTCCGACTCACGTCGCCCGGGGTCCATGTCCGGCATCCACTGGGCGGCCCGGTGCCAGTTGCGGCGCAGGATCTCCAGGTCCGGCCAGTAGCCGGCGGCGAGCCCGGCGGCGTACGCGGCGCCGAGGGAGACCGTCTCGGCGACCATGGGGCGCACCACGGGCACGTCGAGCACGTCGGCCACGAACTGCATGAGCAGGTTGTCCGCCGTCATGCCCCCGTCCACCTTGAGCTCCCTCAGGGCGACCGAGGAGTCGGCGTTCATGGCGTCGACGACCTCCCGGGTCTGCCATCCGGTGGCCTCCAGGACGGCCCGGGCCAGGTGCCCCTTGGTGATGTACGAGGTGAGGCCTACGACGACCCCGCGCGCGTCGCTGCGCCAGCGGGGTGCGAACAGGCCGGAGAACGCGGGGACGATGTAGCAGCCGCCGTTGTCCTCGACCGTCCGCGCGAGGGTCTCGATCTCCGGGGCGCTGCTGATCAGTCCCAGCCGGTCCCGAAACCACTGCACCAGCGAGCCGGTGACCGCGATCGAGCCTTCCAGGGCGTAGACCGTGGGCCGGTCCTCGATCTTGTACGCGACGGTCGTGAGGAGTCCGTGCCGGGACCGGACGAGGTCGGTACCGGTGTTGAGCAGCAGGAAGCTGCCGGTGCCGTAGGTGCACTTCGCCTCGCCCGGGGAGAAGCAGGTCTGGCCGAACAGGGCGGCCTGCTGGTCGCCGAGGGCGGCCGTGATGCGCACCCCCGGCAGAATCGCTCCCGCGTCGCCGTAGCTCTGGGCCGAGGGGCGGATCTCCGGCAGCATGGGACGGGGCACCCCGAAGAACGCCAGCAGTTCCTCGTCCCAGGTGAGCGAGCGGATGTTCATCAGCATGGTGCGGCTGGCGTTGGTGGCGTCGGTGATGTGCAGGCCGCCGTCCGCGCCCCCGGTGAGGTTCCAGATCAGCCAGCTCTCCATCGTGCCGAACAGCACCTCGCCGTCCATGGCGCGCTGCTCCAGCCCGTTGACATGGTCGAACAGCCAGCGGATCCGCAGCGCGGAGAAGTAGGTCGAGGGCGGCAGACCGCAGCGGTCGAGGAAGAACTCGTCGCCCGGGCTGCGGCTGAACTCCTCGACGAGCGGCGCGGTGCGGGTGTCCTGCCAGACGATGGCCCGGCCCACCGGAACGCCGGTCCGCCGGTCCCAGAGCACCGTCGTCTCCCGCTGGTTGGCGATGCCGATGGCGGCGACCTCGCCGGCCCCGACACCGGCTTCGGACAGGGCCTCGGGCACGATGCGCAGCAGGTTGCGCCAGATCTCGACGGCGTCGTGCTCGACCCAGCCGGGCTTGGGGAAGTGCTGCTGGTGCTCGCGCTGGGCGACCGACACCAGGCGTCCGTGGTGGTCGAACAGGATGCATCGGGTGGAGTTCGTGCCCTGATCGATGGACATCACATAGCGTTCAACCATGATCGGGTCTGCCTTCCGATGGTCCTAGGAGGCTTCGAGGAGCGCAGGTGATCACCAGCGAGCCGCCCCCAGGTCTCTGGAGATCGCCCGGGCGGCGTCGCGGAGCAGGGTGATCAGGCCCGTCCGGGGACGGCCCTGGCTGTCGCAGACCCGCTCGACCGCGCCGGACAGGCAGATGGCGCCGACCACGAGCCCGCCGTGCCCCCGGATCGGCGCGGCGACGCCGGCCTCGCCCATGCTCATCTCCTGGACCTCGGCGCCCCAGCCGGCCTCCCGGATGTCGGCGAGCGCGCGGGTGAGCTGCTCCCGGGTGACCAGGGTGTGCCGGGTGTACGCCTCCAGCCCGGATCCCAGGGCCGCGTCGAGGGGCGCGGCCCCGAAGGCCAGCAGGACCTTGCCGAGGGAGGAGGCGTGCAGCGGCAGCAGCGCGCCCACGTCCAGGGTCTGGAGCGTGTCGTCGGGCCGGAACACATGGTGGACGACGAGGACCGTGCCCTCCAGGAACGTGCCCAGACGGACCGACTCCCCGCTGCGCGCGGCCAGCGCGTCGGCCCAGTTGATGGAGCGCGAGCGCAGTTCGTTGACGTCGAGGTAACTGGTGCCGAGGTGCAGCAGCGCGGCTCCGAGCTGGTACTTTCCGGTCGCCGCGTCCTGCTCCACGAAATCCACGTGCTGGAGCGTGCGCAGAATGCCGTGGGCGGTGCCCTTCGCGAGCCCGAGCGAGGCCGCCACCTCGCCGAGCCCCAGGCGGCGGGGCCCACCCGCGAGCAGTCGCAGGATCGCCGCCGCCCTCTCGATCGACTGGACTGGGCCGGCCATGAGCCGAGCCTATTACCGCCGCGGAAGGTCCGCTTTATATGCAGGTGGACGCTTCGGCCCTGGATGGACCGCTGCGTTCGGTAATGCCGACCGCCGTTCATTGACCGCCCCCATATCGCTCCATACCGTGCTCTGAGGCCCGGCAACGCGCGCTGCGTCCCCTTCAGGCCGACAGCGTTCACCCCGGAGGAGTGCAGATGACGGTAGACCTGAACACGATGCTTCGACAGCCCGTCGAGCACGTCTGCCCGCTGCCGCCCGTCGCCGGAGCCGTCTCGGCCGTACGACGACGCGCGGGCGCGGTCCTCGCCGCCTGGAACGTATCCCCGGAGATTCTCGAGGACACGCTCCTGGTGGTGTCGGAGCTGCTCACGAACGCGGTCGTGCACGCCCTGCCGCCTGCGGAGCTGCGTCTGTCGTGGGTGTGGCGCGACGGGCTCGGCACCCTGCGGGTGGAGGTCACCGACTCGGGGCCCGCCTTCGAGGCGGGGGAGGCGCGCGACGGGATCGACCCGGACGAGCACGGCCGGGGCGAGCAGATCGTCCACGCGCTGGCGACCCGGCACGGCATGCGGGTGCACTGCGGTGGCGTGACGCGCTGGGCGGAACTCGTCGCGGCGCCGAAGAAGAAGCCGCACCAGCCCACCGTCGTCCCCCAAGGGCTCGGCCCGGCGTTCGGATCAACCCTGACCGGCACCGACCAGCACTGACCGCTCCGTCTTGCCGCTTACCTCTCGCCGCCGATCGACACCGACCGGCGGCACATTCAGCGCTCCGACGCGACAGCGGACCGGGAGCGGGACTCAGAAAACACCCGTTCGAACCCGACCGGGCCGGAATCGACCGGCCCGGCCGTGCCGTGTCCGGAACCGGTACGCCCGGCATTCCGCCCGGAGGCGACCGGCTTCTGGAGCAGGAGCAGCGCCGCGTCGTCGTGCAGCCGGCCGCCCACGTGCGCCAGCAGCTCGTCGTGGAGCGAGGTGAGGGTGCGGGCCGGCTCGTCGCAGACGTGGCGCGCCAGCCCTTCGGCGAGCGGGTAGAACTCACGGCCGTGGTCGCGGGCCTCGGTGACCCCGTCGGTGTACAGCAGCAGCTGGTCCCCGTCGGAGAAGGACAGCACCTGGAGGCCGGGCGCCTCGCCCGAGAGGGTGCGCAGACCCAGGGGCGGGGCGGGGCACGCGGGCTCCACCGCGGCGATGTCCCCGGACGCGCGCACCAGCAGCGGCGGCGCGTGTCCGCAGTTGACCACCTCGAGCTGCCCGGCCCTCGGGTATCCGGCCACCACGGCGGTGACGAAGTCGTCGCTGCCGAGGTTGCGCGCCAGGCTCCGCTCGATCCTGCCGACGACGGCGAGGAGGTCGGGTTCGTCGTAGGCGGCCTCACGGAACACGCCGAGCACGAGGGCGGCGGTGCTCACGGCCTGCAAGCCCTTGCCCCGCACGTCGCCGACGATCAGCCTGACCCCGTACGGGGTGGGGATCAGCGCGTACAGATCCCCGCCGATCCGCGCCTCCGCCGCCGCGGCGCTGTAGCGGACCGCCACCCGGAACGGGCCGACGGTCTCCGGTACGGGCTTGAGCAGCGCGTGCTGCGCGGCCTCCGCGACCGAGCGCACGGCGGCGAGGACCCGTTCCCGGCGCCCGCGTGACGCGCTGGCCAGACCGCTCGCCAGGGTCACGGCCACCAGTGCGGCCAGGACGGCCGCCAGCTCGCCGCGCGGCACACCCTCCCGGGTGCCGAGCGTCGCGCCCAGCACCACGGCCAGGAGGCCGACGCACAGGACGCCGCGCGGCCCGTTGGTGGTGGCGGCCAGCGCGGGCCCGGCCGCGAGCAGCGGCAGCCAGATCATTCCGGCCGCGCCGAGCAGGTCGCCCAGGACGACGGCGGAGACGAGCACGACGGGCAGAACCTGCGTACCGGCCGCCAACCGTACGGCGGCACCACAGCGGGCACGACGGCCCGTACGGCCGCGGCCGTACGCTCCGCGCTCCTCCCCTCGGTTCCTGGCCCGCCCCGTCGGGCGGTGGGCGACATGGCGGTCTCGGGCCTGACTCATATTCCGTCCGCAGTCCTCACCTGTACGCCGGTGCACTCCCGGTATGTCCGTTTCATCCAGTAAATGTGCGATAAGGCGGAGGTCACAAGGAGCGGGATTTCAGATAGTGAGCGACAGGCTCCTGGTCACGCGGCCCGCGGTCGGGATCAGCCGCGTCAGGATCTCCTCCAGCCGGGCGACCCGGTCCGCGGGCAGCGAGACGCCGAGCGAGCCGAGCGTGTCGCCGCTGTAGACGGGGACGGCGACGCAGACGGTGCCGAGGGCGTACTCCTCCAGGTCCGTCACGGCCGGGGCCACCGGCGAGGAGTCCAGGCGGCGGAGCAGTTCGGGAGAACTGGTGATGGTGCGGGGGGTGAGGTCGGCGAGGGAGTGCCGGGAGAGGTAGTCCTTGCGCGAGTCGTCGTCCAGTTCGCGCAGCACGCACTTGCCCAGCGCGGTGGCGTGCCCGGCGTCCTCGAACCCCACCCAGAGGTCCACCCTGGGCGCCCGGGGGCCGTCCACGATCTCGGCGACCCGGATCTCGCCCTCCTCGTAGAAGGTGAGGTAGGCGGCGGTCGCGAACTCGTCCCGCAGGGCCGCCAGGGTGGGGCGGACCCGGCTCAGCAGCGCCTGCCCGCGGCTCGTGGTCCGCAGCGCCTGCACCTTGTCGCCCATGACGAACCCGCCGTCGTCCAGCTTCCTCAGGTAGCCGTCGTGCACCAGCGTCCGCAGCAGGTGGTAGGCGGTGGCCAGGGGCAGGTCGGTCTCCCGTGCCAGCTGCTTGGCCGGCGCGCCGTTCTCGTGCGCGCTCACGGCCTCCAGCAGGCGGAACGCCCGCTGGACGGACGTGATGAGCGTGGGGCCTTCCTGCGCACCCATAGGACCAGCGTGCGCCCCTCGCCCTGGCCAGGCAAGGGGCGCACGGTGCGTCACGCGACCGCCACCGTGGGGCGTCGCGGGATCGCCGCCCGACCCGTGCACCCCCGAGTACGTCCATGCCGCTCCCCCGCGCCGGATCCCGGGACCCGGAGTACGGACCCGCCCTCGGAATAGTCCGGATCCGCGCCGGAATCACCCGAAGGCAGGCGTTCCCTCACTCGTTCTCGTGCAGTCGGGCTCACGCCACCCCGACGGGACTGCGGCTCTGGTGGACTTCCCCTGCGCACGACGACAGTTGACGGGACATCAGGAGGTCAGGTGGCAGGGCATCAGGCGTGGTTCGCGGCGAGCAGATCCGCGCTGACGCTGTTCACGGCGTTCAGCGCGCTGACCGGCGCGGCCGTGGTGGGCGCGGCACCGGCCGACGCCGCGCAGGACGTCACGGTCGCGCCGGGCGTGGTGTACCGGCAGTTCGACGTGCGCGGGGCCAGGGGGGTGACGCGCGCCCATGTGCTGAGCATCGACCTGCGCAGGCGCGTACGCCTGGGCCTGCTGTACCCGGGGAAGGTGGCCGCGCGGGGCACGGTCTCGGGACTGGCGAACGCCCGGGGTGCCGTCGCGGGCGTCAACGGGGACTTCTTCAACATCACCGAGACCCAGCACCCGGGGGTCCAGGCGACCGGCGCGAGCGTGGGTCCGGCGATCGCGTCCGGCCGGGTGCTCAAGGGGGCGGTACCGGTCAAACAGCGGTTCGGCCCCGCGCTGCCGCCGGGGACGAACACCCGGGAGGTGATCGGCGTCGGCTCCGACTGGCGGGCCCGGCTGGACCGGCTGACCCTCGACGGTTCGGTGCGCACGCGCACCGGGGCGCTTCCGCTCGGCGGGCTCAACCAGTACGCGCTGCCGGTGGGTTCCATCGGCGCGTACACCTCCGACTGGGGCAGTGTGTCGCGGGTGCGGGCCACCTGCGGGACGGACACCGACCGGGCGGCGCCGTGCAGCACGGACACCTACGAGGTGGCCGTCAGGAACGGCAGGGTCGTCTCGCTCGCCGGCACTCCCGGCCGCGGTCCCATCGCCTCCGGGACCACCGTCCTCGTCGGGCGGGAAGCGGGCGCGCGGCGACTGCGCGGTTTCGTCAGGGGCGAGGCGGTGACCGTACGCCACCGGCTGGTGGCCTCCGCGAGCCGGATCCCGTACCGCTTCGCCCTCGGTGGCTATCCGGTGCTGCGCGGAGGAGTGCCGCGGGCCGGCCTCGACAACCGGACCTCGGCCGTGCGCACCGCCGCGGGCATCTCGGCCGGCGGGCGGCGCGTGATCCTGCTGGCGCTGGACGGCGCGGCCGCCTACCGCGGTGGGCTGACGATCGCCGAAGTCGCGGACACCCTGCGCAGACTGGGCGCGGTCGACGGCTTCAGCCTGGACGGCGGCGGCTCGTCGACCCTGGTGGCCCGGGCGCCCGGCGCGCGGAAGGTCTCCGTTCGCAATCACCCCTCGGACGGTACGGAACGCCCCGTGGCGAACGGCATCGGCGTCTTCGCCCTCGGGTGACCCCGCCCGGGATCACGGCCGCAGACTGCCCACGATGTCCGCGGTCGCCGTGATTCCGCTGCTGATGGTCGGGGCGATGCTCGAACCCGCGATCAGGAAGCCCAGCAACGCGCAGACCAACGCGTGGGAGAGCTTGAGCCCGCCGTTGCGCAGAAAGATCACCGCCAGGATCAGGAGCAGCAGCACCGCAGAGATGGAAACGGCCATGATCAACCTCCTCCGCCGCGTCCACTTCGCGGCGTTCGGCCGCAAGTGTGGCGCAGCGGAGGGCCCGTCCGGGCGACTGACCTGTCCTCCGAACGAGTGGTCTTACGCCGGACGGTGGGAGTCGAGGAAAACCTCCAGGCCGGCGAGGTCGTCGGTGTTGAGGTAGTCGACGCCGGCGGCGAGCAGTTCGGACCACAGGGCGTCGCGGTCGGCACCGGCGAGGTCGGGGGTGGCCCAGAAGCGCACCTGCTGCCGGCGCGCGTGGGCCGCGTCGACGATGGCGCGCAGTTTCGCCCGCTCGGCGTCGGGGAAGGCGCCGACGCCGAGCCAGCTGAAGTTGAGCGTCCAGTTGTCGGAGATCAGTGAGGCGAAGGACGCCTCGCTGGTGCCGAGGTCGGTGAGGCGTCCGTCGTAGAAGGCCCGGCGGACGGTCTGCGCCTGCATCGGCGTACGGGCCGCGCGGTCGCCGGAGATCACGGCGGTGACCGGGCCGGGGTGGATCCGGCCGTGGGCGTAGGTGGTGAAGAGGCGGCGGTGGCGCCGGAGTTGCTCGTCGAGGGCGAGGTAGGTGGCGGAGCCCTCGGTCTTGATGTCGATGAGGAGTTGCAACGGCTGCCGGTAACCCCGGTGGACGGAGCCGTGGTTGGCCTTGACGCGGGCGGCGAGCGGGGCCAGGTAGAGGGACTCCAGGGTGCGGGCGGGGTCGAGTTCGTCCGCCGAGTGGGCGACGAGGAGTTCGCCGTCGACGAGGAAGATGTCGGCCTCCACGCTGCCGAAGCGGTGGTCGAGGGCGTCGAGGAGGGGGCGGGGGTGCTCGTAGTCGTTGTGCGCGTGGGCGCGCCACAGCGGGTGCGGACGGTGCCGTCGACCGTCGGCGAACGCGCTGCCGGCCGGCGGGGCGAGCACCGCGGCGAAGGTGGCGCCGAAGGCGGTGAGGGCTCCGCGGCGGGTGATGAGGGCCATGTCGTTCCTCCCTGTGGGGCGGGTGCGAACCACAGGGAGTATGCGGCCACGCACACCCCGAAGGGCCTGTACATGTCAGGAGTTGGCCGGACCGCCGTCGCCCGTTCACTCCCTCCCGTCGGACACCTGGAACAGCCCGCCCCGGGCGGGGCGGGCTGCACCGGGTGCCGGTCAGGGGGCGCGCAGGTCGACGAGTTCGGCCAGGGCGGACCGATGGGCGCCCGCCGTGCCGTACGCGATCGAGTCGGCCTTGGCCCGCTTGAGGTACAGGTGGACCGGGTGCTCCCAGGTCATGCCGATACCGGCGTGCAGTTGGAGGGCCTCCTCGGCGGCGTGCACGGCGACGCCCGCCGCATGGGCCTGGGCCACGGCAACGCGGATGTCGACGTCCTCGCCGGTGGCCAGCGCGTCCGCCGCGCTCCGAGCGGCGGCGCGGAGGTTCACGATCTCCAGCCACAGCTGGGCGAGCCGGTGCTTGAGCGCCTGGAACCCGCCGACGGGCCGGTTGAACTGTTTGCGCTCCTTCAGGTAGCGCACGGTCTCGGTCAACGTCCAGTCGGCGAGGCCGAGTTGTTCGGAGGCGAGCAGTCCGGCCCCGGCGCGCAGGGCGCGGCGGACGGCCGGTTCGGCGTCACCGAGCCGTCGGCCGGGGGCACCGGCGAGGGTGACGGTGGCGAGCGGGCGGGTCAGGTCGAGCGCGACCTGCGGGGTGAGGGCCACGACGGCACGGTCGACGGCGTACAGCCCGCCGTCGTCCGCGGGCACGAGCAGCAGGTCGGCCGCGGCGGCGTCGGCGATGCCGGTCAACTCGCCGTGCAGGGTGCCGTTCTCGACTCGTACGGTCGCGAACGCGGCGCCCGGGGCGGTGTGCAGTCCGACGGCCAGCGCGCCGATCGACGTGGCGGACGCCAGCCGCGTGAGCAGGTCGTCGGCACCGCACTCCAGCAGCGCCTCTGTGGCGACGACGGCGCTGGTCAGATACGGCACGGGCGCGACCGCCCGGCCGAGTTCCTCCAGGACGACGGCGGCCTCGCGGTGCGTGGCGCCCTGGCCGTCCAGTTCCTGTGGAACCAGCAGACCGGCCAGGCCCATGCCGTCGGTGAGCGCCTTCCACAGCGCGGTGTCGTGCGGGGCGTCCGACTCGGTGCGGGCGATCACCGCGGCCGGGGCGCAGCGGTCGGTCAGCAGGTCCCGTACCGCCGACCGCAGCGCCTCTTCCTCCTCCGAGTACAGCAGGTCGGTCATCGGGCCAGGTCCTTCCAGGCGACGTCCTTGTCGGTGCGCGGCTCGGCCGGCAGGCCCAGGACGCGCTCGGCGACGATGTTCAGCAGGACCTCGCTGGTCCCGCCCTCGATGCTGTTGCCCTTGGAGCGCAGGTAGCGGTAACCGGCGTCGCGGCCGGTGAAGTCCACCAGTTCCGGGCGGCGCATGGTCCAGTCGTCGTACAACAGCCCCTCCGCGCCGCGGAGTTCCACCTCCAGGCCGCTGATCTCCTGGTTGAGGCGGGCGAAGGCGAGCTTCATGCCCGCGCCCTCGGGGCCGGGCTGGCCGACGGTGAGCTGCTGGCGCAGGCGTTCGCCGGTGAGCCGGGCGACCTCGGCCTCGACCCACAGCTTCAGCAGCCGCTGGTGCAGGTCGTGGGTGCGCAGTTCGGGGCGCTCGCGCCAGGTCTTCGCGATCGGGCCGATCATGCCGCCCTCGCGGGGCAGCCGCATCCCGCCGATGGCGACGCGCTCGTTGTTCAGCGTGGTCTGCGCGACCCGCCAGCCGTCGCCGACCTCGCCGAGGCGGCGGTCGTCGGGGATGCGGACGTCGGTCAGGAAGACCTCGTTGAACTCGGCCTCGCCGGTGATCTGCCGCAGCGGCCGGACCTCGACGCCGGGGTCGGTCATGTCGCACAGGAAGTAGGTGATGCCCTGGTGCTTGGGCACGTCCGGGTCGGTGCGGGCGATCAGGATGGCCCAGCGGGCGAGGTGGGCGCTGGACGTCCACACCTTCTGCCCGTTGACCAGCCAGCCTCCGCCGCTCTCGCGGACGGCCCGGGTGCCGAGCGCGGCCAGGTCGGACCCGGCGCCGGGCTCGCTGAAGAGCTGGCACCAGACCTCCTCGCCCACCCACAGCGGCCGCAGGAAGCGCCGCTTCTGCTCGTCGGTCCCGTAGCGCAGGATCGTCGGCGCGGCCATCCCGAGGCCGATGCCGATGCGCCGCGGGTCGTTGTCGGGGGCGCCCGCGGCCTCCAACTCGGCGTCCACGACGGCCTGGAGGGAGCGCGGCGCGTCGAGGCCGCCGAGACCCACCGGGTAGTGCACCCACGCGAGGCCCGCGTCGAAGCGGGCCTTCAGGAAGTCCTGGCGGCCGGTCGTGGCCGGGGGCTGTGCGGCCAGCAACTCCTGGGTCCGGCGGCGCAGTTCGGCTGCGTCGGTCATGCGTCTGCTCCGTTCTCCAGCGCGGGCAGCACGGCGACCCGGCCGGTCGTGACCCCGTCGGCGACCCGCTGGACGGCGGCCGCGGCCCCGCTCAGCGGCACCCGCTCGCTGATCAGCGGCCTGATCGCGCCCCGGGCGGCCAGCTCGGTGAGCTGCTCGTGGCAGTGCTGCACCAGCTTCGGGTTCTTGGTGTTGTACAGGCCCCAGTGCAGGCCGAGGATCGCGTAGTTCTTCACCAGGGCGTGGTTCAGCGCGGGGCTGGGGATCGTGCCGCTCGCGAAGCCGACGACGACGATCCGGCCCTCGAAGGCGACGACCTTGGTGGACTGGGTGTACGCCGCGCCGCCCACCGGGTCGTAGATCACGTCGGCGCCCCGGCCGCCGGTGGCCTCCTTGACGGCGCCGACGACGTCCTCGGCGTGCCGGTCGACGACCACGTCACAGCCCAGCTCGCGGGCGACGGCGGCCTTGTCGGCCCCGCCGACGACACCGATGACCGTGGCGCCCGCGGCCTTCCCGAGCTGTACGGCCGCGCTGCCGACCCCGCCCGCGGCGGCGTGCACGAGCAGCGTCTCGCCGGCCTCCAGCCGGGCCCGCCGGTGCAGACCGAACCAGCCCGTCTGGTAGCCGATGTGCAGCGCGGCGGCCTCGGCGTCGTCCAGCGCCTCGGGGGCGGTCAGGACGGCTGCCGCGTCGGCGACCGCGTACTCGGCGAAACCGCCGTACGGCAGCGCCGGGTTGGCGATCACCCGGCGCCCGTCCTCGGTCTCGCCGCAGATCTCCACGCCCGGCGTGAAGGGCAGCGGCGGCCGGACCTGGTACTGGCCGCGGCACATCAGCGCGTCCGGGAAGTTGATGTTGGCGGCCCGCACCTTCAGCAGGATCTGGCCGTCGCCCGGCGTGGGCGTCTCGACCTCCTCCAGCCGCATCGCCTCACTCGGCTCGCCGATCTCGTGCACCTGCCATGCCTGCATGCGGAGCCTCCACGGGACTGCGTCGTCTGACCGGGGTCGATCGCATACTAAGCGGTCGCTTGCCGATCAGGGAACAGCCGGGCGCGTCAGGCCCGCGTCGGGCGCGCCCGCACATGCATCCGCTCGCCCTGCGGGCCGAAGAGGCTGAGGAACTCCACCGGCCCCTCCCCCGTCGACCCGAACCAGTGCGGCGTGCGGGTGTCGAACTCGGCCGCCTCCCCCGCCGCCAGCACCACGTCGTGCTCGCCGAGCACGCACCGCAGCCGTCCGGACAGCACGAACAGCCACTCGTAGCCCTCGTGGGTGCGCGGCTCGGGCTCCTCGTCGGCCTGCGGCACCAGCACCTTGAAGGCCTGGAGCCCGCCCGGCTGCCGGGTCAGCGGCCAGAAGGTGCGCCCGTGCCGCACGAGGGGCTTGGCGCGCACCCGGGGATCCACCACCGGCGGCGCCCCGACCAGCTCGTCCAGCGGCACCTGGTGGGCCTGCGCGATCGGCAGCAGCAGTTCGAGGCTGGGCTTGCGCAGCCCGGACTCCAGCCGGGAGAGGGTGCTGACCGAGATGCCGGTGGACTCGGACAGCGCGGCGAGGGTGACCTCGCGTTCCTTCCTGATCCGCCGCAGCCGGGGTCCCACATCCGCGAGAACGTCGTCGGTACTCATCTCCACATTGCAGAATCGGCAAAGCCGTTTGTCAATCCCGTGCGGTACGGGCCACTGTCTCCACGGAGGTGGTCACCATGACCGAGAAGTACGAGGTGGTCGTCGTCGGGGGCGGCGCGGCCGGACTGTCCGCCGCGCTCGTGCTGGGCCGGGCCCGGCGCCGCACCCTGGTCGTCGACGCGGGCGAGCCGCGCAACGCGCCGGCCGCGCACCTGCACGGCTATCTGTCCCGGGACGGCATGGCGCCCGCGGAGTTCCTGGCCGTCGGACGCGAGGAGATCGCCCGCTACGGCGTCGCGCTCGTCCGGGACCGGGCGGTGGACGCCACCCGGGACGCGGCGGGCGAGTTCGACGTGACGCTCGCGGGCGGACGCACGGTCCACGCCCGGCAGCTGGCCGTCGCCACCGGTCTCAAGGACGAGCTCCCGCCGGTCGCGGGCGTCGCCGAGCGCTACGGACGCGATGTGCTGCACTGCCCGTACTGCCACGGCTGGGAGGTGCGCGACCGGGCGTTCGGGGTGCTCGCCACCACCCCGATGAGCGTGCACCAGGCGCTGATGGTGTCCCAGTGGTCCAAGGACGTGACCCTCTTCCTGCACACGGTCGCCGCCCACGACCTGACCGGCGAGGACCGGCGCAGGCTGGCGGCGGCCGGGGTCGCGGTGGTGCAGGGCGAGGTGGCGGAACTGGTCGTCACCGACGACCGGCTCACCGGGGTCGCGCTCGCGGACGGGACGGCGTACGACCGTGAGGTGCTGTTCGTGGCACCGCGCCCCGTCCCGGGGAACGGGCTGCTGGAGCGGCTGGGCGCCGAGCTGACCGAGACCCCCTTCGGCTCGTATCCGGTGATCGACGAGCGGGGCCTGACGACCGTCCCGGGTCTGTGGGCCGCGGGCAACGTCTCCGGGTTCGCGGAGCAGGTCGTGAACGCGGCGAGCCGCGGCTACCGGGCCGGGGCGGCGATCAACGGCGAGCTGCTCCTCGCCGACCTCGACGCGGCCGCCCGGGTGTAGTCCCGGCGCCCGCGGTGCACCATGGCTGCATGCTGCTCACCCGGCTCGCCCAGGTGTCCCGCGAGGTCGCCGCCACCTCGGCGCGGTCCCGGAAGATCACGCTGCTCGCCGGACTCTTCCGGGACGCCGACGCGGACGACGTACCGGTCGCCATCCCGTACCTGGCCGGGCGGCTGCCGCAGGGCCGGCTCGGGATCGGCTGGAAGGTGCTGGGCGTACCGGTCCCGCCGGCCGCCGAACCGGCCCTGACCGTGCGCGAGGTGGACACCCGGCTCACGGCGCTCGGCGCGCTGTCCGGCCCCGGCTCCCAGGCCGAACGGTCCCGGCTGGTCGGCGAGTTGATGGGCGCGGCCACCGAGGAGGAACAGCGGTTCCTGCGCGGTCTGCTCTCCGGCGAGGTACGGCAGGGCGCTCTGGACGCGGTCGCGGTCGAGGGCCTGGCCGAGGCGACCGGGGCACCGTCGGCGGACGTGCGGCGGGCGGTGATGCTGGCCGGTTCGCTCCAGTCGGTGGCGCGGGCGCTGCTCGCCGACGGCCCAGCGGCCCTGGAACGGTTCCGGCTCACCGTCGGGCGCCCGGTCCTGCCGATGCTCGCGCACAGCGCCACCTCGGTGGCCGAGGCGGTCGGCAAGCTGGGCGCCTGCGCGGTGGAGGAGAAGCTGGACGGCATCCGTGTCCAGGTGCACCGGGACGGCGACGCGGTCCGGGTCCACACCCGCACGCTCGACGACATCACTGACCGGCTGCCCGAGGTGACGGCGGCCGCCCTGGAGCTGGCGGGCGAGCGGTTCATCCTGGACGGCGAGGTGATCGCGTTCGACGCGGACGGACGGCCGAGGTCCTTCCAGGAGACCGCCGGGCGGGTCGGCTCGCGGGTGGACGTGGTCACCGCCGCCGAGGCGGTGCCCGTCTCCCCCGTCTTCTTCGACGCGCTGTCCGTCGACGGCCGGGACCTGCTCGACCTGCCGTTCGCCGAACGTCACGCGGAACTGGCCCGGCTGGTACCCGAGCCGATGCGGGTGCGGCGGACACTGGCGTCCGGACGGCCGCAGGACGTCCAGGAGGCGGAGGACTTCCTCGCCGAGACCCTGCGGCGCGGCCACGAGGGCGTCGTGGTCAAGGCGCTGGACGCCCCGTACAGCGCGGGCCGGCGCGGCGCGTCCTGGCTGAAGGTCAAACCCGTGCACACCCTCGACCTGGTGGTGCTGGCCGTCGAGCGGGGCCACGGCCGCCGCACCGGCAAGCTGTCCAACCTGCACCTGGGCGCCCGTACGGCGGACGGCGGCTTCGTCATGCTCGGCAAGACCTTCAAGGGCATGACCGACGCGATGCTCACCTGGCAGACCGAACGGCTGACGGAGCTGGCCGTCGAGGACGACGGGTGGGTGGTGACCGTACGCCCCGAACTCGTCGTCGAGATCGCCTACGACGGCCTCCAGAAGTCCACCCGCTACCCGGCCGGTGTCACCCTGCGCTTCGCCCGCGTGGTCCGCTACCGGGAGGACAAGCGCCCGCGGGACGCCGACACGGTGGAGACGCTGCTCGCCGCCCACCCGGAGGTCGTCCCGTGAGAGCCGCGGGCAGACGCAGCGCGGGCCTGCTGCTGTTCCGGCGCACCGACCACGGCCCGGAGGTGTTGCTGGGCCATATGGGCGGCCCGTTCTTCGCCAGGAAAGAGGCGGGGGCCTGGACCGTCCCCAAGGGCGAGTACGAGCCCGACGAGCCCGCCTGGGAGGCCGCCCGGCGCGAGTTCCGGGAGGAGCTCGGACTGCCGCCGCCCGACGGCGAGGCCGTCCCGCTCGGCGAGGTCCGGCAGGCGGGCGGCAAGGTCGTCACGGTGTGGGCGATCGAGGCCGACCTCGATCCCGCGACGGTCGAACCGGGCACCTTCCGGATGGAGTGGCCGCCGAGGTCGGGGCGGCTCCAGGAGTTCCCCGAGCTGGACCGGGTGGCGTGGTTCGGGCTCGACCGGGCCGGGGACCTGATCGTCCGGGCGCAGGCCGCGTTTCTCGACCGCCTGGCGGAGCACTCGACCTGACGGACCCGTACGCGTTGCGGTCGGCCGCGGCGCGCGGGAAGGTCGAGGCACAGCCCGCTCACAGGGAGGTCAGTCATGCCCATCGCAACGGTGAATCCGGCGGACGGCGAGACGCTCAAGACGTACGAGGCGATGGGCGAGGAGGAGCTCGAACGCCGGCTCCAGCTCGCCGAGGCCACGTTCCGCACGTACCGGACGATGCCGTTCCCCGAGCGCGCCCGGCTGCTGAACCGCGCCGCGGACCTCCTGGACGAGGACCAGCGGGACATCGGCCGGGTGATGACCCTGGAGATGGGCAAGCCGGTCAAGCAGGCCCGCGCCGAGGCCGCCAAGTGCGCCACGGCGATGCGCTGGTACGCCCGGCACGCCGAGGGGCTGCTCGCCGACGAGCTGCCGGCCGCCGACGACGTGGCGGACTCCGGCGCCTCGCGGGTCCTGGTCCGCTACCGGCCGCTGGGCCCGGTGCTCGCGGTGATGCCGTGGAACTTCCCGCTGTGGCAGGTGATCCGCTTCGCGGCGCCGGCCCTGATGGCGGGCAACGTGGGCCTGCTCAAGCACGCCTCGAACGTGCCGCAGACCGCCCTCTACCTGGAGGACCTCTTCCACCGCGCGGGCTTCACCGAGGGCTGTTTCCAGACCCTGCTGATCGGCTCGGGCGCCGTCGACGAGATCCTGCGCGACGAGCGCGTCAAGGCGGCCACCCTCACCGGCAGCGAGCCGGCCGGGCGGGCGGTCGCGGCCACCGCCGGGGAAATGATCAAGAAGACGGTGCTGGAGCTGGGCGGCAGCGACCCGTTCGTCGTGATGCCGTCCGCCGACCTCGAACGGGCCGCGCGGGTCGCGGTGACCGCGCGGGTGCAGAACAACGGGCAGTCGTGCATCGCCGCCAAACGGTTCATCGTGCACACGGACGTCTACGACGACTTCGCCCGGCGCTTCACCGAGGGCATGCGGGCCCTGAAGGTCGGTGACCCGCTGGACGAGGACACCGAGGTCGGGCCGCTCGCCACCGAGCAGGGGCGCGCCGACCTGGAGGAACTGGTCGACGACGCCCGGCGCAGCGGGGCCACCGTGCTGTGCGGCGGCCGGCGGCCCGACGGACCGGGCTGGTACTACCCGCCGACCGTCCTGGCCGACATCGGCCGCGAGATGCGCGTCCACCGCGAGGAGGCCTTCGGACCGGTCGCCACCCTGTACCGCGCGGGTGACCTGGAGGAAGCGCTGCTGATCGCCAACGACTCGCCGTTCGGACTGAGTTCGAACGTATGGACGCGGGACGAGGCCGAGGCCGACCGGTTCGCCCAGGATCTGCAGGCGGGCGGCGTGTTCGTGAACGGGATGACGGCCTCCCATCCGGCGTTCCCGTTCGGCGGGGTGAAGCGGTCCGGGTACGGGCGTGAGCTCTCCGGCCACGGAATCCGCGAGTTCTGCAACATCACCACCGTATGGCACGGAGCGTGAGCCTTCCGCGGCTACGATCCCCTTTGTGAACCGCGAAGTGACCCTGCCTCTGATCGTCGACGACCGCGGCACGTTGCAGGTCTCGGCCGCCGATGTCAGCAAGCTGCTGCGCACCGTGGGCGGCCGGTGGCTGCATCTGGTGGAGTCCGGCCAGGAGGGCCTGGACGAGGACACCGTCGCGGCACTGACCATCGAACTCGCCAAGCTGGCCGACCGGATCGACGTGGCCTGCATCGCCCACAGCAGCGGGCAGAGCGGCTGACCGACGGGCCGCCGACGGTCGGCACGGTCGCGGCGGCCTGGCCCGGTGTCGGCGGCTCCGACGGCCTGCGGTCGCCACGGTTCCGGCGGCCCCGCGCCGGTCCGGTCGCGGCGGCCGGCGCGGCCATGGCGCCGGCGGCCCGCGCGGTTCCGGTCACGCTGCGTCGTCCCCGAAGGCGGCCCGGCAGCCCCCGGCCGGCGCCCCGCCGGCTCCCGCTCGGCCGAGTGACGTTGCGCCAGATGTACGAAGGCACGGCGGTCCGCGGCGCTCGCCCACCGTCGCTTCGGGTGAGCACAGCGCGCGTGCCCCGGCCCGGCTCGCCCGGAGCGATCCACGCCACGAGCCGGCGCGCCCGGGGGGCCCGGGCGAGCCGCGAACCCCTCGCCTCCAGCGGTTTTCCGGCCGAACAGGCCACGCCTGCCCGCTTTGTTCGGGTACGGCACAGCTCATCCTTCTCTCGCCGGGTGTCCCCGATTTGGAGTAGTCCGACGCGAGATCGTCGCCCTGTCGGGTGATCGTGGGTGGACCACCCCCTGGGGTGAACCACCTTCTGACCGGCTGGGCCGGCAGTGGCCCTCCGGACGGCGAAAGCAGGCACGGTCATGGCGACTTTGTGCAAACCCTCGGTATCGGTTCCGGAGTACGTGATCACGATGGAGGAGACGCTCGAACTGGCGCGCTCCCACCACGAGGACCATCCTCAGCTGCCCCTGGCCCTCCGACTGATCGAGAACACGGGTGTGCGCACCCGGCGCATCGTGCAGCCGATCGAGGAGACCCTGAAGCACCCGGGATTCGAGGACCGCAACAAGCTGTACCAGGCCGAGGCGAAGGCCCGGGTCCCCGCGGTCATCCAACAGGCCCTCGACGAGGCGGAGCTGCTCACCTCCGACATCGACGTGATCATCTACGTCTCGTGCACCGGCTTCATGATGCCCTCGCTCACCGCGTGGCTGATCAACGAGATGGCGTTCGACAGCACCACCCGGCAGCTCCCGATCGCGCAGCTGGGCTGCGCCGCGGGCGGCGCCGCGATCAACCGGGCCCACGACTTCTGCACGGCGTACCCGAACGCCAACGCGCTGATCGTGGCCTGCGAGTTCTGCTCGCTCTGCTACCAGCCCACCGACCTGGGCATCGGCTCGCTGCTGTCCAACGGTCTGTTCGGCGACGGCATCGCCGCCGCGGTGGTCCGCGGCAAGGGCGGCACCGGCGTCGAGCTGGAGCGCAACGGTTCGTACCTGATCCCCAAGACCGAGGACTGGATCGCGTACGACGTCCGGGCGACCGGCTTCCACTTCCTGCTGGACAAGCGGGTGCCGGCCACCATGGAGCCGCTCGCCCCCGCGTTGCAGGACCTCGCGAGCGTGCACGGCTGGAACGCCTCCGACCTGGACTTCTACATCGTCCACGCCGGCGGTCCGCGCATCCTGGACGACCTCAGCAAGTTCCTCAAGGTCGACCCGCACGCCTTCCGGTTCAGCCGGGCCACCCTCACCGAGTACGGCAACATCGCCAGCGCCGTCGTCCTGGACGCGCTGCGCCGGATGTTCGACGAGGGCGGCGCCGAGAACCAGGCACGCGGGCTGCTCGCCGGGTTCGGCCCCGGCATCACCGCCGAGATGTCCCTCGGCCGCTGGACCCGCGGCGGCGAAGCGACGTCATGACAGAAGAGACGATCACAGAGACCCTGCCACCGATCAGGCACTGGCCGGCGCTCGAACTGAGCGGCGTCGACTTCGACCCGGTCCTGACCGAGCTGATGACGGAGAGCCCCATCACCCGCATCCAGCTCCCCAACGGCGAGGGCTGGGCGTGGCTGGTCACCCGGTACGACGATGTACGCGCGGTGGCCAACGACCCCCGGTTCAGCCGCGAGGCGGTGATGGAGCATCCGGTCACCAGGCTCGCCCCGCACTTCATCCCGACCCGTGGCGCGGTCGGCTTCCTGGACCCGCCGGACCACACCCGGCTGCGCCGCTCGGTGGCCGCCGCCTTCACGGCGAAGGGCGTCGAGAGGGTCCGGGAGAAGTCCCGCCGCGTGCTCGACGAACTGGTCGACGAGCTCGTCCAGGACGGTCCGCCCGCGGATCTCACCGAGACGGTGCTCAGCCCCTTCCCCATCGCGGTGATCAGCGAGCTGATGGGCGTACCCACGGCCGACCGGCACCGCGTGCACAGCTGGACGCAGCTGATCCTGTCCTCCTCGCAGGGCGCGAAGGTCAGCGAGCGGGCCAAGGACGAGATGGGCTCCTACTTCGCCGATCTCATCGGTCTGCGGGAGGGCAGCACGGGCGAGGACGTGACCTCGCTGCTCGGCGCTGCCGTGGGCAGCGGCGAGGTGGCGCTCGACGAGGCCGTGGGACTGGCGGTCCTGCTCCAGATCGGCGGCGAGGCGGTCACCAACAACAGCGGGCAGATGTTCTACATCCTGCTGACCCGGCCGAACCTGGCCGAGCAACTGCGTGCCGAACCGGCGCTGCGCCCGCGGGCCATCGACGAACTCCTGCGGTACATCCCGCACCGCAACGCGGTCGGCCTGTCCCGCATCGCGACGCAGGACGTGGCGATCCGGGGCGTGCGCATCCGCGCCGGTGACGCGGTGTACGTGTCCTATCTGGCCGCCAACCGCGACCCGGAGGTGTTCGCGTACCCGGAGACGATCGACTTCTCCCGCAGTCCGAACCAGCACGTCGCGTTCGGCTTCGGCCCGCACTACTGCCCCGGCGGGATGCTGGCGCGCCTGGAGTCGGAGCTGCTCGTCGACGTCCTGCTGGATCGGCTGCCGGGGCTGAAGCTGGCCGTGCCGGCGCAGAAGGTGCCCTTCCGCAAGGGCGCCCTGATCCGCGGGCCCGAGGCCCTGCCCGTCACATGGTGAGCCCCTGATGACGGCGACCGAGGGCCTGCTGGTACCACCCGGCCACGGCCGGGTGGTCCAGACCCCCGCCCAGCATGTGACGTTCAAGGTGACCGGCACGCACTCGCGCGCGGCCTCCACCTTCGAGGTGGTCGTGCCACCGGGTTTCGACGTCGGCGCCCATGTGCACACGCGCAGCGAGGAGCTGTTCTACGTCCTCGAAGGCGAGCTGGACGTGCTCGCCTTCGAGCCCCGCATCCGGACTCCCGACAACTGGCAGAAGTGGGAGTCGAGTTCGGGCGGCCGGGTGGTGCGGGCGACGCCGGGCACGGTCATCGTCGTACCGCCCGGGTGCCCGCACGCGTTCGCGAATCCGACGGAGACGGCCGCGAAGATGTTCTTCCAGGCGTCTCCGCCGCCGGACCACGAGCACTACTTCGACGAGCTCCTGGAGATCCTGGGCAACGGAGGCCCGCCGGACCTCGAGGCGATCGCGGAGCTGCGCAAGCGGTACGACATCGAGCAGCTCACCCCGCTCAAGCACAGGTGAGTGCGGTTCCCCGGGGGCGCGGGGAACCGCACGGCCGGCCGTCCCCCGGCCGGCCGTCCGAGGCCTCAGGCCAGGGATCCCGAAGCCCGGGATCCCGGGGCCTGTGACCTCGGGCCTGTGCCCTCGAGCCCGCGACCCCGGGCCTGTGACCCGAGGTGCGAGACCTGGGACAGGTCCTCCGGGGCCCGGGACCTGAGGCGCGCTACCGGATCGGCATCCCGGACAGCGTCCGGGCGATCACCAGCCGCTGGATCTCGCTCGTGCCCTCGAAGATGGTGTAAATGGCCGCGTCCCGGTGCATCCGCTCCACCGGGTACTCGCGGGTGTAGCCGTTGCCGCCCAGGATCTGGATCGCCTGTCCGGTGACCTTCTTCGCCGTCTCGCTGGCGAACAGCTTCGACATGGAGCCCTCGGCGGCCGTGAACGGCTTGCCGTTGACCGCCATCCAGGAGGCCCGCCACACCAGCAGCCGCGCCGCGTCGATGGACGTCCGCATGTCGGCGAGCTGGAAGGCCACACCCTGGTTGTCGATGACCGGCCGGCCGAACTGCTCACGGGTCTTCGCGTAGTCGAGGGCGACCTCGTAGGCGGCGCGGGCGGTGCCCACCGCCATCGCGCCCACGGCCGGGCGGGACGCCTCGAACGTGGCCATCGCGGCGTTCTTGACCCGCTCGCCGCCCGTCCTGGCACGCTCGCGGGCCCGGGCGAGACGCTCGTCCAGCTTCTCCTTGCCGCCGAGCAGGCACGAGCCGGGGACGCGCACGTCCTCCAGGACCACCTCGGCGGTGTGCGAGGCGCGGATGCCGTGCTTCTTGAACTTCTGGCCCTGGGACAGACCCGGCGTGCCCGGCGGGACGATGAAGGACGCGTGGCCCTTGGAGCCCAGCTCCGGATCGACCGCGGCGACGACCACGTGGACGTTGGCGATACCGCCGTTGGTCGCCCAGGTCTTCGTGCCGTTGATCACCCACTCGTCCTTGGCCTCGTCGTAGACGGCACGCGTGCGCAGGGAGGCCACGTCGGAGCCGGCGTCGGGCTCGGAGGAGCAGAACGCGGCGACCTTGACGTCGTTCGCGTCGCCGTACATCTGCGGGATCCAGGTGCCGATCTGCTCCTCGGTGCCGTTGGCGAGGACGCCCACGGCGGCGAGGCCCGTGCCCACGATCGACAGGGCGATGCCCGCGTCGCCCCAGAACAGCTCCTCCATGGCCATCGGGATGCCGAGGCCGGTGGGGTCGAAGTACTGCTGGGCGTAGAAGTCGAGGGAGTAGATGCCGACCTTGGCGGCCTCCTGGATGACCGGCCAGGGGGTCTCCTCACGCTCGTCCCATTCGGCGGCCGCGGGGCGGATCACATCGGCGGCGAAGCCGTGCAGCCAGTCCCGGACCTCCTTCTGTTCGTCGTTGAGCTCCATGGTGAACTCGGCCATGTCCCCTCCAGCGGCGTGCACGTGCATGTTACTTACGGTAACCCGAGTCTGTTACCGACGGGTAGGCAATGTCAACTCCTGATGCCCGGTCGGCAACCCGTTCGATGTCAGGCGGGTATTGAGTGTTAGTTTGCGCAGGCGTCACCGAACCAGCACGGGTGGGGAGAGATCATGGACACCACACAGCGGACCGATCAACAGCGGACCGCCGACCGCCGACGGCGCGAGCTGCTGGAGGCCGCGGACCGGGTGGTGCTCCGCGACGGCCCGCAGGCCTCGATGAACGCCATCGCCGCGGAGGCCGGCATCACCAAACCGATCCTGTACCGGCACTTCGGCGACAAGGGCGGACTCTACGCCGCCCTCGCCAAGCGGCACACGGACGCCCTGCTCGCCTCCCTGCGGGCCGCGCTGGACGCGCCCGCCGAGCGGCGCGAGCGGGTCGAGTCCACCTTGGACACCTACCTCGCGGCGATCGAGGCACGCCCCCAGGTCTACCGCTTCCTGATGCATCCGGGGGACGGCGCTCAGGCGGGCGAGCCGGGCTTCGACGTCGGCAAGCACAGCGCGCCGCTGCTGCGCCGGATGGGCGAGGAGCTCGCCCAGGTCATCGAGGAGCGGGTCGATCTCGGCCCCGGCAGCCAGCAGCTGGCCCGGGTCTGGGGGCACGGCATCGTCGGCATGATGCACGCGGCGGGCGACTGGTGGCTGGGCGAGCGGCCCTGCACCCGGGCGGAACTGGTGCGCAGTCTCGCCGACCTGCTGTGGGGCCGGCTGGCCGCGGCGGGCGACAAGGTCGGCGGTCCGGGTTTCTGACGCGCACTCCCCCGGCCGACGCCCACGGCCGACCCCCGCGACGCCCCGCCGCGCCGGGACCCGTCACCCGTCACCCGCGCCAGGAGGCCCGCCGCACCTGTCGCGTCAGGCGGTGCTTGCGCCAGCCCGTGACGCGGTCCGCGTACACCGTGCCGTCCAGATGGTCGCACTCGTGCTGGAGGCAGCGGGCGAAGAACCCCGTCCCGTGCACCGTCACCGGCTCCCCGGTCACCGTGAACCCCTCGACCACGGCGTGGTCGTAGCGCTCCGTCCCGGCCTCCAGACCCGGCAGGGACAGACAGCCCTCCGGCCCGCGCAGCTCCAGTCCGTCCGCGGCGACCAGCCGCGGATTCACCACATGTCCCAGATGCCGGACTTCGTCGTCGTCCGGGCAGTCGAAAACGAACACGCGCAGCGCCTCGCCGACCTGGTTCGCGGCGAGGCCCACTCCCTGAGCCGCGTACATCGTGGCGAACAAGTCCTCCACGAGCCGCGCCAGTTCGGGGCCGAAGTCGGTGACCTCCGCGCAGGGCGCGTGCAGCACCGGGTCGCCGAGCAGGGTGAGGGGCCGGACGCGCCCGTGGGCGCCCGGGATCGAGCCTTGTCGCATGGCGGCAAGGGTACGGTCCTGACAGCCACGCGGATGTCGCGTGGGTGCCGAGGCGGTGGCATGGTTCGGGAGTGCGAATGGATCTCGATAGGCTGAGGTCCACACCACGTTGCCGAACGGCTTCAGGCGCGGCGCGTACGCAAGGAGGATCGAGAACTGATGGCAGGCAACTCGGACCCGCTCACGCCGCGGGCCAAGATCGCCGTGACCGCGGGCAAGGCGGTCGCGGCGGCTTCGCGCGCCGCTGGGCGCGGCAGCGGTTCGGTGATCGGCGGCCGGGTGGCACTCAAACTCGACCCCGACCTTCTCGCCCGGCTCGCCCAGCACCTGGACGTCGTCCTGGTCTCGGCGACCAACGGCAAGACCACCACCACCCGGCTGATCGCCGAGGCGCTGCGCGCCGCGGGCCCGGTCGTCTCGAACGCGCTCGGCGCCAACATGCCGGCCGGCATCACCTCGGCGCTCGCGGGCGGTTCCGAGGCCCGGTACGCCGTGATCGAGGTCGACGAGAAGTACCTCGCGGGCGTGGCCCGGGACACCGACCCCAAATGCATCGCGCTGCTCAACCTCTCCCGCGACCAGCTCGACCGCGCGGCCGAGACGCGGATGCTCGCCGAGAACTGGCGCGAGGGCCTGGCCGGTTCCAAGGCCGTGATCATCGCCAACGCCGACGACCCGTTGATCGTGTGGGCCGCGTCCTCGTCCGCCAATGTGATCTGGGTCGCAGCCGGGCAGATGTGGAAGGACGACGCCTGGTCCTGCCCGTCCTGCGGCGGCGTGATGCAGCGTCCGGGCGACGACTGGTTCTGCCGTGAGTGCGGCTTCCGCAGACCGACACCGAGCTGGGCGCTCTCCGGCGACCACGTGCTCGACCCGCACGGCTCGGCCTGGCCGATCCACCTCCAGCTGCCCGGCCGCGCCAACAAGGCCAACGCCGCCTCCTCCGCCGCGGTCGCCGCCGTCTTCGGGGTGCCCCCGCAGGTGGCGCTGGAGCGGATGTACCAGGTGCAGGCCGTCGCCGGCCGCTACGACGTCGTGCAGTTCATGCAGCGTGACCTGCGCCTGCTGCTCGCCAAGAACCCGGCCGGCTGGCTGGAGACGTTCTCCCTGATCGACCCGCCGCCGACCCCGGTGATCCTGTCGGTGAACGCGCGCGGCGCCGACGGCACCGACACCTCGTGGCTCTGGGACGTCGACTACACGCGGCTGACCGGCCACCCGATCTTCGTGATCGGCGACCGCAAGCTGGACCTCGCGGTGCGCCTGGAGGTCGCCAACCAGCACTTCCAGGTGTGCGAGAACCTCGACCAGGCCGTCCAGGCGGCCCCGCCGGGCCGGATCGAGGTCATCGCGAACTACACCGCGTTCCAGGACCTGCGCCGCCGCGTCGGCAACTGACCACCAAGGACGGTCATTTCATGAGCGACAACCAACTGCGGATCGTCTGGATCTACCCGGACCTCCTCAGCACCTACGGCGACCAGGGCAACGTCCTCGTCCTGGAGCGCCGGGCCCGGCAGCGCGGCCTCGACGTGGCCCGCCTCGACGTGCGCAGCGACCAGCCGATCCCGACCTCCGGCGACATCTACCTCATCGGCGGCGGCGAGGACCGGCCGCAGCGGCTCGCGGCCGAGCGGCTGCGCCGGGACGGGCAGCTGTACCGCGCCGTGGAGAACGGCGCGATCGTGTTCTCGGTGTGCGCCGGCTACCAGATCCTCGGCCAGGAGTTCGTCAACGACCTCGGCCAGCGCGAGCCGGGTCTGGGACTGCTGGACGTGACCACGGTGCGCGGCACCGGCGAGCGGTGCGTCGGTGACGTGCTCGGGGACATCGACCCGCGGCTGGGCCTGCCCCCGCTGACCGGTTTCGAGAACCACCAGGGCGTCACCCAGCTCGGCCCGACCGCCCGCCCGTTCGCCCAGGTGAAGCTCGGCAGGGGCAACGGCACGGGGGACGGCACGGAGGGCGCGTACAACGACACGGTCTTCGGCACGTACATGCACGGGCCCGTGCTCGCCCGCAACCCGCTGATCGCGGACCTGCTGCTGAAGCTGGCCCTGGACGTGAACGCGCTGCCGCCGATCGACGACCGCTGGTACGAGGCGCTGCGCAACGAGCGGATCGCGTCGGCCCAGCAGCCCGCGTGAAGCCTGCGTGACAGCCCCCGTGAGCGTCCGCGCGCGAGCCCGTCTGACGGCCTGTCCGCACAGGTGAGCGGGGCCGTCCAGCAGGCGGACGCACGGTTCGGCCCCGCCCCCTCCTGACGCTAGGGTGGCGGGGTTCGAGCCGGACAGCGTGGTCCGGTCCCCGGCCCACGTGGAGAAGGTTGTTCGGGCTATGCGCATTGGTGTCCTCACGTCCGGCGGCGACTGCCCCGGCCTGAACGCCGTCATCCGGTCCGTCGTGCACCGCGCCGTCGTCGACCACGGCGACGAGGTCATCGGCTTCCGGGACGGCTGGAAGGGCCTCCTGGAGTGCGACTACCTCAAGCTCGACCTCGACGCGGTGGGCGGCATCCTGGCCCGCGGCGGCACCATCCTCGGCTCCTCCCGGGTCCGGCCCGAGCATCTGCGCGACGGCGTGGAGCGGGCCAGGGGCCATGTCGAGGAACTCGGTCTGGACGCGATCATCCCGATCGGCGGTGAGGGCACCCTGAAGGCGGCCCGGCTGCTGTCGGACAACGGCCTGCCCATCGTCGGCGTGCCGAAGACCATCGACAACGACATCGCGGTCACCGACGTCACCTTCGGCTTCGACACGGCCGTCGGCGTCGCGACCGAGGCCCTGGACCGGCTGAAGACCACCGCCGAGTCCCACCAGCGCGTGCTGATCGTGGAGGTCATGGGCCGCCACACCGGCTGGATCGCGCTGCACTCCGGCATGGCGGCCGGCGCCCACGCCATCGTCGTACCGGAACGCCCCTTCGACATCGAGGAGTTGGCGCGTCGGGTCGGGGAGCGCTTCGAGGCGGGCAAGCGGTTCGCGATCGTCGTGGCCGCGGAGGGTGCCAAGCCGAAGGCCGGTTCCATGGACTTCGACGAGGGCGGCAAGGACATCTACGGCCACGAGCGCTTCGCCGGCATCGCCCGCCAGCTCTCCGTCGAGCTGGAGGGGCGCCTCGGCAAGGAGGCCCGGCCGGTCATCCTCGGGCACGTCCAGCGCGGTGGCACGCCGACCGCGTACGACCGGGTGCTGGCCACCCGGTTCGGCTGGCACGCGGTGGAGGCGGTGCACCGCGGCGAGTTCGGCAGGATGACCGCGCTGCGCGGCACCGACATCGTGACGGTGCCGCTCGCGGAGGCGGTGGAGACGCTCAAGACCGTGCCCGAGGAGCGCTACGCCGAGGCGGAGTGCGTGCTGTAGGGCACCCGCGGGCTCCGGCCGCCCCCGGTCGCAGCGGCGGCCGGGGGCGGTTCTAATCTGGGTGCGGACAGACAGCTGTGGACAGACAGCGCTCAACCCCCACGAACCAGGAGCCGGCGGATGGATCACAGCGGGCACGGCATGACCATGGATCTGCCGCCGTTCACGCTGGGACGAGGTCTTCAGTGGTCCGCGGACCCCTTCTTCCTCGTGGCCTGCCTGCTGGCCCTGGCCCTGTACGGCTGGGGGGTCGTCCGGCTGCGGCGGCGCGGTGACGCGTGGCCGGTCGGCCGGACCGTCTCGTACGTCGTCGGGGTGCTGACGGTCATGGCGGTGATGTGCACCGCGCTCAACGACTACGGCATGGTCATGTTCAGCGTGCACATGGTGCAGCACATGGTGATCAGCATGCTGTCGCCGATCCTGATCCTGCTGGGCGCCCCGGCCACCCTGGCGCTGCGCGCCCTGCCGGTCGCGGGCCGGGGCCGCAAGGGCCCGCGTGAGCTGCTGCTGGCCTTGCTGCACAGCCGGTACATGCGGATCGTCACGCACCCCGCGTTCACCATCCCGCTGTTCATCGCGAGCCTGTACGCCCTGTACTTCTCGCCGCTGTTCGACTTCCTGATGGGCTCCAGGGCCGGGCACCTGGCGATGATGGTGCACTTCCTCGCGGTGGGCGTGGTGTTCTTCTGGCCGATCATCGGCGTGGACCCGGGGCCGAACCGGCCCGGCCACCTGATGCGGATGCTGGAACTGTTCGCGGGCATGCCGTTCCACGCGTTCTTCGGGATCGCGCTGATGATGGCGTCGACGCCGATGGTCGAGAGCTTCCGGAACCCGCCCGCCTCGCTCGGCATCGACGCGCTCACCGACCAGAACGCGGCGGGCGGCATCGCCTGGGCGTTCAGCGAGATCCCCTCGGTGCTGGTGCTGATCGCGCTGCTGTTCCAGTGGTACGGCTCCGAGCAGCGGCAGGCCAAGCGCTCCGACCGGGCCGCGGACCGCGACGGGGACAAGGAACTCGCGGCCTACAACGCGTATCTGGCCTCACTGGACGCGCGCGGGCGCTGAGCGGCCCGGATCCGGCCCCGCACGGCGCCGTCGCGCGGTCCCGGGGGCGCCGCGGCGGCCGAGGCCCGCTCCGGGCCGCACGGCGAGCGTGCCGGGAATGGAAATCGAAAATCCATTCCTTCCTGGCGCGGTGCGGCGGCGGTCCGGGGCACCATGGAGGAGGACGAACCCTGAGCAGGGTGTCCTGAGGAGGGTGTCGCGATGCCCGGTTCCACGGATGCTTCCACGAGAACGATGGGGGTGCTCACCATCGGCGGACTCGTCGTGGTGACGGCCTACACGGTGGCGCTCGGCAGCAACGGCTGGCTGTGGTTCGGCTGGGTCGTGCTGGGTCTGATCACCCTCGGCATGATCGTCACCCGCGGCAGCTGAGGCGCACGGCCCGGCGGCCCGCCCGCCGTGCTCCGCGGCCCGGTCGGTCACACCGGCCACACCTCGGTGAGCCGCCCCGCCGAGTGCACGCCCGGCTGGTATTTCGGCAGCCGGGCGGTGATCTTCATGCCCGCCCCGACGGCGGTCTCGATGACCAGGCCGTGGTCGTCGCCGTACACCTGCCGGAGCCGGTCGTCGACGTTCGACAGCCCGATGCCGCCGGACGGGCTGACCTCGCCGGCGAGGATGCGGCGCAGCAGGGCGGGGTCCATGCCCGCGCCGTCGTCCTCGATGACCACCAGGGCCTCGGCGCCCGCGTCCTGTGCGGTGATCTGGATGCGGCACTTGTCGGCCTTGCCCTCCAGGCCGTGCTTGACGGCGTTCTCGACGAGGGGCTGGAGGCAGAGGAAGGGCAGGGCCACCGGCAGCACCTCGGGGGCTATCTGGAGGGTGACGGAGAGACGGTCGCCGAAGCGGGCCCGGACCAGCGCCAGGTAGTGGTCGATGGCGTGGAGTTCGTCGGCGAGGGTGGTGAAGTCGCCGTGCCGGCGGAACGAGTAGCGGGTGAAGTCGGCGAACTCCAGCAGCAGCTCGCGGGCGCGCTCGGGGTCGGTGCGCACGAACGAGGCGATCACCGCGAGCGAGTTGAAGATGAAGTGCGGGGAGATCTGCGCGCGCAGTGCCTTGATCTCGGCCTCGATCAGCCGGGTCCGGGACTGGTCGAGGTCGGCGAGTTCCAGCTGTACGGAGACCCAGCGGGCGACCTCGCCGGCCGCCCGGGCCAGGACCGCCGACTCACGCGGCGCGCAGGCGACGAGCGCGCCGCGCACCCGGTCGTCGACGGTGAGCGGGGCGACGACGGCCCAGCGCACCGGGCAGTCGGGCGCCTCGCAGTCCAGCCGGAACGCCTCACCGCGGCCGGTCTCCAGCGGACCGGCGAGCCGTTCGCTGACCTCGGCGCGGTGATGGGAGCCGGCCCCGTCCCAGACGAGGACGTCCTGGTCGTCGGTGAGGCACAGCGCGTCCGTGCCGAGCAGCGAGCGCAGGGTGCGCGCCGAGCGGCGGGCCGTCTCCTCGGTGAGGCCCTCCCGCAGCGGCGGCGCGGCGAGGGCGGCGGTGTGCAGGGTCTGGAAGGTGGCGTGCTCGACGGGGGTGCCGAGCCCGCCCTGGCTCTCCGGTCGGGCGGTGCGCCGCCCCAGCCAGAAGCCCGCCGCCAGCAGGGGCAGGACGGCCACGCACAGGCCCGCCAGGAATCCGCTCACGCCTTCGCCTCCGCCCGCAGTTCCTCCGCGCGCAGCTCCTCCGGCAGATGGAACCGCGCCAGGATCGCCGCCGTCCCGGCCGGCACCCGGCCCGGGGTGGCGAGCGACACCAGCACCATGGTGAGGAAGCCCAGCGGTACGGACCACAGGGCCGGCCAGGCGAGCAGGGCGTGCAGGGCGCCGGTGCCCGGGAAGCCCGCCATGGTCGCGGCGACCGCCGCGAACGCCGAACCGCCGCCGACCAGCATCCCGGCCGCCGCGCCGGGCGGGGTCAGCCGCCGCCACCAGATGCCGAGGACGAGCAGCGGGCAGAACGACGACGCGGACACGGCGAAGGCGAGCCCGACCGCGTCGGCCACGGGCAGGCCGCCGACCAGGACGCTCGCCGCGAGGGGTACGGCCATGGCGAGCACCGTACCGAGCCGGAAGTGCCGTACGCCCCGGGCCGGGAGGACGTCCTGGGTGAGGACGCCGGCCACGGCCATGGTCAGGCCCGACGCCGTGGACAGGAACGCGGCGAACGCTCCCCCGGCGACCAGCGCCCCGAGCAGGTCGCCGCCGAGGCCGCCGATCATCCGTCCGGGCAGCAGCAGGACGGCGGCGTCCGCGTCCGAGGTGAGGGTGAGTTCGGGGGCGTAGAGGCGGCCCAGCGCGCCGTAGACCGGGGGCAGCAGGTAGAAGACGCCGATCAGGGCGAGGACCGCCACGGTGGTGCGGCGGGCGGCGACGCCGTGCGGGCTGGTGTAGAAGCGGACGACGACGTGCGGCAGGCCCATGGTGCCGAGAAAGGTGGCGAGGATCAGTCCGTAGGTGGCGTAGAGCGGCCGTTCGTCCCGGCTCGCGGCCAGTGAGGTCGACATGGCGCTGTTGCCGCCGCGGTCGGCCGCGGGGACCCTGGCGCCCGCGGCGAAGGTCAGCCGGGTTCCCTCCTGGACGCGGTGGGTGCCGGCCGGGAGGGTGAGCGGGGTGCCCTCGTGCGGGCGGCCGTCGACCGTGCCGGTGACGGTCACGGTCAGCGGCCGGTCCAGCTTCAGGTCGAGGGTGGCGTCGACCCGCACCGACCGCTGCGCGCGGAAGGCGGCGGGTTCCTCGAAGGCGTGCGCGGGTGCTCCGTCGCCCTGCCAGGCGAGGACCAGGAAGAGGGCGGGCACGAGGAGGGCGGTGAGCTTCAGCCAGTACTGGAAGGCCTGGACGAAGGTGATGCTGCGCATGCCGCCGGCGGCGACGGTCGCGACCACGACGACCGCCACGATGACTCCGCCGAGCATTCCGGGCGCTCCGGTCAGCACCGTCAACGTCAGTCCCGCGCCCTGGAGTTGAGGCAGCAGGTACAGCCAGCCGACCCCCACGACGAAGGCGCCCGCGAGTCGCCGGACGGCCTGGGAGGCGAGCCGGGCCTCGGCGAAGTCGGGCAGGGTGTAGGCGCCGGAGCGGCGCAGCGGGGCGGCGACGAAGAGCAGGAGGACCAGGTAGCCGGCGGTGTAGCCGACGGGGTACCAGAGCATGTCCGGGCCCTGGACCAGGACCAGGCCCGCGATGCCGAGGAAGGAGGCGGCGGAGAGGTACTCGCCGCTGATGGCGGCCGCGTTGAGGCGGGGGCCGACGGTGCGGGAGGCGACGTAGAAGTCGGAGGTGGTGCGGGATATCCGCAGGCCGAAGGCGCCGACCAGGACGGTGGCGACGACGACGAGGGCGACCGCGGGCACGGCGTAGCTGGAGTTCACGGCGGTCAGCGGTCCTCGACGAGGAGCACGAAGTCCCGCTCGTTGCGTTCGGCCCGGCGTACGTACCAGCGGGCGAGCAGGATGAGCGGCGCGTACAGGCAGAAGCCGAGGACCGCCCATTCGAGGCGGCGGGCGTCCGGCATGGCCGCGAAGAGCAGCGGCAGTGGGCCGACGAACAGGATGAGGACCGCGAACACGCCCAGCGCGGCCCGTAGTTGGGTGCGCATGAGGGAGCGTACGTAGGTGTGGCCGAGGGTGGTCTGCTCGTCGATCTCGGTGCGGGGCCGGTAGGAGCCGGAGGGCTGGGGGTACCACCCGCGCGAGCGGTGCCGGGTGTGGGGGCCGGTGCGGCGCGGCGGGCCGGTGACGACGACCCGGCGCTCGGCGGGTTCCTGGGGCATGCGGTCCTTCCTAGCTCGTCGTCCGGCGCATCAGCAGGTCGCGCAGCTCACGGGCGTGGCGCCGGCTGACCTGGAGTTCCTCGGCGCCGACCCGGACGCTCACCGTACCTGCGTCCAGGCGGAGTTCGCCGATGTGGCGCAGCGCGACGAGGTGGCGGCGGTGGATGCGGACGAAGCCGCGCGAGCGCCAGCGTTCCTCCAGGGTGGACAGCGGGATGCGCACGAGGTGGCTGCCGCGGGACGTGTGCAGCCGGGCGTAGTCGCCGTGGGCCTCGACATGGGTGATGTCGTCGACGGCGACGAAGCGGGTCACGCCGCCGAGTTCGACGGGCAGCTGGTCGGGGTCGGGTTCGCGCACGGGGATCCGGGCCGGGGTCCCGCGCAGTTCGGCGGCGCGGCGGACCGCCTCGCCGAGGCGTTCCTTGCGGACGGGTTTGAGCACGTAGTCGACGGCCTTGAGGTCGAAGGCCTGGACGGCGAAGTCCTCGTGGGCGGTGACGAACACGACCAGCGGGGGGCGGGCGAATCCGGTCAGCAGCCGGGCCAGGTCGAGACCGTCGAGACCGGGCATGTGGATGTCGAGGAAGACCACGTCGATCGCCTCGGGCCCGTGCGGGCCGGACTCCAGCGCGCGGTTGAGGCGGCGCAGCGCCTCGGTCGCGTCCCCGGCGCCCTCCACGCTGCCGATCCTGGGGTCGGCGGTCAGCAGGTACAGCAGTTCCTCGAGCGAGGGGCGTTCGTCGTCGACGGCGAGGGCGCGCAGCATGAAGGTGGAGTGTAGGAGCAATCCGTACGTCTGGACATGTGCCCGGCGTGCGCGTTCGCGCTGGATAAGGTGCCGCCATGAACAGCAGGCCCACGCCGTTCGACGAGCTCGACCGGAAGATTCTCACCGCGCTCATGGCCAACGCCCGTACCAGTTTCGCCGAGATCGGCGCGATGGTCGGCCTGTCCGCGACGGCGGTCAAGCGCCGGGTGGACCGGCTCCGGGAGACGGGCGTGATCACCGGGTTCACGGCCACCGTGAAGCCGTCGGCGCTGGGCTGGGCCACGGAGGCGTACGTCGAGGTGTACTGCGAGGGCGCGGCCCCGCCCCGGCGGCTCGCGGAGGTCGTGCGCAACCATCCGGAGATCACCGCGGCGATGACGGTGACGGGCGGCGCGGACGCGCTGCTGCACGTGCGGGCCAGGGATGTGGACCACTTCGAGGAGGTGCTGGAGCGGATCCGCACGGAGCCGTTCATCCGGAAGACGATCAGTGTGATGGTGCTGTCCCACCTGCTGCCGGAGAGCCCGGAGGCGGGTGCGAACCAGCCGGCGCCGCCGGAGACCGAGCTGAACGCAGCAGATGTGCGCTGACCGGCCGAAAGACGCAGCGATATTGCGCGAACACGCAGGTTTCATTGCTTGTCGTACGGTTCGGTCACTTCCTACCTTGGTGTCAACCCTGACTCCACACCGTTAGGAAGCGGAGGAAACCCTCTGTGCCCGACAGCCGTGTGCCGCGCTCCCGGCGCTTCCTCGTCTGCGAACCCAGACACTTCGCCGTGCAGTACGCCATCAATCCCTGGATGCATCCCGACACCCGTGTCGACGTCGACCTGGCCCAGGAGCAGTGGCAGGCGCTGATCAGCGCCTACCGTGCCCATGGCCACACCGTCGACTCGGTGGAGCCGGTGGCCGGCCTGCCGGACATGGTCTTCGCCGCGAACTCGGCGGTCGTCGTCGGCGGCCGTGTGTTCGGCTCCCTCTTCCACGCGCCCGAGCGGCGCCCCGAGTCCCTCCACTACGACACGTGGTTCAAGACGGCGGGCTTCGACGTCCACCGGCCCGAGTCCGTCTGCGAGGGCGAGGGCGACCTGGTCTGGACGGGCCGGTACGTGCTGGCCGGCACCGGATTCCGTACGACCCGGGAGGCACACCGCGAGGTGCAGGAGTTCTTCGGGCACCCGGTGGTCAGCCTGACGCTGGTGGACCCGTACTTCTACCACCTGGACACGGCGCTGTTCGTCCTCGGCGCCTCCTCCGGCGACGCCGAGGGCGGCTCCGGCGACGCCGACAACATCGTCTACTACCCGGAGGCGTTCTCCCCCGGCAGCCGTGAGGTGCTCGCGCGCCTGTTCCCGGACGCGGTCCTGGCGACCCGCGAGGACGCGCTGGCCTGGGGTCTGAACTCGGTGTCCGACGGCCGTCACGTCTTCATCGCGCCGCAGGCCGAGGCGCTGGCCGCCCGGCTCGACGCCCACGGCTACGTCCCCGTCCCCGTCGACCTGTCCGAGTTCCACAAGGCCGGCGGTGGCATCAAGTGCTGCACCCAGGAGATCCGCTGATGACCGCACCCGCCCGCACGCTCCGGGAGAGCCGCACCTCCGCCGAACTGATCCGCGCGGAGGAGCCCGTCCTCGCGCACAACTACCACCCGCTGCCCGTGGTCGTGGCCCGCGCCGAGGGCACCTGGGTCGAGGACGTCGAGGGGCGCCGCTATCTCGACATGCTGGCCGGCTACTCGGCGCTCAACTTCGGCCATCGCCACCCGGCGCTGGTCGAGGCGGCCCACCGTCAGCTCGACCGGCTCACCCTCACCTCGCGCGCGTTCCACAACGACCGGCTCGCCGAGTTCGCCGAGCGGCTCGCGGCGCTGACCGGCCTGGACATGGTGCTGCCCATGAACACGGGCGCGGAGGCGGTCGAGAGCGGCATCAAGGTGGCCCGCAAGTGGGCCTACGAGGTGAAGGGCGTACCCGCCGACCAGGCCACGATCGTGGTCGCGGCGGACAACTTCCACGGCCGTACGACGACCGTCGTCGGCTTCTCGACGGACGAGAGCGCCCGGGCCGGCTTCGGCCCCTTCACCCCCGGCTTCCGGGTGGTGCCCTACAACGACCTCGCGGCGCTGGAGGCGGCGGTCGACGAGACGACGGCCGCCGTGCTGATCGAGCCGATCCAGGGCGAGGCGGGCGTGGTCGTCCCGGACGACGGCTATCTGGCCGGGGTCCGCGCGCTGACCCGGCGCCGGAACTGTCTGTTCGTCGCGGACGAGATCCAGTCGGGCCTGGGCCGCACCGGCCGCACCCTCGCCGTCGAGCACGAGGGGGTCCTCCCTGACGTCCTGCTGCTGGGCAAGGCGCTGGGCGGCGGCATCGTGCCGGTGTCGGCGGTGGTGGCCGACCGGGAGGTGCTGGGCGTGCTGCGGCCGGGCGAGCACGGTTCGACGTTCGGCGGCAACCCGCTCGCCGCGGCGGTCGGCACGGCCGTCGTCGAGCTGCTGGAGTCGGGCGAGTTCCAGCGCCGGGCCGCCGAGCTGGGCACGGTCCTGCGGGACGGTCTGACCGGGCTGGTCGGCCGCGGTGTGGTCGGCTTCCGCGCCCGCGGGCTGTGGGCGGGCGTCGACGTGGACCCCGCCATCGGCACCGGCCGCGAGATCAGCGAGCGCCTGATGCGTGAGGGCGTCCTGGTCAAGGACACCCACAGCTCCACGATCCGGCTGGCGCCCCCGCTGACGATCACCAGGGAGGAACTGGAGGGGGCGCTCGCGAGCCTGGGCCAGGTGCTCACCCGCGCGGCCTGACGCCGGTCCTCCCACGGCGCACCGCCCGCCCTCCCACGGCGCACCGCCCGTTCGGTCCGCCGCGGCCCGGGCGGGCGGTGCGCCGTCCGCACCCCGAGGTGGTGCGGGCGCCGCCCCGGGGGTGAAGGGTGAAGACTGAGTCACGAGGTGGTGGAGCACCGCCAACGACAGAGAGGTCGGCCGTGGGCGCATACGAGGACCACGACGTCGCTCGCCGGCGCTTCGACGTCGCCGACGCCGCACCCCTGCTGCTCGACGGCCGCGGCGTGGTGACGAGCTGGACCGAAGACGCCCGGCGGCTGCTGGAGTACCCGGCCGCCGAGGCGGTGGGCCGGCGCCTGACGGACCTGCTGGCGCCTCGGGACGCGGTGCGGGTGCCGGAGCTGGTCGAGCGGTCCCTGGCCGGCGGCTGGGCGGGGCTGCTGACGGCCCGGCGCCGGGACGGGCGACCGGTGCGGGTCATGGCCCGGATCACCCCGGTCGAGGAGAGCGCGGGGATCACCCCGGTCGAGGGGAGCGCGGGGATCACCCCGGTCGAGGGGAGCGCGGGCCCGGACCGGCTGCTGGTGCTGCTGTCGGACCTCTCCGGTTCCCCCGGCTGGGACATGAGCCGCGCCACGCTGGAGCAGCTGGTCGAGCGGTCCCCGATCGGCATCGCGATCGTGGACCGGGATCTGCGCTTCGTGTGGTCGAACGAGGCCCTGGCGCGCTTCGGCGGCGGGTCGCCGCAGCAGCGGCTGGGGCTCAGGCTGGCGGACGTCCAGCCGGGCCTGGACGCCGGGCCGGTGGAGGCCCGGATGCGGCACGTGCTCGCGACCGGCGAGTCGGTGACGGGCTACGAGCACGTGGGCCACGTGCGGTCCTCGCCGCACCGGGAGACCGCGCAGATGCTGTCGTTCACCCGGCTCGACGACGAGCACGGCCACCCGGTGGGCGTGTACTACACGGTCGTGGACATCACCGACCGGCACCGCGCGCGCCGTCGCCTGGCGCTGCTCGACCGGGCCGGCGAGCGCATCGGCCGCAGCCTGGACATCATGCGCACCGCGCAGGAACTGGCCGACGTGGTGGTGCCGGGGTTCGCCGACCATGTCACCGTCGACCTGCTGGAGCCGGTCCTGCGCGGCGCCGAGCTCACCCCCGGGCCGCTGAACGACGTGGATCCGCTCCAGCTGCGCCGGGCCGCCCGGCAGTCGGTGCTCGACGAGGCGTCCGAGGCCGTCGTCGCCGTCGGGCAGACGGCCTCCTACGTACCCGGCTCGCCGCTGGTGCGCTGTCTGTCCACGGGCACGTCGTGGCGCGAGGAGCGCCCCGACCCGCAGGCCGGGCAGTGGGCGGCGAACACACCGGGCGGCCGGGACGCCACCTTCCTGGAGCCGGGGCTGCACAGCGTGCTGATCGTGCCGCTGCGCGCGCGGGGCGTCACCCTGGGCGTGACCACGTTCTTCCGGCGCCACCCCCAGGAGCCCTTCGACCAGGACGACCTGGTACTGGCCGAGGACATCGTCTCCCGGGCGGCCGTGTGCGTCGACAACGCCCGCCTCTACACCCGGGAACGCGGAGCCGCGCTGGTCCTCCAGCGCGATCTGCTGCCGCACCGCCTGCCCGAGCAGGACGCGGTGGAAGCGTCCGCCTGTTACCGGCCCGCCGACGAGCTGACGGGGCTCGGCGGCGACTGGTACGACCTCATCACGCTGTCCGGCGCGCGCGTGGCCCTCGTGGTGGGCGAGGTGCCGGGGCACGGGATCCACGCGGCCGCGGCCATGGGCCGGCTGCGGACCGCCGTACGGACCCTGGCCGCGCTGGATCTGCCGCCCGACGAGGTGCTCGCGCATCTGGACGACCTGGCCGCGCTGACGGACCGCGAGGAGCCCTTCGAGGAGGCCGCCGAGGAGGGCCGCGGCCGGACCCTGGGCGCCGGCTGTCTGTACGTCGTCTACGACCCGGTCGACGGCCGGTGTGTGATGGCGGGCGCGGGCCAGCCCGCGCCCGCCGTGATCCGGCCGGACGGGACCGTCACGTTCGTGGACCTTCCCCAGGGGCCGCCGCTGGGCGTGGGCGGTCCGCCGTTCGAGTCGGTCGAACTGAAGCTGGCCGAGGGCAGCACGCTCGCGCTGCACACCGACGGTCTGCTGGCGGGCGGTGAGCCGGAGTGGGCCGTGGACGCGGTGCAGGACCGGCTGCGCGCGGCCCTGGAGTCCTCGGCGGACTCGCTGGACGTCTTCTGCCGCACCGTGGTGGAGGCGCTCGCCCCGAGCCGCCCGCACGACGACGTCGCCCTGCTCATGGCCCGTACCCGGCGGCTGGACGCCGATCAGGTCGCGGACTGGGAGCTGCCCGCCGACCCGGCGGTGGTCTGCGACGCCCGCCGGGAGGTGAACGGGCAACTGTCGCGGTGGGGGCTCGACGCACTGACGTTCACCACGGAACTGGTCGTCAGCGAACTGGTCACCAACGCCATCCGGTACGCGACCGGGCCGATCCGGCTGCGGCTGATCCGGGAACGCGCCCTGGTCTGCGAGGTCTTCGACGGCGGTGCCACGGCCCCGCATCTGCGCCATCCCCGCACCACGGACGAGGGCGGCCGCGGGCTGCTGCTGGTCTCCCAGGTCGCCCAGCGGTGGGGAACGCGCTTCGTCCCGGACGGGAAGATCATCTGGGCCGAGCAGTCACTGACGGTCCCCTCGGTGTGACCATCTGTTCGGCGAACAGCGCCCCACGCGTCCCACCTCGTGCGAAACTGGCGCACATACCGTCAGATGGGTCGTACGCCATGAACGACACGGCGATCGAGTACGCGAGCGTGTTCCAGTCCCTGCCCGGCATGGTCGCGCTGCTGACGCCCGACCTGGTGTACGCGGACGCCAACGAGGAGTTCCTGCGGGTGGCCGGGCGCAGCCGCGAACAGGTCGTCGGCCGGCACCTCTTCGAGGTCTTCCCCGACAACCCGAACGACCCCGCCGCGACGGGCGTGCGCAATCTGGGGGCCTCGCTGTGCCGGGTGCTCGCCACCGGCGAGCGGGACGCCATGGCCCTGCAACGGTACGACGTGGCCGACCCCGACCGGCCCGGCCAGTGGCAGGAGCGCTACTGGAGCCCGGTCAACGCGCCCGTGTTCGACGCGGACGGGAAGGTCGTGCTGCTGGTGCACCGCGTGGAGGAGGTCACCGAACTGATCCGGGCGCGCGGCGGCCCCGGTGGCACCCGGACCCGGGTGCTGGAGGCAGAGCTGTACACGCGGGCCCGTGAACTCCAGGACCTCAACGAGCGGCTGCGCCGGGCCCACGCGCGGGAGCGCGAGGTGGCGATCGCGCTCCAGGAGGCGATGCTGCCGGCCCGCAGACAGGTCGGCGACCACCGGGCCGCCGTGCGCTACCGGCCCGCGGTCGGCGCGCTGAACGTGTGCGGCGACTGGTACGACCTGGTCGATCTGGTGGGCGGCAACCGCATCGGTGTCTCGGTCGGTGACGTGGTGGGCCACGGGCTGGCGGCCGCCGGGGTCATGGGCCAGCTGCGCAGCGCGCTGAGCGCGGCCTCCCGGGCCGCCGAGGGGCCCGCCCAGGCGCTGAACGTCCTGGGGCGTTACGCCCACGTCGTCGACGGCGCGGAGTCGGCCACGGCCGTCTCGACGTTCATCGACTTCGAGCACCGCACGATCACCTACAGCAGCGCCGGACATCCCCCGCCCGTGCTGGCGCACCCGGACGGGCGGACGGAGTTCCTGGACCGGGCGACCGATCCGCCGCTCGACGCCGCTCCGCAGCCGCTCCCCCGGCCACAGGCCGGCACCACGTACACCGAGGGCGCCACGCTCGTCCTGTACACCGACGGCCTGGTCGAGCGTCGAGGCGAGGACATCGACGTCGGCCTGGCCCGTCTGGCGGAGTCCCTGCGCCGCCACCGCGCCCAGGCCCCGGAGCGCCTGGCGGACTCCGTCCTGCTGGAGCTGCTGCCGCCCGGGGGCGCGACCGACGACACCGCGCTGGTCGTCGTGCGCCTGTGACCGCGTGGCCCCGGGACGCAGGACGACGGGACGGCAGGCGGCAGTGACGGCGGGACCGCGACGTTCCGGTGACAGGGCGTCAGCGGGCCGCGCCGAGCGGGCCGCGAGCGGTTCCCCGCGACGGCGCCTGCACCTACACTGCACCCCACGACGTCCCGGTTGACCTGCTGGAACGCGGCGGTCGTCACGATCCGCCGGATGGAGGAGCGCTCCCTTGTTCTACTACCTGCTCAAGTACGTGGTGCTGGGACCGCTGCTGAGAGTGCTCTTCCGGCCCCGGATCGAGGGACTGGAGCACGTACCGGCGTCGGGCGCCGCCATCGTCGCGGGCAACCATCTGTCGTTCGCGGACCACTTCCTGATGCCCGCGATCATCAAGCGGCGCATCACCTTCCTCGCGAAGGCCGAGTACTTCACCGGGCCGGGCATCAAGGGCCGGTTGATCGCGGCGTTCTTCCGCAGCGCCGGGCAGATCCCGGTCGACCGGTCGGGCAAGGACGCGGGGCAGGCCGCGATCCGCGAGGGGCTCGGCGTGCTGCGCAAGGGCGAGCTGCTGGGCATCTATCCGGAGGGCACCCGCTCGCACGACGGGCGGCTCTACAAGGGCAAGGTCGGCGTCGCGGTGATGGCCCTCAAGGCCGGAGTGCCGATCATCCCCTGCGCGATGATCGGCACTTTCGAGGCGCAGCCGCCGGGCCGGGTCGTGCCGCGCATCCACCCGGTGGCGATCCGCTTCGGCGAGCCGCTCGACTTCTCCCGCTATGCCGGCATGGAGAACGAGAAGGCCGTCCTGCGCGCCGTCACCGACGAGCTGATGTACCAGATCCTGGCGCTGTCCGAGCAGGAGTACGTCGACCGGTACGCGGCCGTGGTCAAGGCCGAACTGGTCGAACGGGAGCGCAGGTTCCCGCGGATGCCACTGAGCTGACCCGGTCCGCGGGCCGACCGGGCCGGCCGGCGGTGCGAACGGGCGAGGGGCGGCGGGTGTCGTCCCCGCCGCCCCTCGCCTACGTACGACCCTCGCCTACGTACGACCCTCGCCTACGGCTTCGGTGTGGCGTGCGGCGCGCAGGTCACGTCCGCGGTGTCCACCTTGCCGGTGAGCAGGTAGGTGTCGACCCTGCTGTTGACGCAGGGGTTGACCAGGCCGGTCACACCGTGCGATCCGGCGGCCTTCTCGGTGATCAGACGCGAGCCCTTGAACCGCTTGTGCAGTTCGACGGCGCCCACGTACGGCGTGGCCGCGTCCCGCTGGGACTGCACGATCAGCACCGGCGGCAGACCGTTGCCGGTCTTGACGTTCAGCGGGGTCTGCTGCTTGGCGGGCCAGGTGGCGCAGGGCAGGTTCATCCACGCGTTGGCCCACGTCATGAACGGGTAGTCCTTGTGCAGCCGCGTGTTGTCGCGGTCCCACTTCTTCCAGCTGGTCGGCCACTGCGCGTCGGCGCACTCGACGGCCGTGTAGACGGCGTTGCCGTTCTCCGACGCGATGTTGCCCGCGGTGTCGGACAGGTCGGGGGCGGCCGCGTCGACGAGCGCCTGGGTGTCACCGGCGACGTACTGGCTGAACACGGTGGCGACCGGCACCCACGAGGAGTCGTAGTACGGGGCGCTCTGGAAGAAGGAGATCAGCTCGGCCGGGCCCACGACCCCGCCGAGGGGGCTCTTCTTCGCGGTGGCGCGCAGGGCCAGCCACTTCGCCTGGACCGCCGCGCGGGTGGTGCCGAGGTGGAAGGTGGAGTCGTTGGCGGCGACCCAGTCCTGCCAGTCCTTCCAGCGGCCCTCGAAGGCGATGTCCTGCTCCAGGTTGGCCTGGTACCAGATGTTCTCGCGCTCCGGGTTGACGACGCTGTCGACGATCATGCGCCGGACGTGGCCCGGGAACAGCGTGCCGTAGACGGCGCCGAGGTACGTGCCGTAGGAGACGCCCAGGAAGTTGAGCTTCCGCTCGCCGAGCGCGGCGCGGATGACGTCCAGGTCGCGGGCGGTGTTCGGCGTGGTCATGTGCGGCAGCATCGCGCCGCTGCGCTCGTGGCAGCCGTCCGCGTACTCGGCGGCGAGTTTGCGCTGCGCCCGCTTGTCCGCCTCGGTGTCCGGCACCGGGTCGGCCTTGGGCGCCTTGACGAACTCCTGGGGGTCGACACAGGAGATGGGCGTGGAGTGCCCGACGCCACGCGGGTCGAAGCCCACGAAGTCGTACGCCTTGGACGTGTTGACCCACAGGGCGCTCTTGGTGGTGACGCGGCGCGGGAACCTGAGGCCGGAGCCACCGGGTCCGCCCGGGTTGTAGATGAGCGCGCCCTGACGCTCGCTCTTCGTGCCGGTGTTGCCGATGCGGTCGACGGCGAGCTTGATCTTCTTGCCGTCGGGCCTGGCGTAGTCGAGCGGAACCGTCACGTAACCGCACTGGATCGGCTTCTCCAGGCCCCAGTCCGCGGGGCAGTCCTGCCAGTCGATGCCCGCCTTCGCGGCCCTGGCCGCGGCGATCGCGGCGCCACGGGCCTCGCGGTTCTGCGGGTGGCGGTTGTCGGCGCTCGCCGTGGGCGCCGCGACGGCGCCGGCTATCAGGGTCGCGGCGACGAGCGCCCCGGCCGATCCGAGCGCGGCGGTCCGCTTCCTCGCTCTGTTGTCCCTCAAGTGGGCCCCTCCCCGTACCTGGTGTCGAAAGGTAGGGGGATCCTCGCGGCTGTGAGGACCCTGAGAACAGGGTTTGTTGACCTTCTTTGCCAATCCGATAACCGGAGAAGTGTGTCCCGCTGACCGGTTATCGGCCAAAGGTCGCGAGTGCCTCGTCCAGGATCCGGCGCAGCCGCAGCGCGTCCGCGGCGACCGCGGTCACCAACGCGCCCGGCCCGGCGAGCGGGACCACGGCCGCCCCTTCGCCCAGCATCCGGGCCGCGACCGGCTCGTTCGTGAACTCCGGACGCACGACGACCAGTTGTCCCACGGCGCGATGCCCGGCCAGCACGGCGGGACCGTCCCAGCCGCCCGGCGCGCCCGGCCCGCAGGCGAGTTCCTGGTCGAGCAGGGGCCGCCCGTCGACCCGCACGGTCAGACGGCTGGTGAGCGTCCCGGGTTCCTCACCCACGCGTCCGAGCACCTGCTCCTCACGCAGTACGAGCCGGGCGGAACCGGCCAGACCGACCCGGGTGGTGACATACAGCTCACTGCCGCCCGCCGAGATCAACTGCTCCGGCATCCAGTGGAGTTCGCCTCCGTCGGCCACGTCGAGCCGTACGTCGTAGCGGGCGTGCCCTTTGGCCTGACCCGGCAGCGCGATGGTGGCGGCGGCCGACCCGACGCGCAGCCGGGCCCCGCTCTCCACCTCGGCGTGGACGGCGAGACGGTCGCCTCCCAGCGGCCCGCTCATCGCGCCGACGAGCAGGACGCGCGCCTCGCCGCCGCTCCCCCGGGTGCGCCGCAGCGCGAGCGGTCCGTCGCTGTCGAGCACGGGCAGGGAGGTGCCGCCGCGGCCGTCGTCGCGCGCGACGATCCTGGCGGTGGCCCGGACCCCGCTCCCGGTCACGCCGCCCACGCGGCGAGCCGCGCCCGCACCCAGCCGGCGACGTCCCGTACCCCGTCCGCGCCGCGCAACGACTGGAACACGACCGGCAGTTCGCCTCGCTGCGCCTTGGCGTCGGCGGCCATCCGCGCGAGATCGGAACCCACGTACGGCGCGAGGTCGGTCTTGTTGACGACCAGCAGGTCGGCGGTGGTCACGCCCGGGCCGCCCTTGCGCGGGATGTCGTCGCCGCCGGCGACGTCGATCACGAAGATCTGGGCGTCGACGAGCCCCCGGGAGAAGGTGGCGGTGAGGTTGTCCCCGCCGGACTCGACCAGGATCAGGTCCAGCGGCCCCACCTCGTCCTCCAGGTCCTCCACCGCTTCCAGGTTCGCGGAGATGTCGTCACGGATCGCCGTGTGCGGGCACGCCCCCGTCTCCACGGCGGTGATCCGTTCGGGCGGCAGCACCGCCTCGCGCAGCAGGAACTCGGCGTCCTCGCGGGTGTAGATGTCGTTGGTGACGACCGCGAGCGACAGCTCCTCGCGCAAAACACGGCAGAGAGCCGCGACGGTGGCGGTCTTGCCCGACCCGACCGGACCGCCGAGACCGATCCGCAGGGCCCGGCGCCGCCCGTCCGGACGACGCGCGTCGGCGCTGACGGCGGACGGGCCGTCATGGGGGTGGTCGAGATGCATGGAGCGCTCCTCATCCTCGTTCCGACATACCTTCTCGTACGACGCCCCGCGCGGGCTCGTACGACGCCCGCGCGGGGTTCCTCCTACGACGCGAACAGCCGGACCGGCCAGGCGGCGTGCGCCTCGGCGCTGATCTCCAGCAGGGGCGCCGAGGCCGCGGGCAGCGCCTCGACCCCGTCGTCGGGCACCCGCCGGGCCGCCTCGACGGCCCGGTCGGCCACCCGGTCCAGCTCCGGCGCCAGCCGGGCCAGCACCGCGGTGGCGTCGAACGGGTCCAGACCGAGCAGCCGCACCGTCGCCGTGGCCGGACCGCCGACGCTCTCGTACGCCGCGCAGTAGGCGGCGTCCACGGCCGCGAGCCCGGCCGCCCGGGCCACGAGTCCCAGTACCACCGGCTGATGCGCCCCCTTGGGGAACTCCCGTGCCAGAGCGTCGAGTTCGGCGGACGGCCAGGTCGCCCGGGCGGCCCGTGTCAGCTGCCGCCCCAGCTTCCGCGCCGCGACCCGCAGCGCGGGGGACGGCGTACGGGCGTCCGCCGCCGCGTCCAGCTCGACCGGGTCCACCCCGAGCGCGGCCGCGGCGGCGAGGCCCGCCGCCACCAGTCCTGCGGTGTGCAGCCGTCCCCGGGCGAAGTCCTCGAGACTCGCCGCTCCCGTGATCCGCCCGGCCCTGACGGCCGCCTCGGCCCCGCCGGAATGCGCGTGCCCTCCGGCGGGGAAGCGGCCGTCGGCCAGGACGAGCAGTGCTCCCGTGGCCATCAGAAGAGGAAATACCGCTGGGCCATGGGCAGTTCGGCGGCCGGGGTGGCCTCGACCAGTTCGCCGTCGATGTACACGGCGAAGCTGTCGGGATCGACCCGGACCCGCGGCCGGGCGTCGTTCTCACGCATGTCGGCCTTGGTCACCCCCCGCGTGGACTCGATCGCCACGAACCGCTTCCCCAGCTGGAGCCGCTCCGGCAGCCCGTCCTCGACGGCGAGCGGTGCCACGAAGTTGACCGAGTTGGCGGCGGGTGCCCGCCCGATCGCCCCGTACATCGGGCGCGGCAGGATCGGCTGCGGGGTCGGGATCGAGGCGTTCGCGTCGCCCATCTGCGCGTACGCGATCTGGCCGCCCTTGATGACGAGGTGCGGCTTGACGCCGAAGAACGCCGGTTCCCACAGCACCAGGTCGGCGAGCTTGCCGCTCTCCACGGAACCGATCTCGCGGGCGAGCCCCTGGGCGAGCGCCGGGTTGATCGTGTACTTGGCGACATAGCGGCGTACCCGGCGGTTGTCCGCCCGCCCGTCCCCGGGGAGCGCGCCCCGCCGCCGTTTCATGACATGGGCCGTCTGCCAGGTCCGCAGCACGACCTCGCCGACGCGTCCCATGGCCTGGGAGTCGGAGGAGATGATCGAGATCGCGCCGAGGTCGTGGAGGATGTCCTCCGCGCCGATCGTCGACGGCCGGATCCGGGACTCGGCGAACGCCAGGTCCTCCGGCACCGCCGGGTTGAGGTGGTGACACACCATCAGCATGTCGAGGTGTTCCTCGGCGGTGTTGACGGTGAACGGCCGGGTCGGGTTCGTCGAGCTCGGCAGCACGTGCGGCTCGGAGACCACGGTCATGATGTCCGGAGCGTGCCCGCCGCCCGCCCCCTCGGTGTGGTACGCGTGGATCCCGCGTCCGGCGATCGCGGCGAGTGTGTCGCCCACGAATCCCGCCTCGTTCAGGGTGTCCGTGTGGATCGCGACCTGGATGCCGGTGCGTTCGGCGACGGTCAGCGAGGCGTCGATGACGGCCGGGGTGGATCCCCAGTCCTCGTGCAGCTTCAGTCCGAGTGCTCCGCCGCGGATCTGGGACAGCATCGCCTCGTGGGAGACGGTGTTGCCCTTGCCGAGGAAGCCGATGTTGAGCGGGTAGCCCTCCATCGCCTCCAGCATCCGTGCCAGGTGCCAGGGCCCGGGCGTCACGGTGGTCGCCTTGGAGCCCTCGGCCGGTCCGGTGCCGCCGCCGACCAGGGTGGTGATGCCCGCGGACAGCGCCTCGTCGGCGATCTGCGGACAGATGAAGTGGACGTGCGCGTCGACGGCGCCCGCGGTGAGGATCCGCCCGTTGCCCGCGATCACCTCGGTCTCCGGACCGATGACGAGATCCGGGTGCACACCGTCCATGGTGTCCGGGTTGCCCGCCTTGCCGATACCGGTGATCCGCCCGTCCCGGATGCCGACGTCGGCCTTGACGATCCCCCAGTGGTCGACGATCACCGCACCCGTGACGACGGTGTCCGGGGTGCCGTCCGCGCGCGTGGCGCGTGCCTGGCCCATGGATTCGCGGATGACCTTGCCGCCGCCGAACACGGCTTCGTCACCGGCCAGTCCGGGGCCGCCGCAGCGGTCCTCCTCGATCTCGATCAGCAGGTCGGTGTCGGCGAGCCGGATGCGGTCACCCGTCGTGGGGCCGAACAGGTCGGCGTACGCGGCGCGTGAGATCTCAGGCATCGAGGGCACCTCCGGTCTCCCCGCGCAGACCGGGCACGACGCGGGCGCCGGCGAGCGGGACGAGTTCGACCTCGACGGGGATCCCGGGTTCGAAGCGCACGGCGGTACCCGCGGCGACGTTCAGCCGCTTGCCGCGGGCGGCACCGCGATCGAAGTCCAGTCCGGGGTTGGCCTCGGCGAAGTGGTAGTGGGAGCCGACCTGGACGGGCCGGTCCGCGGCGTTGAGGACGGTCAGCCGGGTGACCTCGCGGCCCTCGTTGTAGACGATCGGGTCGTCCGAGAACAGGAACTCTCCGGGAATCAAGGCGGCCTCCCCCGTCAGACGATCGGATCGTGGACGGTGACGAGCTTGGTGCCGTCCGGGAAGGTCGCCTCGACCTGGACGTCGTGGATCATCTCGGGGATGCCCTCCATGACGTCGTCGCGGGTGAGCAACTTACGTCCGGAGGACATGAGTTCGGCGACGGTACGGCCGTCACGCGCGCCTTCGAGGAGGTGCGACGTGATGAGGGCGACGGCCTCGGGGTGGTTCAGCTTGAGGCCGCGGGCCCGGCGCTTCTCGGCGACGTCGGCCGCCACATGGATCAGCAGCCTCTCTTGCTCGTGCGGGGTCAGTTGCACGTCCCACCTCACAGTCCTCGCTCCGGACCGTGCGGGGTCCGGTTGCCGCTGCCCCTGGGCAAAAATCCCTGGTGGCGTGGATCGGCAGGCTAGTTGGAGCGAGTTTCGAGCAAGTTAACCGAGCTGTGACCAGAACGCCGATCCGGGCCACACCGGACCGGGAGACCGAGCGGGATCCGGAACGACGAACGGGACGGTGGTCAGGAGCGGTGAACCGGACGGTCGTCCGCAGCCGCGCACCGGTCGGTGGTCAGGAGCGGCGCACCGGTCGGTGGTCAGGAGCCGCGAACCGGACCGTGGCCCGCAGCGGCGAACCGGGCGGTGGTCCGGAGCCGCGTACCGGGCGGTGGTCAGGAGCGGCGAACCGTCAGGCTTCCGGGCCCGCGGCCCGCACGCTCGTCCACGAGGCAGCCGCGCGGCGGGCCGTGGCGGACCGGTCGGTCCACGGCGCGGTCGTGGTCACCGCCGACGGCCCCGAACCGCTGACGGCGTCGGCGGCGAGTCCGACTGGTCGCCCAACTGCTCCAGCAGGCGGCGGCCCGGCAGCCGTCCGCCGGCGGCGCCCCGCCGAGGACGGTGGACGTCGTACCCACCCCCGCGAGCGACCCGCGCGGCGCGGCCGTGCTGCCCCTGGTGCCGGGCAGGACAGCGGCCGGAGGGGCGGTGAACCTGCTCGGCCTGCATGGTGTCCGGGCCGTCGGGGCCCCGGTTGGCGGAGCCGCCCCGGTGGGTAGTGCGGCGACCTGGACCGCGCGCAGCCGACCCGGGGTCCTGACCGACGACCGGTGGACGGAGGGCGCACCCCTGGGCCTGGCCGTCCTAGCCGTCAGCGGCGCCGTCGCGGGGCTCGCCGCTCTCCTCGGCATCGCGGGTGTCGGCATCGCGGCGCGCGTGAAGATCCTGCTCGGCAACCCGTTCTCCGGTGCCGCCTCGGCGCCACGGATCACGCCGAAGCCGGTCGGCACGATCGACCGGTGGCTGCCGCCGGACGAGGGGGGCGACGCTGCCGCGCTCGGTGTCCTGCTGCGACGGCGTCGCGGCGGCGGGCCCCGCCCTCACGTCGACCCGGCGGGCGGCGCTGGGCCGAGGCCGAGGTGCTCGTCGACGGCCCGCTCAGGGCCCGCGCGACGAGCGGCGAGCCCGTCGCGGGGCGGGACCTCGCCCTCGCCGTCCGACCGGCCGCCCGCCGGCCCGTCGGCCCGTCGGCCCGTCGGGCGAGCCTTGCCCTCGGTGCTCCACGGCGATCCCGAAGCGCTGACGTCCGCGGGGAGCGGACGCCCCCTCGCGGAGCGCGGAGACCGGGCTGAGTCTCCTCCTCCGCGCGCCGGTCGACGAGCCGGCCGAGCGCGTCGAGTCGCTCCAGGCCCGCGAAGGGGACGCGGGCGACGAGGGGCCGGCCGTGACGGGCCATGGCGACGCGCTCACCGCCGTACACCACCTGGTCGATCAGGTCGGCGATCCAGGTCGGCCACGGCGCGGCGCGGCAGCTGTGACGTGGAGACGTTCCGCGTGGGCCGGGCCGGAGCCTGCGCCGCGCTCCCGCCCCGGGGCACGCGCGTGGCGCTCCGCCCGTCGGGCCTGCCCGCGCCCGCCGAGGGACAGGTGACCGATCTCGATGTCCGGACGGCGGACCTGGTACGCCCCACGCCGGCCCCTCATGGCCCTGCGGGCGGATCCGCTCGCTCGTCCACGGGGCGGGGTCCGCGTCGGTCCGTGCCAGGCGGCTGAGGACATCGAGCGTGACCGGCCCCTGGATGGGCCGGGCGCGCTGGAGTACGGCTTGGTGGACCGCGTCGTCGACGGCCGTGGCGTAGCGCGGACCACGCCCGGCGGGAGGTGGGCCACGGATGCCGCCACAGGAACTGCCACCGCTGCCGGCCCTGACCCGGGCGGAGGGCGAGTTGATCGACCGTTACCTGGAGGTGGCCGAGCTGCTCGGCCGCATCAACCCGGCACACCACGGGGACACCTATCGCGGACTGCGCGCCGCCCAGGCGCTGGTGGCGAAGGCGACCGCGCTGCGTGATGCGTTGGCCCTGATGCATCAGCGGGGCGAGGCCGAGCTGCACGCGCCCACGCTCGCGCGGGCGCTGCGCGTCCTGGACGGGGAGCGGCGCACGGCGCGCGTCACGGTGCCGTCGAGCTCCGACAGTTGACGCATTCACTGTCGGTCCGGGCATTCCGTCTCGTGCCCGGGGTGTCCGCGACAGGGCTCAAACGAACCAAATGGTGTACCCACTGTCGGCGTATCTGTACGTCCAATTTCGGGGCCCCCGCAGTTGCGCAACGCGCGTAGCTCCAGGGCGGGATGAAACGCTCCGCCGCTGGTCGGGGGCTCGTCGGTCGCCTGGACGGCGCATCGAACAAAGGGGTGTCCACCCGAACGGGTGAGTGGTGAGTAACAACACAAATCCCCGGTTCCGTTGGGATTTTCGGACACCTGTGAGTGAAGATCCCTGTCTGACGACAAGCCCCCGCCACCACGGCGGGGCGGTCCGGGCGGACGCCGAGTCCTGCCGCCACCCGGATGACCGGTCGACAGGAGTGCATCGGCAGGAATGGAGGACCCAGGCACGACGGGTTCGCCGGCACGGTCAAGCCATGACCGAACCGAGCGGCCCTTGGGGTGAAGCCGCGGCAACGCGGCCGGGCAACTTCGCCAGCCCGAATCCGACAGGTCATCCTTCACAGGCGGCTGACGAAGGGTTGCGCATGACTGCGCTCAATCGTGTCCCGTCGCTGATGGCCCGGGCCGGTACGGCCTCGGCGCTCACCATCGCCGCCATGGGCGGCTCGATCGTGGCTCCGGGCCTCGCCTCCGAGGCGGCGGCCGCCACACCCGCGACGAAGGCTCTCCAGATCGCGGCATCGAAGAAGGGCGCCCCGTACAAGTACGGCGCCACCGGACCGCGCAGGTTCGACTGCTCCGGGCTCACGCTCTACTCGTTCAAGAAGGCGGGCAAGAAGCTGCCCCGTACGGCGGCCCAGCAGTACAACAAGACCCACCACGTCGCGGCCAAGAACCGCAAGGCCGGGGACCTCGTGTTCTTCCACTCCGGCTCCAGCGTCTACCACGTCGGCATCTACGCCGGGAAGGGAAAGCTCTGGCACGCCCCGAAGACGGGCGATGTGGTGCGGTTGCAGAAGATCTGGACGAAGAGCGTCTGGTACGGCAGGGTCAGCTGATCCACCCGGTGCGGTGGCGGCGTCCTGACGCGCCGCCGCCGCACCGGGTTCCCGGCCGGGGGCGCGGCCGGGTCCTCAAGGCTCCTGCTGCCCCACCGCGGGCACCGGCTCGGCCGCGACGGTCCACGGGAGCTCGATGAGAACCGTCTTGCCCCCCTCACGGGTGGGACGGACGCGCAGCCTGCCGCCGCACTCAGCGGTGAGCCAGCGGATGATCACCATGCCCCGGCCGTTGTCCTGCTGGACGGCGGCCGGGAGTCGTTGGGGGAAGCGCGGATGGCTGTCGGTGACACCGATGCGCAACCGCTCGTCGCGGGCGAGGATGAGGTCCACCGTGAAGGTGGGCGACTGCCCGAAAGTGTGCTGGACGGCGTTGGTGGCGAGTTCGGAGACGATCAGCCGGATGGTGTCGGCCATCTCCACGTCCGCCGGCAGGCCCCACTCCCCGAGCGCGCTCGCCACGAAGGTACGGGCGGTGGAGACCGAGGCGGGATCGCTCGGCAGAGTGATGGATGCTTCCAGATGGTCTGCCATGGCGACGTCGTCCCTTTCCCACGGGACCGCAGTCCGACAAGGAGCGGATTCGAGTACGGTCCCGGACTGGTGCTTCTTCGCCAGACTGCCATCAGCGAGCCGGTCACGGTGGCGATCCACCAAGATATGCATATATCTGTCGCTCGAAGCGGTGAACTCTGCGACGGCAGACCGTATTTGGGCGGCACGGAAGGAGTAAGGAGTTTCCCATGCAGTACGGTCCCGCGGTGCGCCGCCGGAAACTGGGCGCCGAACTGCGCGCGCTGCGCGCCCGCACGGGTCTCACCAGTGGTGAGGCGGCCCGGCTGGTGGGCTGGCACCAGTCGAAGGTGAGCCGGATCGAGACCGGCGCCAGCGGGGTGAAACCGGCCGACGTGCGGTTACTTCTGGACGCCTACGGTGTCGCCGAGGCCGGACTACGGGAGTTGCTGCTGGTACTGGCGGGTTCCCACGACGGCAGCCGCGACCACTGGTGGCACGCGTACCGTGGCGTGCTGCCGCCCACCTACCGGGATTTCATCAGTCTGGAGTCACAGGCGAGCGCGATGCGCACGCTAGAGACGTCCGTGGTCCCGGGGCTGCTGCAGACGCCCGAGTACGCCCACGCGGTGACACGGGCGGCCGTGGAGGGGCTGGAGGAGGAACGGCTCGACGCGCTCGTGGAGGTGCGGCTGGCCAGGCAGGACGTGCTGCGCGCGGATCCGCCGCTGAAGCTGACCGCGGTCCTGGACGAGGCGGTGCTGCGCCGGGAGGTGGGTGGCCCGGACGTGATGACGCGGCAGCTGCGCCGGCTGGTGGAGGCGGGGCGCCTGCCCCAAGTGCGGCTGCAGGTACTGCCGTTCCGCGCGGGCGCACACATCGGTATCACCGGGCCTTTCGTTATCTTGTCATTTCCGAGCACTTCTGATCTGGATGTGGTTGTTCTCGACCACATGACGAGTAGCCTCTACCTCGAACGGAAAGAAGACCTCCAGGCTTACTCGGAGGCCTTCAACACCCTTCAGATGCACGCCCTTTCACCCGAGGACTCGTTGGATTTCATCGCCGGGATAGGTGACGGCGCGTAAGGAGGCACCATGACTGCACTGCCTCGGAACGTACCTTCCGCTACTCATCCGCACGACGTGCGGTGGCTGCGCAGCAGCTACAGCACAGGAGCGAACAACTGCGTCGAGACGGCCCGGCCGGCCTCAGGGCCGTGGGCCGGGCTGCTCGCCGTGCGCGACTCCAAGGATCCGGCCGGACCCGCGCTGCTCTTCTCCCCCGAGAGCTGGGCGGAATTCACGGCCGCGTTCCACTGATACCGGCCCGGCCCTGTCCGCTGACGCCGGCCCCGTCCGCCGGTACCGGTTCCTGCCCGTCGGCTCCGGTTCCTGCCCGTCGATTCCGGTCCACTCCGCCCAGTTCCGGTCCACTCTGATCGATTCTGATCCGCTCTGATCAGCGCCAATCAGCTTCCCTCGCCGGACGGTCGGCGGCGGAGAGGTGACGCATCGTGCGACACACGGCCGTGTCACGCCGACTCATGGTCGTGTCTCGCCGATCACCCGTACCGCGTGGGCGATCCGGTCCTCGGTGAGGTCCGCGCGGGCGGTCACCCGCAGCCGCGAGATGCCGTCGGGCACGGACGGCGGCCGGAAGCACCCCACCACGACACCCGCCGTCCGGCAGTCGGCCGCCCAGCGCAGGGCCGCTTCCGGGGACGGCGCCCGTACGGAGACGACCGCGGCGTCCGGCCGTACCGCCTCCAGACCCATGGCGGTCAGGCGGGCGTGCAGCTCGCCGGCCACCGCGCGGGCGCGGGCCGCCCGCTCCGGTTCGCGGCGCAGCAGCCGCAGGGCCGCCAGGGCGGCGCCCGTCGCCGCGGGGGCCAGGCCCGTGTCGAAGATGAACGTCCTGGCCGAGTTGACCAGATGGTCGATCACCCGCGCGGGCCCGAGCACGGCGCCGCCCTGGCTGCCCAGCGACTTGGACAGGGTGACCGTCGCGACGACGTCGTCCGCGCCCGCGAGTCCCCCCGCGTACGGCGCTCCGCGGCCGCCGTCGCCCAGCACCCCGAGCCCGTGCGCGTCGTCGACGACCAGCCCGGCGCCGTGGGCACGGCAGGCCAGGGCGAGCGCGGCCAGCGGGGCGGCGTCGCCGTCGACCGAGAAGACCGTGTCGGAGACGACGACGGCGGGCCCGTCGTGCGACTGGAGCGCCTTGCGCACGGCGTCCGGTTCGGCGTGCGCGACGACCTGCGCGGTGCCGCGGGCCAGCCGGCAGCCGTCGATCAGCGAGGCGTGGTTGCCCGCGTCGGAGACGATCAGTGAACCGTGCGGAGCCAGCGCGGTGACCGCCGCGAGGTTGGCCGCGTAGCCGGAGGAGAAGACGAGCGCCGCCTCGAAGCCGCAGAACGCGGCGAGTTCCCGTTCGAGCTCGGTGTGCAGTTCGGTGGTGCCGGTGACGAGCCGGGACCCGGTGGCGCCGCCGCCCCAGGTCCGGGCCGCGCGCGCGGCACCCTCGGCGACCTCGGGATGGTGGGCCAGGCCCAGGTAGTCGTTGCTCGCGAGGTCGAGGAGCGTCGTGTCGGCGGGGCGCGGGCGCAGGGTCCGTACGAGCCCGGCGCGACGGCGGAGTTCCGCCTGCTCGTCGATCCAGCCGAACGCCATGGGTCCTCCGGGGATTTTGTAGGCAGTGGACAGACACTAGCGGGATGATCAGCGGGCCAGGATGTGGCAATCCACACACCACGAAGTGCCTCTGTTGTACGAACTCTCCTTGGCCCGAAGCACGTCCTTACGACAGGATCGGCTCTCATGGACCTGCTGAACACGCTGGTGGACAAGGGGCTTCGGCGCGAGCTGCCGAGCCGCGAGGAAGCACTCGCCGTACTCGCCACCGCCGACGACGATCTGCTCGATGTGGTGGCCGCGGCCGGCAAGGTGCGCCGGCAGTGGTTCGGCCGACGGGTGAAGCTCAACTATCTCGTCAACCTGAAGTCCGGACTGTGCCCCGAGGACTGTTCCTACTGCTCCCAGCGGCTCGGCTCCAAGGCCGAGATCCTCAAGTACACCTGGATCAAGCCGGACGAGGCGTCCCAGGCCGCGGCGGCCGGTCTGGCCGGGGGCGCCAAGCGGGTCTGCCTGGTGGCCAGCGGCCGCGGCCCGACCGACCGGGACGTGGACCGCGTCACCGACACCATCAAGGCGATCAAGGACCAGAACGAGGGCGTCGAGGTGTGCGCCTGCCTCGGCCTGCTCTCCGACGGTCAGGCGGAGCGGCTGCGCGCGGCCGGCGCGGACGCGTACAACCACAATCTCAACACGTCCGAGGGCACGTACGCGGACATCACGACGACGCACACGTACGCCGACCGGGTCGACACCGTGCACAAGGCGCACGCGGCGGGGCTGTCGGCCTGCTCGGGGCTGATCGCCGGTATGGGCGAGAGCGACGAGGACCTGGTCGACGTGGTCTTCTCGCTCCGCGAGCTCGACCCCGACTCCGTTCCGGTGAACTTCCTGATCCCGTTCGAGGGCACACCGCTGGCCAAGGAGTGGAACCTCACCCCGCAGCGCTGTCTGCGGATCCTGGCGATGGTGCGGTTCGTCTGCCCGGACGTCGAGGTGCGCATCGCGGGCGGCCGCGAGGTCCATCTCCGTTCGATGCAGCCGCTCGCCCTGCACCTGGCCAACTCGATCTTCCTCGGGGACTACCTCACCAGTGAGGGCCAGGCGGGCAAGGCCGACCTGGACATGATCGCGGACGCCGGCTTCGAGGTGGAGGGCGCCGACCAGGTGACGCTGCCCGAGCACCGGGCGGGCGGCTGCCACGAGCACGAGGGAGCCGGCGTCTGCGGCTCCGCCGGCTCGGCACCGGGCGAGGGCGCCTGCGGCTCCGGACGGGCCGAGGGCGGCTGCGGTGCCACCGGCTCCGGACAGGCCGACGGCGGTGGCGGTGCCACCGTCCCCGCGCCGGTCAACGAGCCGCGTCCGGACCTCGTCGCGGTACGCCGCCGGGGCACCGGTACGGACCTCGCGCCCAATGCCTGACCTGCCGATGGCCGGCCTGGCGAAGCCCGCCCTGTCCATGCCCGGCCTGAGCGTGCCCGAACTGCTCGACCTCGACCGGCGCCACGTGTGGCATCCGTACGGCCCGATGCCGGGCCGTACGGAGCCGCTCGTCGTGGCCTCGGCGAACGGGGTGCGGCTGACCCTGGCGGACGGCTCGGGCGAACTGGTCGACGGCATGGCGTCCTGGTGGTCCGCCATCCACGGCTACAACCACCCGGTGCTCAACGCGGCCGCGCACGAGCAGCTGTCACGCATGAGCCATGTGATGTTCGGCGGGCTCACCCACGAGCCCGCCGTGCGGCTGGCGAAGCTCCTGGTCGACATCACCCCGGCCGGTCTGGAGCATGTGTTCCTCGCCGACTCCGGGTCGGTGTCGGTCGAGGTCGCGGTCAAGATGTGCCTCCAGTACTGGCGTTCGCTGGGCCGTCCCGAGAAACACCGGCTGCTGACCTGGCGCGGCGGTTACCACGGCGACACCTGGCAGCCGATGTCCGTGTGCGACCCGGAGGGCGGGATGCACGAGCTGTGGACCGGGGTGCTGCCGCGCCAGGTGTTCACGGACGCCCCGCCGGCCGAGTACGACGAGTCGTACGCCGACCGGTTGCGCGCGGCGATCGAGGCCCACGCGGGAGAACTGGCCGCGGTGGTCGTCGAGCCGGTGGTGCAGGGCGCCGGCGGGATGCGCTTCCACTCCCCCGCGTATCTGCGGGTGCTGCGCGAGGCGTGCGACGCGCACGACGTGCTGCTGGTGTTCGACGAGATCGCGACCGGGTTCGGCCGTACGGGAGCCCTGTTCGCTGCGGAGCACGCGGCGGTGTCCCCGGACGTGATGTGCGTGGGCAAGGCGCTCACCGGCGGCTATCTGACCATGGCGGCGACGCTGTGCACCGCGCGGGTGGCCGAGGGCATCTCGCGCGGCGAGGTGCCGGTGCTCGCGCACGGTCCCACGTTCATGGGCAACCCGCTGGCGGCGGCCGTGGCCTGCGCCTCGATCGACCTGCTGCTCGGCCAGGACTGGCGGGCCGAGGTCAAGCGGATCGAGACGGGGCTGCGGGAGGGCCTGGAGCCGGTCTCCACGCTGCCGGGGGTGAAGGACGTGCGGGTCCTCGGTGCCATCGGGGTCGTCCAGCTCGACCATCCGGTGGACATGGCGGCGGCCACCCGGGCCGCGGTGCGCGAGGGCGTGTGGCTGCGGCCGTTCCGCGACCTGGTGTACACGATGCCGCCGTACGTCACGGGAGACGCGGACGTGGCCCGGATCGCACGCGCGGTGTGCGCCGCGGCGCGGGAGGGATGACATGCCGGTACTGGTGATCACGGGCACGGGCACGGAGGTCGGCAAGACCGTGACGACGGCGGCGGTCGCCGCCGCCGCGGTCGCGGCCGGCCGCTCGGTGGCCGTGCTGAAGGCCGCGCAGACGGGGGTACGGCCGGACGAGCCGGGCGACGCCGACGAGGTGGCGCGGCTGGCCGGCGCGGTGACGGCGACCGAACTCGCCCGCTATCCGGAGCCGTTGGCGCCGGGGACGGCGGCGCGGCGGGCCGGGCGGACGCCGGTGCGTCCGCACGACGTGGCCGACGCGGCGCAAAAACTGGCCACGGAACACGACCTGGTGCTGGTCGAGGGCGCGGGCGGACTGCTCGTGCGGTTCGACGCGGACGGCGGGACGCTGGCGGACGCGGCCCGCCTGCTGCGGGCGCCGGTGCTGGTGGTGGCGTCGGCGGGCCTGGGCACGCTCAACACCACCGAGCTCACGGCACGTGAACTGCGCGCCCGGGAGATCGAGATGCTGGGTGTGGTGATCGGCAGCTGGCCGAACTCCCCCGACCTCGCGTCACGTTGCAATGTGGCGGATCTGCCGGTCGTCGCCGGAGCGCCGCTTCTCGGGGCGCTCCCCGCCGGCGCGGGCGCGTTCACACCGGCCGACTTCCGCGCCGCCGCGCCGAGTTGGCTGGCGCCACTCCTGGACGGGACGTGGGACGCGGCGGCGTTCGGGGAGCGGGAGGCGCTGTAGCCGCCCGGGGGGACGACGGCTTGCGGCCGCGATCTTGTCCGGGTCCGGCGCCGGGCTCGGGTTCGGGTCCGGCGCCGAGTTCGGGCTCGCGCTCGGGTTCGGGCCCGGTGCTGGGAGCCGGTTCGCTGGTGCGGGACTTCGTCGCGTAGGCCGTCCGGGGCCGGGGCCGGTAGGGCCGAGCGGGTGGCGGCCCCGGGCGCCGATGCGGGTGCGGCGCGGCCTCGCGGGGGACACTCACCGTAAGGTCCCGTCCGGTCCGGGAGGTCGCCATGCCCGCACGGTCCGTCGTCCGCTCCGACAAGGTGGCTCGGGATGCCGTCCACCATCCGCTGTTCGCCCGCCGCTACGCCCGGTTGAGCGTCGTCGCCGAGACCAGGTTCGGCGTGGGCGGCGTACGCGACCGACTGCTGGCCGGGTTGTCGGGGCGCGTGATCGAGATCGGCGCGGGCAACGGCCTGAACTTCGCCCGCTACCCGCGTACGGTCGCCGAGGTCGTCGCGATCGAGCCCGAACGTCTGCTGCGGCGGGCGGCGGTGGAGGCGGCCCTGCGCTGCGAGGTCCCCGTGGACGTCGTCCCGGGCGCGGCGGAGGCGCTGCCCGTCAAGAGCGAGGCGTTCGACGCGGTCGTGCTCTGTCTGGTGCTGTGCAGCGTGCGCGAGGTGCCGCGCGCCCTCGCCGAGGCCCGGCGGGTGCTGCGGCCCGGTGGCCAACTGCGGTACTTCGAGCACGGCCGGGCCGGTGACCGGGCGATGGCCACCGTCCAGCAGGCGCTGGACCGCACGGTGTGGCCGACCTTGAACGGCGGCTGCCACCTGTCCCGGGACCCGGTCGCCGCGGTGCGTGCCGCCGGGTTCGAACTCGGCCCCCACCGGCGCCTGTCGCTGCCGGAGAAGGGGCCCCGGCTGCCCACCTCGTCCTGTGTGCTGGGCACCGCGTGGCGCCCCGCCGCGGCCGCCGGACCGGGCGCTTCATAGGCTCCATTGCCGCAGTTCGCGCGCGATGTCGTCGACCGAGGCCTCGCCGCTCTTCACCAGCCGGGCCAGGTCGCGGACCTGCTCGGGCGAGGTGACGACCTTGAGGCCGCTGGCGATGAGGTAGCCGTAGGCGACCGCCGAGGCGAACAGGGCGTTGGAGCGCTCCAGCGCCGGCACGTGGATGAGGACTTGGAGCAGCGCCGCGCCCCGCGCGTACGGGGTGTCGTACACGGGGACGTCGAATATGTCGGCCTGGTGGCGGGCGACGGCGGCGACGAGGGCTCCCCAGTCGGTGACCTGGGGATCGCCCGGTGTCTTCTGTTCGGCGAGCATGAGGAGCCAGGCCAGGTCGATCCGGACGTTGTTCAACGGATCAGCCGCGGCCTTCGCGGGGCTTCCCGCCGTCCACACCGAACTCCTCGGCGAACACGGTCTCGTACTGCTTCATGAAGTCGGCGGCGGCCTCCACGAAGGTGTGGCCCGCCTCCCCGGCGTCCTGCCGGACGAGTTCCTCGATGTAGCGGTTGACGCTCATGCCACGGGCCAGGGCGCGTTCACGGGCCGCGCGGGCGGTGCCCTCGTCGACGCGTACGTTCAGCTGGGTCTTCGCCATACCTCGACGCTAGCGCCGGAACGCTAGTAGCGGCAAGGGCCACCGCAGGAACGTTTCCGTCTCCTCCACCGGGTGGAGAGTGCCCCTTACACCGGTATCGGGGGCCCGACCTGGGGCGGAGAGGGCCTCGACCCCAGGGGGGATACCGGGTGTGCGGCCGGTCACACTAGTCTCGGCCGGGACGACGAGTCGGTACGTCCATGCGAGCGAGGAGGAGCCTTGTCCACACCTGCTGCGGAGCACGCCCCCGGCCGGGCATCGGCCGACGGGATCGCGGCCCGCGCCCGCGGTCTGACCAAGGCGTACGGCTCGGGCGAGACGGCGGTGCTCGCCCTGGACTCGGTCGACGTCGACATCGCGCGCGGCCGTTTCACCGCGGTCATGGGGCCCTCGGGCTCCGGGAAGTCCACGATGATGCACTGCCTCGCCGGGCTCGACACCGTCTCGGCCGGACAAGTGTGGCTCGGCGACACCGAGATAACGGGGTTGAGGGACCGCGAGCTGACCCGGCTGCGCCGGGACCGGATCGGCTTCATGTTCCAGTCGTTCAACCTCATCCCGACGCTGAGCGCGGCCGAGAACATCACCCTGCCCATGGACATCGCGGGCCAGAAGCCCGACCAGAAGTGGCTGGACCAGGTCATCGACACCCTCGGCCTGCGCGACCGGCTCGGGCACCGGCCGTCCCAGCTCTCCGGCGGCCAGCAGCAGCGTGTCGCCTGTGCCCGCGCGCTGGCCTCCCGCCCCGAACTGATCTTCGCCGACGAGCCGACCGGCAACCTCGACTCCCGCGCGGGGCTCGAAGTGCTCGGCTTCCTGCGCGAGGCCGTCGACAACCTCGGCCAGACGGTCGTCATGGTCACCCACGACCCCGGCGCCGCCGCCCACTCCGATCTGGTCCTGTTCCTCGCGGACGGCAGGATCGTGGACGAGATGGAACGGCCGTCGGCGGAGGCCGTGCTCGAACGCATGCGCCTGTTCACCGGAGCGGTCCCCCAGAACCCCGGCAAGGAGAACTGACCGGTGCTCAAGGCGACACTGCGCAGCTTCCTCGCGCACAAGGGGCGGCTGCTGCTGTCCGCGCTGGCGATCGTGCTGTCCGTCGCGTTCGTCGCGGGCAGCCTGATCTTCTCCGACACGGTCACCCGTACGTTCGACCGGCTGTTCGCGTCCACCTCGGCCGACGTGACGATCGAGCCGAAGCAGGACCTCAAGTCGGCCGTGCCGACGGGCGCGGTCCAGACGCTGCCCGCGTCCCTGGCGGACCAGGTGGCCGGGGTCGACGGCGTCGCGTCGGCCCACTCGGACGTGGGCGTCGAGAACATCACGGTCGTCGACAGCGGCAACAAGTCGGTGGGACCGACCACGGGCGCGCCCACCATCGCGAGCGACTGGTACCTCACCGACCGCAGTCCGGTGAAGCTCACCTCGGGCCACGCCCCGCACGGCGCGGCCGAGGCCCTCCTGGACGCGGACACCGCCGCCAAGAAGCACGTGAAGATCGGCGACACGCTGACCGTGATGGCGCAGCCCGGCAGCTTCAAGGTCGAGATCGTCGGCATCGCCACCTTCACCACCACCAACCCGGGCGCGGCGCTGGTCTTCCTCGACCCGGAGACCGCAGCCGACCAGCTGCTGGGCTCCGCGGACCGTGCGACGGGCATCTCGGTGGACGCGGCGCCGGGCGTGAGCGACGCCGAGCTCAAGCGCCGGATCGGTTCCGCGGTCGGCACCGGCGCCTACGAGGTGCGCACCGCCGACGAGCAGGCCAAGTCGGCCGCCGCCGACCTCGGCGGGTTCCTGGACGTCATCAAGTACGTCATGCTCGGCTTCGCCGGGATCGCCGTGCTGGTCGGGGTCTTCCTGATCGTCAACACCTTCTCGATGCTGATCGCCCAGCGCACCCGCGAGCTGGGCCTGCTGCGCGCGCTCGGTGCCGACCGGCGCCAGGTGCGCCGGTCCGTGCTGACCGAGGCGGTACTGCTCGGGCTGGTGGGCTCGACGCTGGGGCTGGCGGCCGGGATCGGGCTCGCGGCCGGCCTGATCAAGCTCATGAGCGCGTTCGGCATGAACCTGAAGACGACGGAGATGGTGGTCGGCTGGGCCACCCCCGTGGCGGCGTACGTCGTCGGCGTCGGCGTCACCTTCGTGGCCGCCTACCTCCCCGCCCGGCGCGCGGCGCGGGTGTCGCCGATGGCGGCCCTCGCGGACGCCGACATCGCCGGGGTGGGCCGGCCGCTGAAGGTGCGCGCGGTGGTGGGCTCCATCGTCGGAGCGGCCGGCGTGGCCGCGCTGGTGGGCTGCGCGACGGCCGGCAAGACGGCCTCGGCGGCCTCCCTGCTGGGCCTCGGCGTCGTACTCACCCTCCTCGCGACCGTGATCGCGGGCCCGCTGCTGGTGCGTCCGGTGATCCGGGTGCTCGGCGGCGCCTTCCCCGCTTTGTTCGGGTCCATCGGCCGGATGAGCCAGCGCAACGCACTGCGCAATCCCCGCCGTACGGGCGCCACGGCGTCCGCGCTGATGGTGGGCCTCGCGCTGGTCGGCGGGATGTCGGTGGCCAGTGCCTCCATGTCCAGCTCCTTCGACCAGCAGATCGACAGGACGCTGGGCGCCGACTTCGTGATCCAGAACAGCAACTTCGTGCCGTTCTCGCAGGAGGTCACGGACAAGGTCCGCGGCACCGAGGGCGTCGGGCTCGTCGTACGGCAGCGGTTCGCGCCGCTCGCGCTACGGCTGCCGGACGGCAAGCGGGTCGAGACGACCGCGGCGGGCTACGACGCCCGGGTGGACGACGTCGCCCATGTGACGTACACCGAGGGCGACTCGGCGGCCGCGCTCGCGGACGGCAGCGTCGGCATGGAAGCGGGCTTCGCCAAGGATCACGGCGTACGGGTCGGCAGCGTGCTCCCGGTGGAGTTCCCGGGCGGCCGTACGACCGAACTGAAGGTCGCCGCCCTCACCGACCAGGAGTCGGCCGGCGGGTTCGGCACCCAGGGCGGGCTGTTCCTCGGCATCGGCACGGTCGAGAAGTACGTCCCCGGCGGCCAGGACTCCTCGCTGTACGTGAACGCGGCGTCCGGCACCGACGCCGACCGGCTGCGCCCCGTGCTGGAGAAGGCGCTCGACCCGTATCCGCAGGTGCAGGTCCGCGACCAGGCCGACTACAAGAAGCTGGTCCACGACCAGATCTCCGTACTCCTCTACCTCGTGTACGCGCTCCTCGGGCTCGCGATCGTGATCGCGGTCCTCGGCGTGGTCAACACCCTCGCCCTGTCGGTGGTCGAGCGCACCCGCGAGATCGGGCTGCTGCGCGCCATCGGCCTGGGCCGGCGGCAGCTGCGCCGGATGATCCGGCTGGAGTCGGTGGTGATCGCGGTGTTCGGCGCGGTGCTGGGCCTCGCGCTGGGGCTGGTGTGGGGTGTGTGTACCCAGCAGGTGCTGGCGTTGCAGGGCATGAAGGTGCTCACGATCCCGTGGGGCACCATCGTCGGGGTCATGATCGGCTCAGCGGTGGTCGGCGTGGTGGCGGCACTGCTGCCGGCCCTGCGCGCCTCCCGGATGAACGTGCTGACGGCCATCGCCCACGAGTGAGACGGACGGACGGGCGGTGCGCCTGGCGATCCCGGGGCCGGGTCCGGGAATCGCCGGGCACGGGGGATCGCCAGGCCGGGGTCCCGGGATCGGCCGGCATCCCCGGACCAGGCCCCTTTACGAGGCCCCCCTGCCCCGCGTAGCGGACCGAGCCCGTCCGAACCGAGCCCGCCGTCCCCGACCGCGGACCCGATCCGGATTCAGCGGCACCGGTCCGGACGGGCCCCCTCCGGAGGTGGCCGGCCGGCGCGGGCCGGTTCTGAGGCACTCGTCCAGGTGTCCGGATGGTGGAATCTCGCGCCCCGTACCGTCCCCCGTGATGCGATCAGCGTATGACCGACCTGCGGATACGGGCCGCGGCGCCCGACGACGTCGACGCCGTGCTGGGCTTCTGGGCGACGGCCGCCGAGGGCACGAGCATCAGCGACGACCGGGACGGCGTGGAACGGCTGGTGACCCGCGACCCCGAGGCGCTGATCCTCGCCGAGCAAAACGGCGAGCTGGTCGGCACGGTGATCGCGGGCTTCGACGGCTGGCGCTGCCATCTGTACCGGCTCGCGGTGCATCCGCGGCGACGGCGGCAGGGCATCGGCGCGGCACTGCTGGCCGCCGCCGACGAGCGGTTCGCGCGACTCGGCGGACGCCGTGCCGACGCGATGGTGCTGACCGGGAACGAGACCGCGCACCATGCCTGGCGGGCGGCGGGGTACACGCCCCAGGAACAATGGCGGCGCTGGGTGAAGCCGCTCACCGACTGAACGCCTCCCCGGCCCCAGAGGTTTCTTTGCCCGTCCTTTACCATTGGGGAACACTCCGGTTCTGCGATGAACCGGTCGTCCGACGACATCGATGAAAGGTGTGAGCGTCCGCCCATGGGCGAGCCTCCCAGTACGCGACATCGCGCGATCCTCCCTGCCCTGCCGGATCATGGGACGGAGGTGACCTGATGACCGAAGTGCTCCTCCTGCTGCTGGCGATCCTGCTCGCCGTCGCCTGTGGTGCCTTCGTCGCCGCCGAGTTCTCGCTCACCACGGTCGAGCGCAGCGAACTGGAACGCGCCGTGGAGCGCGGCGAGCGCGGCGCGGCAGGTGCCCTGAAGGCGGTACGGAACCTGACGTTCGAGCTCTCCGGGGCGCAGCTCGGCATCACGGTCACCAACCTGGTCGTCGGCATGCTCGCCGAGCCGTCGGTCGCCAAACTGCTCGCGGGCCCGCTGAAGTCCCTCGGCGTCTCGGCCGCGGCGGCGAGCTCGGTCGCGCTGGTCCTGGGCACGGCCATGTCCACGGTGGTCCTGATGGTCGTCGGCGAGCTGGTCCCCAAGAACTGGGCGATCTCCTCCCCGCTGGCCGTCGCCAGACACGTGGGCAACGCGCAGCGCTGGTTCAGCGCCGCCTTCCGGCCCTTCATCACCCACCTCAACAACACGGCGAACCGCATCGTGCGCCGCTTCGGCATCGAGCCCGCCGAGGAGCTGGCCTCCGCGCGCGGCCCCCAGGAGCTCGCGGCCCTCGCCCGGCACTCCGCCCGGCAGGGCGCCCTGGAGGCGGACACCGCCGAGCTGTTCGTCCGCACCCTGAACCTCGCCGACCTGAGCGCGGAGAACGTGATGACGCCCCGCGTCCAGGTCATCGCCCTCAACGTCCAGGCGACCTGCGAGGACATCGCGAACGCCACCCGGGCGACCGGCCTGTCCCGGTTCCCGGTGTACCGGACCAGCCTGGACGCGGTGGTCGGCATCGCGCACATCAAGGACGCGCTCACCGTGCCGGCGGAGCGCCGGCCCCGGGTGCCCGTCTCCGAGATCATGCGCGAGCCGCTGCTCGTACCGGAGTCGCTGACCGTCGACCGGCTCCTCGACCGGCTGGGCGGCAAGCGCACCATGGCCGTCGTGATCGACGAGTACGGCGGCACCGCGGGTGTCGTGACCCTGGAGGACATCGTCGAGGAGGTCGTCGGCGAGGTCCGCGACGAACACGATCCGCACGAGACCCCCGACCTGGCCCCGGCCGGCACCGACGCGGACGGCCGCGCCGTCTACTCGGCGGACGGCGCCGCCCGCACCGACCAGCTCGCGCGCGTGGGCCTGCGGGTGCCCGAGGGGCCGTACGAGACGCTGGCCGGTCTCGTCGCGGCCGAACTCGGCCGCATACCGGAGGTGGGTGACGGCGTCGAGGTGGCCGGCTGGCGCCTGGACGTGGTGGACGCGTCCGGGCGGCGGGCCGCGCGCGTGCTGCTGCACGCGCCGCGCGACGCCGACGACGGCGGGAAACACGAAAAGGGCGCGAAGGGCGCGAGGGATACGAAGAGGGATACGAAGGACGAGAAGGAGGCGGACCGATGACCGCGTTGCAGCTGCTGATCGGTTTCGCGACCCTGATCGTCAACGCCTTCTTCGTCGGGGCCGAGTTCGCGCTGATCTCCGTACGCCGCAGCCAGATCGAGCCGTACGCCGAGCAGGGCGACCGGCGGGCGAAGAGTGTGCTGTGGGGCCTGGAACACGTGTCCGCGCTGATGGCGGCCGCGCAGCTCGGCATCACCCTGTGCACCCTGGTGCTCGGTGTGGTCGCCGAGCCCGCGATCGCGCATCTGCTGGAGCCGGTGTTCCACGCGCTGGGCGTGCCGACGGGCGCGGGACACGCGGTGTCCTTCGTGATCGCCCTGACCCTGGCGACGTACCTGCACATGCTCCTGGGCGAGATGGTGCCCAAGAACATCGCGCTGGCGGAGCCGGTGCGCAGCGCCCTGCTGCTCGGTCCGCCGCTGGTCACGCTGTCCCGGGCGCTGCGCCCGGTGATCTTCACGATCAACGCCTTCGCGAACGTCCTGCTGAAGTTGTTGCGGATCGAGACCAAGGACGAGGTGGCGGCGTCGTTCTCGGACGCCGAACTCGCGCAGATCGTCAGGGACGCCGGTGCGGCGGGCCTCATCGACGACCGCGCGCGGGAGCGCCTGAACGACGCCCTGGAGCTGGGCCGCCGGCCCGTACGTGACGTCGTCCTGCCGCTGGAGGGCGTCGTCTACGCGCGCGTGGGCGTCACTCCGGAGGAGCTGGAGGGACTGGCGGCCGAGTCGGGGTTCTCCCGCTTCCCCGTCGTCGACGAGGGCCGCCGGATCGTCGGCTACCTGCATGTGAAGGACGCCCTGGACACCTCGCCGCGGGACATGCCGTTCCAGCTGCGGGACATACGGCCCATCGCGCGTGTGCGGGAGAACACACCGCTGGACGACGTCCTCACCGCGATGCGCGGCAGCCGTACACATCTGGCCGCCGTGACCGGTGACGACGGCCGGCTGTCGGGCCTGGTGACCATGGAGGACGTGCTGCGGGAGCTGTTCGGACAGCGGACCTGAGCGGACGCTCACGGAGCGGCCCGCGGGGGCGCGGGGGCGCCGCGCAGGGGCCGCCGAAGGGGCGGAGCCGAGATCGAGGAGAGGCCGACCGACCGACGGGTATGGGTGCGGGATACCATCTCTGACGCCATGCAGACGAATTCCACACCCATGTACACCAGCCTGGTCGCGGTCGGCGACTCCTTCACCGAGGGCATGTCGGACCGGCTGTCCGACGGCTCGTACCGAGGCTGGGCCGACCTCCTCGCGGCCCGGATGGCCGCCCGGACCCCCGGATTCCGGTACGCCAACCTCGCGGTGCGCGGCAAGCTGATCGGCCAGATCGTGGACGAGCAGGTGCCCGTCGCCGCCGCGATGGGCGCCGATGTCATCACCCTGGTCGGCGGCCTCAACGACACCCTGCGCCCCAAGTGCGACATGGGGCGGGTCCGGGGCCTGCTGACCGAGGCGGTCGAACAGCTCGCCCCGGCGTGCAAGCAGCTCGTGCTGATGCGCAGCCCCGGCCGGGAGGGTCCGGTCCTGGCGCGGTTCCGGCCGCGTATGGAAGAACTGTTCGACTGTGTCGACGAGCTCGCCGCGCGGCACGGCGCGGTCGTGGTCGACCTGTACGGGGCGCCCTCGCTCGGCGACCCGCGACTGTGGGACGTGGACCGGCTGCACCTCACGGCCGAGGGGCACCGCCGGGTCGCGGAGGCGGTGTGGCAGCAGCTGGGCCACGAGGCCGAGGACGCCGAGTGGCGGACCCCGATCCCGGCCACCGCCCCTCCCGGGTGGGTGGACCGGCGGGTGGCGGACGCGCGGTTCACCCGGCAGTACCTGCTGCCGTGGATAGGCCGCCGTCTGACGGGCCGCTCCTCCGGCGACGGCCTCCCGGCCAAGCGCCCCGAGCTGCTGCCGTACGAGAACCCGGTGGCGTAGAACGCCGTGAGCACCCGGGTGATCAACCTCAGGGGGCGTATCCACGACTTCGGCCCACGGCTGGAGGACGCCCCCGGGGACGTCGTCTACGTCGGCCGCCGGTGGACGCTGGGCGGCTGGAACCTGCCCCGGCACCCGCTGTGCAATCCGTTCGCGTACGACACCGCGACGAGGAAGCGGGACGGATCGCGGACCGAGGTGATGACGATGTACCGGGCGTATCTGCTGGAACGCCCCGAGCTGCTGGACCGCGTGGTGGAGCTGCACGGCAGGACACTGGCCTGCTGGTGCGCTCCGCAGCCCTGCCACGCGGACGTGCTCGCCGAGCTCGCCGACGCGCTCTCGTAGCTTCCGACGAATACCCCTGTGGCGCTGGCCTGCATGAATCGCCAGTACAATTCGTCCACGTGACTTCAGCGCCCGCCAAGCCCCGCATCCCGAACGTCCTCGCCGGACGCTACGCCTCCGCCGAGCTCGCCACGCTCTGGTCGCCCGAGCAGAAGGTGAAGCTGGAGCGTCAGCTCTGGCTCGCCGTGCTGCGGGCGCAGAAGGACCTCGGGATCGAGGTGCCGGACGAGGCGATCGCCGACTACGAGCGTGTGCTCGACACCGTCGACCTGGCCTCCGTCGCCGAGCGTGAGAAGGTCACGCGGCACGACGTGAAGGCCCGGATCGAGGAGTTCAACGACCTCGCCGGGCACGAGCACGTGCACAAGGGCATGACGTCCCGCGACCTCACGGAGAACGTGGAGCAGCTCCAGATCCGGCTCTCGCTGGAGCTGGTGCGCGACCGCACGGTGGCCGTCCTGGCCCGGCTGGGCAAGCTGGCGGGCGAGTACGGCGAGCTGGTCATGGCCGGTCGCTCGCACAACGTGGCCGCCCAGGCCACCACCCTCGGCAAGCGCTTCGCGACGGCCGCCGACGAGCTCCTCGTCGCGTACGGCCGGGTCGAGGAGCTGCTCGGCCGCTATCCGCTGCGCGGCATCAAGGGTCCGGTCGGCACCGCCCAGGACATGCTGGACCTGCTCGGCGGCGACTCGGCGAAGCTCGCCGAGCTGGAGGACCGGATCGCCGGGCACCTCGGCTTCGCGCAGGCCTTCACCTCGGTCGGCCAGGTCTACCCGCGCTCGCTGGACTACGAGGTCGTCACCGCGCTGGTGCAGCTGGCGGCGGCGCCGTCGTCGCTGGCGAAGACGATCCGGCTGATGGCCGGGCACGAGCTGGTGACCGAGGGCTTCAAGCCGGGCCAGGTCGGCTCGTCCGCGATGCCGCACAAGATGAACACCCGCTCCTGCGAGCGCGTCAACGGCCTGATGGTGATCCTGCGCGGCTACGCGTCGATGACCGGCGAGCTGGCGGGCGACCAGTGGAACGAGGGCGACGTGTCCTGCTCGGTGGTGCGCCGGGTCGCGCTGCCGGACGCGTTCTTCGCGCTGGACGGCCTGCTGGAGACGTTCCTGACGGTGCTCGACGAGTTCGGCGCGTTCCCGGCGGTCGTCGCGCGTGAACTGGACCGCTACCTGCCGTTCCTCGCCACCACCAAGGTGCTGATGGGCGCCGTGCGCGCCGGTGTCGGCCGGGAGGTCGCGCACGAGGCCATCAAGGAGAACGCGGTGGCCTCGGCGCTGGCGATGCGGGAGCGGGGCGCCGAGCGCAACGAACTCCTCGACAAGCTCGCCGCCGACGAGCGCATCCCGCTCGACCGCGCGCGGCTCGACGCGCTGATGGCGGACAAGCTGTCCTTCACCGGCGCGGCGGCCGCCCAGGTGAGCACCGTCGTGGCCCGTGTCGAGGAGATCGTGAAGCAGCGTCCGGAGGCCGCGGGGTACACCCCCGGAGCGATCCTCTGACCCGCTTCACCCGGGCGGAACTGGAGGCCGCTCGCGACCGCCTCGTACCCGACGTGGTCGCGGACGGCCTCCAGGTGCTGTTCTGCGGGATCAACCCCGGGCTGATGACCGCGGCGACGGGCCACCACTTCGCCCGTCCCGGCAACCGCTTCTGGCCGGTGCTTCACCTGTCCGGGTTCACGCCGAGGCTGCTGCTGCCGAGCGAGCAGGACGAGCTGCCGTCGTACGGGCTCGGCATCACGAACGTGGTGGCGCGGGCGACGGCGCGGGCCGACGAGCTGAGCGCCGAGGAGTACCGCGAGGGCGGCCGGCTGCTGGCCGCGAAGGTGACGCGGCTGCGGCCGCGCACGCTGGCGGTGGTGGGCGTCACCGCCTACCGGGCCGCGTTCGACGACCGCAAGGCCGGGGTCGGCCCGCAGGAGCGGACGATCGGGGACACGCGCGTGTGGGTGCTGCCCAATCCGAGCGGGCTCAACGCCCACTGGACGGCGGCGACCATGGCGGACGAGTTCGCCCGGCTGCGGGAGGCGGCGCGGGGCTGACCGGGCACCTCCGCGTCGGCGTCACCAGGTCATGGCGGGTCCACCTCCGTGACCACGGCGAGGAGTTGGAACGCGAGCTCCTTGTCCCACTGCGAGACGCCGAGGGCCACCCAGCGTTCCACCCCCGGCGGCCGCCACAGGTGCAGGTCCGGCACATGGCCGCTGAGGGTGGCCCACGGCTCGGGTATGTCCTCGTCGTCCACGGCCCGGACGAGGATGCTCGCCAGGCTGACGAGGTCCGGTGCTCCCCACCGGGCGGTGAGCCGTTCGGTGAGGCCGTCCCGGTCGTACTCGTACTGGGTGCCCGTCTCCTCGCGCCGCGTGCCGTCGTCCTCCCAGAAGTCGTCGCTGGTCTGCAACTCGGCTGTCAGATAGCCGGGTCCGCCCGTGCCGACGTCCGTCCTGCCGTGGGCCGCGGGGAAGTCCCGGACGCACAGCAGGTCGATCGTGGCGAGGAATCGTGCGATGTCCATGACTCCAGTAAAGCCGCGACCACTGACAATTGGCGGTGTGTCAGGCCGTGACGGCAGGTAGGCGACAACCTCGGCCAGGCCGGGGGTGACTGGCAGGTGCATGTAAAGGTGTCGCCGCGTTGATCTACCCTGGGCGGATGGCGGTCACCGTTCTCCTCCTCGACGAACTCCCGCACGCGCGGGGCCGCGGGCCGTACCGGAGGCGCGGCCCGGCATCGCCCGCCGGACGGTCGGCGTCGAGACGGTGAAGTCGCACGTCAGTGGTGTTCTGGCCGAGCCGGGGGCGCGGGACCGGACGCGGGCGGTGATCGTCGCGTACGGGTCGGGACGCGTGGCGCCGAGCTGAACGCACAGATCCGGGGTGCCCGGAGCTCGCCGGGGTCCCCGGCGCCGAGTACGATCCGGCCAACACGCGCACGAGCTGGGAGGACGGACGTTGGGGCGGCTGACCGGCGGGGATCCCTCGCTGCTGCGAAGGATCAATTCCGCGGTGGTGCTGCACGCGCTGCGTGCCACGGACTGCGCGACGCTGACGGAGATCACCCGGGTGACCGGGCTGTCCCGGCCGACGGTCGAGGGTGTCGTCGAGGATCTCATCGACGCCGGTCTGGTCGTCGAGAAGGCCGCCGAGGAGGGTGCGACGCGGCGTCAGGGACGGCCCGCGCGCCGGTTCCGGTTCCGTGCGGAGGCCGGTCATCTGCTGGGCCTGGAGATCGGCTCGCACCGGGTCGCCGCGCTGCTCTCCGGTCTCGACGGCCGGGTGATCGGCGCCCAGGCGAAGGACGTCGAGGAGACGGCCCCCGCGGACGAGCGCCTGGAGCGGCTGCGCACGGCGGTGGCCGAGCTGCTGCGGCGGGCCGGGGTGCCACGCCATTCGCTGCGCGCGGTGGGGGTCGCGACGCCCGGGATCGTCGAGGCGGACGGCACCGTGCGGCTGGGCACCGCGCTGCCCGAGTGGACCGGGCTGCGCCTCGGCGAACGGCTGAGCCGTTCCTTCAAGTGCCCGGTGCTGGTCGAGAACGACGCGAACGCCGCGGCCGTCGCCGAGCACTGGAAGGGTGCCGCCACCGGGTCGGACGACGTCGTGTTCGTGCTGGCCGGGCTCAGCCCGGGGGCCGGTGCGCTGATCGGCGGCCGGCTGCACCGGGGGTACGGCGGGGCGGCCGGTGAGATCGGCGCGCTGCACCTGCTGGGCCGGGAGGTCACCCCTGAGACGTTGTTGTCGACCACGGACGAGCCGCTGCACCCGCTGGACGAGCGGGCGGTCGCCAAGGTCTTCGCGCAGGCACGCGAGGGCGATCAGCGGGCGTTGGCGGCCGTCGACCGCTTCCTCCAGCGGCTCCTGCACGATGTCGCGGCGCTCGCGCTGGCGCTCGATCCGGAACTGGTGGTCATCGGCGGCTGGGCGGCCGGACTGGACGGGGTGCTGGAGCCGCTGCGCCGCGAGCTGGCGCGCTACTGTCTGCGGCCGCCGAAGGTGACGCTGTCCCTCCTCGGCGAGGCGGCCGTGGCGACGGGTGCGCTGCGGCTGGCCCTCGACCATGTGGAGGAGCAGCTGTTCGCGGTGGACGGCACGGTGACCGCGCGCCGTTGACGGGCCGTCACCGGAGTGCGGGCGCGGTCTTCGGTGCTGCCGGTGGAACGACTCGCGCCCCGGTGGAGTTCCGGGGCGCGAACGGCGGGTCGGTCAGGAGGCCTGCCGCTCCGGTCCGTGGTGTATCTCTACGCCGCCCGAGGCGCCGAAGGTGAGCCGGCAGGTGTCGGCACGGTAGGTGGCCACCGAGAGCGCGGCGGTGGTGCCCTCGCTGAGGAAGCGGGTGGTGACGACGAGGACGGGAGCCCCGGGCAGCCGGTCGAGCTCCTTGGCGTCCTCGGCGCGAGCCGAGCCCAGCTCCACCGCGTTGTCCTGGCCGTCCAGTTCCCGGCGCTGGAGTTCCCGCAGTACGGCACGCGCGCTGGCGGTGCCGGACGGGGCGTCGATGGCGGACAGGTCGGGCACCGAGGACCGCGGGATGTAGAGCAGTTCGGCGCCGACGGGCTGGCCGTGGCTCATGCGGGAGCGGCGCACCGTGTGCACGGCCTCGTCCCGGCCGGTCTCCAAGGCGTCGGCCACGGCCGCGGGCGGGATCAGCAGGGCGGAGTCCACGGGCTGCCAGGCGTCGTCAGCCGCGCCGGGCCAGGCGTGCTGCCGGGCACCGACGGCCACGCCCACGCGCGGCGGGGCGACGGTCGTCCCCACGCCCCGGCGGCGTTGCAGACGGCCTTCCAGTTCGAGCTGTTCCAGGGCCTGCCGGAGCGTGGCGCGGGCGACTCCGAAGCGGGCCGCGAGGTCGCGCTCGTTGGGCAGGATCTCGCCCACGGAGAACTCTGAGTCCAGTGCCTCACTGAGCACGGTCCTGAGGTGCCAATACTTCGGTTCCGACACCGGTTCCAACTGCGTGGTCCCCACCCTGTCCTCCGCAATCGCCGTGTTCCGGCGGCGTTTTAGCGCCCTTGTTTATTAAAGGTTGTTGCACTTCTCTGCGACCATAAGGCGGCCCCCACCCTTGGTCAATACCAATCCTCGTACCTGTGGGCGCCTCACAGGCGCGTCCGGGCGCGTTGCCGCAGAGCGTTCACGGAGCGTTCGCGCGGGGCCACATTCGTGACATCCCGGCAAAGCTCCACGGCACGACGGGAGCCGAGAGCCCGGCCTCAGCGACGACCTGAGCGACGACCTGAGCGACGACCTGAGCGACGACCTGAGCGACGACCGGGGGCTACCCGTCGGTAGCAAGTGCTGACAAGCTGTCTACGACGTCTTTCGGCGAGTCCCAGACGAGGAGCACCCCCATGCCCGCCACCGTCTCCTTCGAGGTCCCCTCCCCTCGGGGCCCGCAGCGCGTGACCGTGTCCTACGCGCGCGTGGGCAGCGGCGAACCGCTGCTCCTGCTGCACGGCATAGGTCACCACCGGCAGGCCTGGGACCCCGTGGTGGACATCCTCGCCACCGAACGGGACGTGATCGCCGTGGACCTGCCCGGCTTCGGCGCGTCCCCGGCGCTGCCGGACGGCCTCTCCTACGACCTCGCCACGACGAGCAGGGTGTTCGGTGCCTTCTGTGCGGCGCTGGAGCTGAACCGCCCGCATGTCGCGGGCAATTCCCTGGGGGGCCTGCTCGCCCTCGACCTGGGACGCGAGAAGCTCGTACGGTCCGTCACGGCCCTCTCCCCCGCCGGATTCTGGTCGCAGACCGAGCGGCGCTACGCCTTCGGTGTCCTGCTCGCCATGCGGCAGATCGCGCGGCGGCTGCCGCTGCCGCTGGTCGAGCGGCTGGCCGGCACGGCCGCCGGCCGCACGGCCCTGACGAGCACGATCTACGCCCGCCCGGGCCGCCGTTCACCCGAGGCCGTGGTGGCCGAGACGCTCGCGCTGGTGAACGCCCCGGGCTTCGACGCCACCCTCCGGTCCGGGATCGACGTGCGGTTCACCGACGATGTCCCCGGGGTCCCCGTCACCGTGGCCTGGGGTACCAGGGACCGACTGCTCGTGCGCCGGCAGGGTGTGCGCGCCAAGCAGATCATCCCCCGGGCCCGGCTGGTGCGGCTGCCCGGCTGCGGACACTGCCCGATGAACGACGACCCGGCACTGGTCGCGCGCGTCATCCTCGACGGGAGCCGCTGACCCGCGGACGGGATCCGCCGGCCCACGCCCGCCAAAGCGCCACGCGCCCGAACCCACCGCGACTCCGACGCCGACCAGCGCACTGCCCACGGCACCGGTGCCGACTTCGTGCCCGGCACCCCGGACCTGTCGCTGACCGGTACGGACCCCAGGAGCGGCTCCTCGCGCGCGTGGCCCCGGCCGGTGTCTCCGTACGCCCGCTGACGGACTGCGCGCACGCGCGTGCCGGAGCCCACGAGGGTGAGGCCCGCCGGGGTGTGCGGCTGGCCCTGGGGTACGCGCACCTCCCACCCGCGCGGATACGAGGCGGGATACGGCAGTTGGCTGAGGCGTCCACAGCCTGACCCCCTGCGCGACGCTCGGCCGGTCCATGGTCCGGGGCGGCCCGTCGGCGTCGGGCCGCGGCACGCCTCCCGACGACGGCACGGCCCCGACGTCCGCACGCCCTCGACAACAGGGTGCCCTCGACTGCGGCACGCCCTCGACAGCGAGCGCTGCCCTCTCCAAATCCCTTGGCCGCGCGTCCAGTTGTTCACTTGTGGTTTCCGTGTGCGCTGCGGCGCACCAGTAGGTGTGGCATCGCACACCAGCCGGTTCCCGTCCCTGGAGGCACTGTCATGTCATACCGATCGTTCCCCGGCCGCCGCAGCGTGCTGCGCGGCTCGCTGGCCGCGTCGGCCGCCCTGACCGTGCCCGCCGGACTCGGCGCCGCGCCGGCGTTCGCCCTGTCGGGACGCCCTCGGGCGGGCTGGGGCGTGCAGACGGGAGACGTGACGTCCGACTCCGGGCTGGTGTGGGTCCGTTCCGACCGTCCGGCCCGGATGATCGTCCAGACGTCCGCGACCGAGTCGTTCCGCAACCCTCACACCTGGCACGGGCCGCTGCTGGGCGCGCACACCGACTTCACCGGCACCACCCGCCTGCATGGGCTGCCGACGGGCGAGCAGATCCACTACCGCGTCCTGCTCGCCGACCCCGACGACCCGCGCCGCACCGGCGAGCCGGTGACCGGCACCTTCCGCACGGTGCCGGCCGGCCGACGGCACGGAGTGCGCTTCCTGTGGTCCGGTGACCTGGCGGGACAGGGCTGGGGCATCAACCCCGACATCGGCGGCTACCGCATCTACGACGCGATGGCCGAGCTCGATCCGGACTTCTTCCTGTGCAGCGGCGACAACATCTACGCCGATGGTCCCCTCTCGGCGACCCAGGCGCTGCCCGACGGCGGCACCTGGCGCAACATCACCACCGAGGAGAAGGCCAAGGTCGCCGAGACCCTGGCCGAGTTCCGCGGCAACTTCCGCTACAACCTGCTCGACGAGAACCTGCGGCGGTTCAACGCCCAGGTGCCGTCGGTCATCCAGTGGGACGACCACGAGGTGCGCAACAACTGGTACCCGGGCGAGGTGATCGCGGACACGGACACCCGGTACACCGAGAAGAGCGTGGACGCGCTGGCGGTGCGCGCCCGGCGGGCGTTCAGCGAGTACTTCCCCATCTCGACGCTGCGGCCGGGCGCGCGGGAGGGCCGCGTCCACCGGGTCGTGCGGCACGGCCCCCTGCTCGACGTGTTCGTGCTGGACATGCGGACGTACCGCAACGCCAACTCCCCCGACGACCAGACCACGGACCCGCAGGGCATCCTCGGCCGTGAACAGCTCGAATGGCTCAAGCGCGAGCTGTCGCGCTCCCGCGCGGTGTGGAAGGTCATCGCCGCCGACATGCCCCTGGGCCTGGTCGTGCCCGACACCACCGAGGGCAGGCCGAACATCGAAGCGGTGGCGCAGGGCGACCCGGGCGCCCCGCTGGGCCGTGAGCTGCAGATCGCCGAACTGCTGCGGTACATCAAGCACCGGCGGATCACCGGCACCGTGTGGCTGACGGCGGACGTGCACCACACGTCGGCCCAGCACTACCAGCCGGCCCGGGCGGCGTTCGCCGACTTCGAGCCGTTCTGGGAGTTCGTCTCGGGCCCGCTCAACGCCGGTGCCTTCCCGTCCAGCGCGCTGGACGGCACCTTCGGCCCCGAGCGGGTGTTCGTGAAGGCGCCGACCGCGTCGAACGTCTCACCGGCCGGCGGCTACCAGTTCTTCGGCGAGGTCGACATCGACGGCGGCAGCGGGGAGCTGACGGTACGGCTGCGCGAGCAGGACGGCAGCGTGCTGTTCACCAAGGTCCTCCAGCCGGGACGCGTCGGGCAGTAGTTCGGCGGTCCCGTACCCTCGGACGCAGGACGCGCACCGGCGTCATCCCCCGGTGCGCGTCACATCGCGGCGGCCGCCAATTCGGCCGTCGCGTCGGCGTTTTCACAGGTCAGAGCCATTGTCAGTGGTCGCCCCTACGGTTTTTCCATGACGCGATCCTTGCAGGCCGTGGCCTATCGCCAACCCTCCGTGCTGGAATCCGCCGCGGGCGGACGACGGCTGGGACTGGAGACGTCGGCGGGTGTGACGCCCGCCGGCGCCGAGGCCCATCCGCGCTTCTTCACGGGCTTCCTGACGTCTCCTCAGGTGGCTGCGGCCGGGCTGCTGGCGGTGGCCGACGTGGCGGCGACACGCTACTACCAGCGGCAGCTGCCCGCCTCGCTGGACCCGGTGGTCACAGGCAACGGCGACCGGTTGCGCTTCGAGTCCTTCTCCGGCTGCGGCGGGGTGTACGCGCGACTGGACGTGCTGGACGCCGGCCTCGACGGCGGCGAGATAGGACACGGCACGACGAACGTCGACGTCAACAGCCCCCTGCGGGAGGCCCTGGCCCGGATCGGCGGGGACGATCCGCTGCATCTGCGCGTCGGACCCGAGGAAATGGCCGTGACCACGCTGGATGGCCCGGTCGTGGAGAAGAAGGTGCCGCTTCCCGACCGGTGGCTGCGCGGCTTCGCCGAGGCCCAGGTCGTCGCGGCCGGATTCGATCTGCGGGCCGAACTGCCCGCCGCCGAGGCGGTGCGCTTCCTGCGCACGCTGCCGCGCGGCACGGGCAGGAGCGGTTCGGGGACCTCGCGCTGGGTGGTGCCCGCGGGCCGCGGACTGCGGCCGACCACCCGGGCGGTGCCCGGCGCGGTGTGCCTGCCAGGGCCGGAGCGGCTGGCCGCGTTGCAGCGGGTGCTGCGGCACGCGACGGCCCTGCGGGTCTACGGCCCCGTGCTCGGCGCGGCCGGTACGACGGCCGCGACGGCGACGGCGAGCGCCTGGGAGGCCGTCCTGCCCGGCATGCGGCTCACCCTGACGCTGTCGCCGGACGCCTCGCGCGGGTTCTCCGGCGAGGGCGGAGTCCTGGACGCCCTGGCCACCGACGAGGCGGCCGAGGACGCCGAACTCCTCTCGGTGCTCCTGGCCTGGGAGCCCCGTGTCGACGTCGTCGACCTCGCGGCCGCCTCGGGGCTCACGGCGGAGCGGGTCCGGGCGGCGCTGGTCCGCCTGGGCACCTCGGGCCGGGTCGGTTACGACACGGCGGAGGCGGCCTACTTCCATCGCGAACTTCCCTACGACGCCGGGCGCGTGGAGCGCCACAACCCGCGGCTGCGTTCGGCCCGGGCCCTGGTGTCCGCCGGTGCGGTGGTCCTGGACGGCGCCATCGGGACGGTGACGGCCGAGGACGGGCACGCGCACCGGGTGCGGGACGAGGCCGGGGTGCTCACCTGCACCTGTCTGTGGTGGGCCCGGTACCGGGGCGGACGCGGGCCGTGCAAGCACGCGCTGGCGGTACGGATGGTGCGACGGGGTGCCGTCGCGCGGGAGATCGGGACGCGAGTCGACGGTGGTGTGCGATGAGTTCGCTGATGGACGCGGTGCGGGCGGGCCGGACGGCCGACGTGGTGAGACTGCTCGACGGGATGACGGACGCCGAACGGCGCGCGGTCTTCCCGGAGTTGCAGGCACTGCGCAAGGAGCTCAGGCCGGTGCGCTGGGAGCGGGAGGCGATGCACGCCCACCCCGCCCTGCATCTGGCCGGGGCCGCCTGCCAGACCGGCGCGGCGGGCGTGACGAGCTGGATCGCGAGCACCGATGTGAGCTGGTCGTCGTCGCGGCTGGCGCTGCTGCTGCACGTGCTGGGCGACCGCGACTCCGCCTGGCTCGCCGACGTGACCCGCCGGCTGGCGGAGCGCCCGGTGTCGTCGGGGGTGCCCTACGCACTGTTGGCGGGACTGGTCCGGCTGTCCGGCCGTCCCGTGCCGACCACGGACGCCTATGTACGGGGCTGGGTGGAGCACATCTCGGCCACCTGGCATCACGGGGCCACCGTGCTCGACCAGTTGCGCAAGGATCCGCACCTGGCCAGGCTCACGGCAGCGCTCTTCGAGACGGACGACATCGGCGGTCCGCTGGAGTGGGGCTCCGCCGAGAGAGCGAACAACTGGGCCGACGCGCTCACCCGGCTCACCGCCGAAGGCGCCCTCGACCGGACGGCGATGGTCGACGCGTGCGTGGCCCGGCTGCTGCGCGGCGGCACCGCCGCGGACCACCGGATGTTCCTGCGGCTGCTCAAGGCCTTGGCGCTCACCCGGGACGAGGAGCGGGAGCGCACCGCGGACTGGCTGGCGCTGGCCTCGGACTCGGTCTCCGTGGTGGCCTCGCACGCCCAGTCGGTGCTGGGCAGCCTGGCCCTGGACGGCGAGCTGGCACCGCGCCGGCTCGGCGAGATGTCGGCGGCCGTGCTGTTCCGCAGCGAGAAGAAGCTCATCAGGGCGCAGCTCGTACTGCTGGGGAAGGTGCTGCCGCGTGACCCGTCCGCGGCCGGGGAGCTGCTCCCGGTCGTCGCGCAGGCCTTCGGGCACGACGATCCGGAGATGCAGGAGCGAGCGTTGAAACTCGTGGAGCGACATCTCGCGAAGGTCGATTCCGCGCCGGTGCGGGCCGGACTGGCCTTGGCGGCAGAGCAGTTGATCCCGGTCCTGCACACCCGGGCGGTGCGGACGCTGGGCGCCGCGCCCCGGCCCGAGGCACCGGTGGCGCACGTGGAGGTGCTGCCGCCCGTGCCGGAGCCGCAGCGGCTGGCGCCCGCGCCCGATTCGGCGACCGAACTCGCGGCGGAGCTGGGCGCGGTGCTGGCGTCCGACGGGGACGTGGCCTCTTTCGAGCGCGCGCTCGACGGCCTGGTCCGGCTCGCGTACAGCGACCGCGAGGGCCTGATGGAGGCGCTCGTCCCGGTGACGGCGCGGCGCTGGTGGCACCGTGCCGGGACCGACGTCGAGTACGCGTACCGGGCCGACACGCACTACGGCGCGTCCTTCGAGGGGTTCCACGACTCCGAGGACGGCCTGGATCTCGTCCTGGCGACGCTGGCCGGTGAGGGGCCGGCCGCCAGGCTCCGCCCGGGCGACTCGCGCGGCTCGACGGCCCGGTCCTGTGCGCACGGCGCGCTCGCCCGCGCCTTCGAAGCCCGCCTGTGGGAGGTGGCGTACCGGATCGGCACGGACCCGCTGCCGTTCCTGCTGTCGACGCCGACCTGGAGCACCGGGCTGCTGGAGCCGGACGCGCTGGTGGAGCGCCTCGACTCCTACCGGCGTCTGGGTGCCGAGGTCGGGGCCGCCGACTTCGCGCAGGCGCTGCTGCGGGTACGCCGCACGGACCGTACGGCGGCCACGGCGGCCGCCATACGTGCGGCGGCACTCGGCACGCCTGAAGGGACGCGCCTCGCCGCGTGGCTCACCTCCGAGGCACCCTCGACGCCGTCGCGACGCCGGCGCACCTCGGGCCGCCGCGTCCTGGTGGAGACCGCCGAACTGCTGGAGCTTCAGGCGGGGTTCCCTCCGGATTTCGCGCATCTGGGCCGCCCGGTGGGTGTGTTCGACGGCCACCGCTACTGCGCGCACTGGAACGACGAACTGCGCCGGCACTGGCTGGCCGTGCTCCCGGAACGGCGCGAGCTGGTGGCGGTGCGGATCCTGCGGGACATGTCCGAGGTCGCGGTGGACGACGCCCGGGGCGCCGACGTCCTGCCGCTGCTCGCGGAGTCGGGCGGGGAGGCGGGGGACGCCGTGCATCTGTGCCTGGCGTACGGACTCGGCGCACGGCACGCGCAGGACCGGCTCGCCGCCGTGGACGCCCTGCTGGTGCTGGCGGCGCGCGGCGAGCTGGACGGGGCCCGGCTGGGCGCGGACCTCGGCGAGCTGACACGGTGCGGAGCCGTGAAGCCGCAGCGGCTGGCCGACTCCCTGCGGACGGCCGCGGCCACGGGTGCCGACGCCACCGTCTGGGGACTGCTCGGCCACGCGCTGCCGCCCCTGCTCGCCGATCTGACCGTCGACAGTGCGACCGGGCCGGCCCGGGGGTTCGGAGAGCTGCTGACGGTGGCCGCGGAGTGTGCCGAGCGGTCCGGGGCGCGGGGCGATCTGCCTCATCTGGCGCAGGCGGCGGAGCGGCGCGGCTCCTCCCGTCTGGTGACGCAGGCCCGGCGGCTGCGCAGTGCGCTGGCCGAGGGGGTGGCCGCCTGACGTGGTCGGGCGTGGCGCCTGCCGCGCCCGGACACCATCGCTGACCTCGAACGGCAGGTGGGCTGTCATGCGCCGCACCGGAACGATCAAAATAGCTGCAAAAGGTGCAGATCCAGTCTTTACCGCTCAGTCACAAACCGTTCGTGATCACGCAACACGGATCCTTCACAGTGGCTACATGAATCGAGACCTGTCTGATGTGACGCGCGCGAAACATGGTCGACCCGTGCACCACTGGCGGAGGGATCTGGTCGAACTCGCCGCTCTCTTCACTGCCGTGGCGGTGGCCGACGCCGTGGCGAACCTGATCGGTCACGGCCCCGACGGTCCGGCCCTGCTGGTGATCTCGGCGGGAGCGCTCGCGGCGACGGCGGGATTCCACACATGGTGGGCACGCCGCCACGGTCACGCGCCTCCCGAGACCGATACCGGCGCCCGGCCGCGCTCCGGTGAGCGGCAGGCCGGGCCGTCGCCCGTCGCCGTCCCGAACGCGGGCGGCGAGAGCTCCCTGTGGCGGATGCGGACGACGGTGAAGGACGAACCGGGTTCGCTGGCGGCGCTGTGCACGGTGCTGGCCGGTCAGCGGGTGGACATACTGAGCCTCCAGACGCATCCGCTGGGCGACGGCACCGTGGACGAGTTCCTGCTGCGGGCCCCCGGCGCACTGGCCGCCGCCGAGATCTCCCGCGTGGTGGCCCAGGCGGGCGGCACCGACACCTGGATCGAGCGCGCCGACGCGCACGACCTGGTGGACGCGCCGACCCGGGTGCTCGGCCTCGCCACCCGCACCGCGCTGGACGCGGCGGAACTCCCGCTCGCGCTGCGCCAGTTGCTGGGCCGGTGCACCATCCGGTCACTGCCCGCCACGGGACCGGGCAAGGCGCGTGGGGCGGAGTCCGTACCGGTGGAGGGCGTCCTTGAGGACACCGTGATGCGGCTGCGGGCGCCGGAAGGCGGAGTGATCACCGTGGAGCGGCCGTATCTGCCGTTCACGCCGACCGAGTTCGCGCGGGCGCGGGCGCTGGTGGAGCTGGACGCCCGGCTCGGACCGCGCGTTCCGCTCAGCGAGGACGTGCTGACCCTGCCCGAGGGCAACGACATCACCGTACGCAGGGCCGACGTCGGTGATGTGGCGGCGGCGAAGGACATGCACGAGCGATGCTCGCCGCGCACCCTCTCGATGCGCTATCACGGGCCCGTCGGCGACGCGGACCGCTATCTGAACCACCTGCTCAGCCCCCGTTTCGGCCGGACCCTCGCGGTGCAGACCGCGTCGGGGCGCATCGTCGGACTCGGCCATCTGCTGTGGGACGGCGACGAGACCGAGGTCGCGTTGCTCGTCGAGGACGAGTGGCAGCGACGGGGTATCGGCGCCGAGCTCCTCGGCCGCCTGGTCGCGATGGCCGCCGAGGCACGCTGCGAGAGCGTGTACGCGGTGACGCAGGCGTCCAACACCGGCATGGTCGCCGCGATGCGCGGCCTCGGACTGCCCCTCGACTACCAGATCGAGGAGGGCACCCTGGTGATCACGGCCCGGGTGAACGCGGCGCACGCCGGGGCACGGCCGTCCCACGAGCGGCAGCGGGAACAGCGGCAGGAGCTCTACGGCGAGCGGATCGTGCGCGACTAGGGATCCGTACCCGGCCGGCGGATCCGCGCTCGACCAGGTACCAGGCGTACCGCGGGCCTGCCGCGACGGATCGCGAGACGCGTCACCGGCGCCCTGCGGGCACCCGCGTACACACCTCGTGGGCACCCGCGCCGACGCGACCGAACGGCCCGGCGGACACGGACTCCGCCGGGCCGTTCGTCGTGCGGACGGCCGGGACGACCGACCGGAACGGCCGGCCGACCGACCGACCGGCGGAACGAACGAGACCGGGACCACCGGCCGGAGCGACCGGAAGAGCCAGGTCCACCGGCCAGGGCGACAGTGGCGGCCAGGACACCCTCGTGCCCCAGAGCAACCAAGCCGGCCAGGACGACCAAGGCGACCGGAACGACCGGGCGGCCGGTGCCCCCGAAGCGGGTCAGGAGACCGAGGCCGTCCCCGGTTCCGCCACGCCGGCCCGGTCCGCCGTCGTCGCCCCGTCCAACGCCCGCTCCAGGTCGGCCCACAGGTCCTCGACGTCCTCCAGACCCACCGAGAGCCTGAGCAGCCGGTCGCCCACGCCCGCCGCGTGCCGGTCCGTCGGGTCCACGATGCGGTGACTGATGGACGCGGGGTGCTGGATGAGCGTGTCGACACTGCCCAGGCTCACGGCCGGGGTGATCAGACGCACGCCGGCGATCACCTCGTGCGGGTCGCCGTGCACCTCGAAGGAGATCATCGCGCCGCCGATGCGCGGATAGTGGACGCGGGCGACGCGCGGGTCGGCGGCGAGGCGGCGGACGAGTTCGGCGGCGTTCTCGGAGGCGGCCCGCACCCGGACCGGAAGGGTCGACAGTCCGCGCAGCAGCAGATAGCCCGCCAGGGGATGCAGCACCCCGCCGGTGGCGAACCGGACCTGGCGCAACCGTCCGGCGAACTCCTCGTCGCAGGCGACGACGCCCGCCATCACGTCACCGTGCCCGCCGAGGTACTTGGTGGCGCTGTGCAGCACCAGCCGGGCGCCCTGCTCGGCGGGACGCTGGAGGACGGGCGTGGCGAAGGTGTTGTCCGCGAGCAGCGGCACGGAGCCGCAGGAATGGGCGACGGCCCGCAGGTCCACCTCGGCGAGGGTGGGGTTCGCCGGGGTCTCCACCAGCACCAGTCCGGTGTCGGGGCGCAGGGCGTCCGCGATGCCGGCCGGGTCGGTCCAGGTGACCTCCGAGCCGAGCAGGCCGGCGGTCAGCAGGTGGTCGCTACAGCCGTACAAGGGACGCACGGCCACCACATGGCGCAGGCCCATCGAGCCCCGTACCAGGAGCACGGCGCTCAGCGCGGCCATGCCGCTGGCGAACGCGACGGCGCTCTCGGTGCCCTCCAGCCGGGCCAGGGCCGTCTCGAAGCGGGCGACGGTGGGGTTGCCGAGGCGGGCGTAGACCGGTGGGCCGTCCGGTTCGGCGCCCGTCGTGGCGAAGGCGTCGATCCGGGCGGCCTCCCCTCGGCTGTCGTAGGAGGGGTAGGTGGTGGACAGGTCGATCGGCGGGGCGTGCAGGCCCTGGCGGGCGAGATCGTCCCGTCCGGCGTGCACGGCCTCGGTGGCCAGTGCCCTCGGCGGAATGCGTACGTCGTCGTTCGGCGCGAACGTGCTCCCTGAGTCCATGGACGGAAGGGTGAACACCGACCGGTGCATCGGATTCGAACACCGTGCTACGTTCGGCCGATGGCTGAATCTGTCGTACTGGATCCGGTCGACCTTCATCTGCTGCGGCTGTTGCAGAACGACGCCCGGACGACGTTCCGCGATCTCGCCGCGCAGGTCGGGGTCGCGCCGTCGACCTGTCTGGACCGCGTGACGCGGCTGCGCCGGGCGGGCGTGATCCTCGGCCATCAGCTGCGGGTGGATCCGGCGAAGCTGGGGCGCGGCTTGCAGGCGCTGCTGTCGGTGCAGGTCAGGCCGCATCGACGGGAGCTGGTGGGGCCGTTCGTGGAGCGGATCAGGGCGTTGCCCGAGGCGCTGACCGTGTTCCACCTCACCGGGCCCGACGACTATCTGGTCCATGTCGCGGTCGCGGACATGACCGATCTGCAGCGGCTGGTGCTGGACGAGTTCACGTCCCAGCGGGAAGTGGCCCGCGTGGAGACGCGGTTGATCTTCCAGCAGTGGGACTGCGGCCCCCTGCTCCCGCCCGGCCCGGCGGGCACGCCCACAGAGAAATCGGCCTGACGCGGCACATCCGGCGGCAAACCGGGCTGACGCGGCACCGTTGTTCGTATGAGGATGTCCGCATGTCAGAGACCAAGAGCCAGCTGCCCCGCGAGGTCGCCGACGCCTACGTCGACGAGCTGATCGCCCTCGACCCGATCACCGGAACCTACCTGGGAGTGAAGGAGAGTTCGAGCCGCCTGCCCGACACCTCACCGGCGGGACAGGACGCGCTCGCCGAGCTGGCCCGTACGACGCTCGCCCGGCTCGACGAGGCCGAGCGTCTGCCGGGCGCGGACCGTGACATCGAGCGCCGCTGCGGGCGCCTGCTGCGCGAGCGGCTCACCGCGGAGCTCGCCATGCACGAGGCCGACGAGCACCTGCGTTCGGTGGGCAACCTGCACACGGTGGCGCACTCGGTGCGCGAGATCTTCACCGTCACGCCTGCGCAGACCGAGGAGGACTGGGCCGCGATCGCCGAGCGGCTGCGCGCGGTTCCGGCGGCGCTGGCGGGCTACCGCGCGTCGCTCGCCCTCGGCCTGGACCGCAAGCTGTACGCGGCGCCGCGTCCGACGGCGACGTTCATCGGGCAGCTGACCGAGTGGTCGGACACCGACGGCAGCGGCCGAGGCTGGTTCGAGGACTTCGCGGCGGCGGGCCCGCAGGCGCTGCGCGCGGAGCTGGACGAGGCCGCGCGCGGGGCGACCGCGGCCGTGGTGGAGCTGCGGGACTGGATGCGGGACGTGTACGCGCCGACGATCGAGGGCGCGCCGAACACCGTGGGCCGGGAGCGCTACGCGCGCTGGTCGCGCTACTTCAACGGCACGGACCTCGACCTGGACGAGGCGTACGCGTACGGCTGGGCCGAGTACCACCGGCTGCTCGGCGAGATGCGGCAGGAGGCCGAGAAGGTCCTGCCCGGTGCGGCGACGCCGTGGGTGGCCCTCGCGCACCTCGACGAGCACGGCAAGCACATCGAGGGTGTCGACGAGGTCCGCGACTGGCTCCAGGGCCTGATGGACCAGGCGATCGACGCCCTGGACGGCACCCACTTCGAACTCGCCGAGCGGGTGCGGAAGGTGGAGTCCCGCATCGCGCCTCCGGGCGGTGCGGCGGCGCCGTACTACACGCCTCCGTCGGAGGACTTCTCGCGTCCGGGCCGCACCTGGCTGCCGACCATGGGCCAGACCCGTTTCCCGGTCTACGACCTGGTCTCCACCTGGTACCACGAGGGCGTCCCCGGCCATCACCTCCAGCTCGCGCAGTGGACGCACGTCGCCGCGGACCTCTCCCGCTACCAGGCGACCGTCGGCGGGGTGAGCGCCAACGCCGAGGGCTGGGCGCTGTACGCGGAGCGCCTGATGGACGAGCTGGGCTTCCTCACCGACGCCGAGCAGCGGCTCGGCTACCTGGACGCGCAGATGATGCGGGCCGCCCGTGTCATCGTCGACATCGGCATGCACCTCGAGCTGGAGATCCCGGCGGACTCCCCGTTCCACCCGGGTGAGCGCTGGACTCCTGACCTGGCCCAGGAGTTCTTCGGCGCGCACAGCAGCCGTCCGGCGGACTTCGTGGAGAGCGAGCTGACCCGCTATCTGACCATGCCCGGTCAGGCGATCGGCTACAAGCTCGGTGAGCGGGCCTGGCTGCTGGGCCGCGAGAACGCCCGGGAGCGGCACGGGGACGCCTTCGACCTCAAGGCCTGGCACATGGCGGCCCTGTCCCAGGGGTCCCTGGGCCTGGACGACCTGGTGGAGGAGCTGTCGCGCCTGTGACGGCCCCGGCGGTGGTGCCGGGCCGGCGGCCCGACGCCACCGCCCGGGCGGCTCACCGTCGGAAGCCGCCCTCCGAGTCGACGACCTGACCCGTGACCCACTCCGCCTCGTCCGTGGCGAGCCACGCGATGAGGCGGGCCGGGTCGTCGGGCCTACCCCACCGGCCGGCCGGGAAGCGCGCGGCGACGGCCGCGTGATCGTCGCCGCTCAGGTAACCGGTGTCCACGGGGCCCGGGTTGACGGTGTTGACCGTGACGGCGTGCTCGGCGAGCGTGGTCGACAGGGAACGGGTGACGGAGGCGAGCGCGCCCTTCTGGAGGGCGTAGGCGAGCTCGCCGGGCATGCCGTCCCCGAGGTCCTGGCCGGACGTCATCATCACGACGCGTCCGCCCGGGGTGCGCGTCGGCAGTGCGGCGCGCAGCCGGGCGTACGCCTGGACCAGGAGCAGCACGGAGCGGGCGTCGACCGCCCAGTGCGCGTCGAGCATCGCGGCGTCGATCGCGTCGAGCGTGCCGTCGGAGCCGCTGAGGGCGTGGTTGGCGACGAGGATGTCGAGTCGGCCGCCGAGCGCCGAGGCGGCGGCGGTGATCAGTTCGGCGGGCGCGGCCGGGTCCGTGAGGTCGCCCGGCCGCGCGACCACCCGGGCCGCTGGGTCGCCGAGCGCGGCGCGCACGGAGGCGGCCACCTCCTCGGGCCGGTCGGCGCCCCAGGGCATGGCGGCGTCGTGCGGGACGTGGTGGTGCAGGCAGACGCTCGCGCCGTACGCGGCGAGCCGCCGGGCCACCGCGTGCCCGATGCCGTCGCGTCGGCTCGCCCCGGTGACCAGGGCGGTCCGGCCGCGCAGCGGCAGGGGGTCACGGAGCAGATCCTCGGGGGCGGGGTGCTGGAGTCGGGACATGGACGACCATGATGGCGACCGTGCCGGATCTCCGCACGTGCGTTTCGGCGTACGGTCTCTCGGCACGAGTACGTCGGCGCACTGCCGTCCCGGCGCACGCGCGTGTCGGCCTCGCGGGGCCGCCGCGGGCCGCCCCCGTCGGCGCGTCAGTCCGGGAGCCGTCGCAGCTGTACGAGTCCCAGCCAGGTCTCGGGGCCTGGCTGTACCTGGGCCGCGCGCACAACGTACCGGCCGGGGTGCAGCGACAGCTTCACGTGGTCGGTGCGACCGCAGTCGTTGCCGGGCCAGGCCGCGTCGAACAGCAGGACCGTGCCGGGTACGTCCCAGCGCAGCTCGGTCTCCCAGGCCGCCGTCTCGATCGCCGTGGGCAGCGCCGCGAGGAGTTCGCGAGCCGAGTCCGCCGCGTACCAGCGTACGAACGTGCCGTGTTCGGGGAGGTAGGCGGTGGCGGCGGGCTCGTCGCCGAGGACCAGGGCCGTGCTGTCGCCCACGGGCAGCAGGCCGACGGCCGCGTCGATGTCACAGGCCCGGTCGTAGTCCGAGGCCGTCTCGTCCCCGTCGGCCCCGGCCCAGAACGGCAACACCGTCTCGGGCACCGCTATGAGGGGCCCGCCGCCCGACTCCACCCAGTCCACCGCGTCCGGATCCGCGTATCGCACCATGCCGCAGAACCTACACGCTCCGGCTTCCGGCAAATCCACTGTCCCCCATGGCATTTCGTGACCTTCGCCCTGGAGTACCGGCCCTTCCTCCTGGACGTTGAGGTACGCACCGGCAGCCGGGACGCGACGGGCGGCGCACGCGACGTGGCGCCGGCCTTCGCCGAGCGGCCGGACACGGTGGGCCAGTTCGCGGCGGCGGACCGCCGCTTCCCGCGTCCGGCGCCGGAGGTGGTAGGGAACTGAGCCGCCGGCCGCCGGAGGGGAACCGGGCACGCACCCGTGCCGCCGGTGCGTGCCCGGTGTCGCGTCAGCAGCCGCAGTCCGCCGCGTCCACCGGCGCCGTCAGCGGGTCGGCGGTGCGTCGGGCGGGCCCCTCCCAGGTCTCGTACGGGAAGCCCTCGCGTGCCCAGTACTCGAAGCCGCCGAGCATCTCCTTGACCTGGTAACCGAGTTCGGCGAGGGCGAGGGCCGCGCGGGTGGCGCCGTTGCAGCCGGGGCCCCAGCAGTAGGTGACGACCGGGACGGACCTGTCGAGGAGTCGTCCGGCCTGCTCGGGGACGAGCGCGGTCGGCAGGTGGAGCGCGCCGGGGAGGTGGCCCTGGTCCCAGGACTCGGTGGAGCGGGAGTCCACCACGACGAAGCCGGGGTCGCCGCCTGCCGCGAGCGCGGCGGCGACGTCGGAGACGTCGGCGTGGAAGGCCAGGCTCGCGCGGAAGTGCGCGGCGGCCTCGGCAGGGGCCGCCGGGGCGACGCGCAGCACGGGGTTCACGGGGTGGACGGTGTCGGTCGTGGTGGCGGTCATGGCCTGGCCCTTCCCTCGGGCCGCCGCGTCGGCGGTGCGGCGGCTCTTCCTGGCCAGAAATCTACGGCCGGTGATCGGCTCGCTGAAGTGGCGATCCACGGGCCGGCCGTTGTCCGGCCGGGGATTTCCCTGCTATCTGTACGTCATGACCGTGTATTCCCCGGACGCCACCGACTGGCGCATCCTCGACGTCCTCCAGCGCGACGGCCGTGCCAGCTTCGCCGAGCTGGCCCGTGCCGTGTCGATGTCCCCGAGCGCCGTCACCGAACGGGTACGGCGGCTGGAGGAGGCGGGCGTCATCAAGGGCTACGCGGCGGTCGTCGAACCCGAGCGGCTCGGCCTGTCGATCCTCGCGTTCGTCCGCCTGCGCTACCCGAACGGCAACTACAAACCATTCCACGACCTCGTCGCCGTGACGCCCGAGATCCTCGAAGCGCACCCTGTGACCGGGGACGACTGTTTCGTCATCAAGGTCGCGGCCCGCTCGATGCGTCATCTGGAGGAGGTCTCGGGCCGGATCGGCGGGCTGGGCTCGGTCACCACCAGCGTCGTCTACTCGTCACCCCTGCCCCGGCGCCCAGTGGGCCGGTGAGCGCCGGGCCGGTGGGCGCCCGGGCAGGGGCAGGGGTGAGCTCAGCGCACGCCCCGTTGCCGTAGCGCCGACCCCGACCGGCCCTTCACGACCTCCAGTTGGGCGTGGACGCGGCGCCGCAGGTCGGCCACGTGGCTGACGATGCCGACGCTGCGGTCGCGTTCGCGCAGGGAGTCGAGCACGTCGAGGACCTCGTCGAGGGTCTGGTCGTCGAGGCTGCCGAAGCCCTCGTCGATGAAGAGCGTGTCCAGCCGGACCCCGCCGGCCTCGTCGGTGACGACGTCGGCGAGGCCGAGCGCCAGCGCGAGCGAGGCGAAGAACGTCTCGCCGCCGGACAGCGTCGCCGTGTCCCGCTCGCGCCCGGTCCAGGCGTCGACGACATGCAGCCCGAGCCCGCTGCGGCCGCGGCCGGCCCGGTCGTCGGAGTGGACGAGGGTGTAGCGGCCGGACGACATGCGCTGCAACCGTGCGGTCGCGGCGGCCGCGACCTGTTCCAGGCGGGCCGCCAGCACGTACGACTCCAGGCGCATGCGGCGTTCGTTGTCGGCCGAGGTCCCGGCGGCGAGGCCGGCCATGCGGGCGACCCGGTCGTACTCCTCGCGCAGCGGTGCGAGTCGTCGTACCCCGGTGGCCGCGCGGGCCGAGAGCCGGTCGAGTTCGGCGCAGCGCCGGGCGGCCGCGTCGCGTGCGGAGGCCGCGTCGCGCAGCCGCCGGCCCTCCTCGGCGGCGGTCCGCTCGGCGGTCGTGACGTCGGCGGGCGGCTGATCGGCGGCGGCCGCGGTGTCGGCCTCGGCGAGGACGGCGCGTACGGCGCTGTCCTCGTTCTGCCATACGTCCAGGCGCCGTTGGAGCTCACGGTGGGCCGCGTCGTCGAGGAGCGCGTCGGCCGCGTCCTGCGGGGTGTCGAACCCGGCGCGGAAGGCGGCGTCGGCGAGGCGCGCGTCGGCGTCCTTGAGCCGCTGCGCGCTGTCCTCGGCGGCGCGGGCGGCGTCGGCCGCGTCGGTGAGGCGGGCGACCCGCCGCTCCAGCTGGGCGGCCCGTGCGGCGACACTGTCGGCGCCGCCCCTGGCCTGTGCCAACTCCCCTTCCAGGGTTGCCTTCTCGCGGTCCAGCCGCTCCCGGTGGCCGACCCGGGCGGCGGCTCGCACTGCTGCCTCCTGACGTACCGCGATGCGCCGTTCGCGCTCCTGCTCGGCGTGCCGCGACTCCTCGTTCGCGGCGTGCAGTCCGGAGGCCTCCCGGCGCGACTCGCTGTACTGCTGTTCCAACTCAGTCGCTTGGCGGGCCAGTTGCTCGGTGGGGGTGTCGCTCGCCTCGGCGGTGGCGGCGGCGAGCTCCTCCCGTACGGCGCTCAGGCGTCGCTCGTCCCGCGCGGCCTGTTCCTGCGCGCTCTGGTAGTGCGCCAGGGCGCGTTCCTCCGCCTCGCGGTCGACGTGTCCGGCGACCTTGCGGGCGGGGGCGGGGTGTTCGGTGGCGCCGCAGACGGCGCAGGCCTCGCCGTCCAGGAGGTTCGCGGCGAGTTCGGCGGCGATGCCGTTCAGCCGCTGTTCCTTCAGGTCCAGCCAGTCGGCGCGGGCCCGCGTCGCCCGCTCCTGAGCGTCGAGCGCCCGCTGCCGGGTCTGTTCGGTGTCCTCGGCGAGCCGGTCGCGGGTGCGGGCGGCCGTGAGCCGCCGCTGCGCGGGTTCGCGCAGCACGGCGAGCTGTTCGGCCCGGGTGGCGGCGGACTGCGCGGAGTCGATCCGGGACTGGAGCCCCGCCCGGGTCGTCTCCCACGCGCCGAGCCAGCTCTCCACCTCCGCCAGTACGTCGTCGTCGGCGCGTTCCTGGCGTTCCAGGCCGGCACGCTCGGCGGTGAGTTCGGTGAGGCGGTGTTCGGCCCGCCGGGCCGACTCCAGTCCGCCCAGCTCCTCGGCGGCCCGGCGCGCGGCCACCGCGAGTCCGGCCGCTCCGGCTTCCGCGAAGGTGTCCGGCAGCTGCGCCCGCGCGTGCGTCTCGGCGTGGGCGGACCGGCGGTGCTCGGCGTCGGCCTCGTCCCGCAGCTCCAGGGCCGGCGCGACCGCCTCCGCCTTGCGCGACCGTTCCATCCGCGCCAGGGCCGCCCGGTGCTCCTCGGCCCGCTCCGCGAGCACTGCGGCCCGCTGCCGTGCCTGCGCGAACCGCTGCTGCAACCGTGACACTTCACGTACGTCGGACAGGTCGTGCTCGGCGGCGGCCTGCGCGGACTCGGCGGCGGCGAGGCCGCAGCGAGCGACGGCGAGCTCTTCGCGGGCGGTGCTGCGGGCGACGGCGGCGGCACCGAGCACGGCGTCGGCCAGGCCCGGTTCGCCGGCGGCCAGTTCGGGCAGCTCCATGGCGCCGCCCGCCTCCTGCTGCATGCGGTGGGCGTCCGCCAGCAGTGCGGCATCGCCCTCGCGCACCTGCGTCTCGGTGGCCTTGCGGCGTTCGGCGAGGCGCTTCTCGACCTCGGCGAAGCGATGCGTGTCGAACAGCCGGCCGAGCAGTTTGCCGCGGGCCTCGGCGTCGGCGCGCAGGAACCGCGCGAAGTCGCCCTGCGGCAGCAGCACGACCTGGCAGAACTGCTCGCGGCTCATCCCGAGCAGCTGGGTGATCTCCTCGCCGATCTCCTGGTGCGAGCGGCTGAGGTCCTTCCAGGCACCGGCGACCGCGTCGTACTCGCGCAGCCAGGTCTGGGCCTTGTCGAGCGTCGTACCGGAGCCGCGTCGTTTGGGCCGCTGCCAGGGCGGCTGCCGGGTGATCTCCAGCCTTCGCCCGGCGGCGGTCAGTTCGAGGCGGACCTCGGTGCGGGTGGCCGCCTCGGCATGGTCGCTGCGCAGCGTCAGGCCCTGCGCGCTCTGCCGGGCGCCCGGGACCGAGCCGTACAGCGCGTAGCAGACCGCGTCGAGGACGGAGGTCTTGCCCGCGCCGGTCGGGCCGTGCAGGAGGAAGAGTCCGGCGCCGGACAGGTCGTCGAAGTCGACGCTCTGCGCCCCGCCGAAGGGTCCGAAGGCGGTGATGTCCAGGCGGTGCAGCCTCACCGGGCCACCTCCCGCACGGTGGCGTCCGCGCGCACCGCGTCGAAGGCGTCGCGCAGCACGGTCCGCTCCCGTTCGTCGGGGCCGGCACCGCGCACATGCGCCACGAAGTCCTCCGCGATCTGCTGGTCGCTGCGGTCGGCGAGGCGCGCCGCGTAGGAGACGGCGGGGTCGTCCGGGTCCCGTTCGGGGTCGAAGACGAGGGAGAGCGTGTGCGGGAAGCGCGCGGTCAGCCGGGCCATGGGGTCGGCCGGGCGGACGGCGTCGGTGAGGGTCGCCTCGACCCACGCCTGCGCGTGCCGGGCGAGCCCCGGGTCCGCGAGCAGGTCCTCCAGCGGGCCTCTGATGCGGGCCAGGGCGCGGGGCACCGGGCAGTCGATCCGTTCGGCGGTGACCGTGCCGTCGGCGCCGAGGTCGACGAGCCACATGCTCTTGCGGTGACCGGCCTCCGAGAAGGAGTACGGCAACGGGGAGCCGGAGTAGCGCACGCGCTCGGTGATGGTCTGGCAGCCGTGCAGGTGGCCCAGTGCCGTGTAGTCGACGCCCTCGAAGACGCCCGCGGGCACGGCGGCCACCCCGCCGATCGTGATGTCCCGCTCGCTGTCGCTGGCCTGGCCGCCGGTGACGAAGGCGTGCGCCAGGACCACGGACCGGGTGCCGGGCGCGCGGGTGGCGAGGTCGGCGCGGACGCGGTCCATGGCGGCGGCGAGCACGGCCTCGTGGCCCGGCTTCGGCACCCCGAACTCGTCCTTGACCAGGGCGGGTTCGAGATAGGGCAGACCGTAGAAGGCCACGTCCGCGTGCGCGTCGGAGAGCACCACGGGGGTCCCGCAGGCCGACGGCTCGGTCCGCAGGTGGATGCCTGCGCGGTCGATCAGCCCGGCGCCCACGCCCAGCCGGCGGGCGGAGTCGTGGTTGCCGGAGATCATCACGGTCGGCACGCCGAGGTCGGCGAGGCGGTGCAGTGCGTCGTCGAACAGCTCGACCGCCGCGAGCGGCGGCACCGCCCGGTCGTACACGTCCCCCGAGACGAGCACGGCGTCCACGGCGTGCTCACGCACGGTCGTGACGAGGTGACCGATGAACTCGGCCTGGGCCTCCAACATGTTGACCCGGTGGAACGCCCGGCCGAGATGCCAGTCGGAGGTGTGCAGCAGTCGCATGATCCCCGAGGTTAACGGCCGGATCTGACATCACGGGCGGTTACCCCCGTTTCAGGCCGCCACGACCGGTCGCCCACACGGTCGTTACAGCCACTATGGCCACAATGCCCCATTTATCGGGTGCTGCATCAGGCGTTTCATGAGGCACTTCACGAGGCGTTTCATCAGGCGCTAGGCATCCCCGTAAGCCTCGCCGCCCAGTTCGAAGCCCGCCGTCCCGGCCGTGACGTCCGCGAGCCAGCCGCGGAAGGACTCCACCTCGGCGTCCGGCAGACCGATCTCGATGGTGACCGCCTCGCCGTAGCGCACGTCACGGACCTCGCGCCCGGTGGCGCGCAGGTCGTTCTGCACCTTGCCCGCCCGCTGGTGGTCGACGGTCACCGTGGCCAGCCGGAAGCGCCGCCGGGTGAGGGTGCCGAGGGTGTCCAGCGCCTCGCCGACCGCGCCGCCGTACGCCCGGATGAGTCCGCCCGCGCCGAGCTTGACGCCGCCGTAGTAGCGGGTGACGACGGCGACGACGTACCGCATGTCGCGGCGCAGCAGCATCTGGAGCATGGGCACCCCCGCCGTGCCGCCGGGTTCGCCGTCGTCGCCGGCCTTCTGGACCGAGGCGTCGGCTCCGATGACGTAGGCCCAGCAGTTGTGCGTGGCGTCGGCGTGCTCCTTGCGGACGGCGGCGAGGAAGTCCTGCGCCTCCCGCTCGGTGGCGGCCGGGGCGAGCGCGCACAGGAAGCGCGAGCGGTTGACCTCGGTCTCGTGCACGCCCGGGTGGGCGACGGTGCGGTACTCGTCCTGCATCCGGCCAGCCTATGCGCAGCCCGTGCGGTCGCCCGCCGGGCGGGGGCGGGCGACGATGTGGTGGGGACGTGCCCGTCGTCGGTCCGGAGCCGGCCGGACCCGCCGACCGCAGGGAGACAGGGAGACACGGGCATGACCCGTACGCACGTGGGGAGCACCGGCGGCTCCGGTCCCGCCCGTTCGGAGCACGCCGCGCGCCCGTCCCGCTGGCGGGCCTGGCTGCTGGACGGGCTCAGCGAGCAGACGGCCCGGCACCCCGGACCGCACGCGGCTCCCCCCGCCGATCACCAGGGCCACCGGTGGTGGCGGGTGATGTGCCTCACCGGTGTCGACTACTTCTCCACGCTCGGGTACCAGCCGGGCATCGCCGCGCTCGCCGCCGGTCTGCTGTCCCCGCTCGCGACCCTGGTGCTGATCGCGCTGACCCTGTTCGGCGCGCTGCCGGTCTACCGGCGCGTCGCCCACGAGAGCCCGCACGGCGAGGGGTCGATCGCCATGCTGGAGCGGCTGCTGTCCTGGTGGTCGGGGAAGATCCTGGTGCTGGTGCTGCTCGGCTTCGCGGCGACGGACTTCATCATCACCATCACCCTGTCGGCCGCGGACGCCGCCGCGCACGTGGTGGAGAACCCGTTCGCCCCGCACTGGCTGGACGGCGAGAACCTGTGGATCACCCTCGTGCTGCTGGGGCTGCTGGGCGGCGTCTTCCTGAAGGGCTTCCGGGAGGCCATCGGTATCGCGGTGGTGCTGGTGGTGACGTATCTGACCCTCAATCTGGTCGTGCTCGCCGATGCCGCCTGGGAGGTGTTCACCGGCCCGGTGCGGATCGGGAACTGGACCGACGCGCTGAGCGCCGAACACTCCTCACCTTTGATGATGATCGGCGTGGCGCTGCTGGTCTTCCCCAAGCTGGCCCTCGGCATGTCCGGCTTCGAGACCGGCGTGGCCGTGATGCCGCAGGTCAGGGGTGCCCCCACGGACACGTACGCGAACCCGGCGGGCCGCATCCGCGGCACCCGCAAGCTGCTCACCACGGCCGCGTTGACCATGAGCTGCTTCCTGCTGCTGTCCAGCCTGGCCACGACGATCCTCATCCCGCAGGCGGAGTTCAAGAGCGGCGGCCAGGCCAACGGCCGGGCGCTCGCCTATCTCGCGCACGAGCACCTCGGCCAGGTGTTCGGCACGGTCTACGACCTGTCCACGATCGCGATCCTCTGGTTCGCGGGCGCCTCCGCGCTCGCCGGCCTGCTCAACCTCGTCCCGCGCTACCTGCCCCGCTACGGCATGGCCCCCGAGTGGACGCGGGCGGTGCGTCCGCTGGTCCTGGTCTTCCTGGCGGCCGCGGTCCTGATCACGCTGTGGTTCGACGCGAACGTCGACCGGCAGAGCGGCGCGTACGCGACCGGTGTGCTGGTCCTGATGCTGTCCGCGGCGTTCGCCTCCACGGTCGCCGTGCACCGGCGCGGCCATCGCCGGGCCGCGTTCGGCTTCGGCACGATCACCGCCGTCTTCGCCTACACCCTGGTGGCGAACGTCATCGAGCGGCCGGACGGCATCAAGATTGCCGGGATCTTCATCGTCGCCATCCTGATCACGTCGTTCGGTTCCCGGGTGCACCGGGCCTTCGAACTGCGCGCCGGCGAGGTCGTCCTCGACGCGAGGGCGGCCCGGATCGTCGACGAGGCGGCCCGCGGCGGACCGCTGCGGCTGATCGCGAACGACCCCAAGGAGCGCACCCGACGGGAGTACCGGGTCAAGGAGCACGATCAGCGCGGGCACACCCCCATCCCGAGAGGCGGCCCGGTGCTGTTCCTGGAGGTGCTCGTACGGGACTCCTCGGACTTCAGCACCGACGTCAGCGTGCACGGCGACGACACGCTCGGCGTGCGGCGGCTGCGGGCGCAGGGGCCGACGGTGCCCAACACCGTCGCCGCGGTGCTGCTGGCCCTGCGCGACCGGACCGGCCGGATCCCGCACGCCTACTTCAACTGGACGGAGGGCAACCCGGTGAGCAATCTGATCCGCTTCCTGGTCTTCGGCCACGGTGAGGTGGCACCGGTCACCGAGGAGGTGCTGCGCCGCGCGGAACCGGACCCGGAGCGGCGGCCGTACATCCACGTGGGCTGACTCGCTCCTCCCCTCTTCCTCACACCTGCCCCCTCCTCACGCCTCCCCCCACCCCGTTCCTCCGCCCTGCTCCCCCTTGCTCCCCCGCGGCACGGTCATGGAGGTCAGCAGGGCCGTGGCCGGGGCGAGCGCGTGCCAGGTGTGGCCGTGCCAGGCGAGGACCGCGATCGCCGCGGTCGGGAACTTCACCCGGACCTCGTCCAGCGCGCCGTCGAGGCCGTCGTCGGCCAGTTCGAGGACCAGGTCCTCCAGGCCGGGGTTGTGACCGACCAGCAGCAGCGTCTCCACCTCGGGAGGCGTCTCGCGCACCACGTCCAGCAACTCCGCCGCGTCGGCCTCGTACAGCCGCGGCTCGTAGCGCACCGGCGGCGGCGTGCCCCACTCGGCGGCGGCCAGGTCCCAGGTCTGGCGGGCGCGCAGCGCGGGCGAGCACAGGGCGAGGTCGGGCAGGGAGTCGGCCTCGGCGAGCGCGCGGCCCGCCGCCGGGGCGTCCCGGCGGCCACGTGGCGCGAGAGGCCGCCGGTGGTCGGGAACGCCCTCCGGCCAGGCGGACTTGGCGTGCCGCAGCACGATGAGGCGGCGCAGTGGTCCCCCTCCGGCCCGCGGAATCACACCGTTCACGCGAGGGCTCCCAGGTCGCGGGTGAGTTCGAGGCCGAGGAGGCGGTCGGCGTAGGCGTACGTCTCGAAGCGGGCGCCGTCCGGCAGGTCCGGTCCGGCCTCCTCCACCTCGTGCAGCACGCGCAGCACCTCGGGCACGTCCAGGTCGTCCTCCCAGGCGCCGCGGAGCCGTGCGCGCACCTCGTCCGGGACCGGACGGGACGGCCGGTGGGCCCAGGTGGCGACCGCGCGGCGCCAGCGCCCGAGGGTGCGCTCGGCGTCCGCCAGGACGGCCGGGCCGAGGTCCACGGGCGCGCTCCGCGGCGGGCCGAGGAGGGCCAGCCGCAGAACGGCGGGGTCCCTGCCCTCCGGCAGCACCGGCTGCGCGTGGTGGACGGCCGCGACCTCGACCCGGACCCCGTCGGGCACGGCGCCGCCCTCGCCGGTCACGTGCAGGACCTGGGCCTCACCCAGTCCCGGCCCGGTGTCCTGCCCGTCCTCGAAGGGCCGGACGCCGAGGACGGCGGCGCTCGCGCGCAGTTCGGACAGGTCGCGCGGCGTGCTCAGCAGCGCCCAGACCGGCGTACCGCCGAGTTCCAGGGCGCGCACGAGCAGGTCGGTGACGAGCAGCACGCGCAGGGCCGTGGGGTCGAACCCCGGCACGTGCGCCTCGACACGGGTCAGGCCTCGGCGGGCGGGAGCGGCGTCGACGGATTCGCCGGTACGGGCGTCGATGATGCGGAGCACGGGCTGAGCGTAGGCGCGCGGACGCCGAAGCGCAGGCAGGCCGCGTGGAATCAGGACACGGCGCCGGGAACGGGAGTAGGGCGGGCCGGCCCGGAATCCCGCCGCGCCCCGCGCTGTTGTCCCGCACGACAGTTCTTCCCCGCTCTCTTCCGTGGAGGCCATCGGTGTACGGCGACGAGGCAACGATCCGCAAGATCCTCACCGAGCTCGGTGACACCTGGGCCGTGGTCGGCCTGTCGTCGAACCGGAGCCGCGCCGCGTACGGCGTCGCCGAGGTGCTCCAGCGCTTCGGCAAGCGGGTCGTCCCGGTCCACCCCAAGGCGGAGACCGTGCACGGCGAGCGGGGCTACGCGTCCCTCGCGGACATCCCTTTCGCGGTGGACGTCGTCGATGTCTTCGTCAACAGCGACCTCGCCGGGGCCGTCGTCGACGACGCGGTGGCCAAGGGCGCGCGGGCGGTCTGGTTCCAGCTCGGCGTCGTCGACGAGGAGGCGTACGACCGCGCCCGCGCGGCGGGCCTGGACATGGTGATGGACCGCTGCCCGGCGATCGAGATCCCGGCGCTGCGCTAGTGCCGCGGCAGGCAACGTTTGCCCGTGAAGGAGCGGCGTCCGGTGCGTGCTCCCGGCGTGCCGGCCGGAAGTCCTCGTACTGGGCGTACTCGGGCTTTCGGCCGGTGCGGCGGGAGTGCGTGCAGGGCGTCGCGACGGGGCGAACGTTGCCTGTTGCGGCACTAGGTGTACTCGGACCTGGCCCGGGTGACAGTCGGCTGATCGGTGGCCGGGCGCCGGTCAGTCGTGCACGGGCCGGTCGCCGAGCCGGTGGTCGGCCACGCTCAGCGCTTCGTCCACCAGGCGGCGCAGATGGCCGTCGCGCAGTGCGTAGATCACCCGGCGGCCCTCCTTGCGGGTGCTCACCAGGCCGGCCAGGCGCAGCCGCGCCAGATGCTGGCTCACGGCCGGCCGGGCCGCCCCGCACGCCTCCGTGAGGGTGGAGACGTCGGCCTCTCCCGCCGACAGTGCGTGCAGCAGCGTGAGGCGGGTGCGGTCGCCGAGCAGGGCGAGCAGTTCGGCGGCGAGCGCGAACTGCTCCTCGCCCGGGGTGCGCGGGTGCGCATGATGCGCAGGTGATAGGTGCATGCGTGCGCTCATACGCACATAATGGCGCTGTGGGCGGTGCGCGTCCACTCCCGCGCGACCACTCCCGCGCCTGCGCACCGACGCGCCTCCGCTCCCGCGCACCGGAAGGGGATCCCCGTGAGCCACCGGCACCGTCACGATCACGGACACGAGCAGGACCGCGAGCCCGAGCACGATCACGGGCACACACCCGACCACGGCCACCGCCACCGCCACGAGCAGGGCCGCGTACACGATCACGGACGCGAGTCAGGGCACGGACACGGGCACCACCACAGCCATGAGCCCGGACACCCGCACCCCCGTCCCGCTCCGGGCCTCCGCCACCGCCTCGGCCATCTCCTCACCCCGCACTCCCACGAGAGCGCCGCCAAGGTCGATGCGGCACTGGAGTCCTCGGCCCGCGGCATGCGCGCACTGTGGGTCTCGCTGGCGGTGCTCGGGGCGACGGCGCTGGGGCAGGCGGCCGTCGTGGCCGTGTCCGGGTCGGTGGCGTTGCTCGGCGACACGGTGCACAACGCGGCGGACGCGCTGACCGCCGTACCGCTGGGCATCGCCTTCGTGCTCGGCCGGCGCGCGGCGACGCGGCGCTTCACCTACGGCTACGGCCGCGCCGAGGATCTGGCCGGACTCGTGATCGTGCTGACGATCGCCGCGTCCGCGGCCTTCGCCGGGTGGACGGCCATCGAGCGGCTGCTGTCCCCTCGGCCCGTCGATCACGTCCCGGCCGTCGCGGTGGCCGCTCTCGCCGGCTTCGCCGGCAACGAGTGGGTGGCCCGCCACCGGATCCGCGTCGGCCGGTCGATCGGCTCGGCCGCGCTGGTCGCGGACGGACTCCACGCCCGCACCGACGGATTCACCTCGCTGGCGGTGCTCGTGGGCGCCGGCGGCTCGGCCCTCGGCTGGCAACTGGCGGACCCGGTCGTCGGGTTGGCGATCACCGCGGCGATCGCGCTGGTCCTGCGGGACGCGGCGCGCGAGGTGTTCCGGCGGGTGCTGGACGCGGTGGACCCGGAGCTGGTGGACCGCGCGGAACGGGCATTGGCGGACGTCGAGGGGGTGCGCGAGGTCGGCGAGCTGCGACTGCGCTGGATCGGGCACCGGCTGCGCGCCGAGGTGGCGGTCGTGGTGAACGGCGAGGCGACGGTACGGCAGGCCCACGCGATCGCCGTCGACGCCGAACACGCCCTGCTGCACGCCGTCCCACGGCTCACCGCGGCCCTCGTGCACGCGGATCCGGCGGTGGTCGCGGGCGAGGCCGACCCGCACCTGGCGCTGGCCCACCATACGCCCGGGTGACCTCAGGCCACGCCCAGTCCCTCCAGCACGACGGCGCCCGGCAGTTGCGCGAACGCCTTCCCGGGCAGCAGCAGTTTGCCGCGCCGCCGTCCGCTGCCGACCAGGACGTACGGCAGGTCGACCACGGCCGAGTCCACCAGCACCGGCCAGGCGTGGGGCAGCCCGATGGGGGTGATCCCGCCGTACTCCATGCCGGTCTCCCCCGTCGCCAGGTCCATCGGCGCGAACGAGGCCTTGCGAGAGCCGAGTTGACGGCGTACGGCGCCGTTGACGTCGACGCGGGTGGTGGACAGGGCCACGCAGGCGGCCAGGGTGGACTCGCCGCCGCGCTTGCCGGCCACGACCACGCAGTTCGCGGACCGCTCCAGCAGGTCCCGGCCGTAGTGCTCCACGAAGACGGCGGTGTCGGCCCAGCGCGGGTCGGTCTCGACGTAGAGGATCTCCCTGGCGGGGACGCCGCCGGTCCACTGGCGCAGGGCGTCGGCGACCGGGCGCGTGAGCTCGTCGAGGCAGTCCGGGACGGGGGTGGCGTGGTCGAAGTCTCCGATGGGTGCGCGCATGGCCGCACGGTAACAGCAGTGCGGCGGCCGCCCCCGGGGCGTCTCAGCGCATGGGCGGCACGGAGACCGCCATCACCATCTCCATCGGGACCTCGCCCTGGTTGCCGTACATGTGCGCGGTGTTGGCCTCGAAGGACGCGCTCGCGCCCGCCGGGACGCGGTACTCCACGCCGTCCACGGTGAGGGTCAGTTCGCCCGCCGTGACGTGGACGAGTTCGACGGTGCCGGTGGGATGCGGGTCGGAGGCGCTGTCGTCGCCGGGCATCAGCAGCCAGTCCCAGATCTCCAGCGGGCCGGGGGCCTCGGTGCCCGCGAGGAGACGGTTGTAGCTGCCCGCGTCCGTGTGCCACAGCCGAACGGCCTGCTCGGCGGGGACGATACGGACCGTCGGGCCCTGTTCGTAGTCGAGCAGGGTGGTGATGCTGATGCCGAGGGCGTCGCCGATCTTCACGATCGTGCCGATGCTGGGGTTGGTTCGGGCCTGCTCGATCTGGATGAGCATGCCGCGGCTGACGCCGGCGCGGGCGGCGAGCGCGTCCAGGGTGAAGCCACGCTCGGTGCGCCAGCGCTTGACGTTGCGCGCCAGGGACTGGGTCAGCAGGTCGAGGTCCGACACTTTCCGTCCAATATCCGGGATGTCCGGATGCCTGAAACATCCGGAGTTCAATATTCTAGATGACAGAGTGCATTACGTTGAACTACCGTGGGGTGCACCGGAGTGTTCATCGAACTGTACTGCGAGGCGTCCCCGTGACCGCATTCTTCGCCCTGGCCACCAGCCTGCTGTGGGGCCTGGCCGACTTCGGCGGCGGGGTGCTGACGCGGCGCGTCCCGGCGCTGACGGTGGTCGTGGTCTCCCAGGGCATCGCCGCGGTCGTGCTCGGCGCGATCGTGGTCGCCACCGGCGGCTGGAGCGAGGCCGGACCGCGGCTGTGGTTCGCGTGCGCCGCCGGACTCGTTGGCCCGCTCGCGCTGTTCTCCTTCTACCAGGCGCTCGCCCTGGGCCCGATGGGGGTCGTCTCCCCACTGGCCACCCTGAGCGTCGCCGTCCCCGTCGGCGTGGGCCTCTTCCTCGGCGAACGCCCCGGGCTGGTCCAGGTCGCGGGCATCGCGGTCGCCGTCACGGGGGTCGTGCTCGCCTGCGGCCCACGGGTGCGGGGCGCGGTCGTGCAGCGTCGGGCGCTCCTGCTCGCGCTGGTCGCCGCGCTCGGCTTCGGCACGGTCGTCACGCTGATCGCCGAGGCGTCGACCACGGTCACCGGGCTCTTCCTGGCCCTCTTCGTGCAGCGCCTGACGAACGTGACGGTGGGCGGCGCCGCGCTGTACGCCGCCGTGCGCCGGGGCTCCCCCGCCCTGCCGACGGGCGGCCTGCCCTGGTCCTCGCTCCCGGCGCTCGCCTTCGTGGGCCTCGCCGATGTGGCGGCCAACGGCACGTACTCGGTCGCCGCCCAGCACGGCCCGGTCACGGTGGCCGCCGTGCTCGCCTCGCTCTACCCCGTGGTGACCGCGTTGGCCGCGCGCGGGTTCCTCAGCGAACGGCTGCGGACGATCCAGGCGGCGGGCGCCGGTCTGGCCCTGGTCGGCACCCTGCTGCTGGCGACCGGCTGACCCCGGTCCGGCGCGGCCGGCCTCACTGCTCCAGCCGGGCCAGCTGTGCCACCGTCTCCTCGTCGAGGCCCGACAGCGCGACCAACTGCTCGGAGGTGACGCCGTCCGGGATCGGCACCGGCGCCGGGGTGCGCAGGGGCGGCTGCCAGCCCTCGGCGGGCGTCCAGCGCCGTACGACCCGGGCGGGCGCCCCGGCCACCACGGCGTGGTCGGGCACGACACCCCGCACGACCGCGCCCGCGGCCACCACGACGTTCCGGCCGATCCGGGCGCCCGGCAGGATCACCGCCCCGGTGCCGATCCAGCAGCCGGAACCGATCTCCACCGGCTCCATCCGCGGCCACTGCTTGCCGATGGGCTCGTGCGGGTCGTCGTAGGAGTGGTTGGTGGAGGTGACGTAGACGTACGGACCGAAGTAGCAGTCGCTGCCGATGGTGACCGTCGTGTCCGCGATGACATGGCTGCCGCGGCCGAGCACGACCCCGTCACCGATACGCAGGATCGGGTCCGGGCCCAGGTCGAGGTCGGGCATCAGGCCCGCGGTGAGCGTGACCTGCTCGCCGACGATGCAGTGCGAGCCGAGATGGATCCAGGCCTCGCCGAATACGGTGCCGAGCGGGAAGGCGAGTCTGGTCGCCGGCCCGATCGAGCCGAAGCGGAAACGCCCGGGGTGCTCCGCGCTGACGGAACCCGTGCGCTGCGCCCACGCCCAGCCCGCGTGGACGGCCTGCTGCGCGAGACGGCGGCGCCAGGATGAGAACGTGTTCTTGCGCTTCGGCACCCGCTCACCGTAGTCGGCACATGGTCCGCCCATACGACCGGAGCCCTGTGATCTTCACCCCACCGGGTGACGTACGGTGCCGGTGTACCCCGGACACGAGGAGACGGTGATGACGCACAGCGCGCTGATCACGGGCATCGGCGGCAGAGAACCGAAGGTGGACCCGGAGGCCTTCGTGGCTCCCACCGCGACGGTGATCGGCGAGGTGACGCTGGGGGCGGGGGCGAGCGTCTGGTACGGGGCGGTGCTGCGCGGTGACGTCGAGCGGATCTCGGTGGGAGCGAGCAGCAACGTCCAGGACAACTGCACCCTGCACGCCGACCCCGGCTTCCCCGTGACCGTGGGCGAGCGCGTGTCCATCGGGCACAACGCCGTCGTGCACGGGGCGACGGTCGGCGACGACTGCCTGGTCGGCATGGGCGCCACGGTGCTCAACGGGGCGGTGATCGGCGCGGGTTCCCTGGTCGCCGCCCAGGCCCTGGTGCCGCAGGGCATGCGGGTACCGCCGGGTTCCCTGGTCGCGGGCGTACCCGCGAAGATCCGGCGGGAGCTGACCGAGGAGGAACGCCAGGGCGTCACCCTGAACGGCACGATGTACGCGGAACTGGCCAAGGCGCACCGCGGGGTGCACGAGGACGAGACGCGGGCGGACGAGATCCGGGAGGGCTGAGCCCCGGCGGCACCGGGACCGGACCGGTTGCCCGGGGCCGGTCCGGTGCGCGAGGGCCGGGCGCTATGTGGGGACCGGGCGGTCGGCCACCGCGCTTTCCCGCGAAGTCTGCGTGCGCGGCCAGCCGGCGCGGCGTTCCCGCGCATCGATGTTCCCGCACATCGGATGTTCCCGCGCGTCGATGTTCCCGCGCATCGCTCGGCCGGACGGGTCCTGCCCTCGGCCCTGGCCCTGGCCTGCCTTGGCCCTAGTCGGTGGCCGGGACGGTTTCCCGTTCGGCCGCCTCCTTCTCCGCCATCGCCTTCTTCGCCCTGCGCTTGAGCACCAGCATCGAGGTGACCCCGATGAGCGCGGCCAGCACCAGCCCCAGGTACGAGAACCGCTTCAGCCAGTCCTCGGCGACCAGACCGACGTAGTAGATGACCGCGGTCGTGCCGCCCGCCCAGGCGATGCCGCCGAGCACGTTGGCGATGAGGAACTTCCAGTACGGCATCCGCAGTACACCCGCGAGCGGGCCGGCGAAGATACGCAGCAGGGCGACGAAGCGGCCGAAGAACACGGCCCACATGCCCCACTTCTCGAAGGAGCGCTCGGCGGTGGCGATGTGCCCCTCACCGAAGTGCCTGGGGAACTTCCTGCCGAGCCACGCCAGCAGGGGCCGGCCACCCTTGCGGCCGATGGCGTAGCCGATGGAGTCGCCGATCACGGCTCCGGCGCTGGCGCACGCGCCGAGCACGACGGGGTTGACCCCCGTGTGCTGCGAGGACAGCAGGGCCGCCGACACCAGGACGATCTCCCCCGGCAGCGGAATGCCCAGGCTCTCCAGTCCGATGACCAGAGCCACCACGGCGTAGACGGCACCCGCGGGCACCGTGTCGAGCCATTCCTGGACGTGCACCGCGGCTTCCTCCCGTTCTGAGCCCCTGTGTTCCCGGCGCGCGCCGCACAGGGCGCACGCCAGGAAGCGTACCGGGTCACCCGGACGTGTCGGCGTGGCGCCGATCGCACCGACGTTCGCCTCGCAGAGCCTTGCGAAGCCCTGCGAGGCCGTACCCGGTCATCCGGTCCGCGGCGCGAGCGACGGCCTCGTGAGGTTCGGGCCGCCCGGGTGATCCGGGTTCATGTGCGGCCGCCGACCTCGACCGCGGCCACCCTCCCGGCACGACGAGGGTCCCGGCGCGGACGACACCGCGCGCGGGACCCTCTTCCGTACCGTCGGCCGTTCCGTTCAGTTGTTGGGACGCAGGGTCCAGACGACCGTCATCTCCGTGGTCACGGCGCCGTCCTCGCGCCGGATGGCGACCGAGACGGGGAACTCCGGGCGCCGGCCCGCGTCGAGTTCGGCGACGACCTCGGCGATCGGGCGGCCGAGCGTGGCGGTGGCCGTCACCGGGCCGAGCGCGATCTTCTTGAACGCGATCTCGGCGGTGACCGGCAGCGGCACGGCGCGGGAGAGCTGGTCGCCGAAGGCGGCCAGGACGATCGCACCGCTGGCGGACTCACCGAGGGTGAACATCGCTCCGGCGTGCGGACCGCCCACGTGGTTGCGGTACTCGCTCTGGTCCGGGAGGGCCAGGACGGCCTTCTCCGGGGTGGTCTCCAGGTACTCCAGGTTCAGGGTTCGCACCATGGGCACCGTGGCGGCGAGCAGTTCGCCGATCGACATCTGGTCTGCGCTCATGTCCAGCATGTTACCCACGAGTAGTCTTCGCTGACCAGATCCCGCGCCCGGTCTTCGGTCTTCGGTACGTCCCTGACAAACAGCGGTGACCCATTCGTGTCCCTGGCGGCACTAGGGTTGCTCGGCATGTGGCCAGGACAACAGCAGCCGCCCGGGGGCGAGCAGAACCCGCAGGGGCAGAACAACCCGTACCAGCAACCGGGATACCAGCAGCCGAATCCGTATCAGGATCCCGGCTACCAGCAGCCCAACCCCTATGCCCAGCAGCCGCAGTGGGGCACGCCCGCACCCGTCGGGGCCCCCGGTCCGCAGCCCGGCGGTGGCGGCGGTGGCAACCGGACCAAGCTGGTCGCCATCCTGGCCGCGATGGCCGTGGTGGTGGCGGCGGGCGTCACCGGATACCTGGTCCTGGGCAAGGACAAGGACGACGTCGAGGTGTACGGCAAGGACAAGAAGCCGAGCCGGTCCGCGTCCGCGCAGCCGAGCGACACGGCCGCCAGCCCGTCCGGCACGGACGACGACCCGCGCGGCAACGAGACCCAGAAGCCGACGGTCGCCGGCTGGAAGGTCGTCGTGAACCCCAAGTGGGGCATCGCCTTCGACGTACCGGCGGACTGGGAGGTCCAGTCCCCCGGCCTGAGCCTCGGTTTCGAGGAGACCAAGTCTGACGACGGCAAGCCGATCATCACGATGTCCGGCGCGGCCGAGTACCAGTCGAAGTGGTGCACGTCCGACGACGACAAGGACGGCCGGACCGACGACACCCCGCTGGCCGTGGTGGGCACCAAGGGCGCCGGCGGCGCCAAGAGCTCCGACGAGGTCGCGGTGAACACCCCCGCCTGGTGGGTCTACGGCGGCTACACCCAGCCGGACAAGAAGTCGATCACCTTCGACAAGAAGGCCACGCCCTACACGACTGCCTCGGGCATCCAGGGCAGTTACGCCTGGGCGCAGTCCACGAAAACGCCCCGCAAGGGTAAGTGCGCGAGCGACGGAAAGGCGATCACGTTCGGCTTCAAGAACTCCGCCGACGACTTCGTCTCCTGGAACCTCTACGGCGCCAAGGGCGTCGACAAGGAGGTCCCGAAGGCGACCGTCATGAAGATCCTCAGCACGGTACGGCTGCAGGGTGAGCCGACGGCGGGCTGATCGGGCCGGGCAGCGGGTGATGGGCGACTGGGGGCGGACGACGGGTGCGGGCGACGGGGGGCGGGCGACAGGGGGGCGAACGCCGCATCACGCCTGAACCGGTCCGAAAGCGAGGATAACGGGCCTCGGTTTGGCGGCCCGGGGTAGCTACGGGGATAGTCGGTCGGTGACTCCCACCGCCGCTTCCCGCCGCCGCCCGCGCAGACCCGCCTGGGCGGACCGCAACTACAGCCTGCTGACCGCCTCCGCGTTCGTCACGAGCCTCGGCAGCCAGGGCGCGCTGATCGCCGCCGCGTTCGCCGTGCTGGAAGCCGGCGGCGACGGCGGCGACGTGGGTCTGGTGGCCGCCGCCCGCACCCTGCCGCTGGTGCTGTTCCTGCTGGTCGGCGGCGCGGTGGCGGACCGGCTCCCCCGGCACCGGGTGATGGTGGCGGCCAACGCCCTCAACTGCTGCTCGCAGGCGGCCTTCGCCGTCCTCGTCCTGGCCGGCGAGCCGAAGCTGTGGCAGATGATGCTGCTGACCGCGCTCGGCGGCACCGGCCAGGCGTTCTTCAGCCCGGCCGCCGAGGGCATGCTGCTGTCCTCCGTCGAGGGCGAGCAGGCGGGCCGCGCGTTCGCGATGTTCCGCATGGCGATGCAGGGCGCGGCGCTGGGCGGCGCCGCCCTGGGCGGCGCGCTGGTCGCCGTGGCCGGACCGGGCTGGGTGCTCGCCGCCGACGCGGCCGCCTTCGCGGTCGCCGGAGCGATGCGTGCCTTCCTCGACGTCAGCCACATCCCGCCGCGCGCTCCCGGCGGCGGGCTGCTGGCCGATCTCCGCGAGGGCTGGCGGGAGTTCATCGGCCGGCCGTGGCTCTGGGGCGTCGTCGTGCAGTTCTCCATCGCCAACGCGGTCGTCGGCGCCGCCGACGCGGTCTACGGCCCCCTCGTCGCCCGGGACCATCTGGGCGGCCCGGGCCCCTGGGGCCTGGCCCTGGGCTTCTTCGGCGCGGGCACGGTCGTGGGCGCGCTGCTCATGACCCGCTGGAAGCCGCACCGTCTGCTGCTGGCGGGCACCCTGTGCGTGTTCCCGCTGGCCCTGCCGTCCGCCGCGCTGGCCGTGCCGGTGCCGGTCTGGGCCCTGTGCGCCGTGATGCTCGTGACCGGCGTGACACTGGAGGTGTTCGGCGTCTCCTGGATGACCGCGCTCCACCAGGAGATCCCGGAGCACAAGCTGTCGCGGGTCTCGGCCTACGACTGGTTCGGCTCGGTCGCCCTGCTGCCGCTCGCGACGGCGCTGGCGGGACCGACGGAGGAGACGTTCGGGCGGACCGCCTCGCTGTGGGGCTGTTCCGTGCTGGTCCTGGTGGTCACCACAGCGGTGCTGTTCGTACCGGACGTCCGTAATCTGCGGCGGCGGACCCTGCGGGTGTCGGCGGGCGAGCCGCAGACCGAGAACGGCTCAGCCGATGCCGAACGCCCCGTCGGGGGGCTCGGGTGACGGTACGGCGTCCTCGTCCCGCACCGGGCGCGCGTCGCCCGTGAAGTCCCGCAGCGCGGCGCCGTGTTCGACCCGCGCCGGGAAGGCGTCCGCAGCCACGAGGCGGGTCAGCGCGGCGGTGTCCAGCGGGCGGCGGGCGGCGACCAGGACCGCGTTGCCGAACCGGCGGCCGCGCAGCACGCCCGGTTCGGCGATCAGCGCGAGCTGCGGGAACACCGTGGCGAAGGTGGCCAGTTGGGAACGGAGAAAAGCGAAGGGCGCGGCGTCGGCGAGGTTGGCCAGATACACGCCGTCCTCGCGCAGGACCCGCCCGGTCTCGCGCGCGTAGCCGACCGACGTCAGGTGCGCGGGGACGCGCGAGCCGCCGAAGACGTCGGCGACGAGGACGTCCGCCGAGTCGTCGGGAGCGCCCTCCAGCCAGCCGCGGGCGTCGGCCGCGTGCAGTGCGATGTCGGCGTCGGCCGGGAGCGGCAGCTGCTCCACGACCAGTTTCAGCAGGCCCTGGTCGGCCTCGACGACGTCCTGCCGGGAGCCGGGCCGGGTCGCGGCCAGGTACCGGGGCAGGGTGAACGCGCCCCCGCCGAGGTGCAGCGCGTCCAGCGCGCGTCCCGGCTCGGCGACGGTGTCCAGGACGTGTCCGAGCCTGCGGGCGTACTCGAACTCCAGGTGCGTCGGCTCGTCCAGGTCGACGTACGACTGCGGGGCGCCGTCGACGGTCAGCAGCCAGGCCCGCTCCCGGTCGACGTCGGGCATCAGCTTGGCGAACCCGTGATCGACGACTCGGCTGACGGGTATGGGCTCGTTCACCGTCCCATTGTGCCTGCGTGCGGTGCCCGGACGGAGCGCGGGGAGCGCGGGGGCCACGAGAGCGACCGTAGCCGTTCCCGCGGTCCCCACGCCCGGATGGCGCGCCGCCTCACTCGACGGCGGTCACCGTCCCCGCGCCTACGGTCCGGCCGCCCTCCCGGATCGCGAAGCCGAGCCCCGGCTCCAGCGGTACCTCGCGGCCCAGTTCGACCGTCATGGTGACGGTGTCGCCGGGCCGGGCGAGGGCCGTGTCGCCGAGGTCGACGTCGCCGACCACGTCCGCGGTGCGGATGTAGAACTGCGGGCGGTAGCCGGTCGACACCGGGGTGGTGCGCCCGCCCTCGCGTCCCGACAGGACGTACACCCGCGCCGTGAAGCGCCGTCGGGGCGCCACACTGCCGGGCGCCGCGACGACGTGCCCCCGGCGGACCGCGTCCCGGGCCACCCCGCGCAGCAGCAGCGCGACGTTGTCGCCGGCCTGGGCCTCCGCCATGGGCCTGCCGAAGGTCTCCACGCCGGTGACGACGGTGTCGACCCCGGCGCCGAGCACCTCGACGCGGTCGCCGACGCGGACCGTGCCGCGCTCGACGGCACCCGTGACGACGGTGCCCCGGCCGGTGATGGTGAGCACGTTCTCCACCGGCAGCAGGAACGGCGCGTCCACGTACCGCTCCGGCATGGGCACATAGGTGTCCACCGCGTCGAGCAGCGCGTCGATCGACGCCGTCCAGCGCGGGTCGCCGGCCAGCGCCCTCAGCCCGGAGACGCGTACGACGGGGGCGGCCTCGCCGCCGTAGCCGTGCGTGGTGAGCAGTTCGCGGACCTCCAGTTCGACGAGGTCCGCGAGTTCCTCGTCGGCCACGTCGGCCTTGTTCAGCGCGACGACCACGTGGTCGACGCCCACCTGGCGGGCGAGCAGCACGTGCTCGGCGGTCTGCGGCATGATCCCGTCGAGCGCGGAGACGACGAGGATCGCCCCGTCGAGCTGCGCGGCCCCGGTGACCATGTTCTTGACGTAGTCGGCATGGCCCGGCATGTCCACGTGGGCGTAGTGCCGGGTGTCGGTCTCGTACTCGACGTGCGCGATGTTGATGGTGATGCCGCGCGCGGCCTCCTCCGGCGCCCGGTCGATGCGCTCGAACGGTACGTACCGGGTGGAGCCGTCCGCCCCGCGGTCGGCGAGGACCTTGGTGATGGCGGCGGTCAGGGTGGTCTTGCCGTGGTCGACGTGCCCCATGGTGCCGATGTTCAGATGCGGTTTGGTGCGTACGTACGCCGTTTTGGACATGGCGGAACCTCGAAGTCTCTCAGTGAGCCGAGTGACGGTCCCGGCGCTCGGAGCGCGGCGGGACGGGGACCCCGAGGAACTGGCCGACCCTCCCCCTGCGGGGTCCGCCGGAATTTCCGGAGAGGGTCAGCTTCGGGCGCCGTCGGCTGTCGCGAGGACCACGGGCACGGCAGCCTTCGGCACATCCGCGACCGCGGATGCTGCGAGGAGGAAGGCGTACCGGAACATGAGGCCGATCATCGCCGACGCGTGACGTGCCGTCGAATGGTTTTCCCGGCCGCCGGGTCCGGGCCCGGGCAGCCCCTCAGGCCGCGATGTTCTTCAGTGCCTCGCGGACCGAGAGCGGCGCGAACCGGCCGCGTTCGCGGGCGAGGAAGCCGCGGACGGCCTCGGGATCGGTCTTGGCGTACTCGCGCAGGCACCAGCCGATGGCCTTGCGGATGAAGAAGTCCGGGTGTCCGGACTGGCGCAGGCAGTAGGCGAAGAGGCGGTCGGTGTCGGTGCGCTCCTTGTAGCGCAGTTGGTGCAGGAGGGCGGTACGGGCGACCCACAGGTCGTCGTCCGTGATCCAGGCGTCCATGTCCGCCGTGAGCCGGGGGTCGGCCTCGACCAGGGCGCCGACCACGTGCGCGGCGAGCGCGTCGACGGTGTCCCACCAGGGGACCGTGGTGATCAGGTGGCGGGCCACCGGCAGGAAGCCGGCCGAGCAGCGACCGGCGTGGCGGCGCAGGTAGTCGACTGCGAAGTACTGGTATTCGCGCTCCGGCAGTCGCCAGCAGCGCAGCGCGATCGCCGCGCAGTCGTCCTCGTCGGGACGGGGCATGCCCTCCAGGACCGCGCGGGACAGCACGCGCCGCTCGGGCGAGGGCAGGCCGAGGAAGGGGGCGACGTCCTTCATGTACGCGCGCATGACGGCGGCCCGCTCCGCGTCCGCGGCGGCCGGGTAGACGACGGTCAGCCGTTCGAGCACGCGGTCGGCGAGCACGCTGTCCGGCACGTGCGCCGGGCCCTCACCTGTGACGGTCATGGGACGAACCATACGGCGATCAGACACCCAAGTCGGTTACTGTCACGGGCATGCTCGATGCCACCACCCGCTCTGGGGGCACCGCAACGGCCTGTCCCCTGGCCGCCGCCACGGAGCTCGCCGCAGCCGTGCCCCCGCCCCCGCCCGTCGGTTTCGCCGCGCGCTGCACGAGAGCGCTGCTCTCGCCCTGGTCCCGGTTCGCGCTGCTCGTCGCCCTGCTCGCGGCGGCGGCCTGCTGCGTGCTGCTGTTCGAACCGCAGAAGCTGCTCGCGCACGGCTGGCCGCCGCGGGCGGGCGGCGCCACGGCGACCGTCGTGTTCGTCGTGGCGTACGGCCTGTGCACGGTGGCGTTCGTACCGCGGCCGCTGCTGAACCTGGCGGCGGGCGCGCTGTTCGGCTCGGGGCTCGGGACCGCTTCGGCGCTGGCGGGTACCGTGCTCGGCGCCGCGCTGGCCTTCGGTATGGGCCGTCTGCTCGGGCAGGACGCGCTGCGGCCGCTGCTGCGGGGCCGCTGGCTGAGGGCGGCGGACGGGCAGCTCAGCCGGCACGGCTTCCGCTCGATGATGGCGGCCCGGCTGTTCCCTGGGGTGCCGTTCTGGGCGGCGAACTACTGTGCCGCCGTCTCCCGCATGGGCTGGCTGCCGTTCCTGCTCGCGACGGCGCTCGGGTCGGTCCCGAACACCGCCGCCTACGTCGTGGCGGGTGCGCGAGCCTCGTCGCCGACCTCGCCGGCGTTCCTCATCGCGATGGCCGCCATCGCCGTACCGGCGCTGGCGGGCGCGGTGGTGGCATGGCGCAAGCGCCACCACCTGCGCCCGAACTGACGTTGCGTCCGAGTTGACGGAGCGTCACACCGATTCCAGGATCATGGCGTTGGCGAGTCCGCCCGCCTCGCACATGGTCTGGAGCGCGTAGCGGGCTCCGCGCTCGCGCATCGCGTGGACCAGGGTTGTGGTCAGGCGCGTGCCGCTCGCGCCGAGCGGATGGCCGAGCGCGATCGCGCCGCCGTGCACGTTGACCTTGGCGAGGTCGGCGCCGGTCTCCTGCCGCCAGGCCAGGACCACGCTGGAGAACGCCTCGTTGACCTCGAACAGGTCGATGTCGTCGACGGTGAGGGACGCCTTGCGCAGCACCTTCTCGGTCGCCGGGATGACGCCGGTGAGCATCAGCAGCGGGTCGGAGCCGGTGACGGCGAAGCTGTGCAGCCGGGCCAGCGGGCGCAGACCCAGGCGGGCCGCGGTCTCGCTGGAGGTGATGAGCACGGCCGAGGCGCCGTCGTTGACGGGGCTGGCGTTGCCCGCGGTGACGTTCCACTCGATCTGCGGGAAGCGTTCGGCGAAACCCGGGTCGTAGTAGGCGGACTTGAGGCCGGCGAGGACCTCGGGCGTGCTGCCGGGGCGTACGCACTCGTCGCGCGAGACGCCGTGCAGGGGCGCGACCTCGGCGTCGAAGAGGCCCGCGTCCCAGGCGGCGGCCGCCTTGTGGTGCGAGGAGACGGCGAAGTCGTCCATACGGTCGCGGGTGAGGGACCACTTGGCGGCGATGAGTTCGGCGCTGACGCCCTGCGGGACGAGTCCCTCGGGGTAGCGCTCGGCGACGCCGGGGCCGAAGGGGTCCTTGCCGGGCGGCACGTTCGACCACATCGGCACCCGGCTCATCGACTCCACGCCGCAGGCGACGACGAGGTCGTACGCGCCCGACATCACTCCCTGCGCCGCGAAGTGCACGGCCTGCTGGGACGAGCCGCACTGCCGGTCGACGGTGGTCGCCGGGACCGTCTCCGGGAAGCCGGCCGACAGGACCGCGTAGCGGGTGGTGTTCATGGCCTGTTCGCCGACCTGGTCGACGGTGCCGCCGATGACGTCGTCGATGAGCGCCGGGTCGACTCCGGAGCGCTCGACGAGGGTGCGCAGCGTGTGAGCGAGAAGCTCGACGGGGTGGATCTGCGCGAGGGAGCCGTTCGGCTTGCCCTTGCCGATCGGGGTGCGTACTGCTTCGACGATGACTGCGTCACGCATGGTGCGGGCCTCCTTGGCCGCCGGGCGCCACCAGGGCGATTACTGGTGAGTAGGAAATCCGAACCCACCATAACTCCGTAGCTTTGAAAATCAAACCCCTCCCCTCCGGCTGAGACCTCCCTGCTCACCCTGCGGGAGGTGTTGCTCCTGGCCGGCGACCGCTCTGACCAGCCGGTACGCGACGCCGACGCCCCGCGCGACGCGCGGGAACCCAGACGAAGCGGGCCTACGGCGAACAGCCACGGCGCCGCGAGTACCGGCCCACGCGCGCCGGACCCGGAAGGGGGCCGGAAGGCCCGGCCCTCATGGCGCGAACGACGATCACCCCTTAGTGATCGAGCACAACTGAGGCGGCGAACTCTCGTCGCGCTCGTGACCTGCGCCATCCAGGGCGCCGAGGACCGGGCCGGACGGTCCCGGGACCGACAGCGACCTGAGCCCTCCACCACGGGCGCGGCATGCTCCCACCGGCGAGCCGACCGCACCGAGCCGCCCCGGCTGCCGGGGGCGCGTACGGCGACGCACTACACCGAAACCGGGCGCCCCGCGCCCAGGGCCCGGCGTAACGGGCGCACCGACCGCGCCAGACGGTCGGCGCGCAAGACCCGGTGTGACAGACGGACCACGCCGGAGCCGCCCGGCCGACGTCCAGGACCCGCAGGGCAGGCGGACCGGATCTAAAGCCGGGAGGCCGACGCGCGGCGCTCGGGCGGTGTTCAGGGGTTCCGACCACGCCGGAGCACGGCGCTCAAGGTGTGCTCAGGGGCCCGACCACGCCGGAGCACGGCGCTCAAGGTGTGCTCAGGGGCCCGCGTAGCAGTGGACGGTCACCGTGCGGGTCGGGCCCCACAGTTGCGCCACCGTCGCCATGCGCTCCCAGCCCAGCCGCTCGTAGAGCGCGGCCGCGGCGGTGTCGGAGGCCACGACGTCCAGCACCGGGTGCAGGCCGTGTCCGCGGGCCTCCCCTACGGCACGGTCGATCAGCAGCGCGCCGATGCCGCACCCCCGCGCCCACGGCGCGACGAACAGCCGCCCGACGACGGCGGCCGACTCCGAGTCCGCACCGGCGCGTTCGCCCCACAGTCCGGGGGCGAGATCGCCCATGCCGCCACGCGCCAGGCCGACATGGCCGGCGATACGGCCGTCGAGTTCGGCCACCCAGGCCCCGAGGGAAGCCGACGGGGACAGCCACGCCTCGGGCCGCTCGGGCCAGTCCACGGGATAGCCGTCCCGCCGATGGACCTCGGCCAGGATCCGCACGCACGGGGCCAGGTCGCCGTCCGTCCGGTCGCGCACCGCACCGGCCGTCGGACCGTTCACACGTCCCCCTGCCCGCTCTCGTACACGTCGAGCCGTCCGCACATCCCGAACCTCCCCCGTTCCGAGGCCTGTTCGGATCGTACGACGGCCCCGCCGAGGTGGGAGAGGTCGCCCCGTTCGAGGCGGTCGAGCTGCTCCCCGGTCGCCGCCGCGGCCGCCTCGGCACCGCGCCGCCAGCGCTCACGCCACTCGGCGATCCGGGGACGCACCAGCGCGCCGGCGGCCCGGTGGAAGGCGGCCAGCGCCTCGGGGCCCTCGGCGGCGCGCAGCGCCCGGTAGCCCTCCAGCGCGAGGTCGCGCCGGGCCCGGGCGATCCGCTCCCGTTCGGCCTCGGGCGCGTCGGCCGGGATCGTCGTCGCGGCGGCGTACGTCCGCCGGTCGGTGAGGTGCGACGGCGGCAGCGTGAGCACCGCGTCGCCCGCCTCCGGCAGCCCGCCGTTCTGCATCAGGACGGTGATGCGCAGGCCGCCCTCGTTGACCAGCCGGTGGATCGTGCCGGGCGTGAACCAGGCGACCGTGCCCGGCGTCAGCGGCGTGACCGCGTAGCCGGACGCGGTGAGTGTCTGCACGGCGCCGCTCCCACCGGTGACGACGTACGCCTCCGAACAGGCCAGGTGCATATGGGGAGTTCCCCCACAGTGGCCGTCGGCCGCCGGCCAGTCGTACACCGACAGCCGCGACAGTCCGATCCCGCCCGGCAGCCCGGCGAACCGCGCCGGGCTCACCACGGGTGCGTCTCCAGGTAGTTGGCGATCTCCTTCCGCGCCCACACCCCGTCGGCGACCACGACGCGGTAGCGGCGGGTGAGCGTGTCGCCGGGGGCGAGTTCGAGCTCGTCGTGGAAGGACCAGGATGGGGCGACGGCGGCGAAGGGCTCGTTGCGCACGAACCAGTGCGCGGGGTGGGTGCCGCGCGAGCCGGCGTGGTCGTTCTCCGGGGCGTGCGCGAAGACGACCGTGGCATGGCCGTCCGCGCCGTCGTGTTCGCCGCGGAGCGCGAGCCAGGGCGCCTGGGTGCCCATGAGTTCCTGGCCCTCGCCGTCGGGTCCGACGACGTGGCCGCCGCGGAAGGAGCGCGGGCCGCGCCAGAACAGACCTGTGTAGCCGGCCAGTTCGCGCCCGGCGGTGGTCGGACTGCCGAACCGCAGCGGCTCGTCGCGCCGGTTGGTCACGGCGGTCGTCCAGGTCAGCGCCCAGGAACCGGCGGCCGGGTCGACGTCGTGGATCTCGACCCGACGTCGTTCCTCGGCCCACAGCTCTCCGCTGTACGGGTGCCAGGTGAGCCGCTCCGCGATCACGACGCGGTCGCCGTCGGAGGTGACCTCGTCGAAGGCGACATGGGCCATCGAGCCGACACGCTCGGGGAGTCGGAGGTATCCCTGGCCGTGCACGTAGGTGTTCCCGCCCCACAGGTTCGCCCCGGACAGATGGGAGGCGGTGAGCGACAGGCCCTTGTGCCAGCGGTGGTCGTTGGGCCGGTAGTCGGTGACGACGTCGCCGGCCAGGGTGCGCAGGGGGTGGATGTACGGTTTGGGCGCCTCCCAGGCCGCCTCCGGCCGGTAGACGTAGGCCATCAGCTCGACACCGGTGGTGGGTTCGGTCACGGTGACGCGGTCGCCGTGCGCGTGGACGACGCGCAGTCCGTCCGTCATGCGGGAACCTCCTCGTTCATGCGGGAACCTCCTCGTTCGTGTGGGGTCCGGTGGCGGCGGTCCCGGGTGCCCAGCCGGGCACACCGCCGTGCAGGGCCGGGTAGAAGGGGTCGCCGGGTCCGATCTCGCCGCGCCGCACCGTGACATCCGTGAACGCCGACTTGTACAGCGCGCTGATCAGTTCCAGGGCCGCGCGCCCCTCCGCACCGCTGCCGCGCGGCCGTCGCCCGGCGCGCATGCTCGCCACCAGTTCGCGCAGCTGCTCCAGGTGCGAACTGGGCACGTCCGCGCCGAAGTCCCGCCAGACCGCCGCCTCTTCGGCCGGCACGTGCGGGGCCGGGGTGACGCGCCAGTCGGCGTTGCGGTGTCCGTAGAGGTGGGTCAGTTCGACGGTGGCGCGCTCGCAGTCGATGCGGACGCGGCTCACCTCGTCCGGGCTGAGGACGCTGTTGACGATCGTCGCCATGGCCCCGTTCTCGAACCGGACCAGGGCGGTCGAGACGTCCTCCGTCTCCACGTCGTGCACCAGGCGACCGGCCATGGCCCGCACCTCGGCCCAGGGGCCGAGCAGATCGAGCAGCAGATCCATCTGGTGGATCCCGTGCCCCATCGCGGGGCCGCCGCCCTCGGTCAGCCAGCGGCCCCGCCAGGGCACGGCGTAGTAGGCGCGGTCGCGGTACCAGGTGGTCTGACAGTGCGCCACGAGCGGCCGGCCCATGGCCCGCCCGGCGAGCAGCGCACGGACATGGCGGGAGCCGGAGCCGAAGCGGTGCTGGAAGACGATGGCGGCGAACGGGCCGCCCTCGGCGCCCTCCTGAGCCGTCACGGCGTCGAAGTCGGCGAGCGTCGGCACCGGTGGCTTCTCGCACCACACCCAGGCCCCGGCCCGCAGCGCCGCCACCGTGTGCTCCCGGTGCAGGGCGGGCGGGGTGCAGACGGTGACCAGGTCGGGCCGCTGCTCCCGCAGCATCAGGTCCAGGTCGGCATAGGCGTGCGGGATCCCGCCGGCCGCGCAGAACTCCCGCACGGCACCCGCGTCGATGTCGACCGCGGCGACCACCTCCGTCTCCCCCTCCTCGGCGAGGCGGGCCAGCGCGGGCAGATGGGAGCCGCGCGCGATGGCTCCGGTGCCGATGACGGCGGCGCGGACGCGGCGGCCGGTGAGCGGAGCGGAGCGGGGCAGGGAAGTCCCGGTGCGGGCGGCGGGTGTGGACATGGACGTGATCAGCACTCCTCCGGAGCGGCGAACAGGACGGCGAGCACGGCGTACCCGGCGGCCACCACCTGCCCGGCGGACACGACGTATACGGCGAACACAACGGCCACAGTGCGCAGCAAGCGCTTTCCCCGCAGGGCAACGTATGCGGCGCCACCGCGGCCGGTCAACACCCCGGGACCTCCGCGCGCCGACCGCGTTCGAAACCCCTGTGGCGGACCTGTCATCGGGGGACGCTACGCTGCCTCACGGCGCACGTGATCAACGCGCGCGACGGAACGCGTGTCCGTGTCACCGCACGGCGGACCCGGCGGCCCCTCGCCCCTTCCCCATCGGCACTTGGACTCCCTCACTTCATGTCTTGGTTTGAATCACTCATCCTCGGACTCGTCCAGGGGCTGACCGAGTTCCTTCCCGTGTCGTCCAGCGCGCACCTGCGGCTGACGGCGGCCTTCTCGGGCTGGAAGGACCCGGGGGCCGCGTTCACGGCCATCACGCAGATCGGCACGGAGACCGCCGTACTGATCTACTTCCGCAAGGACATCGGGCGGATCATCTCCGCGTGGTTCCGCTCGCTGTTCGACAAGGCGATGCGCGGTGACCACGACGCCAAGATGGGCTGGCTCGTGATCGTCGGCTCGATCCCGATCGGCGTGCTCGGCCTGACGCTCAAGGACCAGATCGAGGGACCGTTCCGCGATCTGCGGGTCACGGCGACCATGCTGGTCGTCGTCGGCGTCGTCATCGGCATCGCCGACCGGCTCGCGGCCCGCGACGAGAAGGGCGGCCGGCACCGGGCGCCCAAGCAGCGCAAGGCGCTCGAGAACCTCAGCGTCCGGGACGGCCTGATCTACGGCCTCTGCCAGGCCTGCGCCCTCATCCCCGGCGTCTCCCGTTCCGGCGCCACCATCAGCGGCGGCCTGTTCATGGGCTACAAGCGCGAGTCGGCGGCCCGGTACTCCTTCCTCCTCGCCATCCCCGCGGTCCTCGCGTCCGGGATCTTCGAGACCAAGGACGCGCTGGAGAACGACCACGTGGCCTGGGGCCCGACGATGTTCGCGACGGTGATCGCGTTCGCGTCCGGCTACGCCGTCATCGCCTGGTTCATGAAGTTCATCTCCACGAAGAGCTTCATGCCGTTCGTCTACTACCGCGTCGCGCTGGGCATCGTCATCATCGTCCTGGTGGCGACGGGTGCGCTGAGCCCGCACGCGGCGGAGTCCGCGGGCTGACCTGCCGGGAGAGGCGAACCGACCGCTCGGGCAGGGCGGTCGGGCCGGCCTCTCCCCAACGCCCGCCGCGCGGACGCACGGTGGGCCCCCTCCCGGGCCGGGCCACCCTCCGTGATCGGACGATCATGGAACCGTGACCAACCACATACGGTCTGAGTAGCGGCCCGGTAGCGCAGTGTCAGTGCTTGCCCCTAGGCTTGCCTCCATGTCCCCGCAATCCATGACCCCTGGTTCCGTGCGGTCCGCTGCCGAGGTGAACGAGCAGATCCGGGCGCTCTGGCTGCGCGCGGGCGGCTCCCTGTCGGCCCAGGAGCGCGCGGAGTACGAGTTGCTGGTGGTCGAGTGGGCCGCGGCGATCCGCAGCCGCGTCGCCAGAGCGGCCTGAGGCGCCGTCCTACCAAGCCGAGGCGACCCGACGCCTCGACCGGGCCGACCCGAGGACGGCCGTACCAGCGGCGCGGCGTCCGGCATCAAGATCGGCGGGTCCCCCGCCCATGGCGCAATATGAACATATGGGTGTACGGCGCGTATCGGTCGACCGCCTCCTGGAGCAGCCCCTGAGCCGCGGACTGGTGGCGGTCCCCTTCGTGCTGATCGTGGCGATCAGCGTGGTCGACCTCCAGGTCCCGACCAACGTCCATCTGGGCCCCCTGCTGGTCATCGCGCCCGCTCTCGCCGCCTCCCTGGCCGGGACGCGCACGACCGCCGTGGCGGGGTTCCTGGCGGTGGCGGCCCAGGTGCTCATCGCCGTGTTCCACGGCGGACTGAACACGGCCAACCACATGGCGCAGATCGCCGCGCTGATCCTGCTCTCCGCCCTGACGGTCTTCCTGCGCCATATCCAGGAGCGGCGCGAACGCGCGCTGAGCCTGGCCCGGTCCGTGGCCGAGACGGCACAGCACGTACTGCTGCGGCCCCCGCCACGCCGGGTCGGACCGTTGCGCGTGGCCTGGCTGTACCTGTCCGCCGAGGACGAGACCCAGATCGGGGGCGATCTGTTCGCGGTCGCGCGCTCCGGCTGTTCCGCCACCCGCGTGGTCATCGGCGACGTCCGGGGCAAGGGCCTGGCGGCCATCGCCGAGGCCTCCCTCGTGCTGGGCGCGTTCCGTGAGGGCGCGCACCGGTACGCCACCCTGCCCGAGCTGGTCGGGGCCGTGGAGGAGAGCGTGCACCGGAATCTGGCGGACGTGGTGGACAGCGACCACGACCTCGGCGAGCACTTCATCACCGCGCTCCTGCTCGACATCCCCGACCACGAACCACAGGCCGAGATGATCAACTGCGGCCATCCCCCGCCCCTGCTGGTGCGCGGCCACGAGGTCGTCGCGCTGCCCGCCCGGCACCCGGCACCGCCGCTGGGCCTGGGCGAACTGCCCGCACCGGACCGGGGCCGCCCGGCCGACTCCTTCACCGTCGAGGCCGGCGACATGCTGGTGCTCTACACCGACGGCGTAGTCGAAGCCCGCTCACCGGCCGGGGCCTTCTATCCGCTCGTCGAACGGGTCGCGACCTTCCTGCCCGCGGCCGGTCCCGAGGCGCTGCTGCGGCACATCCACCGCGACCTGCTCGACCACGTCGGAAGCAGCCCCGCCGACGACGCGGTCATCCTGGTGATCGAGCGGACCGCCGCCCGCCACCTCCACCGGCCGCACCTGGGCGTCCACCTCGACGGCCACCCCCGGGCGCACGCGGGCGACCCTCCCCGGCAGCCGTCCGACTGATCACGGTCCGTCCGTCGTGGGGGTGACGGCGGATCCCCTCCCGTCCCCTCCCGCCCGACCCCGTCCTGCCCGTCCCCGTCCTCCCCGTGCCGCTCCTGCCCGCCCCGCTCCGGGTCGAGTCCCTCCCCGGCAGCCCGTGTCGTGTCGTCCCGCATCGCCCGCGCGGCCGTCCGTTAGGGTCGCATCGCCATAAAGGTCCCGATCTTCCCGGAGGGCAGGACAGCGGAGATCAATCGCGAGCGCGCCGTCAGGACCCTGACGTTCTGGCTGCGTCCCTCCTTCGCCTTGCGTGTCATCAACCGGTTCCAGAAGATCGTGGGCTTCGACCGTTCGATGGCCCTGGCCTCCACCGCGCTCACCGCGCTCATCCCGCTCGCGATCCTCACCAGTGCCGTACTGCACAACGTCACGGCCTACGACCCCGGCGAGCGCATCATCAGCCGCTACGGTCTCACCGGCGCGGGCGCCGACGCGGTCACCGCGCTGTTCTCCTCCGCCGAGGAGAACAGCGCGGGCGTCGGTGTCTTCGGGTTCCTGTTCCTGACGATCTCCGTGCTGAGCTTCGCGCGCGCCGCGCAGCGGCTGTTCGAACAGACCTGGCAGCTGAAGCCGCTCAGTGTGCGCAACACCCGCAACGGCCTGTGGTGGATCGTCGCCCTGGCCGTCTACTCGACGGTCACCGGGTGGATCCACGCGATCCTGGGCGCGGGCCCGCTGGCCCCGGCGGCCGGGGTGTTCGACCTACCGCTGACCGGCGCCTTCCTCGTCTGGAGCGGCCGGCTCCTGTCCGCGCAGCGGATCGGCTGGGCGGATCTGTTGCCCTTCGGGGTCACCGCGGCCGTCCTGACGGCGGCCTACTCGGTCGGCGCCACCGTCTATCTGCCGCGCCTCTTCAACACCTACGCCGAACGCTACGGAGCGGTCGGCGCCGTCTTCGCGATGATCTCGGCCCTCTTCGGCGCGATGTTGGTCATCGTCGCGTCGGCGGCGCTGGGCCGGGAGGTACGCGAGGAACTCACCCGGATCCGGCACGGTCACCGCCCCTCGGACAACGAGGTGCGCCGTCAGTGGGACTCCGTGGTCGAACAGACCCGCTCCCGTTGGCGCACCGCACGGGCACACGTCCCCCACCGCCGCTCCAAGCGCCCGAAAGGGACGTAGCGAACGTACGAAGGCCACGACGGACCACCGGGGACCACCGGCCGACACTCGGCGACCCGGCGACCCGGCGACCCGGCGACCCGGCGACCCAGGTGCGTACCGTCACCTCGGGTGAGTCGTCACCCCGGGTTGACCGTCACCTTGGGTTGGCCGTCACCGGGCACGAATCCCACAACTCCACCCCCGCCGTGAGCAGTTCCACCACCGCGCGTCGCTCGTCGGACGTCCAGATGGCGGTCTCGCCACCGAAGATCTTTTCGTAGGCGCTGTGGTGCACCGGTCCCTGCCGGGGCAGTCGGTCGGCGTCGTCCACGCCCCGGGCCAGGTCCTCGAAGAAGTTCCACGCATCCAGCACGGCGCCCGGCGGGACCTTCCGGTGGACCGGGTCGTCCAGCCAGCGCTGGACACGCACCAGTTCGAGCGTGTCGACCTCCACGTCGGCGAGCGTGCGCCCGTGCCGGCGCGCGTACGCCCGGATCTGCCGGGCCGTCGCGAACAAGGGAACGCGCCGACGGCCGTCCCCGGCCGTCAGGGCGAGCACCCGGTCGGGTTCGTCGTCGCGGCCGGCGATCCACAGGACGGCTCCGGAACGCCCGCGGCCACGTATCCGGTAGCCGTACAGACGCTCCCCCACCCGACCCGAACCGGCCGCGAGCGGGGCTTCCCCCTCGGCCGCCGTCATCTCGCGCCCACCTCAGTCCCGCTCCGCGTCACCGGCCGGGCGTCCGGAACGCGGCCGTTCGAGGTCACCGAACCATGAACAGCCCGTCAGGAACAGCGAATATCACCGCACGCCCCTTGGCGCGGCCCGTCCCATGCCCAACACTGAGCCGATGACGCAGCGTGTGGAGCTCGCGACGGTGATGGACCGGCTGGCCGTGGACGGACTGGTCACCGACTACGCGGTCGCGGTGGACGACGGTGACTGGGCGGCGTACCGGGGACTGTTCACCCCGGACGGGCGCGCGGACTACCGCTCGGCCGGCGGCATCGAGGGGGACGTCGGGCAGGTCACCGCCTGGCTCGCGGACAGCATGCGGCTGTTCTCCATGCGACAGCATCTGATCGTCAACCGCCGGGTGCGTTTCGGGGTCCTGGACCAGGACACCGGGGACACGGCCCGTATCCAGGCCGACTACCTCAATCCCATGCGCTTCGCGGTCACCGACGGTGAACCGGAGGACACGGCACCGGACTTCGTGTGCGGCGGCCGTTACGCCTTCGCCCTGCTGCGCACGCGCGACGGCTGGCGGCTGCGCGAGGTGGTGGTCGAGGAGAAGTGGCGCCGCCTGCCCCACCGTCTGCCCGACCTCGGGGCTGACGCCGTCACCGGTCCCGTGGCCGACCCGGTGGCCGACTGAGCCGAGGCCCTCTGTCGTACCTCCTCACCCGGCGCGCAGACTGGGAGCACCCGGCCGGGGTAGGGAGGCTCGGTATGAGGACGCTCGAACACTGGCTCGCCTCCCCGTGGCGTCGTACGACGCTCGCGGCACTGGCGGGTGCCCTGCCCGTGCCGGCGTTCCCCGCGCCCTCCCTGTGGTGGTTCGCGTACGCCGCCCTGGTGCCGTGGATCCTGCTGGCGCGCTCCGCGCCGAGCGGACGGCGCGCGGCCTACGACGGCTGGGCGGGCGGCTTCGGGTTCATGCTGGGCATGCACCACTGGCTGCTGCCGAACCTGCATGTGTTCACGCTCGTGATAGCGGCGCTGCTGGGTGCGCTGTGGGCGCCGTGGGCCTGGCTGGTGCGCCGCTACCTGGCCGGGGTGCCGTCCCGGAGCCGGGTCGTGGCCGCGCTCGCCGTCCTGCCCTCAGGGTGGCTGGCGATAGAACTGGTGCGCTCCTGGCAGGGCCTGGGCGGGCCCTGGGGCATGCTCGGCGCCACCCAGTGGCAGGTGGAGGCGGCGCTGCGCCTCGCGTCGGTCGGCGGGGTGTGGCTGCTCAGCTTCCTGGTGGTGGCCGTGAACGTCGCGTTCGCCGTGCTCGCCTCGGTCCGGGAGTCGCGGATGCCGGCGGTGGCCGGTCTCGTCGTGACCGCCGCGGCCACCTCGGCCGCCTGGGTGTGGTCGCCGCGCCCCGATGTCGACGGCCGGGCGCGGATCGCCGTCGTCCAGCCCGGGGTGGTCGCGGGCACGGACAGCGTCGAGCGCCGCTTCGCCCGGGAGGAGCGGCTGACGCGCGCACTCGTCGGGCGGGACGTCGACCTGATCGTCTGGGGCGAGAGCAGCGTCGGCCTCGATCTGGGCGAACGGCCCGATCTGGCGCGGCGGATCGCCGTGCTGTCCCGGGACACGGGCGCCGACATCCTGGTCAACGTGGACGCCCGCCGGTCCGACCGGCCCGGCATCTACAAGAGCTCGATCCTGCTGGGTCCGGACGGCCCGACCGGCGACCGCTACGACAAGATGCGGCTGGTCCCCTTCGGTGAGTACGTCCCGGCCCGCGCGCTGCTCGGCTGGGCGACCTCGGTCGGCGAGGCGGCGGGCGAGGACCGCAGGCGCGGCACCGGGCAGGTGGTGATGGACGCCGGGCACGGGCTGCGCGTCGGCCCGATGGTGTGCTTCGAGACCGCGTTCCCCGACATGACCCGCCATCTCGCCGAGGACGGCGCCGACGTGCTGGTCGGCCAGTCGTCGACGTCGTCGTTCCAGCAGAGCTGGGCCCCGGAGCAGCACGCCTCGCTGGCCGCGCTGCGGGCCGCGGAGACCGGCCGCCCGATGGTGCACGCCACGCTGACCGGGGTCTCCGCCGTGTACGGCCCGAGCGGGGAACGGACCGGGCCGTGGCTGGGGACGGGCGCGAGCGCCTCGCGGGTGTACGACGTGCCGCTGGCCACGGGCGTCACCCCGTACGTCCGGTTCGGGGACTGGCCGGCGCACGTGGCGCTGCTGGTGCTCGCGGCGCTGTGTCTGACCGAGGGCGCGCGGGCGGTCAGGCTGCGCCGGAGCTCTCCCGTACCGCGTGTACCACGCGCTCGCACAGCTCATGAGTCGCCAGTGCGTCCCGGGCGCTGAGCACCGTGCCCGCGCGCACGGCGTCGAGGAAGGCGAGGACGGCCTGCTCGATACCGCGCTGCCGGGCCACCGGAACCCAGTCGCCGCGTCGGCGTACCGTGGGCTGGCCCTTGTGGTCGACCGTCTCGGCGAGGTTGATCACCTGGCGCTTGGTGTCCTGGCCGGACACCTCCAGGATCTCCTCGGCGGAGCCGCTGAGCCGGTTCATCACGCCCAGCGCGGTGAAACCGTCCCCGGCGAGCTGGAGCACGACGTGGTGCAGCAGGCCGTCGCGGACCCGGGCGCGCACGCTCACGTCGTCCACCGCGCCCGGCACCAGGAAGCGCAGGGTGTCCACGACGTGGATGAAGTCGTCGAGGATCATCGTGCGCGGCTCCTCCGGCAGCCCGATGCGGTTCTTCTGCATCAGGATGAGTTCGCGCGGGTGCTCCAGGCACTGCGCGTAGCCGGGTGCGTAGCGCCGGTTGAAGCCGACGGCGAGTGACACGCCACGCTCCTCGGCGAGCGCCACGAGCCGTTCGGAGTCGGCGAGTTCGTAGGCGAGCGGCTTGTCGACGTAGGTCGGTACGCCGGCCTCCAGCAGCCGGGTGACGATCTCGGGGTGCACGCCGGTGGGCGCGTGCACGAACGCGGCGTCGAGGCCCTGGGCCAGCAGGGAGTCGAGGTCCCCGTGGCGCTGCGCGTCGGGCAGACGCAGGGTGTCGGCGACCCGGTCGAGGGTGGCGGGGGTCCGGGTGTGCAGGTGCGGTTCGACCCCCGGCTGGACCCCGAGCACCGGCAGATACGCCTTCTGCGCGATGTCGCCGAGTCCGATGCAGCCGACCTTCACGGGTGCTCCCTCACTGCTTGTCCACGCCTGCCTCCACGGCAGCATACGGGCGCCGCGGCGGCCGCCGGTCGGCGGTGCCACCGGAGCCTCGCGCGAGGTCCCGCCGCCGGGGTGAGCCGTGCCAGGGACCGGCCGGCGACGGAAATACCCTGGTGGGACAGGCCGCGGTGGGCCAGGATGCGAGCATGACGACCGAGCGCAGCGAACCCGCCCAGAACGCCGATGAACGCACCATGCTCGAAGGCTGGCTGGACTACCACCGGCAGACGCTCGCCCACAAGTGCCAGGGCCTGACCGACGAACAGCTCAGGACCGCGTCCGTGCAGCCGTCGGAGCTGTCCTTGATGGGTCTCGTACGGCACATGGCCGAGGTGGAACGTGGCTGGTTCCGCAAGGTGTTGACGGGCGACGACCTCAGCCCGCTGTACTACAGCGACGAGGACCGGGACGGCGAGTTCCACCTCACCACGGCGGACACCTGGCAGGAGGCGTACGACAGCTGGCAGGCGGAGATCGCGGTCGCCCGGCGCAACGCGTCCGGCTTCGGCCTCGACGACCTCTCCAAGGGGCGGAGCAGGTCCACCGAGGAGCCGTTCAGCCTCCGCTGGATCTACACGCACATGATCGAGGAGTACGCGCGCCACAACGGCCACGCCGACCTGATCCGCGAACGCATCGACGGTGTCACGGGCGACTGACGTCAACCTCGGCAAGGGCGAACCCCCCTTACGGGGTGCGAGATCACCCGTATGAGGCAACCTTCGCTCGTCGACCGTGCCCTGCGGGGTCCGAGCCACCAAAGTGGCGCGGGTGCATCGAACGACGACCACCGCAACGCTCCTGGTCTCCGTGGCCGTCTCGGCCCTCACCGGCTGTGTGACGGTCCAGCGCCCGCCCGCGGCCCGGCCCACGTCCGCTCCGACGGCGCCCGCGCCGGTGCCGGTGCCCCGGCCGGACGGCGAGGCCGAGCCGCAGGTGGTGCAGGCCCCGGCACGGGAGGCACTGGAACTCGTGGGGCCGTCCCGGCCCGCCGGGACGACGGCCCCGGCGCGGCGGCACGCGGCACCGGCCGCGCAGGCGCCGGCCCCGCGCACGGCACCGCACGACCACCCCGGGTCGCCCCGTCCGGAGGCCCGGCGCTCCGCCCGGCCGCGCGCCGCGATCCCGGACGTGTCCGAGGCGGTGCGCGGGAACACCGACGTGTGTGCGCTCGGCAGGAAGTACGGCGGCTGGCGGGGGGACAGCCCCGAGACCACGATCTGCGAGCAGGCCTACGGACGTTGAGCCGTGACGGGACGGCACCGGGTCCCGCGAGGGCGCCGGCCCGGCGCCCTCGCGGACTCCTCAGCGCCGGGCCTCCGCACTGACCTGCCCGGACGCCTCCAGGGCCGTCACCGCGCCGGCCCACACGCTCCGGCCTCTCAGGGCCGCTGCCGTGGGGGCGCCCAGTTCCCCTCGTCGGTGTCGTCCCCTTCGCCCAGCCGCAGTTCCATCCGGCTGATCTCCGCCCGGACCCCGTCCCCATAGGTGTCGTCGCCCAGGACACCCGCGGCCCCCCGGGCCCGGCGGACATGGCTGCGGGCGGCGTCACGGCGGCCGAGCTTCACGTAGTCCGCCGCGAGGTTCAGGTGCAGCGACGGATACAGCGCCCGTACGGCGACCGCTCCCTCCCCGTCGGCGTCGTCCCGGCGCCCGGTGAACCGCTCCTCCGTGAGTTCCTCGGCGGCCGTCAACGCCCTGAGATCCCAGGCGAGTTCGTCGTCGGGTTCGTCCTGGGTGTCGGCGAGGTAGTGGGCCAGGGTGCAGCGGTGCAGCGGGTCGCCGTGCGCACCGATCTCCGTCCACAGGTCCAGGAGGCGACGGCGGGCCTCCTCGCGGTCTCCCCCGTGATGCAGCATCACGACCTGTCCGATCCGCGTCAGTACGGCCTCGGACGCCGTCTGTTCCTGTCGCTCCGCCACCGCGTCCTCCGCGTGCTCGTCGGCCGTCCTCGCCGGTCCGTCCCGACCGACGCTAACGGCAGGCACCGGCGATCCGGGGCAGGCGGCACCGGGCCGGCCGGTGAAGGGACCGGCCCGGCGGCGGCCGGCCCAGGCGCTCGGCCGGTCAGCCCAGGTTCGGGACGGTCCAGTCGATCGGCTCGTGGCCCTGGCGTGCCACCGCCTCGTCGATCTGCGTGAACGGACGGGACCCGAAGAACTTCTTGGCCGACAGGGGCGAGGGGTGCGCGCCCTTGACCACCACGTGCCGGGTCTCGTCGATCAGCGGGAGCTTCTTCTGCGCGTAGTTCCCCCACAGGACGAAGACCGCCGGGTCGGGCCGGTCGGCGACCGCGCGGATCACCGCGTCAGTGAACTTCTCCCAGCCCCGGCCCTTGTGCGAGTTCGCCTCGCCGGAGCGGACGGTGAGCACCGCGTTGAGCAGCAGCACGCCCTGCCGGGCCCACGGCATGAGGTAGCCGTTGTCCGGGATCGGCGCGCCGAGTTCCTCGTGCATCTCCTTGTAGATGTTGCGCAGGGACGGCGGGATCTTCACACCGGGGCGGACGGAGAAGCACAGACCATGACCCTGGCCCTCGCCGTGGTAGGGGTCCTGTCCGAGGACCAGCACCTTGACCTGGTCGTACGGCGTGGCGTCGAGGGCGGCGAAGACCTCCTCGCGCGGAGGGTAGACGGGCCCCTTCGCTCGCTCCTCCTCGACGAACTCCGTCAGCTCCTTGAAGTAGGGCTGCTGAAGTTCGTCGCCCAGCACCCCGCGCCAGGACTCGGGCAGCATGGCGGTGTCGGTCACGTCAACGTCCTTATGTCGTGCGGTCGCTTCCAGGCCTCAGAACCTACAGGCGACCACTGACACCCGGCCCCGCGGACGGAACTACCAGCTGGTCTTGCGGGACAGCTCCCACATCATCATGATCGTCGACGGGTCCAGCGCCCGTTCTCCGCCCGAGATGTCCACGTTGGCCGCCACGTACTGCCTGCCCTGCCACAGCGGGAGCAGCCGCGCGTCGTCGACGAGGATCTGCTGGGCGTCCTCGAAGTCGCGCACCACGTTGGCGCGGTCGCTCTCCCGGCGGGAGCGGGGCAGCAGTTCCTGGGTGATCTTCTTCGCCTCGTAGGGCGTGCCGAGGGCGTTGCGCTCACCCACGAACGGTGCGATGAAGTTGTCCGGGTCCGGGAAGTCGGGGAACCAGCCGCGCCCGAACACCGGGTACTCGCCCTTCTGGTAGCCGTCGACATAGCTCTTCCAGGGCCGGGTCTTGAGGGTGACCGTGAACAGGCCCGAGGCCTCCAGCTGGCGCTCGATCTCCTTGAACTGCAGGGCCGTCTCGGAGCCGTAGCGGTCGCTGGTGTACCAGAGGGTGAGCGGGACGGGCTCGGTGATGCCCGCGTCGGTGAGCATCGCGCGGGCCTTGGTGGTGTCCGGGGAGCCGAAGTCGTCGAAGAAGCCCGTGGTGTGTCCGGTCAGGCCTTTGGGGACCATCGAGTACAACGGGTCGACGGTGTCCCTGTAAATCTTGTGGGTGATCGCCGACCGGTCGATGAGCTGCGCGATGGCCTTGCGGACGGCGCTCTTGCCCGCCCAGGGGTCCTTCGGGTTGAACACCAGGTAGCTGATGTCGGTGCCCGTGCCCTCGATCAGCTGGAGGTCCTTCTCGGTGCCGTTCTTCTCGAGGGCGACGATGTCACCGGCGGCGAGACCGCGGTAGGTGACGTTGATCTGGTTGTCACGCAGGGCCTTCACCATGGCGGACGAGTCCTGGAAGTAACGGATCGTCACCGCGCCGTTCCTGCGCTCGGCGAAGCCGTTGTAGTTGCCGTTCGAGACGAGTTCGGCCCGCTTGCCCTCGTCGTACGACCGGAGGCGGTAGGGCCCGGATCCGTAGACCTTGCCGTCCTTGCGGAGGGAGTTGGCCGGGTATTCGCCGGGGTCGACGATGGACATGGCCGGGGTGGCGAGAACGAACGGGAAGGTCGCGTCCGGCTGGTTGAGACGGAACACGATCTCGCGGTCGCCGACCGTCTCCACCTTGTCCAGGCTGCCCAGCAGACCGGCCGGACCGGTGGCCGCGTTGATCTTCTTGATCCGGTCGATCGAGTGCTTGACCGCCTTCGCGTCGAGCGCGTCACCGTCGGAGAATTTCATGCCCGCCCGCAGCTTGCAGCGGTACGTGCGGTTGGAGCCGTCGGTGAACCCACAGCTCTGGGCCGCGTCGGGCTGCGGCGTCGTCGCGCCGTTCGGATAGGCCAGCAGCGTCTGGTAGATGTTGCGGAACAGCTCCCAGGAACCGTCCCACGAGGCGGCGGGGTCCAGCGTGCTCGGGGCGCTGGTCGTCCCCACGACGATCGGTCCCTGACTGTCCGCGTCGCCGTCCGTGAAGTAGCCGCATCCAGCCACCAGGGATATGGACGCGAGTGCCGCCGCTCTCCGTAGGCTTCGCTTCCGGTTGAACACGCGCACGCTCCTCGATCTGCCATACCAAGGGTCGGCAGACCATACCGCAGTGTGACGGGAGTTCAACCTGCTTCGCTCGGGGTGCGAGATCGACTCGCGGATGACGACGTTGTCATGTGTCCAGGCGTCGCCGGTACGACGCGAACGGGCGCCGTTCTCCCCGGAATTCGTGGGGATCCGTGAGGATCCGTCAGGGGGAAACGGCGCCCGTACCGGGGCCGCGCGGCTCAGCCGACGCCGGCGTTGAGGAAGATGCCACCGTCGACGACGAGGGTCTGACCGGTGATCCAGTCGGACTGCGTCGATGTCAGGAACGCGGCGGCGCCGCCGATGTCCGAGGGCACACCGAGCCGGCCCAGCGGGTACGACGCGGCCGCCTCGGCCTCCCGGCCCTCGTACAGGGCCTGCGCGAACTTGGTCTTCACGACGGCCGGGGCGATCGCGTTGACCCGGACCTTCGGCGCGTACTCATGGGCCAGTTGCTGCGTCAGGTTGATCATCGCGGCCTTGCTGACGCCGTAGGCGCCGATGAAGGGCGAGGCCGAGATACCCGCGACGGAGGCGATGTTGACGATCGCGCCGCCGTTGTCCTTCTGCCAGGCGTGCCAGGTGCGCTGGGCGAAGCCGAGCGCCGAGATCACGTTGGTCTCGAAGACCTTGCGCGCGACATCCAGGTCGAGGTCGGCGATCGGCCCGAACACCGGGTTCGTACCGGCGTTGTTAACCAGGAAGTCGACGCGCCCGAAGGCCTCCATGGTGCGTTCGACGACGACGGCCTGATGGTCCAGGTCGTGGGCCTTGCCGGCGACGCCGATCACCCGGTCGGCGCCGAGCTTCTCGACGGCCTCCTTGAGGGCGTCCTCGTTGCGGCCGGTGATGCAGACCCGGTCGCCGCGGGCGACGAGCGCCTCGGCGACGCCGTAGCCGATGCCGCGGCTGGCACCCGTGACTAGGGCGACCTTGCCGGAGAGTTCAGTCATGTCCGTGATCCTTAGTCGAGCGGTCCGCCGGCGACGTACAGCACCTGGCCGGAGACGAATCCGGCGTCCTCACCGGTGAAGAAGGCGATGGCGTTGGCGATGTCCTCGGGCTCGCCGACGCGCTGCACGGGGATCTGGGTGGCGGCCGCGGCCTTGAACTCCTCGAAGCCCATCTTGACCCGGTCGGCGGTGGCCTTGGTCATCTCGGTGGCGATGAAGCCGGGGGCGACGGCGTTGGCCGTGACGCCGAACCTGCCGAGCTCGATGGCCAGGGTCTTGGTGAAGCCCTGGAGACCGGCCTTGGCGGCGGAGTAGTTGGCCTGGCCGCGGTTGCCGAGGGCGGAGGACGAGGAGAGGTTGACGATCCGGCCGAAGCCCGCCTCCACCATGTGCTTCTGGACGGCCTTGGTCATCAGGAACGAGCCGCGCAGGTGCACGTTCAGGACCGTGTCCCAGTCCGTGGCGGTCATCTTGAACAGCAGGTTGTCGCGGAGCACACCGGCGTTGTTGACCAGGATGGTCGGGGCGCCGAGCTCCTCGGCCACGCGCGCGACCGCCGCCTCGACCTGGGCCTCGTCCGAGACGTCCGCGCCGATGGCGACGGCCTTGCCGCCGGCGGCGGTGATCTTCTCGACGGTGTCCTTGCAGGCGGCCTCGTCGAGGTCGATCACGGCGACCGCGCGGCCTTCGGCGGCCAGTCGTACGGCGGTGGCGGCGCCGATGCCGCGCGCTGCGCCGGTGACGACGGCGACCCGCTGCTCAGTGGTGGACATTGCTGGTTCTCCTCGCGCTTGAGATGCGGCTCCCACGGTACGCCCCTCCGGTGAGCGACCGCTTAGTACCTTCAGCAGACGTGACGCTAGAAGCGATGGCACCCGGTGTCAACGGCACACCGCGCGCGCGTGGCCCATTACCTGACCAGCAGGTCGAGCAACCGCTCCGCCTCGGCCGCCGCGTCGGTGGTCAGACCGGTGTGCACGGGTCCCGGCTGGACGACCGTGGAACGCGGTGCGATCAGCCAGCGGAAGCGTCGGCCGGCGTCGTCGCCCGCGGCCTGCCCGGCCGCCTCGCCACCGGCGCACACGCCCTCCACCGCGCGCAGCGCGGCCTGTACCCCGGCCAGGTCCACGTCCGGGTCCAGGGCCAGCAGCCTGGTCTCGTCGAGGTGCGTGCGCACGCCGACGAAGGACTCGGCCCGGCAGTAGACGAGCACACCGGCGTTGATGCACTCGCCGCGCTCGACCCGGGGCACCACCCTCAGCACCGCGTACTCGAAGACGTTGCGCCCGCTCACCGGACCCCCTCGATGCGCTCGTGGACGTGACCCGCGCGCGCGAGCAGCGTACGCGCGTAGGCCTGCCGGAGGTCGTCCGGTGTGGCGAAGCCCGGCTCGTCCGTCAGCCACACGTCCGGGATCCCGGCGGTGACCTCGGTGAGGAGTTCCTCGGTGACCAGCGGCGCGAGGTCGGCGGCGGCCGCGGCGACATCCGGCGCGAACGGCCTGAGCGCGTGGTCGGAGATGTCGTACGGGCGGGCCGCGGAGGCTTCGGCGCCGCGCCAATTGTGGTGCCAGATCATGGTGGCGCCGTGGTCGATGAGCCACAGCTCGCCCCGCCACATCAGCAGGTTGGGGTTGCGCCAGGAGCGGTCGACGTTGTTGACGAGCGCGTCGAACCAGACGATCCGGCCGGCCTCCTCGGGGCTCACCCGGAAGGCGAGCGGGTCGAAGCCGAGGGCGCCGGAGAGGAAGTCCATGCCGAGGTTGGTGCCGCCGCTGGACTTGAGCAGCTCCTGCACCTCCTGGTCGGGTTCGCCGAGTCCGAGGACCGGGTCGAGCTCGACCGTCACCAGAGCGGGCACCCGAAAGCCCAGCCGGCGGGCGAGTTCCCCGCACACGACCTCGGCGACGAGCGTCTTGCGGCCCTGTCCGGCGCCGGTGAACTTCGTGACGTACGTCCCGAAGTCGTCGGCCTCGACGAGCCCCGGCAGCGAGCCGCCCTCACGCAGGGGCGTGATGTAGCGGGTCGCGGTGACTTCCTTGAGCATCGCCCCAGGTTACTGGGGCGATCGCCGTCGGCGGACGTCGGCCGCTCCCGATGGCGCGGTGGATACGCGCCCATCTGAACGGCCGGTCCGCGCAGGCCGTACTGGTGTGCAGATCACCAGGGATCGAGGGTGTCGAGGAAAGGGAACGTCAGGATGACCAGCGAATCGCTTCAGCCCGTCACCGGCCCCAGCCGCCGTACCGTCGTGGCGACGGTCGGGGCGGCCGGGATCGCCGTCGCGCTGACCGCGTGCGGGTCGGGGGACGGGGACAAGGAGGCCGCCGCCGGCTCCGAGGGGGCCGCCGGCACCGTGCTCGCGAAGACCTCGGAGATTCCGGAGGGCGGTGGCAAGATCTTCACGGATCCGGCGGTGGTGGTCACGCAGCCGACCGCGGGCACGTTCAAGGCGTTCTCCTCGAAGTGCACGCACAAGGGCTGCCCGGTGACGAGCATCGCGAACGGCGTGATCGTCTGTCCTTGTCACCACAGCGAGTTCTCCATCGAGGACGGCAGCGTGAAGCACCTCCCGGCGACGAGCCCGCTGTCCGCCGTCGAGATCACCGTGTCCGGGGAGGAGATCAAGCTGGCCTGAGCGCGGTCAGCCGGGCCCGGCCCGCCGTGGCCGCCGCAGGCAGCCGAGCAGTTCGCCGGTGGTCGTGAGGGTCGCCACGAGGGCGAGCGTGTGACGGATCATCGCCGAGGTGTAGTCGGAGGGCACCCCCGCGATGGCGTCCGTCGGCACGACGGCGGTGTAGCCGCGGTTGACCGCGTCGAAGACGGCGTTGGGGATGGCCACGTTGGCGGAGACGCCGGTGACGATCAGTGTGCGACAGCCGAGGTTGCGCAGCAGCGCGTCGACGTCGGTGCCCTGAAGGGGGGACAGGCCGTGCAGACGCCGTACCACGAAGTCGCGCTCGGCGACCTCGATCGGGGGCGCGACGCGCACCGCGGTGGTCCCGGCCAACTGCTGGACGGGCAGCCGCTCGGCGGCGCGGAAGAGACGGGCGTTGCGACTGGCGCCCAGGCCGTCCGGACGGCGCTCGGCGACGGCGTGGATCACCTGGATCCCGCTCTCGTGCGCGGCGGCGACCAGCCGGGCGACATGGGCCAGGGCGCCCGACGACTTCGCCTCGCGGGCGAGTTCGGGCAGTGCGCTGTCGGGACCGACGACGCCTTGCTGGCATTCGACGGTCAGCAGCACCGTGCTCACGGGTTCGAGGAGGCGGGACAGCTGTTCTGACGACGGCATGGCTCTTCCTTGTCGCCGACGGTGTCGGGCGGGCGAGACTAGCCACCATTGCGCGGGGACGGAAGACGAACCATTCTTTTCTGACGTGACGTCAGAGGATCTCAGGGGATCCGCCCCACTCGGGGACGGCCTCCTCTGACACGACGTGAGGAAAGAAGAGGGGGCAGCATGACCGTCACGCAGCGCCGGGGCCGCAAGATCATGATGACAGCCGGGGAACTGGACGAGTTCCTCACCACCCAGCGCACCTGCCGGGTCGCCACCGTGTCGGTCGACGGCGCGCCGCACGTCAGCACGTTGTGGTTCGCGTGGGACGGCACCTCGATGTGGCTGTACTCGGTGGTGCGCAGCAAGCGCTGGACCGATCTGCGCCGCGATCCCCGGGTGGCGATCGTGGTCGACACGGGCGAGGAGTACGACGAACTGCGGGGCGCCGAGCTGTCCGGGACCGTGGACTTCGTGGGCGAGAGCCCGCGCACCGGCGAACTGCGCGCGGAACTCGACGTCCCGGAGACCCTGTTCGCCCGCAAGAACTTCCGCCTGGAGGAGATGCCGCACGACGGGCGGCACGCGTGGGTGCGGCTGACGCCCGAGAAGATCGTGTCCTGGGACTTCCGCAAACTCGGTACCGCGTAGGGGCGTTCAGCCCACCCGCCGCGCCGCCGCCCGCAGTGCCTCGACCGCCGCGCGGATCGACGGGCGGCGGTCGGCGTCGGCGCGCCAGACGACGTAGACGTGCCGTCGCACCCGCTGCCGGAGCGGGACGGTGACGACCCCCGGCGGCATCGGGTCGCGGCCCAGCAGGGGCGCGACGCACACTCCCAGGCCGGCCGCGACCAGTCCCAGCTGGGTGTGCGTCTCACCGGCGCGGTGGCCGACGATCGGCTCGATGCCGCGCGAGCGCAGCGTGTACATCAGCCACTCGTGGCAGAACTCGCCCTCGCCCCAGGTGATCCACTCGTCCTCGGCGAACTCTCCGAGGTCCACCTCGTCCCGCCCGGCGAGCGGATGGTCCGCCGGCAGGGCCACGTCGGCGGGGTCGTCGAGGATCGGCGCCTTCGCCAGACCCTCCGGCAGCGGGATCGGCTTGTTGTACCAGTCGAGTACCACCGCGAGGTCCAGGTCGCCGCGCACCACGGCGGCGATCCCGTCCTCGGGTTCCAGCTCGCGGGAGCGCACGCGCAGCGCCGGGTGCTCGGCGCGCAGTGCGGCCAGCGCGGTGGGGAACAGGCCGCGGGCGGCGGTCGGGAACGCCGACAGCCTGAGCTCGCCCACGACCTGTCCGCGCTGCGCCTCCAGATCGGACTGGGCGAGCCGTACCTGCGAGAGGATGCGCGCCGCGTGGTCGGCGAGCAGCCGGCCCGCGTCCGTCAGCCGTACACCCCGGCCGTGTCTGGCGAGGAGTCGCTGCCCGACCTCCCGCTCCAGCTTGGCCAGTTGCTGCGAGACGGCCGACGTGGTGACGTGCAGTCCCTCGGCCGCCGCGCTGACGGAGCCGTGCCGGGCGAGGGCGTCGAGGGTGCGCAGCCGCTCAAGGTTCAACATGCAGGGGATGCTACGAGGGGAATGGGCACGGCCCTCAGACCTAGGGGAATGGGCACGGCCCTCAGACCTAGGGGAATCGGCACGGCCCTCAGACCTAGGGGAATCGGCACGGCCCTCAGACCTAGGGGAATGGGCACGGCCCTCAGACGTAGCGTCGGGCCGGGGCAGGGCCCATCGCGGCCGCCACCGCGTCCGCCAGGGGTCCGGTCTCCTCGTCCGTCAGGGTCGAGACGGTGATCCGGACGCCGGGGGGCGCGCTCATCCGGAAGCGCGCGCCGGGCGCGACCGCCCAGCCGGCGTGCAGCAGTCGGGCGACGGCGCCGGTCTCGTCGGGGACCGGGATCCAGACGTTCATACCGCTGCGCCCGCGGGCTTCGATCCCCCGGTCGGCGAGCGCGCCGATCAGCGCGTCCCGCCGCCGCCCGTACGCCGCCGCGACCACCGCCGTGTCCACCGCCGCGTCGGTCCACAGCCGCAGCACCGCCCGCTGGGTGATCCGGCTGACCCAGCCGGGCCCGAGCCGCTGCCGGCCGCGGACCCGGTCGAGGGTGACGGTGTCCCCCGTGAGCACCGCGAGCCGCAGGTCGGGGCCGTAGGCCTTGGCGACCGAGCGGATGAAGGCCCAGCTCCGGGTGGTGCCCGCGAGCGGATGCAGGGGGAGGTCGACGATCCGGTGCCCGTGGTCGTCCTCGATCAGGAGGGTGTCGGGGTGGGCGCGGAGCACCGCCCGCAGGGCCCGCGCGCGCGGGGTGCTCACCGCGGCGCCGGTGGGATTCTGCGCCCGGTCCGTGACGATCAGGGCGCGCGCCCCGGAGTCCAGCGCCCGGCGCACGGCGTCCGGGACCGGGCCGTCGTCGTCGACGCCGACGGCCACGACACGCAGCCCGAGCGCCGGTACCAGGTCCAGCAGACTGCCCCAGCCGGGATCCTCGACGGCGACCGTGTCCCCGGGCTTGAGGTGCGCCGTGAGGACCCGTTCCACGGCGTCCAGCGACCCCGAGGTGACGGCCAGCGCGCCGTCCGGCACCCCGTCGGCGTCCAGGTCGGCCCGCGCGACGCGCGCCAGCTCGGGGTCCACCGGATCGTCGCCGTACAGGACCGGCTCCCGGTCGGCCCGCTCGGCGGCCCAGGCGAACGCGGGGCCGAGCGACGGCAGCAGCGCCGGGTCCGGGTTGCCGTCGGCCATGTCCCGTACGCCCTCGGGCACCTCCACCCGGAAGTGTTCGCGTCCTGTCGTGGCCGGCCTGGCCCGCACCCGGCTGCCCCGCCGGCCGGAGGTCTCGATGACCCCGCGCTCGCGCAGGGTGCGGTAGGCGGCCGCGACGGTGTTCGGGTTCACCCCGAGCCTCTCGGCCAACTCCCGCATGGGTGGCAACAGTTGGCCGGGGCGCAGCCCACCGTCGCCCACCGCGCGCTCGACGCTCGCCGAAATGTCCGCTGCGCGCCGACCCTGGATCGGATATTCTCCTAGCACAAAGTCAATTATGCACTAGTGCAATGGAGAGCGCGATGCAGGGGACCGCCCAGACGCCGCAGGCCGCCTACCGTCCGACCGACCGCACGGTCCCCACCCGTGCCGCGGACCGGGCCTCCTACGACAAGGAACTGGTGCACGCGATACTCGACGAGGGTTACGTCTGCCACCTCGGCTTCGTGCGCGACGGCGTGCCGGTGGTGCTGCCCACGCTCTACGGCCGGGTCGGCGAGCGGCTCTACGTGCACGGCTCGACGGGCTCGCGTCCGCTGCGGATGACGGGTCAGGCCGACCCGGGGCTGCCGGTGTGCCTGACGGTCACCCACGTCGACGGACTGGTCCTGGCACGCTCGGCCTTCCACCACTCGATCAACTACCGCTCGGTGGTGGTGCACGGCGTCGCCCACGACGTGACGGACCCCGAGGAGAAGCGGCGGGCACTGGACGCCCTCGTGGACCACGTCGTACCGGGCCGCGCCGCCGACTCCCGGCCCGCGAACAAGAAGGAACTGGCCGCCACCTCCGTGATCCGCCTCGACCTGGACGAGGTCTCCGCGAAGCTGCGCACGGGGGGCGTGAGCGACGAGCCCGAGGACCTCGCCCTCCCCCACTGGGCCGGCGTCGTCCCCCTGCGCAGGGGCTACGACACCCCGCTCCCCGCCCCCGACCTGACCCCCGGCACCGAACTGCCCGGCTATCTGGCCGGCCTGTGATGCTGATCCACCCCTGGGACGCGCCGCGTGACGACGCCGAGTGGCAGGGCTGGCTGGCGACGCACGACTTCGGGCAGCTCGCGGTCAACGGCTCCCCCGGCGAGCCGCCGCACGTCCAGCCCCTGCACTTCGCCTACGACCCCGGGCGAGGTGAGGTCCTCACCCACCTCGCCCGTCCCAACCCGCTCTGGCCCGCCCTGGAGGCGAATCCGGAGGTGGTGCTGAGCGTCGTCGACGACTACGTCTTCGTGCCCGGCCCCTGGCAGGCGCCGCCGGACGGCCCGTCCGAGCACGGCACTCCGACCAGCTTCTACGCGGCGGTCCAACTGCGCTGCACGGCCCACGTCGTGGACGACCCGGCGGCCAAGGCCGAACTGCTGAACCGCCAGATGGGCCACTTCCAGCCGGAGGGCGGCTCGGCGACGGTGGCGGTCGGCGAGGCACCCTACGGTCGTCAACTGTCCGGCATCCGCGGAGTGCGGCTCGAAGTGAAGGGCGTGCGGGCGAAGTTCAAGTACGCGGGCAGGCACCCGGACGGGATCCGGGCACGGATCGCGACCGGCCTGACGACCCGCGGCGGCCCGGGCGACACGGCCGCACGCGAACATCTGCTGCGCAGACCCTGACCTGGGCGGCACCAGCTCGCGACGCACCCGCGCGCGCCCGTGATACCCGGGGCAGTCGGCCCCACCGGCGTCGTATCCGGCAGGGTCGTACCAACTCCGGTAGGACACCACCACATCGGGCGGTCAGGCCGCCCTCGGCTGTCGTGCGCGTGTCTCCGACAGAGCCAGGCCCCCGACCGAGGCGAGCATCAGGAGGGTGCCGGTGAGGGTGGCGGGGGTGAGCCGTTCGCCGAGCAGGGCGACGGCGAGGACCGCCGCGGCGACCGGCTCCAGGAGCATGATCACGGACACCGTGGCCGACCGCACGACGGCCGCTCCAGCGAAGTAGAGGGCGTAGGCGAGGGCCGTCGGGACGGCCGCGATGTACGCCACCAGCCACAGCGTCCGGCCGAGGTCGGCGGTGTGCGGCAGCAGGCCCTCGGCCAGCGCGAACGGCAGCAGGCACAGGCTGGTGACCGCGAACGCGCCGATCGACGTGCCGGCCGCGTCCGCCCCGCCGTCACGCCCCCACCACCGCGTGAACAGGGTCATCGCGCTGTAGCCCGCGGCCGACACCAGCGCGAGCAGCACCCCCCACGGGCTCACGGTCGCGTCACCGCCACCCGCCACGAGCACGCCGAGCCCGGCGAGCGCCCCGGCGACGGCGGCGAGTCCGCTCCCGCCGAGCCGCTCCCCCATGGTCAAGCGCGCGCCGAGCGCGATGAGGACCGGTCCGGCCCCGAGGGTGACGACGGTGGCCACGGCCAGACCGGTGGCGTCGACGGCTGCGAAGTAGGCCGTCTGGAACACCGCGAGCCCCACCCCCGTGACCCCCGCGCGCAGTGCCTTGCCGCGCCGGGGCAGTGGTGCCGCGGCGCTCCGGGCGCGTGGGCGCAGCAGTCGGGCCGCGAGCAGCAGGACCAGCCCGGCCGCGCAGCGCCAGAAGGACAAGGTGACGGCACCGAGGTCACTGGTCCGGTAGACGAGTGAGGCGGCCGCGCCCGCGGTGCCCCACGCGAAACCGGCGATGATCAGATACAGCAGGCCTCGCCCGACGGGCAGGCCGGAAACAGCGGTGGACATACGTTCTCTCCGCAGACGCGCAACGACAGTGCGCGGAAGTTCGGGACAAGGATCTCGGCTCGGCGAGGCGATCTCGGCTCAGCGAGGTCCGCGGACTTCGGCTGCGGGCAGCACCGTGCCGCCCGGCTGTACACCGGGCCCGGTCACCGCGAGGCCCGCCTCAGGCGGCCGGAGGCGGAAGAACGAGTGCGTCCGAAGGCATGACCCCACCCTAGGCCGCCGGTTCCGGAGCGGACAACTGCCGTTCGGGACCGCCGGCCGCCAACGGCTCGGCCGTCAACGGCTGGGCCGCCACCTTCACGGGCGTGGCCGACTGGGCGATGAAGGCGCCGACCAGCACCACGGCACCGCCCGCGATCTGCGGCGCGGAGAGGTGTTCGCCGAGCAATACCCAGGCCAGCACGGTCGCGATGACGGCCTCCAGACAGGCCACCACCCCGGCGACCTGCGGAGAGAGCCGCCGCACGGAGACCACTCCGGTGACGTACGCGACGACCGTGGCGACGAGCACGATCCAGACCAGCAGCAGCCAGGCGGCCACCGGGGTGCCGTCCATCTGCGCGGTGCGCGTCAGCACGGACCAGTCCATGGTCCAGGGGCGGGCCACGGCGGTCAGCACCACGGCGCCCACGAGGAGGCCGTAGGCGATGACACCCAGCGGGTCGGGCGCGGCGTCACCGGAGTCACCGCCCTGGTCGGCCAGGACGAAGTAGCCGACCTGGCAGCAGGCGGCGCACAGCGCGAGGAACAGTCCGAGCGCGTCGAAGCCGAGGCCCGCCCACACCTCGACGACGCAGGCGAGCCCCCCGGCCGCCAGGGCCACACCGAGCGCGGCGGCACGCGTCACGGGCCGGTGCTGCACGAAGCGCACCCACCCGAGGACCAGGGCGGGCGCGAGGTACTCGACGAGCAGCGCCACCCCGACGGGTATCCGTGAGATCGCGGCGAAGTAGCAGGCCTGGACACCGGCCACGGCGAGCAGGCCGAACCCGGCGAGCAGCGCGGGCCGGCGGCGCACCAGCGCGCGATGGCGTACGGCGAGGGGCAGCATCAGCAGGGCGGCGCCGGCGACCCGTAGCCACACCACGTGCAGCGGGTCGAGGCCCGCTTCGATCAGCGGCTTGGCCGCGACTCCGGATCCCCCGAAGGCCAGCGCCGACGCGAGCGCGAGACTCAGCCCCGCGCCCTTTCCCTGGCCGCTCGGGCCGCTCTCCGACATATGCACCGGCACATGATGGCAGGCGACGACAGGAGCGTCACCTCGGATGACACCTGTCTCACCGGCTGGACCCGCACGCGACGCCCACCCGGACACGGCGCGAACCCGGCGGACCGGCCGCCAGAACCCCTGTCGACGCCCCCTCAGCAGACTCAGCGGCAAGTCCCCGCGGGCGGACACACCCCGGCGGGACCGGGCTCACCACGCCGTCTCGGCACCTCCGGCGTACTCCCCCAGGCCGCTGTCGATACGGGCGGCCACCTCACGCGGGTCGACCCCGGCGCGGGCCAGCACCTCCACCGCGCGGGCCTGCGGGTCGAGGACGATCGCCGCGAGCAGGTCGACGCAGCGGGCCGGTTCGCCGCCGCGCAGCGCCGCGCGCTCGCAGGCGTGACCCATGGCGCCGGCGGCCAGCGGCGAGAACCCCTCGGTCGCGGACTCCGTCACCGGGGACAGCGCGGGCGGCGTCGGCAGCGCGTCCGACGCCTCGACCGCACCCTGCCAGCGCAGGCCGTAGCCGATGCTGCGCTGGACGAGATAGCCGAGCAGCCGGGCCATCTGCGGTCCCTCGTCGAAAACGGCGCGCGCCTCGGGATCGGACTCCAGCAGGGAGTGCAGCAGATGGGCGGTGTCGATCTGGCGGTCCCCGTCCCGCTGCGCTCTGCGCCGGGCACCTGCGACCACCGCCGCCAGCTCGGCGCTCAGCACGGCCGCGCCGTCGGCGTGCCGGACGCTCTGCTCACTGATCGACTGCCGGGGAATACGGGGTTGCACATCTCCTAGCTCATCAGCCCCGGCGGATCCGGGCATCCCCGGCGCGAAGCATCTTCACGTCCCACGCAGAGTGGACACCGCGGGCCGAAATCTCCTCCCTACGGATGACATCACGCCGTTCCTCCCCGCGCGGCGCGCGCCGCCTTGCCCCACACCCCTCGCGCGAGCGGCCGACAGGGAGAGCGGATGCCGGCCGGTCGCACCGCCCGCGGTCGACGGCAGGCACCATGTACACCGGGCGTACGCCCCGGCGGGCGGACGGACGGACCGGATCCCCCGGCACCGTCACCCACACCCTGACTGTTCATCAGTATTGAATGTTCGGGCCCCTACGGCTACGTTCCGCGACATCGTAGCCCGACACGAAGAGGTGGTCGCATGGCCGAAGTCAGCGCGGAGGCACGCATCCAGGCCCCCGCCGAGGAGGTGTGGGCGCGGCTCACGGACTGGTCCGCCTACGGCGAGTGGAACGCGACCCACACCAGTTTCCCCAAGGGCGGCCCGGAGACCCTCGAGGTCGGCGCCACGTTCCAGGAGAACATGAAGCTGATGGGTTTCCCGGCGGAGGTCGAGTGGACCGTCGAGGAAGTGGAGCCGGCCCGCGTTCTCGCCATCCGCGGCAAGGGCCCGATGGCGGTGACCGTGGCCACCCGCTACACGCTCACTCCCGAGGGCGACGGCACCACGGTCCGCATCGACGGCGAGTTCACCGGTGCCGCCGTCTCCCTGATGGCGGGCAAGCTCAAGGACTCGGCCACAGCGGCACTCGACGAGTCGCTGCGCAAGCTCGTCGGTCTGGTGACCTGAGGGCGCACGGAGAGGCGCCCGGCGGAGCGATACCACCGGGCGCCCATGTCGTCGTCCCGCATGACGTCCATGACGTCCGCTCGGCCGTCGGCCTCAAGGCCTGCCCTAGTCCTCTTCGGCGAGGATCAGGTACAGCTTCTTACGGGCGTCGTTGATGACCGTCAGCGCCTTCTCGCGCTGCTCTTTGCTGCCGGTCTTCCAGACCTGGCCAAAGGCCTCCATCAGACCGAAGCCGGCCTGGCGGATCTCGGTGAGGGCCTCCCAGTCGACTCCGCGCGAGGCCTCCTCCCACGGCGCGTCGGCGCCTTCGTCGGCGGCCGCGCGGCCCGCCTCGGTGAGCGAGAACAACTTCTTGCCGCCCTCGCTCTCACTGACGATCAGGCCCTCGTCCTCCAGCAGTTGGAGGGTCGGGTACACCGAACCGGGGCTGGGCTTCCACGCCCCGCCGCTGCGCTCGGCGATCTCCTGGATCATCTCGTAGCCGTGCATGGGCCGGTCCTTGAGCAGGGCCAGGATCGAGGCACGCACGTCACCTCGCCGCGCCCTCCCCCGGGCCCCGCCACGCCCCCGGCCTCCCCAGGGCCCGGGGCCGCCGGGACCGAAGCCGGGGCCGCCGGGACCGAACCCGGGACCACCGGGACCGAAGGGCCCGAAAGCCGCACGCCGCCCCTCGAAGCCACCCCGGCCACGCCGGGAGGGGCCGTCGTGTCCATGTCCACGCTCGAATCCGTGGGAACGCATCGCCATCACTCCATCCAGTCGTCGATCAGTCGCGATGCTTCAACGATATATCGGAACAGTCGTCGCGACAAGCCTCTTCCGAACGGGTGGCCGGATTTCGGCGACGCCGGCTGCGGAGGTCGTCGCGGAGCGGGCGCATACGATCGCGGGCATGGCACTGCGACCTGTTCAGGTGAACATCAAGGCCCTTGATGACCCGGCGGTCGGCCGGTTCTGGGCGGAGGCGCTCGGCTGGGGCGCCTCCAGTTCGGGCCCGGGCGCGACCGCCGTTCAACCCGCAGGCTTCGACTGGCTGGACCCGGTCACCGTCTGCGTCGACGTCATCGCCGTCCCGGAAGCCAGGACGACGACGAAGAACCGTGTGCACCTCGATCTCGCCACCACCTCGGCGGCCCATCAGGCGGAGTTGGTCGCACGCCTCCAGGCTCTCGGCGCCAAGCCCGCCCACGTGGGCCAGGGCGACGTGCCGTGGACGGTCCTCGCCGACCCCGAGGGCAACGAGTTCTGCGTGCTGGAACCCCGGGAGGTCTACCGGGACACCGGGCCGATCGCCGCGGTGGTGGTCGACTGCGCCGATCCGCGGGCCATGGCCCGGTTCTGGGGCGAGGCGACGGACTGGAACACGCACCAGGTGACCGACGATCACGCGGTGTTGCGTTCCGCCACGGGTGTCGGCCCGTATCTCGAATTCCTCCGCACGCCTGGCGTGAAGACCGTGCCGGACCGCGTTCACCTCGACCTGGTGCCGTGCCCCGGTGACGACAAGGAGGCGGAGGTGACCCGGCTGCGGGCCCTCGGCGCCACCGACCTCGACGTCGGCCAGGGCGACGTCCCGTGGACGTGCCTGACCGACCCGGAGGGGCATGAGTTCTGCGTCCTCGCCCGGTCCTGACGCGGGGCCCTGACGGCACCGCGACGCGTGGGCCCTGTCGGTGTCCCGGGCCTGCCTCGGGGCGACCGGCGGCACGCGCGTGGGCACCACCGCCGGTCCCTGCCGTTCGCGTGGCGTCGGAGCGGTTTCCGGCATCGTTCGACGTCCGCGCCGCTCGATCGCCCTCGTCGCCGGTCACGGCGGCGCGGCTGTACGGCTCCGCGTGATCAACCATGTTGCCCGGGAGCCGAGTTCAGCGCCGTATGACCGGGTCCGGTCGTCGGCCGCGTCGGGTCGATCGGAGCCTGGGGTGGAAGCCGGCGGGGCGCCGCCCGCCCGTCGCCGGTCGGGCGCGGCCCACCGCTTACGCCCGTCGGGTGCTGAGCCGCTGCCGTCGGCCGCCGAGCGGTTCTGTCCAGCGGGCACCGGGCCGTGCTGCCCGTCGAGCGCTGACCCGCTGCCGGTCGGGCAGGAGACCGTGCTGCCCGTCGCGCGCCGGGCCGCTGTCCGCCGAGCGCCGACCCTGCGCGAGCCGGGTGTCCATCCCGCCCCGGCCCCAACCCGTCGGCCGGCCCGGAGCGAGCCCGTCGACCGTCCCGACGCGACCACTCAACCGTCCTGGAGCAAGCCCGTCGGCCGCCCGACACGAACAGCCAACCGTCCCGGAGCGAACTCGTCAGCCGACCCGCCGCGAACTCGTCAGCCCACCCGAGGCGAACCCGTCGCCGCCCCGGAGCAAGCCCGTCGGCCATCCCGACGCGAACCGTCGACCGCCCCGGGGTTAACCCAGCAGCCGAGCCACCCCGGACCCGAGGGCGAACCGTCGACCCACCCGGGACGAACCGTCAACCGACCCACCCCGGCCCCACGCGAACCCGTCGCCGCCCCGGAGCAAGCGCCTCGGCCATCCCGACGCGAACCCGTCACCCGCCCGACGCACCCCGAACCCCGGACCCTGTCAGCCCACCCGTCGACCGGCCGGTCGCCCGGCCCGTCCCGGTCCCGGTGTCGAACACGATCCAGTCGCGGGCGATTGGCCTTGGTCCGCCGGGGGCCGGGGCCCTAGCGTCGAGGTATGCGCATCCTCATCGTCGACGCCTTCACCGACCGCCCCTTCGCCGGCAACCCGGCCGGAGTGCTGCTCCTGGACGCCTTCCCGGACGACGAGTGGCTCCAGAAGGTGGCCCTGGAGGTCAACCACGCCGAGACGGCGTTCGCCCACCCGCTGCCCCCGGGCGGCGAGGCCGACTGGGCGCTGCGCTGGTTCACGCCCGCCACCGAGGTCGCGATGTGCGGCCACGCCACGCTCGCCACCGCCCATGTACTGCACACCGCGGGCGGCCACCGCAGCCCCGTCCGGTTCGCCACGCGCAGTGGCGTCCTGATCGCCACGCCCTGCGAGGACGGCTCGATCACGCTGGACTTCCCCACCTCCCCGGTGACGCCCGTCGAACTCCCGGACGGGGTCGCCGAGGCCCTCGGCGCCACGCCGCTCGCGGCCTTCGACACCGGCCCGAACGTCGGCGACCTGCTCCTCGAACTCCCGGACGAGAAGACCATTCACGCCCTGAAGCCCGACCACCGTGCCCTCGCCGCCTACTCGTCGCGCGGTGTCATCGCCACCGCCCGCGCCGAGGACCCCGCCCGGGGCTACGACTTCGTCTCCCGGTGCTTCTTCCCGAACGTCGGCATCGACGAGGACCCGGTGACCGGCAGCGCCCACACCGCCCTGGCCCCCTTCTGGTCCGAACGCCTCGGCCGCGCCGACCTCACCGGTCTCCAGGCCTCGCCCCGGTCCGGCCGCGTCCGCACCGAGCTGCGGGGTGACCGCACGCTGCTGAGCGGCCGCGCGGTCACCGTCATCGACGGCGAACTGTTCGCCTGACCGACCCTGGCGCGGGCCCCCGCTCGGCGGCTCACGCCGTCGGCAGCCAGCCCACCTTGCCCGCGAGAAGCGCGTACCCGACGAACGCCCCGATGTCGAGCAGCGAGTGCGCCACCACCAGGGGCCCCACCCGGCCCCAGCGCCGGTAGAGGTAGACGAACACGACGCCCATCACCATGTTGCCGACGAAGCCGCCGATGCCCTGGTAGAGGTGGTAGGAGCCGCGCAGTACGGAACTGGCGACCAGCGCGGTACCCGGGGTCCAGCCCAACTGGCCCAGCCGGCGGAGCAGATAGCCGACGACGATGACTTCCTCGAGGATCGCGTTCTGCATCGCCGAGAGGATCAGCACCGGGTACTTCCACCACACGTCGGGCAGCGCCTCCGGCACCACCGTGAGGTTGAAGCCCAGGCCGCGGGCGGCGAGGTAGAACGCGATCCCGGTGCTGCCGATCACGGCCGCGACGCCCGCCCCGCGGCCCAGGTCGGGCCAGGGCCGGGTGCGGTCGAAGCCGAGGGTGCGCAGGCCCTGGCCCTCGCGCAGCAGGAAGTGGGCGACGAGCGCGACCGGCACCAGCGCCGAGGCGATGCCGAAGAGCTGCCAGGCGAGATCCAGCCAGGGACGGCCGGGTGCGGCCGAGGCGTTGAGCGTGGCCGCCTGGTCCTTGAGCCCCCCTGGCTTGGTGACCGATCCGACAAAACTGATCAAGGCGGACACACCACTCGCACCGAGCGAGAGCGCCAGTACGAGCAGCGTCTCGTCCCGGAGAATGCGCCGCGTGGGCCGCTCCTGCGGAAAGGAATCGGCCACCGAGCCCGTCTCCACCTGCACACCTGCCTCCGTTGGGTGATCCCGCTCCCCGCCCGTCATCGCCAGGGTCTCCAAAGAGGTCGCGAGGATCGTGCGCGACAGGCCGTCGGGGGACGGACTCCGTACGGGGCGTGCCTGCCCTTCGTCCGCCGTGCGCCGTCGTCCGGCACGAGGCTCTCCAGGCAGCGGCACCACTGTCATGGGAGGTCACAGCTTGCCCGATCGTCGCGGAGCGGACGCGGCCGCCCCCCGTCCCCGCGCTCACCGCCGGGGGACGGCCCTCGCGGCCCGCCCGGTCGCGGGCGGCGCGCGCCGGCGGAACCCGGAGTCCCGCCCGCGGCGCGCACCGGGGCCCGCGACGAGGCCGAGGCGGGCCGGGCCGTCGCCGCTCTCAGCCCAGCGGCACCGGCTCCGGCAGTCCCACCGGCCAGGTGTGCACGGGCTCCCCGAGCAGCGTCAGCTCGCGGTACCGCCGGGTGGTGGCGGCGAGCGCGGCCTCCCGGGACAGGCCCTTCTCCAGGGCCCGGTGGAAGGTGGCCGCCTGCCAGGACGCGCCGTTGGTCCGCCGCCGGCAGCGCTCTTCGATCACGCCCAGATACAGGTCGCGGTCGGCGGGTTCGACACCCCAGGCGTCGAGTCCCGCCTCGGCGAGCGGCAGCAGTTCGTCGCGTACGAGACCGACGGCGTCGACCTCGGTCGTGCCGCCCAGCCTGCCGCGCCGGGGCCACTCGAGGCGGGCGTCGATGCCATAGCGGCACGCGGCGTCGAAGTTGGCGGCGGCCGCCTCGAACGGCAGCCGGGTCCACACCGGCCGCGGCTCCTCGGCCAGGGCGCGCACCACGCCGTAGTAGAAGGCGGCGTTGGCCAGGACGTCGGTGACGGTGGGTCCGGCGGGCAGGACCCGATTCTCCACCCGCAGGTGCGGCAGTCCGTCGGCGATGCCGTAGACGGGGCGGTTCCAGCGGTACACCGTGCCGTTGTGCAGGACCAGTTCGCCCAGGTTCGGGATACCGCCCGCGTCCAGGACGTCGAGCGGGTCCTCGTCGTCGCAGATGGGCAGCAGGGCCGGGTAGTAGCGCAGGTTCTCCTCGAAAAGGTCGAACGCCGAGGAGATCCACCGCTCGCCGAACCAGGTCCGCGGTCGCACGCCCTGGGTCTGGAGTTCGGGCGGGCGGGTGTCGGTGGACTGCTGGAACAGCGGGGGCCTGGACTCGCGCCACAGTTCGCGGCCGAACAGGAAGGGCGAGTTGGCGCCGACGGCGATCTGTGCGGCGGCGACGGCCTGCGCGGCGTTCCACACGTCGGCGAAACGGCCCGGGGTGACCTGGAGATGCAGTTGGACGGAGGTGCAGGCGGCCTCGGGGGCGATGGACTTGGACGTGCAGGTGAGGTGCTCGACGCCGTCGATGTCGAGCGCGAAGTCCTCCCCGCGGGCGGCCACGATCTGGTCGTTGAGCAGGGTGTAGCGGTCGACGTCGGAGAGGTTCGAGGACACCAGGTCGTCCCGGTCGAGCGTCGGCAGAATGCCGATCATCACGATTCCGGCGTCGAGTTCGCCCGCTTTACGGTCGGCATATGCCAGGGACGTACGGAGTTCCTCGGCGAGCCGGTCGAATACCCGCCCGCCCAGCCGATGGGGAGCTATGTTCACTTCCAGATTGAACATGGCGAGTTCTGTTTGGAAATCGCGGCTCGCGATCCGTTCGAGCACCTGCGCATTGAGCATTCTTGGCATGCCGTCGGCTCCGAGAAGATTCAGTTCGATCTCCAGCCCCATGAGGTTCTTCGGGCGATCGAACCGCTTCTCCTCCAGAAGCCGCTCCAGCCCCGCCAGGCACCGCCGGAGCTTGTCGCGGTACTGCTGGCGATCGGACAGGTCGAACCGACCTGCCGCGACCTTTTCCCCCATGGAAGCGTCCCTCCTAGGCGGGGCGGCCCGGTGAATCCGACCGCCGGTGTCCTGGGTCCGGTGGGAATGATGCCCAGCGGAAGCGATCGATAACGCCTCCTCCGGGCCGGGCAGCCGCTACATTGGTCGGAAGTGACCGGCGGCACATTCACGAGGCATGAAACAGTGCGGATCGCCGAGTACCCCGTTCCCCTCGTGAAAAACGCCGACGAGAATTGGCCGACCGCTGCACACGCATAAGCCGAGGTCACCGCCGCGCAGCGGGCCGGGAATCGGGATGATTCCCGCGTATTGTCGGCCGAATGAACCCTTGCCGAAACCGCGGGAAACGGCTAGACGAAACACAGGGTGAACGCTCGTCGTATAAACTCCGCGAAACAAGGCGGAGAAGGTTGGCGCCCACGGTCGAAGGAATCTGTCGTCGAGGTGACGAACGGCAGGCACACCCGCACCCCTGGTTTCACAGACCCCGGCCCCTGCCTCTCCGACCCGCGAGCTGACAACGCCGTCCGCGCCGCCCCACGCCGCACAGCCCCGCCGTCGCGCCACCGTGCCTGTCGAATGAGAGGCGACCCACCATGCCGCTGCAAGTTCCCCCGGCTCCCGCGCCAGCCCTCCGCTCCGTCCTCACGGCACTCGGTTCCCCCACCGCGGTCCGCGAAGCCCGAACCCCCTCCCTGCGCACCGCCCAGGGACCCGCGACGCCCGAACTCCCGCTCCCCGTCCACGTACTGGACCGGATCACCCCCGAAGGCGTGTCCGCCACCCGGCTGGCGGGCTGGCGGTTCCTGATCCGCTGCGGCGACCGCGCGGTGGCCGCGGCCGAGACCAGGCTCACCCCCGACGGCTGGGCCTTCTCGCACTTCTTCGAGGGGCCGTACATCGCCTCCACCGAGCGGGCGCTGCGCCAGGCCGAGACGGTGCAGCAGCCCTACCAGGCGCGCCTGCTGTCCGTGCCGGGCCTGTACATGCTCACGCTGTGGCTGCACGGCGACTGCGCCGCGGACGGCGCCGAAGGACATCCCGCCGCCACGGACCTGCTGGTCCCGCTGGCGCCGGCCCCGCCCGGCATCGCGGCCCACCGGCCGCACCGGGTCGCCGAACTGCTCCCGGTGCTGACCCATCGGGCCACATCGGCGCCGCTGCTGAGCCAGCCGGCCTGACCACCGGGTCCGCCTCCGCTTCCGTACCCCGTCGGCCCCCGGAATTCGGGACCGGCGGGGTACAAGTGTGTTTCCGGTGTCAATAGGCCGCGGCGCGGGCGCCCTTGACTACTCTGGGCAGGGCGGACCGGAACCTTGCGCTCCTAAGAGCCGCAATGCGCTCGTACGAGCCGGAAATCGCCCTTCGACCCACAGGGACTAGCCCTGTACGGCCACTTCGAACCACCCGAAGGGACCGTGCAGTTGGAATGAACCGTCCGCCGGAGTGATGCGTCATCAACCTGTAAGAAGCGGTGCACGGAAATCCCTGCGGATTGACGCCCGTGGGGCAACACTGGGTTCCGACCGACTTATCGCCACGGGGGACGGACATGACCACAACAGAGACTGAGATCCCACCCATGTGCCAGCACCAGCCAGCGTGCCCGACAGCCGACTCCGCCGACCGGGAATCCGCCCGCCTCACGGCGCACCACCCGGAGCAGGGCTGGAGCCTGCTGTGCAACGGCGTCCTGCTCTTCGAGGACACCGGTGAGCTCCTGCCGGACGGCCAGATCATCGCTCCGCACCGCCCGCTGGAGAGCGCCAGGGTCGTGACGGCCGCCTAGAACAGTTCCCGAGGCCCTCCGGGGCCGCCATCGGGCGGCACGGCGCGCCGCCCGACGACATGAGGGGCCGGACCGCAGACTCCCTGCGAACCGGCCCCGACGCATGTCCGGCGGCGATCACACACCGTAGCCCTCCGGACGTGCTGTGACAGGAGGGCCCCCACGGTCGGGGCTGTGGGCGAGCGGTCGTACGTCCGTGGGCGCGGGTCAGCCCTTCGTCGCCCCCGCGGTGAGGCCGCCGACGAGCTGACGCTCGGCGACGGAGTAGAAGGCCAGGGCCGGGACCATGGCCAGGACGAGATAGGCGAAGACGCGGGCGTACTCCGCGGAGTACTGGCCCTGGAACTGCTGCACACCGATGGGCAGGGTCCACCAGGTGCTGTCGGTGAACACCAGCAGCGGCAGGAAGAAGTTGTTCCAGCTGGTGACCACGGCGAGCACCGAGACGGTGCCGAGCGCGGGCCGCGCCATGGGCAGCAGCACCCGCCAGAAGAAGCCGAACGGGCTGCACCCGTCGAGGGTCGCCGCCTCCTCCAGCTCGCCGGGTATCTGCCGGAAGAATCCGCGCAGGATGATGATCGTCATCGGCAGCCCGTAGGCGGCCTGCGGGAGGATCACGCCCAGCGGGTTGTCCAGCAGGTCCAGCGAGCGCAGCAGCAGGAACAGCGGCAGCGCCGCCACCGCGAAGGGGAACATCAGCCCCATCGTGAACAGGGTGAACAGCGCCTCGCGCCCCCGGAAGGCGAACCGGGCGAAGGAGAAGGCCGCGAGCGCGGACACGGCGACCACCAGCACGGTCGTCAGCACCGCGATCAGCGTGCTGTTGCCGAGCAGCCGCCAGAAGTCGCCCGCGCGCAGGATGTCGGTGTAGTTCCCGGTCAGCCACCGGTCGGGCAGTCCGAACGGGTTGCGGGAGAGCTCGTCGGTGGACTTGAAGCCGGACAGGACCGCGTACAGCAGGGGGACGACCATCACCGCGCCGACGGCGACCAGGGTCAGGTGCAGGGGCAGGGTGCGCAGGGTCTTGCGGGTCACTTGCCGTCCCCCCTCATCGTCGTGGTGGCCCCTTCGAGGTCGCGGCGGAGCACGAACCGCTGGTAGGTGAGGGCGAAGACGAGGCAGATGCCGAACATGACCACGCTGATCGCGCTGGCGTAGCCCACCTGGTAGCGCTTGAAGCCGAACTGGAACATGGTGACGGCCATCGTCTCGGAGTGGTGGTCGGGGCCGCCCTGGGTGACCACCCACACCAGGTCGAACAGCTGGATGGCGCCGATGACGGACAGGAAGACGCTGATGCGCAGGGTGGGCGCGAGCAGAGGCAGGGTGACGTTGCGGAAGCGCTGCCAGGGTCCGGCGCCGTCGATCAGCGCCGCTTCCGTCAACTCGGCCGGGATGGACTGGAGTCCGGCCAGGTAGAGCATCATGTGGAAGCCGAAGTACTTCCACGTCATGACGAGGAAGAGGGTCGCCATGACCCAGGAGGGGTCGGCGAACCACTCACCGCCCAGCCGGTCGAGGCCGACGGCGCCCAGCACGTGGTCGGCGAGTCCGTCGTCCGGGGCGAAGATCATGCTGAACAGCACGCCGGTGATGGCCTCGGACAGGACGTACGGTGCGAAGAACAGCATCCGGTAGACGGCCCGGCCGCGCAGCCGCTGGTTGAGCAGCACCGCCATGGCGAGCGCGAACGGCAGTTGCAGGGCGACCGAGAGGCCGACCAGGACCAGGCAGCGCCAGAGGTCCCCCAGGAACACCGGGTCCTCGAAGAGCCGGGTGAAGTTGTCCGCGCCGGTGTAGTCGGACGGCATGCCGAAGCCGCCCCAGCGGAAGAAGGCGGCGTACAGCGCGAACAGCATCGGCAGCAGGACGAGACCGATGAACAGGACCAGCGCGGGCACCTGGAAGCCGACCGCGGTGAGCCAGTTCACCAGCCGCCGCCGGGCCCGCCCCCGGGCCGAGGCGGCGGTCGGGGGCGGGGGGACGAGGTCCGGTCCCGACCGCTTGTCCGGGAGGAAGGTGGAGGTCATCGCGGACTACTGCTCTTCCTTCGCGGTCTTCGTGATCGCCTGCGCGACCTGCTCGGGGGACTTGGAACCGGCGATGAGCGCGGCCACGCTGTCGTTGACCTCCTGGCCGACGGCGGGCGCGTACGCCTGGTCGAGATAGAGCTGGAAGCCGGTGGCACTCTTCAACTGCGCCTGTACGGCCTTGAGGTTGGGGTCGGTGAGGACGCTCTCGGCGGCCGGCACCACCGGCAGCACCCCGGTCTTCTTGACCAGTTCCTGGTCCGTCGCCCGGGAGGCGAAGAACTTCAGGAAGTCGACGGCCGCCTGCGGGGCGCCCTTGCGCAGAGCGTGGCCGCCCCCTCCGCCGAACACCTCGGTGATCGTGCCCCGGCCGCCCTCGACCGCCGGGAACGGGAAGAAGCCGAGGTCCGCGCCGAGGCCCTTGCCCGCGTCGGCCTCGACGACCGGAGCCCACTGGCCCATGAGCTCCATCGCCGCCTTGCCGTTGCCGACCGTGGCGGCCTGGCCGGTGGGGGTGGAGTAGGCGGCGCCGAGGAAGCCCTTCTGGAACGGCTGGAGGTCGACGAGTTCCTTCAGGTGGCCGCCGGCCGTGACGAATCCGGCCCCGGTGAAGTCCTTGTCCTCGTCGGCCTTTCGCAGGGCGTCGATCCCGGCGGTGCGCATCGCCAGGTAGGCCCAGTAGTACATGCCGGGCCACTTCTCCTTGCCCGCGAGGGCGAGGGGGGTGATGCCGGCGGACTTCAGCTTGCGCACGGCGTCGAGGAAGCCGCTCCAGGTGGTCGGCGGCGCGGTGAGGCCTGCCTGCTGGAACAGTGCCTTGTTGTACCAGAAGCCGATCATGCCGATGTCGAACGGGATGCCGTACGTCCTGTCGTCGAGCAGGTACGGCTGCTTGGCCACGGGCAGCAGCCCGTCGGCCCACGCCTTGGTGCTGTCGGTGACGTCCTCGACGAGTCCGGCGTCGACCTGCTGCTTGAGGACACCCCCGCCCCAGGTGTGGAAGATGTCCGGCAGCTTCCCGGAGGCGGTCAGCGCCGTCATCTTCGACTTGTAGGCGTCGTTCTCCAGCTGGACGATCTTCACCTTCACCTTGGGGTTCTGCGCCTCGAACTGCTTGGCGAGGGCCGCCCAGACGCCCTTGGTGGGCTGGGTGGTGGAGATGTTCCACCACTCGATCGTGGTCGTCCCCGACGACCCCTTGTCCGAGTCTCCGCCGCAGCCGCTCAGTGCCGTCATGCCCAGACCGGCAGCGGCGGAGACCGCCAGGAAGCCGCGGCGGGACAGTGCCGGGTCGCCCATGATGCGCTCCTTGGGTACGGGACGGCACGCCCTGACCGTCCGGGTCCGAAAGTTTCGACGCCAACTCGGAAACCTTCGCTGCTGCCGCACCCTAGAGACAGCCTCCGACGGGTGGCAACCCCTTGTACGTGGCGAATCCGTCGCCAACTCCACCGGAATTCGCGACGGTTGGCTTTCCAGGGCGCACCCCGGGCCACCGGGGAGGCTCGCGGCGCCGGGACGCGCCGGACAGCAGTCCACCCCGACCCGGCGGGTTCACGGGTCGGGGTGGAGTCGGGGTGGCGTCGGACCAGCACCGGAGATCATCGGGTACCGGTCCCCCAAGTCGCCAGGCAGGCACGTTCTTTCGGGGCGACCGAGCGAAACTTTCGGCTGTACGGACGAACATTACGGAGCGGACCGCAGGGGGGCGGCGGAAGGCGGGCGAAGCCTCCCGCCGCCCCGGCGAAGGCGTGGGCTACAGGCCCACGTCGCGGCTGCGGAGGTCGTCCAGGGACTCGCGGCGTACGAGGAGCCGCGCGTGTCCGGCGTGCACGGCGGCCACCGGCGGACGGCCGACCATGTTGTAGCCGGAGGCCATGGACAGGTGATACGCGCCGGCCACGGGCACGGCCAGCAGGTCTCCGGGGCGTAGGTCACCGGGGAGTTCGACGTCCGCGGCCAGGACGTCGCCCGCCTCGCAGTGCCGGCCCACGACCGTCACCGGGGCCGGCGCCTCGGTGCTGTGGCGGCCGATGAGACGAGGGGCGTACCGCACGCCGTACAGCGCGGGGCGCGGGTTGTCGCTCATGCCGCCGTCCACGGCCACGAAGGTGTGCTCACCGGTGCGCTTGACGGACAGGACGTGGTAGATCGCGACGCCCGCCGGACCCGCGATGGCGCGGCCCGGCTCGATGATCAGGCGCGGGACGGGCAGCCCGGCCGACGCGCACGCTCCGGCCAGTTCGCCGCGGACCTTGCGGGCCAGCGCGGTGATGTCCAGTGCCTGTTCGCCGGGAAGGTAGGCGATGCCGTGACCGCCGCCCAGGTCGAGTTCGGGCAGGACGATGCCGTGCTGCTCGCGCAGCCGGGCCATCAGGCCGACCATGCGGCGCACGGCGGCGAGGTAGGGCTTGACGCTGGTGATCTGCGAGCCCAGGTGGCAGTGCAGGCCGGTCAGTTCGAGCTGCGGCTGGTCGAGGATGCGGGCGATGGCGTGCTGGGCGTATCCGTCGGAGATGGACAGTCCGAACTTCTGGTCGTCGGTACCGGTGCGGATCTTCTCGTGGCCGCCCGCGCTGATCCCGGGCACCACCCGGACCATGACCTTCTGCCGGCCGCCGGGTCCGACCGCCGCCGCCAGCCGCGCGATCTCCGACGGGCTGTCGATCACGATGCGGCCGACACCGAGACGCAGGGCGGTCTCCAGGTCGCGCGGGCTCTTGGCGTTGCCGTGCAGGACGATCCGCTCCGGCGGGAAGCCGGTGGTGACCGCGAGTTCCAGCTCGCCGGCCGAGCAGACGTCGAGACCGAGTCCCTCCTCGGCGGTCCAGTTGACCATGGCACGGCACAGGAACGCCTTGGCCGCGTAAAGCACTTCGGCGTCGGGGAACGCGTCGCGGTAGGTGCGGCAGCGCTCACGCACCTCGCCCTCGTCGAGGACGTAGACGGGGGTGCCGAAGCGTTCGGCGATCTCGGCGAGGAGTACTCCGCCGACCGCGAGGGCGCCGGGGCGGCGCTCGGTCGTGGAGGCGGGCCACACGGACAGGGCCTCCGCGGCGGAGACAGCGGGTTCTTCGACGGTCGTCATCGTGCGTACTCCTTCAACCGATCCGCGGGGCGAAGACCGGGGCGACGGACGCGACCGGGACGGGGGGCGGGGGACGGCGCCGAGAACGGGGGATCCACCGTGATGGCGGTGACGCCCAGCGGCGCCGTCAGCGCCCGCAGGGCGGAACCGGAGAGCCGGATCCACGGCTGCCCGGGGCCGAGGGTCGCGGTCAGCCTGCGCACGGAGGTGAAGCCGACCGCCGTACGGTCACCGAGGGGGGTGCGGAACAGCCTGGTCGCGCAGCCTTCTGGTCCCGGCCGGACCGGAACGAACAGTGGTCCGGCCGGGAACCGTTCGGAAGGTTCCGGGTCGTCGTCGCACTGGATGTCTGCCATGGGATGCCTCCTGGAGGATCCGAGGTGGTTCAGGTGACTCAGGTGGTTCGGCCCCGACGCGGGGAGGCGGACCGGGGCTCGTCGTCGACGCTATGCCCGGGTCACCCTGGGTGCGGGCGGCTCATGACGCGATGCTGACGGCGAGCGGGCCGACGCTGACGGGTTGCTGACGCGAGCGGCGGACGGGCCCCGCGACGGCCGTCAGAAGTGCGCCAAGAAGCGCCGGACGGACTGGCCGCGACCCTCGGATCGGGGGTGAGATGGAAGCGTCCGACCCCGAGGATGCCCGCGGCAGTGCACCGCGGGCGCCTGCGAAGAACGGTGAAGTCATGTCTGGTTCCGAGGGCCCCACCGCGTTCGAGGGCCCCACGGCCGCCCGGGTCGTGGTGGGGGTGAGCGGTTCGCCCGGAAGCCTCACCGCCCTGCGCCGGGCCGTCGAGGAGGCGCGGCGGCGCGACGCCGAGCTCTGGCCGGTGCTGGCCTGGGAGCCGCCCGGCGGGGAACTCTCCGCGCTGCGGCACCCGGTGCCGAGCGAGACGGCCGACCAGTGGCAGTTCCTGGCCCGGGAGCGGCTGCTCGCCATCCTGGACGACGTGTTCGGCGACGCCGGGCCCGGCGTCGGGATGCGCGCCCTGGTCGCGCGCGGCACCCCCGGGCCCGCCCTGGTGGAGACCGCCGACGGCGCGAACGACGTGCTGGTCGTCGGCGCGGGACAGCGCAGTCAGTGGCACCGGGCGTGCTCACGCTCGATCAGCCGTTACTGCCTGGCGCACGCCACCTGCCCGGTGCTCGCGATCCCGCCGTCCCCGCTGGAGTCAGAACTGGCGGCCGTGCACCGGCGTAACGCCTGGCGCCTGCGCCTGGACACCCGGAGTCTGGTCCCGGGAGACGGAGACCGTGCCGCCGGACGCCTGAGCACACCGGACGCCTGAGCCTGCGGGACGCCTGAGCCGTCGAGCCTCCGGCAGAGACGGGCCGTCTGGCCGCGCGATCGCGCGATCACTCAGCCGTCGATGGAGACGCCCTGCCTGACCGCCGGTGCCGCCGGGCGGGGGCCAACAAGCGCGTGGGGTGTGCGCGATCGCGCGCCCGCACGGCCGGGAAAAACCGGGGCGGGAAGGGGGAAAGGAAGCCGCAAAAAG
>NZ_JBSFCK010000013.1:0-198639 GCF_053593435.1 Streptomyces sp. NPDC002306
GCCAGGGGCGCGCGCCCCTGGCCACCCGACCGCGTCCCTGCCTCCGCCGCACTTACGGAGACTTACCCGATGGACGCGCCGAGCGGTCCACGACGATGCCGCGAACAGACCCGAGAGAGTATCCCCGCCCCGCAGAAGTTGTCCCTCGCCGACGACCTGAGCATCACTCGGATGGGATACGGCGCGATGCAGCTGACCGGTCCCGGTGTCTTCGGACCGCCCAAGGACCGCACTCGCGCGATCGCCGTGCTGCGCGCAGCGGTCGAGCTCGGCGTCACCCACATCGACACCAGCGACTTCTACGGGCCGGCTGTCGTCAACAAACTGATCAAGGATGCCCTGCACCCCTACCCGGCCGGTCTGCACATCGTCACCAAGGTCGGCGTCCGCCGCAGCGCCGACGGCGGCTGGATCACCTCCCTGGACCCCGCCGACCTCAAGGCCCAGGTCCACGAGAATCTCCGGCACCTCGGCCTGGAGACCCTGGACGTGGTCAACCTGCGTACGGCCGCGTTCGACGGTGACGGGTCCTCCATCGCCGAGCCGTTCGGCACCTTGGCCGGCCTGCGAGAGCAGGGCCTGATCCGTCACCTCGGCCTCAGCGGGATCACCGACGCCCAGCTCACCCAAGCCCAGGCCATCGCCCCCGTGGTCACCGTGCAGAACCGGTACAACCTGGCCGACCGCGCCGACGACGACCTCGTCGATCGCTGCGCCGAGGAGAACATCGCCTACGCCGCGTTCTTCCCCCTTGGCGGTGGATTCGACCCACTGCGGTCACGGACCCTGCGCGACGTCGCCCGCCGCCTCGGCGCCTCCGAGCAGCAGGTGGCGCTCGCCTGGCTGCTGCGGCGCTCGTCGTCGACGGTGCTGATCCCCGGAACCTCCAGCGTCGCTCACCTGCGGGAGAACATCGCCGCGGCTGACCTCCAACTGCCCGACGAGGCGATCGCCGAACTCAACACCATCGGGCAGTGACCCTGTGGCCCCAAAGACCTCAACGCCAAGAGAGAGAAGGCGGCAACCAATGAAAATTCGAGACCTCCACAACGAATTCACCGCGGACCGCGCCGCCGCCGAGCGTGCCTACTATGGAAAATTCCTCACTCTTGAGGGAATCTCCATACGAACGGGCGAAAGCCAATATGGTACGCCGGTGGTGGATGTGTCAGACGCCCCCGGAGGCCCCCACCTCGCCATCTTCGTGCTGCCGTTTGACCACCGCATCAAGGAGTCATTCCGGCTCGTGCGAAGCGTCCCGCTGGGCGTCACCGTCACCGTCAAGGGAGAATGTCGGGTTTTCAGCGAGGACGGAACGGTGCTGGTCATCAAGGAGTGCGAACTCCTCACCCCTTGAGCTCCTGCGGGCCATTTTCCAGAGCGGCGAACGTCCGGCACACGTGAGGTCGATCCAAGCTCGATCTTCAGCCTGTGCGGCAGGCACTGTCTCGCCGGGCAGGGCTTCGACAGAGTCGGCTGACGTCCGGGCGGTCCTGGCCGGGGCAACCTGCCTGCCGGCGGTGGGCGAGTGGATCGCCGAGGTGCCCTGCACCACGCCCGCAACCCGCACCGGCCTCGCGCACTCCTCGGCTTCGGATGATCACGAACCGGACGCATCCCGACCGCGCCGAACCCTCGGGGCGTTGAGGGTGCGCGTGAAAATCCACCACCTGGACGGTCTCCGGTGGAACGAGTCCGTCAATATTGCGTGATAAATACCGCTCGGATCACTGACTGCCTTTACTTACAGAGGCACAGCCGCTCGTTCCGGAACGATCGCCCTTTCGAAGCGCTCGAGAAGAACGCATCACCGCGGACACGGCCGACCCGCTCGCCACTATTGACAGTGAGGACGCACGCGGGTTCGCGTCCTAAACGAGAAATGGAACAATCAGTGACCACCAATCGCACCCTCGTCATTGTCGCCCACCCGAACCTCGCGGAATCCCGTGGCAACGCCACCTGGCTCGCCGGGATCAAGGACTTGGACGACGTCACCGTCCACGACCTCTACGAGACCTACCCCGATTTCAAGATCGATGCCGCACGCGAGCAGGAGCTGCTGCGCGAGCACGACACCGTCATCCTCCAGTTCCCGGTCTACTGGTACAGCGTCACCCCGCTGCTCAAGGCCTGGTTCGACGCGGTGCTGGTGCACGGTTTCGCCTTCACCTTCGACGGTTCCGCCTCCGCGCTGCAGGGCAAGAAGGCTTGGCTGGCCGTCACGGTCGGCAGCACCCTGGAGACCTACGCCGCGGACGGCCTCGCCCGACGGACCCTCGAGGAGTACCTCGCCCCGGTCGCTCAAACGCTGGAGTTCTGCCAGCTCGACTATCAGGGTTTCCACTCCGTCTACGGCATGATCTTCGACCCGCTGGACGAGGACCTCCTCCTGAACGCCAAGGAATACCGCAGGCTCATCGCGGCCAATGAGACGCCGGTCGGCTGACCTCGATTATTCGTGAATTCTTCGAGTCTTCACGACTGATCACGATGATTACTCCGGGGCCCAGCCCCAGGCCGCCCGCTCCTGCACGTCACCGTCGCTTCCTTCGCCGAACTCGACCGGAGTTCGGCGAAGGAAGCTCGACTCGGGCTCGGTGAAGCGGCCTTGAAACCCCACGGGCGGCGGCCGAACCAACTGAGGATGCTCCGCACCAAGCACGGCGGCCCACCCCAGTGAGCGCGCCGAAGGGGCAGCAGATGGACCTGGGGGACCTCCGCATCGTCCACGGCGATCCCACTCCCGAGGAACTCGCCGCGCTGATCGCGGTTCTGGCGGCCCGCACCGCCGCGCAGTGCGTCGCCACTCCGCCGTTCGCCCATGGCAACCGCCGCCCGCAGGCCCGTTGGCGACGCCTCGAGCGCATGGCCGGCTACCGCAGCCCCGTCTCCTGGCGCTGATGCCGCCCGCCTGCCGTGGCGACGACCATCGCGGCCGTCGCCGGCGTCGCCACCGAGTTCAGCGCGAGCAGCGCCAGCAGCGCGAGCAACGTGGTCAGTGAGGCCGACAGCGCGGAAGGACAGGAACGCGCTGGTCAGGGCCCGCCCCCCTCAGCACTCGATGATGTTCACCGCGAGCCCGCCCCGGGCCGTCTCCTTGTACTTGACCGACATGTCGGCGCCGGTCTCCTTCATGGTCTTGATGACCTTGTCGAGGGAGACCTTGTGGGAGCCGTCGCCGCGCATGGCCATGCGGGCGGCCGTGACAGCCTTCACCGCCGCCATGCCGTTGCGTTCGATGCAGGGGATCTGTACGAGGCCGCCGACGGGGTCGCAGGTCAGGCCGAGGTTGTGCTCCATGCCGATCTCGGCGGCGTTCTCCACCTGCTCGGGGCTGCCGCCCAGCACCTCGGCGAGGGCGCCGGCGGCCATGGAGCAGGCGGAGCCGACCTCGCCCTGGCAGCCGACCTCGGCGCCGGAGATGGAGGCGTTCTCCTTGAAGAGCATGCCGATGGCTCCGGCCGCGAGGAGGAAGCGGACCACGCCGTCCTCGTCCGCGCCGGGGATGAAGTTGATGTAGTAGTGCAGGACCGCCGGGATGATGCCCGCGGCGCCGTTCGTGGGGGCGGTCACCACCCGGCCGCCGGCCGCGTTCTCCTCGTTCACCGCCATCGCGTAGAGCGTGATCCACTCCATGGAGTGGGCCAACGGGTCGCCGTCGGCGCGCAGTTGACGGGCCGTCACCGCGGCGCGGCGGCGCACCCGCAGGCCGCCCGGCAGGATGCCCTCACGGGACATGCCGCGCGCCACGCACGCCTGCATCACCCGCCAGATGTCCAGCAGGCCGGAGCGGATCTCCTCCTCCGTGCGCCAGGCGCGCTCGTTCTCCAGCATCAGCGCGGAGATCGACAGGCCCGTCTCCTTCGTCAGGCGCAGCAGTTCGTCGCCCGTGCGGAAGGGGTACTTCAGGACCGTGTCGTCCAGCTTGATGCGGTCCGCGCCCACCGCGTCCTCGTCGACGACGAAGCCGCCGCCGACGGAGTAGTACGTCTTCGACAGCAGTTCCTTCCCCGCGGCGTCGTACGCCCACAGCGTCATGCCGTTCGCGTGGTAGGGGAGCGTCTCGCGGCGGTGCAGTATCAGGTCGTCGTCGAAGGAGAACGGGATCTCGTGCTCGCCGAGCAGCCGGAGCCGGCCCTCCGCCTTGATCTCCTCCACCCGTTCGTCGGCCCGCTCCACGTTCACCTCGCGCGGCGAGTCGCCCTCCAGGCCGAGGAGCACCGCCTTGGGGGTGCCGTGGCCGTGGCCGGTGGCGCCGAGGGAGCCGTACAGCTCCGTGCGGACGGACGCGACGGCGTCCAGCAGGCTTTCGTTGCGCAGCCGGTGCGCGAACATGCGTGCCGCGCGCATCGGGCCGACCGTGTGGGAGCTGGACGGGCCGATACCGATCGAGAACAGGTCGAAGACCGAGATGGCCACGGTGACTCCTCAGAACGGGGGTGGAACAAGGGGTGGGGCACCGCGCTCACCTCTCAGTGTGCGCGCGGTGCCCCGTACGGCGGTACTACTTGCGGCCCAGCGTGGGGTACAGCGGGTGCTTGTCGGCCAGCGCCCGCACCCGGGACTTCAGCGACTCGACGTCGTACGACGGCTTGAGCGCCTGCGCGATCACGTCCGCGACCTCGGCGAAGTCCTCGGCCGTGAAGCCGCGGGTGGCCAGGGCGGGCGTGCCGATCCGCAGGCCCGACGTCACCATCGGGGGGCGCGGGTCGTTCGGGACGGCGTTGCGGTTGACCGTGATGCCGACCTCGTGGAGGCGGTCCTCGGCCTGCTGGCCGTCCAGCTCGGAGGCGCGCAGGTCGACCAGGATCAGGTGCACGTCCGTGCCGCCCGACAGCACGTTCACCCCGGCCTCGCGGGCGTCCGGCGCGGTCAGCCGCTCGGCGAGGATCCGCGCGCCGTCCACCGTACGGCGCTGGCGCTCCTTGAAGTCCTCACCGGCGGCGATCTTGAAGGAGACCGCCTTGGCTGCGATCACGTGCTCCAGGGGGCCGCCCTGGAAGCCCGGGAAGACCGAGGAGTTCAGCTTCTTCGCGAACTCCTTCTTCGCCAGGATGATGCCGCCGCGGGGACCGCCCAGCGTCTTGTGGGTCGTGGAGGTGACCACGTCCGCGTGCTCCACCGGGTTCGGGTGGAGGCCCGCCGCGACCAGACCCGCGAAGTGCGCCATGTCGACCCACAGGTACGCCTCGACCTCGTCGGCGATCCGGCGGAACTCCGCGAAGTCCAGCTGACGCGGGTACGCCGACCAGCCCGCGATGATCACCTTGGGGCGGTGCTCCTTGGCGAGCCGCTCCACCTCGGCCATGTCGACCAGGCCGGAGTCGTCCACGTGGTAGGCGACCACGTCGAACTGCTTGCCCGAGAAGTTCAGCCGCATCCCGTGGGTCAGGTGGCCGCCGTGCGCCAGGTCCAGGCCGAGGATCGTGTCGCCGGGCTGGGCCAGCGCGAACAGCGCGGCCTGGTTGGCGGAGGCGCCCGAGTGGGGCTGCACGTTGGCGTACTCGGCGCCGAACAGCTCCTTGACCCGGTCGATGGCGATCTGCTCGGCGACGTCGACGTGCTCGCAGCCGCCGTAGTAGCGGCGGCCCGGGTAGCCCTCGGCGTACTTGTTGGTCAGGACCGAGCCCTGCGCCTCCATGACCGCGACCGGCGCGAAGTTCTCGGAGGCGATCATCTCCAGGGTGGACTGCTGGCGGTGCAGCTCGGCGTCGACGGCGGCGGCGACGTCCGGGTCGAGCTCGTGCAGGGGGGTGTTCAGAAGCGACATGGGTGGGTGACTCCTCAGCCGGCGGAAAAGGCGGTGTACTCGTCGGCGGAGAGCAGGTCGGCCGGCTCGTCCGTCACGCGCACCTTGAACAGCCAGCCGCCCTCGAAGGGGGCCGAGTTCACCAGCGACGGGTCGTTCACCACGTCCTCGTTGACCTCGGTGATCTCGCCGTCGACGGGGGAGTACAGGTCGCTGACCGACTTGGTCGACTCCAGCTCGCCGCAGGTCTCGCCCGCGGTCACCGTGTCACCGACCTCCGGGAGCTGGACGAACACGACATCGCCGAGCGCGTTGGCCGCGTGCTCCGTGATGCCGACCGTCGAGACGCCGTCCTCGGCGCCCGACAGCCACTCGTGCTCCTTGCTGTAGCGCAGCTGCTGGGGGTTGCTCATGGCCTGAATTCTCCTGTACGCGGGGGAGTGCTGGTGGATGGGGGATGGTCGCGACCGCTGGTGAGCGGCGGAAAGGTGCGCGGCGTCACGCGAGGACCGCGCTCAGTGTCTACTTCTGGCGCTTGTAGAACGGGAGCGCCACGACCTCGTACGGCTCGTGGGTACCTCGGATGTCCACGCCGACGCCCGTGGTGCCCGGCGCCGCGTGCGCCGCGTCGACGTACGCCATGGCGATCGGCTTGCCCAGCGTGGGCGAGGGGGCACCGGAGGTGACCTCGCCGATCACCTCACCGCCGGCCACGACGGCGTACCCGGCGCGCGGGACCCGGCGGCCCTCGGCGACCAGGCCGACCAGGACGCGCGGGGGGTTCGCCTCCGCGCGGGAAGCGGCCTCGGTCAGCGCGTCCCGGCCCACGAAGTCACCCTCCTTCTCGAACTTCACGACCCGCCCGAGCCCGGCGTCGAAGGGCGTCAGGGAGGTGGTCAGCTCGTGCCCGTACAGCGGCATGCCCGCCTCCAGGCGCAGCGTGTCCCGGCAGGACAGACCGCACGCGATCAGTCCGACGGGCGCGCCGGCCTCGGTGAGCGCCTGCCACACCTGCTCCGCGTCGGCCGGGGCCACGAACAGCTCGAAGCCGTCCTCACCGGTGTAGCCGGTGCGCGCGATGAGGGCGGGGACGCCCGCGACGGTGCCGGGCAGGCCCGCGTAGTACTTCAGGCCGTCCAGGTCGGCGTCGGTGAGGGACTTCAGGATGCCGGGGGACTCGGGGCCCTGGACGGCGATCAGGGCGTAGGCGTCGCGGTCGTCGCGGACCTCGGCGTCGAAGCCGGCGGACCGCTCCACGAGCGCGTCGAGCACGGTCTGCGCGTTGGAGGCGTTGGCGACGACCATGTACTCCGTCTCGCCCAGCCGGTAGACGATCAGGTCGTCGAGGATGCCGCCGTCCGCCTGGCAGATCATGGTGTAGCGGGCGCGGCCGACGCCGACGGAGCCGATGTTGCCGACCAGGGCGTGGTTCAGCAGGGCCGCGGCCTGCGCTCCGGTGACCGTGATCTCGCCCATGTGGGACAGGTCGAAGAGACCGGCCCTGGTGCGCACCGCGTTGTGCTCGTCCCGCTCGGAGCCGTAGCGCAGGGGCATGTCCCAGCCGGCGAAGTCGGTCATCGTCGCTCCGAGCGAGCGGTGCACGGCATCCAGCGCGGTGTGACGGAGTGGGGTACTGCTCATCGGACGGTCGTCTCCCAGGGCGATGGGGTCCCCTGCGCGGCGGAACCGGGCACGGGGGAGGGCGAGGTCGTTCCTCCCCATCTGTCATCGGAACCTGAGAGGTTCGTCGTGACCACGCGTGGTCAGGACTTGCACCTTGGGTGGAGCCGCTGTCGCAGCGGCCCGCTTTTCAGATGTGCCTCGCCCGCGCGGTAACTGGGGCCTGAGAGATTCAAGGGAGGGACTTGCTCCTTCGGCGCCCCGGCGCAGCAGTGCTGCTGGGGACTCTCCCGCGCGGATTCAAGCGGCCGGTATGCAGTTGGCGCGGACATCATCGCACGCCGCGTCCGCCGAGGGGCAGGCCGCATCTGTAACCGGCTTGTGGCGCTACGCGCACGAAAACACCGGACATCACGCATTACCGTCTCTTTACGCTTGGCGGGGAAAGGACTTACCTGACCCCAGGGGGAGGACGATGACGGTGAACAGGATCACGGCGTACGCCACTACGGCCGCCGCACTGCCCAAGCAGCCCGCGGCCGCGGCCGCTGAGGTGCGCGCGCCACTGCCCGCGCCGGTCGTCCGCGACCTGCGCGAGCGCTCCGGGCACAGCCCGCACGGCCTGGTCTTCGGCCCGCGCGACCTGGTCGTGATCACCGGCCTGCCCGGCAGCGGCAAGTCCACGCTGATGCGGCGCGCGGCCCGGGGCATCCGCGTCGACTCCCAGGACACCCGCGACCGCTGGGACGCCCGCGCGCCCCGTTTCCTGCCGTACGCCGTCTACCGCCCGCTCGTCCGCCTGGCCCACTACGCCGGACTGCGCCGCGCCGTGCGCACCGGCCGGGGTGTCGTGGTGCACGACTGCGGCACCCAGGCCTGGGTGCGTGACTGGCTGGCCCGCGAGGCCCGCCGCCGGGGCGGCACCCTGCATCTGCTGCTGCTCGACGTCACCCCGGGCGCGGCGCTGGAGGGCCAGCGCGACCGGGGCCGCGGCGTCTCGCGGTACGCCTTCCTGCGCCACCGCCGCGCCGCCGCCCGTCTGCTGCGCGCCGTCGAGAAGGGTGAGCTGCCCCCGGGCTGCGGCTCGGCGGTCCTGCTGGACCGTGAGGCGGCGGACGTACTGGGCCGGATCGACTTCGCGTCCTGAGGGGGGCGATGGCGCGGACGGGCGGAGGGGTGCGTGCGCGGGCGGGCCGACGTTCGGACGGGCACTCGTTCAAGCCGCCCGACGTTTCGATGGTCGAATCCCCAACAGGGGCGATGAATTGACGGTGGAATAGACGGACGGGTCGATGAATGGGCAATCAGATGCCGGATGTATCGACGAATCGACGGGTCAGGGGTCGGTCCGGGCGAGCGCCAGGCGGCGTGGTCCGCGGGCATGGCGTGACGGAGCGGCCTCCGGGGACCGTCGCGTATCGGTCTGCGGGACGATTGCGCGGGGGCCCGCACCGGTTAGCCTTTTGAGCCACAGCAGCGGTTCCCAGCAGGCGGTAGAGAGATGGACTTCCCGGCGGATCTTCCCGCGGACTTTTCCGCGGGCTTCCCCGCACAGACGCACCCCCATCCGCACGGCGGATGGCCCGGCAACGAGCTGGAGGAGGTGCTTTCCGCGGCCCTCGGCGTGCCGTCGGCCGGCGGACGGATCGTCGAGGTGCTCGGCCGCAGCTTCGTCTGGGTGCCGCTGCCCAACGGCGGAGGCCCGCACAGCGGCCCGCTCGACCTGCCCACCCTGGAGATCGAAGGCCAGGTGTACGTGCCGGTCTTCAGCTCCGAGCAACAGTTCCGGCAGGTCGTCGGCCCGCACATGCCGTACACCGTCGCGCCGGCGGTGGAGTTCGCCCGCGGCCTGCCGCCGCAGGTCGGCATCGCGGTGAACCCGGACGGCGTGGTGGGCATCCCGCTGCCGCCGACCGCGGTGGCGGAGCTGTGCCGCGGCGGACGCACCCCGCTGGACGGCTTCGCCAGCGGCGGCCGGGTGCGGCTGTTCGAACCGGACTGGCAGGACGACCCGGTGGACTTCCTCGCCGCGGCCTCGGCCGAGTTCGCCGACACCGGCGTCGTGCTCACCGCCCGCCGCTGCCTGGCCGCCATCGAGACCGGGGACCCCGTCCTGTTCGTCGGCGTCGAACTGGCCCAGTGGGAGGGCGACCTGCGCGTCCTGCCGATGGACGCGCTCGGCCGGGCGCTCGCCGGGGTCGCCGTGCGATGGCCGGTGAACCTCGTCCTGCTGGACGTGGTGGAGGACCCGGTGACCGCCTGGATGCGGGAGCGGGTCCGCCCGTTCTACCAGCGGGGTCACTGACCGCCCGCCCGACCGCGGGCCGACCGTTTCCGCCGACGCGGAACAACCCCCGAACTCCTGGGCGGCTGTTGTCGGCTGAGACGCCTAAGGTGGTTTCATATCCAAGGCGACGTTTCTCGAAGGGGCGGTACAGGGTGAGCGCGAGCGGCACTGCCGCGACCGGGCAGGTCGAGCACATGCTGCGCCAGGTCACGCCCGGGCGCTACGACGCCTACGAGGCGCTCCTGCGTGCGCTCGCGACCCCGTCCTCCGGCCAGGTCTGGATGCTGCTGTGGCACGGCCAGGCCGGTTCCCCGGACGCCCAGTACGGGAACATGCAAGTCGACGAGTTCGGCTACGCCCCCTGCGTGACCTCCGCCCAGGAGCTCTCGGCCAGCGGCTGGAACCGTTCCTACGAGGTGGTGGACGGCCTCGACGTGGCCCGCACCCTCTACCCCGACCACTTCGGCCTCTGGCTGAATCCGCACGCCCCCGGCGGCGGGCTCGGCATCCCCTGGCTCGACCTGCGCCGGATCGCCACCGGCCTGGAGCGCCAGCCGGCCGGCCCGCTGCGGCTGTCCGAACCGGGGATCGAGATCCCCCAGTTCTACGCCCTGCTCGCGCAGAACGCCCATCGCACCCCGGCGATCCGCACGCTGCGCCGCGCCTGGGTGCACCCCGCGCTCGGGGCGCCGTACCTCGTCATCGGCCTCGACGTCTACGACACCTCACCGTCCGCCGTCGACTCCGTACGCGGGATGATGCAGCAGTCCATCGGCGCGGTGCCGGACGGGCTGCCCGTGTCCACGGTGGCGATGTCGGACGAGCACGACCCGGTCGTGATGTGGATGCGCGCCAACGGCCGCCCGTTCTACGACCGCGAGGCCCACGCGGCGGCCCCGCCGGCCCAGGCTCCCGCAGGCGGCTACGGCTACCCGGGCTCCCGCCCCTACTGACCGCCCCCACCACGGCGCCGAGCAACACCGTTGCTCCTGCTACCGCTTGCGCATTCCCCAGTTCCTTTTCTCCTTTTATGTTTTCTTCGGTCCGTTCGGGCAGTGGGTGGTCCATTCCATTGCTCGAACGGTGATTCCCTCAGGGATTGTGCGGCGACAGCCGGCCGGGCGTCGCGGCTCGGGCGTGCGGTCGTTCGTGCTCTTGGTCCGGCCATTCCGCCGAGCGCCGTACCGAGGTGATCGCCGTCAGGGTGCCCATGGTCTTCACGGCGCACTGCCGGCAGTCGCCGCTCCCTCGACCTGCCCGATCCCCCAGCTCAGGCCGCGGCCGGGGTCGAGGTGGCCGGGATGACGGCGAAGCCGCCGGCCGCGAGAACCGTGCTCGTCGCGACCGAACAGAGCGCCCGCTTCATTGCCTTGTTCATTTGTTCCCCGTTTCGCCGGTCGGCGCTTCCGATGGAGTTCCTGAGTCGGCGATGGAAAAGCCGGTCATGCCATTCGGGCCCGGCGAACACTTCTCGAGGAATGACGGTTCGCCCTCTCAGGGGATCCTTGAATTCACATGCGTGAAGAGTTGTGAAGATCGCCGCAAACTGGTCGATTACCCCGTTTGCTGGGGGCGTTGAAAGGGCGCGCGAGGGTGAATCGGGCATGGTCACGATCCGATGTGACGCCTGCCACACCTGATGCGCAGAGTTGCGACTGGGACAAGTCGCCCACCGTGGGTCGGTATTGGGGCACGGAGGCCCGACGCTGGGGAGATCGAGTGAGCATCTGGTGACGGGGGGTGTAAAACCAGTGATCCCCGGAGGGCGAAGTGTGGTGTCCGGATAACGGAACGCTCAGAAGGGCATCACGGTTGCGCATACATTCTCTGTCAGGCCTGGCGTGTGATCGCGACCGCGTTGAACACTCGCCTTCTCAGACGCGAGGCCGTCGTTCCCGTGAACGGGTACCCATCGGTGCCAATCCGGGATCGACCGGACAGCTGAGCCGTACTCTTCGGCGCAGGCCGCGCAGCAGGCAGCAGCAGGTAAGTGAACCAAGTCGCGCACAGCGGCGGATGAAAGCCGGTCACCACCGGCGAGAGGGGTCGGGTCACCGTGACCGCACCGATCGAGACCACTGGATCGGCAACCGAGGCGCAGCCGGAGGCTGTGCTCATCGGTGTCGAGAAGGGGCGGATCGAGGGCCGTTCCCTGGGACAGATCGCCTGGTCCCGCTTCAAGAAGGACAAGGTCGCCGTCGTCGGCGGGGTCATCGTGATCCTGCTGATCGTGATCGCGGTCCTCTCGCGGCCCATCCAGGCCCTCCTCGGCCTGGACCCGAACGCCTTCCACCAGGAACTGATCGACCCGAACACCTCGCTGCCCAAGGGTGACTGGGGTGGCATGAGCTGGGACCACCCGCTCGGCGTGGAGCCGAAGTTCGGCCGCGACATCGCCACCCGCATCCTCGAGGGCTCCTGGGTCTCGCTGGTCGTCGCCTTCGGCGCCACGATCCTCTCCAACACGATCGGCGCGGTCCTCGGCGTCGTGGCCGGCTACTACGGCGGCCGGGTCGACACGATCATCAGCCGGCTGATGGACACGTTCCTCGCCTTCCCGCTGCTGCTGTTCGCGATCGCCATCTCGGCCACGCTCCAGGGCGGCGCCTTCGGTCTGGAAGGCCTGCCGCTCCACATCAGCGTGCTGATCTTCGTCATCGGCTTCTTCAACTGGCCGTACCTGGGCCGCATCGTCCGGGGCCAGACGCTCGCCCTGCGCGAGCGCGAGTTCGTGGACGCCTCCCGGGGGATGGGGGCCAAGGGGCCGTACATCCTCTTCCGGGAGCTGCTGCCCAACCTGGTCGGACCGATCATCGTCTACTCGACGCTGCTGATCCCGACCAACATCCTCTTCGAGGCGAGCCTGAGCTTCCTCGGCGTCGGCATCCAGCCCCCGCAGGCTTCGTGGGGCGGAATGCTGAACCAGGCGGTGGACTACTACCAGGTCGATCCGGAGTACATGATCGTGCCCGGTCTCGCCATCTTCGTGACCGTCCTTGCGTTCAACCTGCTCGGTGACGGTCTCCGTGACGCCCTCGACCCGCGCAGCCGCTGACACGCAGCAGCAGCGGCGAGTGCCCGACAGATTTACGACTATGAAGGGGAAGCAGACCATCATGCGAAGGTCAGCGCTGGCCGCGGTTGCGGCCATCAGCGGAGCGAGCCTGCTGATTGCAGGCTGCAGCAAGGCCGATGACACGAAGGACGGCAACAACACGAAGGCCGCTGGGGCGAACGCAGCGACCAAGGATGTTGTCAACGCCTCCACGAAGAAGGGGGGCACGGTCACTTACGAGTACTCCGATGTCCCGGACTCCTTCGACCCCGGCAACACGTACTACGCGTTCATGTACAACCTCAGCCGCCTCTACGCGCGTCCGCTGATGACCTTCAAGCCCGCCGCGGGCGACAAGGGCAACGAGCTGGTCCCGGACCTCGCCGCGAGCGCGGGTGTGCCCAGCGACGGCGGTAAGACCTGGACGTACAAGCTGCGTACGGGTCTGAAGTACCAGGACGGCGCCGCCATCACGTCCAAGGACGTGAAGTACGCGGTCGAGCGTTCCAACTTCGCCCGTGACGTACTGTCCCTCGGCCCGAACTACTTCCAGCAGTTCCTCGCGGGCGGCGACAAGTACACGGGTCCGTACAAGGACAAGAAGGGTCTGTCGTCCATCGAGACGCCGGACGACAGCACGATCGTCTTCCACCTGAAGACGGCGTTCCAGGAGTTCGACTACCTCGTCGCCTCGCCCCAGACGGCCCCCGTGCCCGAGGCGAAGGACAAGGGCATCGACTACGTCAAGAGCATCGTGTCCTCGGGCTCGTACCAGTTCGAGAGCTACTCCGAGGGCAAGCAGGCCGTCCTCGTGCGTAACAAGAACTGGGACGCGAGCACCGACCCGCTGCGCAAGCAGTACCCGGACAAGATCGTGGTCAACCTGAAGGTCAGCGCGGAGACCATCGACCAGGACGTCCAGGCGGGCACCGCCATCGACCTCGGTGGCACCGGTGTCCAGGCCGCGACCCAGGCGCAGGTCGTCAGCAACGCGGACAAGAAGGCCAACACCGACAACACCTACGGTGGCCGTCTCGTCTACATGGCGATCAACACCAAGGTGAAGCCGTTCGACAACGTCGCGTGCCGCAAGGCCGTACAGTTCGCGCTCGACAAGGTCTCGGTGCAGACCGCCGAGGGCGGCCCGATCCGCGGTGACATCGCCTCCACGGTGCTGCCCCCGGACATCCCGGGCTACGCCAAGGCGAACGTCTACGCCACCGATGGTGACAAGGGCGACGCGGCCAAGGCCAAGGAGCAGCTGAAGGCCTGCGGCAAGGCGTCGATCGACACCAACATCACCGCGCGCAGCGACCGTCCGCAGGAGATCGACGCGGCCACCGCGATCATCGCCTCGCTCAAGAAGGCCGGCATCAACGCCACCCTCAAGCAGTACCCGTCGGGCAAGTACTTCACCGACTACGCGGGTGTCCCGAAGTTCACCGAGAAGGAGAACGTCGGCCTCATCATGATGCAGTGGGGTGCCGACTGGCCGTCCGGCTACGGCTTCCTCCAGCAGATTCTGAACGGCAAGGCGATCAGCCAGTCCGGTAACACGAACCTGTCGCAGTACGACAACAAGGACGTCAACGCGCTGCTGGAGAAGGCGATCGGCACGCAGGACAAGGCCGAGCGCGACAGCCTGTACACGGAGATCGACAAGAAGACCATGGACGACGCGGTGATCGTGCCGCTCACCTACTTCAAGGTCCTCCTGTACCGTCCCGCGACCTTCACCAACCTGGTCTCGACGGCGGCTTTCAGCGGTCAGTACGACTACCTCAACATCGGCTCGACCAAGTAGTAGCCCCGGAAGGCAGGTGAAGGCATTGGTGCCCGCGGGCCGAGAGGCCCGCGGGCACCAGCGCCGATCCCCGTGATCTCGTACATCCTCCGTCGGACGGTCGCAGCAGTGATCCTGCTGCTCGTCGTCTCCGCGGTCACCTTCGCCATTTTCTTCTTGCTGCCTCGGCTCGCCGGCCAGTCCGCCGACCAGCTGGCGCAGCAGTACATCGGCAAGAGCCCGTCGAAGGCAGACATCGCCGCGGTCAAGCAGAACCTCGGTCTGGACCAGCCCCTTTACGTCCAGTACTGGCACTTCATCAAGGGGATCGTGGGCGGTGCCACCTACAACCTGGGCCCCACCACGGCGCACTGCAACGCGCCGTGCTTCGGCTACTCCTTCAAGACGCACGTCGAGGTCTGGCCGCAGCTCACGTCCCGCCTTCCGGTGACGCTCTCGCTGGCCAGTGGTGCCGCGGTGCTGTGGCTGGTGTCCGGCGTGGCGGCCGGTGTCGTCTCGGCGCTGAAGCCGCGGTCGTTCTTCGACCGCACCTTCATGGGTATCGCGCTCGCCGGTGTCTCCCTGCCCATGTTCTTCACGGGCAACCTGGCGCTGCTGCTCTTCACCTACCAGTGGCCGATCTTCGGCCGCACCTACGTCCCGCTCACCGAGAACCCCGCGCAGTGGGCCAACACGCTCTTCCCGGCGTGGTGTTCTCTGGCGCTGTTGTACTCCGCCATCTACGCGCGGCTCACGCGCTCCGGGATGATGGAGACGATGAACGAGGACTTCATCCGCACGGCCCGCGCCAAGGGCCTGCGGGAGAGCAAGGTGGTCGCCCGGCACGGTCTGCGGGCCGCGCTGACCCCGATCATCACCGTCTTCGGTATGGACGTCGGACTGCTGCTGGGCGGCGCGCTGATCACCGAGTCGGTGTTCTCGCTGCACGGCATCGGTGAGTACGCGGTCAAGTCCATCCAGGACAACGACCTCCCGCCGATCCTCGGCGTCACCTTGCTCGCCGCCTTCTTCGTCGTGATCGCAAATCTTCTGGTGGACCTGCTGTACGCGGCCGCCGACCCGCGGGTGAGGCTCTCGTGACCGAACTGTCCAAGACCGGCGCCGCCGTGGGCGAGCCCGTCGACGCGTCCTCGGCCGCACCGACTTCCTTCCTCGAAGTGCGCGACCTCAAGGTGCACTTCCCGACCGACGACGGCCTGGTCAAGTCCGTCGACGGGCTCAGCTTCAAGGTGGAGAAGGGCAAGACCCTCAGCATCGTGGGCGAGTCGGGCTCCGGGAAGTCCGTCACCTCGCTGGCGATCATGGGCCTGCACCGGCTCGGAGCGCGTGGCAAGAACGTCCAGATGTCGGGCGAGATCTGGCTCGACGGCAAGGAACTGGTCGGCGCCGACCCGGACGAGGTGCGCAAGCTCCGCGGCCGCGAGATGGCGATGATCTTCCAGGACCCGCTGTCCGCGATGCACCCGTACTACACGATCGGCAACCAGATCGTGGAGGCCTACCGGGTCCACCACGACGTGAGCAAGAAGGTCGCCCGCAAGCGGGCGATCGAGATGCTCGACCGGGTCGGCATCCCCGAGCCGGCCAAGCGTGTGGACGGCTACCCGCACGAGTTCTCCGGCGGTATGCGCCAGCGCGCGATGATCGCGATGGCGCTGGTCAACAACCCCGAACTGCTCATCGCGGACGAGCCGACGACCGCCCTCGACGTGACGGTCCAGGCGCAGATCCTCGACCTCATCCGGGATCTCCAGAAGGAGTTCGGCTCCGCGGTCGTCCTCATCACCCACGACCTCGGTGTGGTCGCCGAGATCGCCGACGACGTCCTGGTGATGTACGGCGGCCGGTGTGTGGAGCGCGGTCCCGTGGACGAGATCTTCGAGCAGCCGCAGCACCCCTACACCTGGGGTCTGCTCGGTTCGATGCCCCGCATCGACCGTGAGACCTCCGACCGGCTCATCCCGGTCAAGGGCCAGCCGCCGAGCCTCATCAACGTCCCGTCGGGCTGCGCCTTCCACCCCCGTTGCCCGTACGCGGACGTCCCCAAGGGGGATGTCACCCGTACCGTGCGCCCGGAACTCCAGCAGGCGGGCGGCGGCCACTGGTCCGCCTGCCACCTCTCGCCGGAGGACCGTACGCGGATCTGGACCGAAGAGATTGCGCCGAAGCTGTGAGTGAGACGAAGAAGACGGACGCGGCCGCCTCGGTTCCGCACCAGGCGTCCGCTCCCGAGGAGCGCGAGGTGCTGCTCAAGGTCGAGGGCCTGCAGAAGCACTTCCCCATCCGCAAGGGCGTGCTCCAGCGCCAGGTCGGCGCGGTCAAGGCGGTCGACGGCATCGACTTCGAGGTGCGCAAGGGCGAGACCCTGGGCGTGGTCGGCGAGTCGGGCTGCGGCAAGTCGACCATGGGCCGGGTCATCACCCGGCTCCAGGACCCGACCGGTGGCAGCATCCACTTCGAGGGCAAGGACATCACCCGGCTGAACGCCGGCGGGATGCGTCCGCTGCGGCGGGACATCCAGATGATCTTCCAGGACCCCTACGGTTCGCTGAACCCGCGGCACACCATCGGCGGGATCGTCTCGGCGCCGTTCCGGCTCCAGGGCGTCGAGCCTGAGGGCGGGGTCAAGAAGGAGGTCCAGCGGCTCCTGGAGCTGGTGGGCCTGAGCCCCGAGCACTACAACCGCTACCCGCACGAGTTCTCCGGCGGTCAGCGTCAGCGCATCGGCATCGCCCGCGCGCTCGCCCTGAAGCCGAAGCTGGTCGTCGCCGACGAGCCGGTCTCCGCGCTCGACGTGTCGATCCAGGCGCAGGTCGTCAACCTGATGGACGACCTCCAGCAGGAGCTCGGCCTGACCTACGTGATCATCGCGCACGACCTCTCCGTCGTGCGGCACGTCTCGGACCGCATCGCGGTGATGTACCTCGGCAAGATCGTGGAACTCGCCGACCGCACCTCGCTGTACGAGGCGCCGATGCACCCGTACACCAAGGCGCTCATGTCGGCGGTGCCGGTCCCGGACCCCAAGCGCCGGGGCGCCAAGAGCGAGCGCATCCTGCTCAAGGGCGACGTGCCCTCGCCGATCTCGCCGCCGAGCGGCTGCCGGTTCCACACCCGGTGCTGGAAGGCGACGGAGATCTGCAAGACCACCGAGCCCCTGCTCGTCGAGTTGCGGCCCGGCCAGCAGGTCGCCTGCCACCACCCGGAGAACTTCGCGGACCAGGCCCCGCAGGACGTCGTGCTGCTGACCGCCGCCAAGGACGCCGCGGAACTGGTGCCGGACGAGGTCCTCGCCGAGTCGGCGGAGACGTCGGCGGCGGTGGCCGCGGAGCTCACGGCCGAGGCCGAGGCCGCACCCGCGGTGGAGCCCGAGTCCGCGTCCGAGGCGAAGTCCGAGCCGAAGTCCGACGTGAAGGCCGACGTGAAGTCCGAGTCCGCGACCGGTGGGTCCACCGCCGCGGAGACGGGCGATCAGGAGTCAACGGACAAGTAACGCATGACGAGTTGGCAAAGTCATGCTCATGCCTAAACGGGAGAGCGCAGAGTCGGTCATGTCCGTCTGATCGGAACATGACCCGAAGGGACGACTCATGGCACTCTCCCGTTCGGCACGTCTGGGGGCCCTCGCGACCGCGGCGGCCTCCTTTCTCGTCATCGCCGCCTCCGCCGCGCCCACCGCCGGCGCGGACGGCATCGGCGACTCCTACTTCCCGCAGCTCGGCAACGGCGGCTTCGACGCCCGTCATTACACCCTCGACGTGGCCTACGACCCGGACACCGACCGCCTGGACGGCCGTACCACCCTCACGGCCCGCGCCACCCAGAACCTCTCCTCCTTCGACCTGGACCTCCAGAAGCTGGAGGTCACCAAGGTCGAGGTGAACGGCAGACGCGCCGCCTTCACGCGCGCCGCGGACGAGATCCGGATCACCCCGCGCAGCCCGCTGCGCAAAGGCAGCACGTTCAGCGTGACCGTGACCTACGGCGGTGTCCCCGAGGCGCTGAGCGGTCCCATCGTGTTCGGTTCGGACTACGGCTGGATGAAGACCACGGACGGTGTCTTCGTGGCCTGTGAGCCCAACGCCGCCTCCACCTGGTTCCCGTCCAGCGACCACCCTTCGGACAAGGCCACCTACGACATCCGGATCAAGACCCCCAAGGGCCTGACCGCCGTCTCCAACGGCCGGCTCGTCTCGACGTACGCCAAGGGCGGCTCCACCTACACCCACTGGCGTGAGACCAGGCCGATGGCCACCTACCTCGCGACCGCCACGATCGGCAAGTTCGACGTGCGGACCGGGCGGACCCCGGGCGGCACCCCGATCTACGTCGCGATCGACCCGGTCCTGGTGAACAGCAACAACGTCGACGTGTACGCCGTCACCGCGGAGGCCACCGACTACTGGTCCCAGGTCTTCGGCCCGTACCCCTTCGAGGAGACCGGCGCCATCGTCGACGACATGCCGCAGGCGGGCTTCTCCCTGGAGGTGCAGTCGAAGCCGGTCTACTCGGCCGTGCGCAGCGAGTCGACGATCGTGCACGAACTGGCCCACCAGTGGTTCGGCGACTCGGTGTCGGTGGACCGGTGGAAGGACATCTGGCTCAACGAGGGCTTCGCCACCTACGCCCAGTGGCTGTGGGCCGAGCACCGGGGGACCGCGTCCGCGCACGACTCCTTCCTGGCCGGCTACAACTCCCGCCCCGCCACCTCCGCGTTCTGGCAGACCACCGTCGGCGACCCGCAACGCGACACCATGTTCGCCTCGGCCGTCTACCAGCGCGGCGCGATGACGCTCCAGGTGCTGCGCGAGCGCATCGGCGACACCGCGTTCTTCAAGCTGCTGCCCGCCTGGACGAAACTGCACCGCTACGGCAACGCGAACACGGCCGACTTCGTCCGGCTGGCGGAGCGGATCTCCGGACAGCAGCTCGACGATCTCTTCCAGACCTGGCTGTTCACCACCGGGAAACCGGCTCTTTAGGTATCAAGGCCGAGCTGATGCCTGGCTTTGTAAGGTCCACGCCCTCAGACAGGTAAGAATGTCAGGGTGCTCCCTCAACTGTTCAGCCCCTCCGTCCAGCACACGCTCGACCTGATCGGCATCTTCGTGTTCGCCATCTCGGGTGCGCTGCTGGCCGTCCGCAAGAACTTCGACGTCTTCGGCATCGCCGTCCTCGCCGAGGTGACCGCGCTGGGCGGAGGGCTGTTCCGGGACCTGATCATCGGCGCGGTCCCGCCCGCCGCCTTCACGGACCTGGGCTACTTCGTCACCCCGCTGCTCGCCGCCCTCCTGGTCGTCTTCCTGCATCCCCACGTGGAGCGCATCCAGACCGGCGTGAACGTCTTCGACGCGGCAGGCCTCGGTCTGTTCTGCGTCGCCGGCACGACCAAGGCGTACGACTACGGGCTCGGCCTCACGCAGTCGGTCACCCTTGGCCTCGCCACCGCCGTCGGCGGCGGTGTGCTGCGGGACGTGCTGGCCAACGAGGTGCCGTCACTGCTGCGCTGGGACCGCGACCTGTACGCGGTGCCGGCCATCGTGGGCGCCACCATGGTCGCGCTGTGCCTCCACTATGACGCTCTCACCCCGCTGACCAGCGGATTCGCGGCACTCACCGCTTTCGTCCTGCGTCTGCTCGCCATGCGATACCACTGGCGAGCGCCGCGTGCGTGGAACCGGCGGTCGACGGTGCGAGAGGAGTAGCGCCCCGCACGGCGGGGTGCCGGCTGCCCAGCTGTTCGCTCAGCCAGCGGAACGCCGGTATCACCTGGGGCCGCCACAGCTTCATGGTGTGGCCGCCGGCGCTCCTCGGGACGTGGACCACGTGGACGTTCGTTGGCGCCGCCGCGGCCCACCGTATCGCCGTGGCGGCCTCGTACCCGTCGTGGGGCTGGCCGGAGAGGTAGAGCGAGACGGGCGGCGGGGTCGTCGCCCGGCGCAGTATCAGCAGGGGGTTGTTCGCGGCGCGCAGGGCCGGGTCCCGGGCGGTGAGCGAGTCGCGTTCGCCGATGGGGTCGTTGTAGCCGGACAGGCTCACCGCGGCCCGGTAGCGGTCGGGGTGGGCGACGGCCAGCTTGAGCGCGCAGTGCGCGCCGGCCGAGTAGCCCGCGACCGCCCAGCCGCCGGGCGCGGGCTCGGCCCGGAAGTTGTCCCTGACCATCTTCGGCACGTCGACGCTGAGCCAGGTGTCGGCGTTGACCGTGCCCGGGAGGTTGGCGCAGCCGGTGTCCACCCCGGGCAGCAGCGAGGTGCGGGGCGCGACCAGGATGAACGGCGCGATCCGGCCGGACCGCATCAGCGGCAGCAGCTGCTCGTGCGCGTGCAGCGCGCCGAACCACGCCTTCGCCGATCCGGGGTAGCCGGGCAGCACCTCGACGACGGGGAACCTGTGGTGCCGGTAGGCGGGCTGGTCGTACTGCGGTGGCAGCCAGACGTAGACCTCGGCGTTGACGCCGGAGACCCGGCCCCTGAGCTGGGTGACGCGGACGCCGCCGGCCGCGTGCATGGCCGGGCCGCCGGCGGCGGTGAAGCGCTGTTCGACTCTGGGCAGCTGTTCCAGGGCTATCCCGCCGGTGCCGTCCGAGCCGAGGTCGGCGGCCTGCTGGACATGGTCGGCGGTGCCGAGGAGGTCGGACCAGCCGTCGTAGAGGTTGTTGGAGTTGTTGACCATGGTGAAGACCAGGGCGACGGCCGTGCCCTGGGCGAACAGCAGCATCAGCATCCGGGCGGCCACGCGCACGACCCGCGGTCCGCGCAGCCGTGACCACAGCAGCAGCGGCAGCGCGACGGCCACGACGGACAGCACGATCAGGGTGATGAGGAACGCAGTCCCGGTGAGGCTCATGCCCCGATAGAGGGAAATGGCGGGCCCGAGGTTACGGACGAGTACGGACACTTACCGAGAAATTGCCGGAGCCCCACCCGAGTGCCCGTTCGGATGGCATGTGAGGGTCCTTACCAAAGCTACCGCTTAGTAGCGAGTTCTTGTACGGTTCAGGTATGCCAGAAGCAGCTACCGCGCCGGCCGCGCGGGCCACGATCGGCGACAGCGAGTTCGACCGGGACACCGCGCTCACCCGCCGCGGACCCGGTGTCTACGACATCGATCTCTCGGCCGGCTGGACCATCATCAGCGCCGTCAACGGCGGCTATCTGCTGGCCGTCCTGGGCCGCGCGCTCGCCGACGCACTGCCGCACCCGGACCCCTTCACGATCTCGGCGCACTATCTGACCGCGTCGCAGCCCGGCCCGGCGGTCGTGCGTACGGAACTCGTGCGCACCGGCCGCACGCTCTCCACCGGCCAGGCCTCGCTGCTGCAGTACGACGACGAGGGCAACGAGGTCGAGCGGATCCGCGTCCTCGCCTCCTACGGCGACCTCGACTCCCTCCCCGACGACGTCCGCACATCGGCGAAGCCGCCCGCGATCCCGCCGATGGAGCAGTGCTTCGGCCCCCAGGACGGCCCGAGTCCCGTTCCGGGGAGCTCGGCGATCACGGACCGGCTGTTCCTCAAGCTCGACCCGTCGACCCTCGGCTGGGCGCTCGGACAGCCGTCCGGCAAGGGGGAGATGCGGGCCTGGTTCGGCCTCGCCGACGGCCGCGACGCCGACCCGCTCTCCCTGCTGCTCGCGGTGGACGCCCTGCCGCCCACGGCCTTCGAGATCGGCCTGTCCGGCTGGGTCCCGACGGTCGAGCTCACCGTGCACGTCCGGTGCCGTCCCGCACCGGGCCCGCTGCGGGTGTCCATCACCACCCGCAACCTCGCCGGCGGCTTCCTGGAGGAGGACGCCGAGGTGTGGGACAGCGCCGACCGGCTGGTCGCGCAGTCCCGCCAGCTGGCCCGGGTCAGGCTCGGCTGAGGGCGTCCGCCCCGGCGGACCCGAAGTGAAGTACTCGGTCGGCGCGGTGACTTGAGCCGTCGCGGTGGCTTCGCCGACGCTCTCGCCGCTGGTTCCGGCGGCGGTCAGGGTCGGCAGGCCCGGCAGGGCTGACCGCGACGCCGTACGGCGCAGGGCGCCGCGCTCGTTCACCGGGCGCGGCGCCCTTTTCCGTACGGCGCCCCGGCGCGCGCGTCCGGCCGGAGTGGGCGGCGCCCCGGTGGGCGGCGCGGCCCGCCCGTCATCCGGGCCAGTGGTGGCGGCCGATGCTGATGAGCCGCATCTGCCGGGTCGCGAGCTGTGCGACGCGCTCCCGTTCCTCTTCCGGGGCCTCCAGCGCCTCCAGGAAGAGCGAGGCGGTGATGAGCATCTGGTCGACGTAGAGGTGGGCCAGCATCAGCAGGTCGTCGTCGTTCCACCCCTCGGACTCGGGGTCCTTGGCCAGCTCGTCCCGTACTTCCTCGGCGAACCGCACCAGTTGGTCCCGGATGGCCTCCCGCACCGGCTGCACCCCGCCGTGCCGCTCGCGGGCGATGAAGCGGACGTGGGCGGGGTGCGTGTCCACGTGGTGGGCGATCAGCTCCACGGCGCGCGCGATGCGTTCCTCGCTGGTGTCGGCGGTGGTGACGGTCGTGCGGATCATCGGGTGCAGGCTGCCGAGCGCCTCCTCGACCAGGGCCACACCGAGGTCGGCCGTGGAGCGGAAGTGCCGGTAGAAGGCGGTCGGCGCGACACCGACGGCCCGGGTGACCTCGCGCAGGCCGAGACTGCTCAGGCTCTGCTCCTCCAGCAGGACCAGCGCCGCCTCCAGGAGCGACTGCCGGGTCTTCTGCTTCTGGGCCTGGCGGATGCCGAGGGTGTGACTCATGACACCAGTTAACAACTGTTCTCCGGAATACGAAAGCCGTCCCGCGCGCTAGACTCTCTAGTCAGTGAACAACTGTAACTACACTCGTTCACCGAAATATCACGAGAGGTATCCGCGAGCGGTATCTCGAAGGGGGATCCGATCCCATGCTGTTCCTCGTCGCCGCACTTCTTCTGCTGGGCGTCGTCATGGGCACCGTGGCCCATGCGCCGCTGACGTTCACCGTCGTCGCCGCCGCCGTCATCGCGACCTGGCTCGGCGTCTTCGCGCTGCGCGAGTACTACGGCCGCCGGCGCGGCACGTCGGCGAACTGACCTTCCCGCGGCCGTCCGGGGACCTTCCCGCGGCCATCCGGCCATCTATCCGTCCGGCCATCTATCCGTCCGGCCATCGATCCGTCCGTCCGTCCGTCCGTCGGGAGCTGACCCTCATGCAACTCACCGCACCGGCCACGCGCCGCACCACTACGCGCGACGCCGACGGCATGGCCGTCGCGTCCTTCATCCTCGGCCTGCTCGGCCTCCTCGTCCTCAACCTCTTCCTCGGCCCGATCGCCATCACCCTCGCGGCGGTGGCCCTGTGGCGCGGCACGGACCGTCGCGGCCGCGCGTTCCTGGGCCTGGGCCTGGGGGTCGCCGACCTGGTGCTGCTGGTGGCGTTCATGCAGGCGGACAGCACGGTGTCCTGGAGCTTCTGAAGCCGGGGAGCCGCTGACACCGAAGGCCGGCCGCGGGTGGGGCGCCCGCAGCTCCGGCCCGGTCACGCAGGCCCGTAGAATCGGGCTCACCATGGCATACCTCGACCACGCCGCGACCACCCCCATGCTTCCCGAGGCGGCAGAGGCCCTGACCGCCCAGATGGGCGTCACCGGCAACGCGTCCTCCCTTCACGCATCCGGCCGCAAGGCCCGCCGTACGGTCGAGGAGTCCCGCGAAACCCTCGCGGAGGCGCTCGGCGCCCGTCCCAGCGAGGTCGTCTTCACCGCCGGCGGCACCGAGGCCGACAACCTCGCCGTCAAGGGCCTGTACTGGGCCAGGCGAGCCGCCGACCCGCGCCGCACCCGGGTGCTGGCCAGCCCCGTGGAACACCACGCGGTCCTCGACGCCGTCCACTGGCTGGGCGAACACGAGGGCGCCACCGTCGAGTACCTCCCGGTCGACTCCTACGGACGGGTCCACCCCGAGGTCCTGCGCGAGGCCGTCGCCCGTGACCCCGACGATGTCGCCCTGATCACCGTGATGTGGGCCAACAACGAGATCGGCACGATCCTGCCGATCCGTGAACTCGCCGACGTGGCCGCCGAGTTCGGCATCCCGCTGCACGCCGACGCGGTCCAGGCCTTCGGCCAGGTCCCCCTCGACTTCGCCTCCTCCGGCCTCGCCGCGATGACGGTCTCGGCCCACAAGGTCGGCGGCCCGTACGGCATCGGCGCCCTTCTCCTCGGCCGCGAGTACACCCCCGTGCCCGTGCTGCACGGGGGCGGCCAGGAACGTCACGTCCGCTCCGGCACGCTGGACATCCCGGCGATCGCGTCCTTCGGTGTCGCCGGCCGGCTGGCGGCCGAACAGCGCGAGTGGTTCGCCCGAGAGATCGGCGCCCTGCGCGACGACCTGATCACCCGGGTCCGTACGGCGGTGCCCGACGCGATCCTCGGAGGCGACCCCTCCACGGCCGGCCGCCTCCCGGCCAACGCCCACTTCACCTTCCCGGGCTGCGAGGGCGACTCCCTGCTCCTGCTGCTGGACGCCCAGGGCGTCGAGTGCTCCACGGGCTCCGCCTGCACGGCCGGAGTCGCCCAGCCCAGCCATGTCCTGCTCGCCACCGGCACCGACCCGGACCTGGCCCGCGGCACCCTGCGCTTCTCCCTCGGCCACACCTCCACCGAGGCCGACGTCGACGCGGTCGCCAAGGTGATCGGCCCGGCCGTGGAACGGGCCCGCGCGGCGGGGCTGACGTGACGACACCACCGACGTGGACACCACCAGGCGCGCCCTCACCTCGGTGACGTCGTCCACGTGGGTCGCACCGGTGCGCGCCCTGCCGGAGGGCCGGCCGGGATCACCCGCACCGCGGCTACGCGCGCGTCGCGCGCTGGGTGCCCGCCGCCCGCACCAGCCGTAGGTAGCGGTCCCAGTCCCAGTGCCTGCCGGGATCCGTGTGGTCCGTCCCCGGCACCTCGACGTGCCCGATGATGTGCTCGCGGTCGACGGGTATGCCGTACCGCGCGCATATCCCCGCCGTCAGCCGGGCCGAGGCGGCGTACATCGCGTCGGTGAACGACGAGGCGCGCTCCACGAAACCCTCGTGCTCGATGCCGACGCTCCGCTCGTTGTACTGCCGGTTGCCCGCGTGGAACGCCACATCCAGCTCGCGGATCATCTGGGTGACGTGCCCGTCCTTGCGGACGATGTAGTGGGCCGCGGCCTTGTGCCCCGGATCCTGGAAGACCCGCACCGCGCTGTCGAAACCGCCCTGTGTGACATGGATGACCACCCGGTCGATCGAGTAGTCGTCCGGTCGGTCCGCCCGCCGGTAGTTCGCCGTCGAGGCCGCCACCCACTGCGCGCCCCGGAAGTCGACCGCCCCGGCGACCCGCGGTTTCTCCACCCCCGGCAGCCGCCACCACAGGTGCGCCAGTTCGTCGCGCGCCAGCGCGGCGGTGCCCACGGCGGCCGCCAGGCCGCCGACCAGCAGGGCCCGCCGCCCGATCCGCCGGTCCGAGTCGCTCTTGCCGGCTCGCGCCTTCATCTCCCCCATGTGATCGAGAACGGATACTCGCGAGCTCCGGTTCCCGCGCCCCCTTACTCTTGAAGGGCTATGACTGACATTCCGCAGCGCTCCCGCCCCCTCCGCGTCCTCGCCGCCATGTCGGGCGGGGTCGACTCCGCCGTCGCCGCCGCCCGCGCGGCCGAGGCGGGCCACGACGTCACCGGCGTCCACCTCGCGCTCTCCGCGAACCCGCAGTCGTTCCGCACGGGCGCGCGCGGCTGTTGCACCATCGAGGACTCGCGTGACGCGCGCCGCGCCGCGGACGTCATCGGGATCCCGTTCTACGTCTGGGACCTCGCCGACCGATTCCGCGAGGACGTGGTCGAGGACTTCGTCGCCGAGTACGAGGCCGGACGCACCCCGAACCCGTGCCTGCGCTGCAACGAGAAGATCAAGTTCGCCGCTCTGCTGGACAAGGCGCTGGCGCTGGGCTTCGACGCGGTGTGCACGGGCCACTACGCGAAGGTGCTGGTCGGCCAGGACGGCGCCCGCGAGCTGCACCGCGCCTCCGACATGGCCAAGGACCAGTCGTACGTCCTCGGCGTCCTGGACGACCGGCAGTTGGCGCACGCCCTGTTCCCGCTCGGTGACACGCTCACCACGAAGGACGAGATCCGCGCCGAGGCCGAGCGCAGGGGCCTGGCCGTGGCCAAGAAGCCGGACTCGCACGACATCTGCTTCATCGCCGACGGCGACACCCAGGGCTTCCTGGCGAAGCGGCTGGGCAGGGCCGAGGGCGACATCGTCGACGAGTCCGGCGCCAAGCTGGGCACGCACGAGGGCGCGTACGGCTTCACCATCGGCCAGCGCAAGGGACTGCGCATCGGTACCCCGGCCGCCGACGGCAAGCCGCGCTACGTGCTCGACATCTCGCCGGTCGACAACACGGTGACGGTGGGCCCGGCCGACGCCCTGGACGTCACGGCCCTCAGCGCCGTCAAGCCCCGCTGGTGCGGCGCCGCCCCGAGCGGGCCCGGCACCTACACCGCCCAACTGCGCGCCCACGGCGGCGAGACCGAGGTGAGCGCCGCACTGGTCGACGGCCGCCTGGAGGTCACGTTCACGGAGCCGGTCCGCGGGGTCGCCCCGGGCCAGGCGATCGTGCTGTACGACGGCACGCGCGTGGTGGGGTCGGCGACGATCGCGGCCACGGTACGGGCGACGGCCGGGGTGGCCTGAGCCGTACCGTGCCCACGCCGGGCGCCCGTCAGGGCCGGAGCACCGGCGTCCAGGAAGCAGGGCGCCCGGGCCCGCCCACGCGCGCGTGGGCCTACGCCCCGGCGGTGAAGAACTCGGCCAGCACCGGTGCGAGGGCGTCCGGGTCCACCATGTGGGTCTGGCCCTCCAGGACGCGGTACGCGCCCCGCGGCGCCGACTCCGCGACGGCCCTGGTCGCCGCGCGCAGCCACCGCGGGCTCGCCCCGCCCGCGACCGCCAGGACCGGGACGGTGAGCGAGGCCAGCCGGTCCCGGGGGACGAGACCGTCGCCCATGACGGCGTCGTCGTGGGCGAGACTCGGGGCGATGGCCTCCATCCCGGGCCACATGGGGGACCGGCGGGCGCCCTGGATCATCTCCTCGGCCATGCCGGTCAGGCGCAGGAACAGTTCCACCGCGTCCCCGCGCCGTCCCTCGGCCAGCGCCCGGCCCAGGCTCCCGGTGTACTCGGCGCGCTCCTGCACGCCGCCCCCGTGGTCGGCGAACGGCGTCTCGTACACGGCGACCTGTCGCACCGGCAGCCCGGCGGCGGCCGCCGCCAGCACCAGCGCGCCGCCCGACGAGACGCCGTACAGCGCCGCGTCCCCGCCCGCCGCCTCGATCAGCGCGGCGATGTCCTCCACCTCACGGGCCACCGCGTACGGCGCGGTGTCGCCGCTCTCGCCGCGGCCCCGGCGGTCGTGGACGACCACGCCGAAGCGGTCCGCGAGCCGCGCGGCCAGCGGCGCCATCGTGCCGCCCGTGGACATCGCCCCGCTCACCAGGACGACCGTCGGCCCCCGCCCGGTGTGCTCGTAGGCGATGGAAGTGCCGTCACGCGAGATGGTCCGTTTGTCCATACCGGTGAAGACTGCCGTCCGGCCCCGGACTCATCGGGTCACGACACCTCCGTTTCGTAGAAACACAGGTGGTCCTTGATCGCGGCGACGTCCGGCTTGGGATCGGGATAGGACCAGACGAGGTCCGCCGCGTCGGGCAGCGACCAGTACGCGGCCGTGCCCTTGAACGGACAGTACGTCTGGGTGTCGGAGGGCGTCAGCAGGTCGAGCCGTACGTCCTCGGCGGGGATGTAGTACCGCACGGGACTTCCCGTCTCGCGCAGTACGAGGGGGCGGTCGCTCTCCGCCAGAGTCCGGTCGCCGTGCACGACCCGGACCCGCTGGGTGCCCTGCTCGATGGTGATCGTGTGTCCTTCAGCCATGTAGGGAGAGCACCTGGGGGCCGCCGGTTCTTCCCGCGTACGGTGACGGTATGCGTATCTGTGTCTTCCTCTCCGCCGCCGACCTCGACGACCGCTACACCCGGCCCGCGCGCGAGTTCGCGGAACTGCTGGGCAAGGGCGGTCACACCCTGGTGTGGGGAGGGTCGGACACGGGCCTGATGAAGGTGGTCGCCGACGGCGTGCAGGAGACCGGCGGACGGCTCTGCGGGGTCTCCGTGGACTTCCTGGCCGCCAAGGCCCGCCCGGGCGTCGACGAGATGGTCGTCGCGCGCGACCTCGCCGAACGCAAGCGGCTGCTCCTGGAGAAGGCCGACGCCGTCGTCGTCATGGTGGGCGGTATCGGCACCCTCGACGAGGCCACGGAGATCCTCGAACTGAAGAAGCACGGGATCACCGGAAAGCCGGTCGTGCTCCTCAACACCGCGGGCTTCTACGACGGCCTCAAGGAGCAGCTCCGCCGCATGGAGGACGAGGGCTTCCTGCCCCGTCCCGTCACCGACCTGGTGTTCTTCGCACAGGAGCCGGTCGGGGCACTGGCTTACCTCGAGACCGGGACATCAGCCGCTCCCGCGGCGGGCCAGGGCACCGAGTGATGCGAGCATGGCCGTCATGGCTACTCATGTGATCACCGGGGCCGGCTCCGGCATCGGCGCGGCCGTCGCCCGCCGTCTGCACGCACGCGGGGACGAACTCGTGCTGCACGCGCGCGACGCGGGCCGCGCGAAGGAACTGGCGGCCGAGTTCCCCGGGGCGCGCACGCTCGTCGGCGACCTGGCCGACCCGGACAAACTGAGCTGGGCGTTCTCCCACCAGACGCTCCCCGACCGGGTGGACTGCCTGCTGCACATCGCCGGGGTGGTCGACCTCGGCCCGGTCGGCGACCTGACCCCCCGGTCCTGGCACCACCAGCTCAACGTCAACCTGATCGCCCCCGCCGAGCTGACCCGCCACTTCCTGCCCCAGCTGCGGGCCGCCCATGGCCACGTGGTGTTCGTGAACTCCGGTGCCGGACTGAACGCCCACGCCGACTGGTCGGCGTACGCCGCCTCGAAGCACGGCCTGAAGGCGCTCGCCGACTCCCTCCGCCACGAGGAGCACGCGAACGGCGTCCGCGTCACCTCCGTCTACCCCGGCCGCACGGCCAGTCCGATGCAGGTCAAGGTCCACCAGCAGGAGGGCAAGGAGTACGACCCCACGCGGTGGATCGACCCCGAGTCGGTCGCCACGGCGATCCTGACGGCCGTCGATCTGCCGCGGGACGCGGAGGTCAACGACCTGACGGTGCGACCGGGTCGGTGAGCGGGCCGGTGAGCGAGGGGCGGTGACCGGCCGGTGAGCGGGCCGGTGAGTGAGGCGCGGCCGCAGGTCGGCCGTCCCGTCCCGTCCGGCGTCTGACGGCGGGCCCGTTCGGGCCGGAGCGAGGGTCCGTTCGGGCCGAAGCGCGGGTCCGCGGGCGCCGGCCCCGGCACCCCGGACCCGGCCCGCCCGCGGAGCCGTACGCTTCCGGGGTGAGTGAAGACAAGCAGTTCAGCTTCGGCCCCGCGACCGGTGTCGGCTCCATGCCCGGCGGCGACGCCCGGGAGGCCGCCAGGACCGTCACCGGGTCCTTCGAGGACTTCCCGTACCTGCCCGAGCTGCCGGCCCGCGGCCCCGGCGCGGACATGATCGGCCGGACCGCCGGGATGCTCGTCGAGCTGTACGCGCGCGTGGAGCCCAGCGGATGGCGGCTCGGCGACCGGCCGGGGCGGGACACCAAGCGGGCCAGGTCCTGGCTGGGCCAGGACCTGGACGCGCTGGAGGAGTTCACCCAGGACTACGAGGGGCCGCTGAAGGTGCAGGCGGTGGGCCCCTGGACGCTGGCCACCGCGCTGGAGCTGCGCAACGGCGAGGCCGTCCTGTCCGATCCCGGTGCCTGCCGCGACCTCGCCGCCTCCCTCGCCGAGGGCCTGCGTCTCCATCTCGCCGAGGTACAGCGCCGTATCCCCGGCGCCCGGCTCGTCGTCCAGCTCGACGAACCCTCCCTCACCGCCGTTCTGCGCGGCCAGGTGAAGTCCGCGAGCGGCTACCGCACCCACCGCGCCGTCGACCGGCAGGTCGTCGAGGCCACGCTCCGCGACGTCATCGGCGTGCACGACCGCGGCCCGGCCGTGGTGCACTCCTGCGCCCCCGACGTCCCGTTCGCCCTGCTGCGCCGGGCGGGCGCGGCGGCGGTCTCCTTCGACCTCGCGCTTCTCACCGAGCGTGACGACGACACGATCGGCGAGGCGGTGGAGGGCGGGACGCGGCTCTTCGCGGGTGTCGTCCCCGGCACGGACGGCCCGTTGTCCGACCCTGCCGGTAGCGTCATGGGTGTCAGAACGCTGTGGCGCAGGCTGGGACTGCGACCGGGGCTGCTCGCGGAGGCGGTCACGGTCACCCCGTCGTGCGGACTCGCGGGAGCTTCCCCCGAGTACGCGCGCAGGGCGCTCGCCCATTGTGTCCTGGCGGCGAGATCCCTCGCGGACAACCCAGAGTGACGGGAGGACGACACGGTGGCCGGCGACAAGCAAGCGGAGACGACGGTGCCCGCCGAGGCACGCGAGAAGCACGCGCGGCTCGCTGAGCAGATCGAGGAGCACCGCTTCCGGTACTACGTGAAGGACGCCCCCGTCGTCAGCGACGCGGAGTTCGACACCCTCCTGCGCTCCCTGGAGGCGCTGGAGGAGGAGTACGCCGAACTGCGCACGCCCGACTCGCCGACCCAGAAGGTCGCGGGGGCGTACGCCACGGAGTTCACGTCGGTCGAGCACCGCTCGCGCATGCTCTCCCTCGACAACGCCTTCACCGACGAGGAACTGGCCGCCTGGGCGGAGCGCGTCGCCAAGGACGTGGGCACCTCGGGCCACCACTACCTGTGCGAGCTGAAGGTCGACGGCCTCGCCGTGAACCTCACCTACGAGCACGGCCGCCTCACCCGCGCGGCGACCCGCGGTGACGGACGCACCGGCGAGGACATCACGCCCAACGTCCGCACGATCGCGGAGATCCCGGACCGGCTGACCGGCGACCGCGTCCCGGACCTCGTGGAGATCCGCGGCGAGGTCTACTTCCCGATGGAGAAGTTCGAGGAGCTCAACGCCCGCCTGGTCGAGGCGGGCGACAAGCCCTTCGCCAACCCCCGCAACGCGGCGGCGGGTTCGCTGCGCCAGAAGGACCCGCGGGTCACCGCGAGCAGGCCGCTGCACATGGTGGTCCACGGCATCGGCGCCCTGGAGGGCTACGAGGGCCTGAACCGCCTCTCCGAGGCGTACGACCTCCTCAAGACCTGGGGCCTGCCCACGTCCCCGCACAACAAGGTCGTCGACGACCTCGACGGCGTACGGGAGTTCATCGCGTACTTCGGCGAGAACCGGCACTCCGTGGAGCACGAGATCGACGGGGTCGTCGTCAAGCTCGACGAGATCCGCCTCCAGGGCCGGCTGGGTTCCACGGCCCGGGCGCCGCGGTGGGCGATCGCCTACAAGTACGCGCCGGAGGAGGTCAACACCAAACTCCTCAACATCCGTGTGGGAGTGGGTCGTACGGGCCGGGTGACGCCGTACGCCCAGGTCGAGCCGGTCACGGTGGCCGGTTCCGAGGTCGAGTTCGCGACCCTGCACAACCAGGACGTGGTCAAGGCCAAGGGCGTCCTGATCGGGGACACCGTCGTGCTGCGCAAAGCCGGTGACGTCATCCCGGAGATCCTCGGCCCGGTCGTCGACCTGCGCGACGGCAGCGAGCGCGAGTTCGTGATGCCGGACGAATGCCCCGAGTGCGGTACGCCGCTCAGGCCGATGAAGGAAGCCGACGTCGACCTGCGCTGCCCGAACGCCCGCGGCTGCCCCGCCCAGCTGCGCGAGCGGCTGTTCTACCTCGCGGGTCGCAAGGCGCTGGACATCGAGCACTTCGGCTACGTCGCCGCGGCCGCGTTGACCAAGCCGCTGGAGCCCGCCGACCCACCGCTCAGGGACGAGGGCGACCTGTTCGACCTGACCATCGAGCAGTTGCTGCCCATCAAGGCGTACGTGCTCGACCAGGACAGCGGTCTGCCCAAGCGCGACCCGAAGACCGGCGAGGAGAAGGTCGCCACCGTCTTCGCCAACCAGCAGGGCGAGCCCAGGAAGAACGCGCTGGCGATGCTGGAGAACATCGCAGCCGCCAAGGAGCGCCCGCTCGCCCGCGTCCTCACCGGCCTGTCGATCCGTCATGTGGGCCCGGTGGCGGCCGAGGCGCTGGCGCGCGAGTTCCGCTCCATCGACAGGATCGAGCAGGCCACCGAGGAGGAGCTGGCGAACACCGACGGTGTCGGGTCGATCATCGCCGCCTCCCTGAAGGAGTGGTTCGCCGAGGCCTGGCACCAGGAGATGCTGCGCAAGTGGAAGGCCGCCGGCGTGCGGACGGAGGACGAGGGCTCCGGCGAGGACGAGGGCCCGCGCCCGCTCGAAGGGCTGACGGTCGTGGTCACCGGCACGCTCGAACACTTCACGCGCGACGGCGCCAAGGACGCGCTCCAGAGCCGCGGGGCGAAGGTGACGGGTTCGGTGTCGAAGAAGACGTCCTTCGTCGTTGTGGGGGACAACCCGGGATCGAAGTACGACAAGGCGATGCAGCTCAAGGTGCCGGTCCTGAACGAGGACGGCTTCACCGTGCTGCTGGAACAGGGGCCGCAGGCGGCGGCCGAAGTCGCCCTGCCGGTCGAGGAGTAGCGGTGGAAGGCCACCCGATCGGCGCATACCAGATGCATACGGGTGGCCGGGGCTCAATCGGGCAACCGTCGGCGACCGCTGCCCGTGAAAGCCTTCAGCGGCCTACTGTTGACATGTGCGCCTGCCGTGCCCGGCCGCGGTCGGCGCATCCCCGTGCTCCTGGTGAGCCAGGGGAAGGCTTTTTCGACGCGCCGCCGTTGCCGGTTGTCGGGCATCGAATCGCGTGGCGTGGGTACCGCCGGCTGTGAGAGGGACGGGAATGGAACCGACCGAGAGGGCCGCTGCGGACTCACGGCTGCGCCTGTGCCGGGTCACCGGCGCCTGGCGGGACAGCCGACGCAGGTCGAGGTCCGCGGCGCACGCCGACGCGCAGGAGCGTGCCGACGGCCGGCGCACCACCGTGAACGGCCACGGCCCCGCCCGCAACCTCGTCGTCGACAGCCTCGGCCAGGCCGGCCGAGGCGTCGAGCACCCGTCCGGCCTGCCCGGCACCGGGTCCGAACGGCACCTGTCCTGGCCCGCGCTGCCCGCGGGCGTCATCGCGGCCGCCGGGTTCGTCCTGGGCGCCGGCTTCTACCGCGCGTTCACCGGCAGCCACGCGCTCTTCCCGTCCGGCGCCGTCGGCTGGTCGCTGGCCGTGCTGACCGGCATCATCGTCGGCCACCTCGTCATGCTGGGCCGCGCCCGCTGGTGGGGCGGCACCGGCTCCGGCGCCGCCCTCACCCTCGCCGTACTGCTGCTGTACGGCTGGGTGCCCGCCGGGATGGTCAGCCTCACCGTCGTCGTCCTGGTCGGCGTGGCCCGGCGCCACCGCTGGCGGCAGGGCGCCCTGCACGGCGCGGTGGACATCCTCGGCATCGGCGCCGGGGCCCTGGTGCTCGCCGCCTTCGGGCGCGTGCCGTCCGTCGAGAGCCCCTGGGACCCCGGCACCTGGACCTTCTACACGGCCCCCGAGGTGGTGCTGGTCGCGGCCGCGTACCTCGCGGTGACCCGTGTCCTGCTGTGGTACCTGCACGCGCCGCGCGACGGCGGGCTGCCCACCGTCGCCCGCACCGCCCTGGTCCGACAGGGCCTGGTCGCGATCGCGCTGCTCGGCATCGCGCCGCTGGTCTGCGTGGTCGCCGTCGCCGAACCGATCCTGCTGCCCCTGTTCTCGATCCCGCTCGTCGCCCTCGACTCCACCCTGTGGATCGCCCGGGCCCGCGCCGAGGAGCAACTGCGCGACCCGCTGACCGGCCTGCCCAACCGTCAGTGGCTGCTGGAACGCATCTGGACGGCCCTCGACGACGCCGAGCGCATCGGCGCCCGCTCCGCCCTGATGCTGATCGACCTGGACCGTTTCCGCTCGGTCAACGACACGCTGGGCCATCTCGCCGGCGACCGGCTGCTCCTGCAGATCGCCGACCGGCTGCGGGCGGCCCTGCCGCGCGGGGCGGAGGCCGCGCGGCTCGGCGGCGACGAGTTCGCGGTGTTACTGCCGGTCGCCGACTCGACCACGTCCGCGACCCGCATCGCCCGCGGCCTGGTGACCGTCCTCAGCTCCCCGCTCGACCTCGACGGACTCACCCTGGTCCTGGAGGCGAGCGCGGGCGTCGCCGTCTTCCCGGACCACGCCCTGGACGCCGAGGGGTTGCTGCGCCGGGCGGACGTCGCCATGTACCAGGCGAAGCGGGACCGTACGGGCGTGGAGGTCTACGAGTCCAAGCGGGACTCGAACACCCCGGACCGGCTCGGGCTGCTCGGCGATCTGCGCCGGGCCCTGGACGCCCACGAGGTGCAGCTGCACTACCAGCCCAAGGTCCGCTTCGACGGACAGGTGGCCGGCCTGGAAGCCCTGGTCCGCTGGGTGCATCCGGAGCGCGGGAAGGTCCCGCCGGACGAGTTCATAGCGATCGCCGAGTCCTCGGGGCTGATGCCGCATCTGACGGAGTACGTCCTGGAGACGGCGCTGGCGCAGGTCGCCCGGTGGCGCGCCCAGGGGCTGTACGTGCCGGTCGCGGTCAACGTCTCCCCGCGTGACGTCCACACACCCGGCTTCGCGGGCTCCGTCGCCGCCCGGCTCGCCCGGCACGGTGTCCCGGCGGGGGCGCTCCAGCTGGAGATCACGGAACACGTCCTGCTCGAAGACCCGCAGCGCGCCGCCGACACCCTCGCCGGGCTGACCGGGCACGGCGTGAAGATGTCCCTCGACGACTTCGGCACCGGCTACTCCTCGCTGGTGCATCTGCGCCGGCTGCCGGTCAGCGAGCTGAAGATCGACCGCTCGTTCGTGGCCCGGCTGGCCGTGGACACGGAGGACGCGGAGATCGTCCGCTGCACGGTCGACCTCGCGCATTCCCTGGGCCTGCTGGTGGTCGCCGAGGGCGTCGAGGACGACGAGACCTGGGAACGCCTGCGCGACCTCGGCTGCGACGCCGTACAGGGCTGGCTGGTCGCCGCCGCGATGCCTCCCGAGGAGACGACGGCGTGGCTGCGGGCGCGCGGATCGCGCGGCTGGCAGCGCCCGGCGGCGGCACTGCCCGCGGCGGCTTCCGACGACTGACCGCCCCCGTCCCCCGTACGCCGTCCTGCGTCCCCTGTCCGCCGGGCCGATCCGCCGACGGTGAGCGCGGTCCGCGGCGGGCCCGGCTGCGGCCGCGCCCCGTTCGTTGCCGCGCTCAGTCCGTCCCCGCGCCCAGTCCGCCCCCGTGCTCAGTCCTTCCCCGCCGTGAAGTGACCGATCAGCAGGGCCAGTCGGCGGTCGTGCGCGTCCGCGGGCAGGCGCCCGCTGCGCATGAGGGTCACCAGTCCGTGCAGGCCCGCCCAGTACGTCTCGGTGAGCAGCCCCGGGTCGTCGCCGTCGGCGGCGACCGGCAGCACGGCGGCGCGCAGTTCGCCGAACGCCTCGAGGAGCGCCGCCGGTGCCTGCTCCGTGGCGAACGGCAGGTCCACCGTGTGCGTGAACATCGCGTCGTACAGGGCGGGTCGGCGCCGCGCGAAGGCCGTGTACGCCTCACCCACCGCCGCCAGTGCCCGCCGGTCGCCCTCGGCCGCCGTACGCACGCCGCGCAGCTCGGTGGCCAGCTCGGCGAAGCCCTGTACCGCCACCGCGGCCATGATGGCGTCCTTGCCCTTGAAGTGGCTGTACAGGACGGGCTGGCTGTACTCGATCTCGGCGGCCAGCCGCCGTGTGGTGACCGCGTCCCAGCCTTCGGCCTCGGCCAGTTCCCGCGCGGCCGTGACGATCAGCCGCTCGCGTTCCGCTCGTTCGCGCTCCCGGCGCGTCTGGATCGACATGACCGGAATTCTAGCACCGCTAGAATTCTTGTCGATGCTCTGCTAGCTTCGCTCTCGTCCCTAGCGCTGCTAGCAAGGAGATCCGGCGTGACCATCACCGCGTACACCCTGGCTGTCGTGCTCGACCTGTTCGTGCTGTTCATCGGGGCCCGGTTCCTGTTCCGGCCCGGCCCCGCCGCCGTCGGCTACGGCGTGCCCGCCGAGCCGGGCGGGGACGCCGCCGCCTACCTCACGGTCAAGGGCCTGCGTGACGGCACCTTCGGCGTGATGGGACTGGCTCTCCTCGCGTTCGCCGGTGCCACCGCCGAGGCGTGGTTCATGCTCGCCGTGGCGATCGTGCCGCTCGGCGACACGCTGATAGTCCTGCGGGGCGGCGGCACGAAGGCCGTGGCCTTCGGGATCCACTTCGCGACGGCGGTGGTGGTGCTGATCAGCGCCGGCCTGCTCTTCGCGGTCTGAACGCCCCTGGACCCCTGACCGTCTCCGGCCGTCTCCGACCGCCTCCGACCGTCTCCGCCGGAGGTCCAGGACCTCCGCGACAGCCACTTCCCGCACGGCGAGGCGTGGTCCGGGCGCCGCTGACGAGGGCCTCCCGGGCCGGTCCGGGGGAAACCGTTTCACGTGCACACGGCCCGGCCCCCTAGGATTGGGCCCAAACCACTCTCACTCACCCCAGAGGAACGCTGCATGCCTGGCATCACGCGCGAGGAGGTCGCCCACCTCGCTCGGCTGGCGCGTCTGGAGCTGAAGGACGAAGAGCTCGACCACTTCGCCGGCCAGCTGGACGACATCATCGGCGCGGTGGCCCGCGTCAGTGAGGTCGCCGACCAAGACGTACCGCCGACCTCGCACCCGCTCCCGCTGACCAACGTCATGCGGGCGGACGAGGTTCGTCCGTCGCTCACCCCCGAGCAGGCGCTCTCCGGCGCCCCGGCCCAGGAGCAGCAGCGTTTCAAGGTGCCGCAGATCCTGGGGGAGGACTAAGACCATCATGACGGCCAATAAGTTCGAATACTGCATCAAGCTCACCGCCGCCGAGACCGCCGCGAAGATCGCTTCCGGCGAACTCACGGCCGTCGAGGTCACCGAGGCCCACCTGGCCCGCATCGAGGCCGTCGACGAGAAGGTGCACGCCTTCCTGTACGTCGACCGCGAGGGCGCCCTCGCGCAGGCCCGCGCCGTCGACGCCAAGCGCGAGCGCGGCGAGAAGCTCGGCCCGCTGGCCGGCGTCCCGCTCGCCCTCAAGGACATCTTCACCACCGAGGGCGTCCCGACGACCGTCGGTTCGAAGATCCTCGAAGGCTGGATCCCGCCGTACGACGCGACCCTCACGAAGCGGCTGAAGGCCGCCGACGTGGTCATCCTCGGCAAGACCAACATGGACGAGTTCGCCATGGGGTCCTCGACGGAGAACAGCGCCTACGGCCCGACCGGCAACCCGTGGGACCTGACCAAGATCCCCGGCGGCTCCGGCGGCGGTTCCAGCGCCGCCCTGGCCTCCTTCCAGGCCCCGCTCGCCATCGGCACCGACACCGGCGGTTCCATCCGCCAGCCGGCCGCCGTCACCGGCACGGTCGGCGTGAAGCCGACGTACGGCGCGGTCTCCCGCTACGGCATGGTCGCCTTCTCGTCGTCCCTGGACCAGGGCGGCCCCTGCGCCCGTACGGTCCTGGACGCCGCGCTGCTGCACGAGGTCATCGCCGGGCACGACCCGCTCGACTCCACCTCCATCGACGTCCCGGTCCCGCCGGTCGTCGAGGCCGCCCGCAACGGCAGCGTCGCCGGGATGCGCGTCGGCGTCGTCAAGCAGTTCCGCGGCGAGGGCTACCAGGCCGGCGTCATCCAGCGCTTCGACGAGTCCGTCGCCCTGCTCAAGGAGCTGGGCGCCGAGATCGTCGAGCTGGACTGCCCGTCCTTCGACCTGGCCCTTTCGGCGTACTACCTGATCGCGCCGTCCGAGTGCTCCTCCAACCTCGCCCGCTTCGACGGCCTGCGCTACGGCCGGCGGGTCGGCGACGACGGCACGCACTCCGCGGAGGAGGTCACCTCCCTCACCCGTGAGGCGGGCTTCGGAGCCGAGGTCAAGCGCCGCATCATGCTCGGCACGTACGCCCTCAGCTCCGGCTACTACGACGCGTACTACGGCTCCGCCCAGAAGGTCCGCACGCTCATCACGCGCGACTTCGAGAAGGCCTTCGAGCAGGTGGACGTGATCGTCTCCCCGACGACCCCGACCACCGCCTTCGCGATCGGCGAGCGCGCCGACGACCCGATGGCGATGTACCTCGCGGACCTGTGCACCATCCCGACCAACCTGGCGGGCAACGCGGCCATGTCACTGCCCTGCGGTCTCGCCCCCGAGGACAACCTCCCCGTCGGGCTCCAGATCATCGCCCCGGCGCTGAAGGACGACCGCCTTTACAAGGTCGGCGCCGCCGTCGAGGCCGCCTTCGTGGAAAAGTGGGGTCACCCGCTGATCGAGGAGGCTCCGTCGCTGTGAGCAAGGCACTGTCCAAGGCCAAGGGCTTCAAGAAGTCCAAGTCCGGCACATACCTGTCCATGGCCACCACGGCCTTCGGCGCGATGGGTGTCGCCAAGCAGATCAAGAAGGCCCGCGCCGAGCACGACACACTGCGCCTGGTCGACGCCACGGTGTCCGCCGTCGCGATCGTCACCGGCCTCGCCATCCTTTACCGCGAGCTGAAGCGGCTGGGCGACGATGACGTCCTGCTGGGCTGAGAGGGAAGTTTCACCGTGACCACCACGACCGACCTGGTGTCGTACGAGGACGCGCTGGCGACCTACGACCCCGTCATGGGCCTTGAGGTCCATGTCGAACTCGGCACCAAGACGAAGATGTTCTGCGGGTGCGCGACCGAGCTGGGCGCCGAGCCTAACTCGCAGACCTGCCCCACCTGCCTCGGCATGCCCGGCGCGCTCCCGGTCGTCAACGCGATCGGCATCGAGTCGGCGATCAAGATCGGTCTCGCGCTGAACTGCGAGATCGCCGAGTGGTGCCGCTTCGCCCGGAAGAACTACTTCTATCCGGACATGCCGAAGAACTTCCAGACCTCCCAGTACGACGAGCCGATCGCCTTCAACGGCTACCTCGACGTCCAGCTGGAGGACGGCGAGACCTTCCGGGTGGAGATCGAGCGCGCCCACATGGAGGAGGACACCGGCAAGTCCACCCATGTGGGGGGTGCCACCGGCCGTATCCACGGCGCCTCGCACTCCCTGCTCGACTACAACCGCGCGGGCATCCCGCTCATCGAGATCGTCACCAAGCCGATCGAGGGAGCCGGCGAGCGCGCCCCCGAGGTCGCGCGGGCGTACGTCCGTGAGCTGCGCGAGGTCATCAAGGCGCTCGGCGTCTCCGAGGCCCGCATGGAGATGGGCCAGATGCGCTGCGACGTGAACCTGTCGCTGCGCCCGCACGGCCGGGAGAAGTTCGGCACCCGCAGCGAGACGAAGAACGTCAACTCGCTGCGGTCCGTCGAGCGCGCGGCCCGCTTCGAGATCCAGCGGCACGCGGCCGTGCTCAACGGCGGCGGCACGATCATCCAGGAGACCCGCCACTTCCACGAGGACACAGGGTCGACGACCTCGGGCCGGGTGAAGGAGGAGGCCGAGGACTACCGGTACTTCCCCGAGCCGGACCTGGTGCCGGTGGCGCCGTCCCGGGAGTGGGTCGAGGAGATCCGGGCCGGTCTGCCCGAGCTTCCGCTGGTACGCCGCAACCGGCTCCGCGAGGAGTGGGCGATCTCGGCGACCGACATGCAGTCGATCCTCAACGCCGGTGCCCTGGACCTGATCGTCGCCACCATCGACGCCGGTGCCGACGCGGGCTCCGCCCGCAAGTGGTGGATGGGCGAGCTCGCCCGCAGCGCCAACGAGTCGGGCCGCACGCTCGACGAGCTGGCCATCACGCCGCAGCAGGTCGCCCGGGTCACCGAGCTGGTCGCGAAGGGTGACCTGAACGACAAGCTGGCCCGCCAGGTCATCGAGGGCGTCCTCGCGGGCGAGGGCACCCCGGACGAGGTCGTCGACAAGCGCGGTCTGAAGGTCGTCTCCGACGAGGGCGCGCTCACCACGGCCGTCGAGGAGGCCATCGCCGGCAACCCGGGCGTCGCGGACAAGATCCGCGGCGGCAAGGTGGCCGCCGTCGGCGCCTTGGTCGGCGCGGTCATGAAGGCCACGCGGGGCCAGGCCGACGCGGCCCGTGTCAAGGAACTGATCCTGGAGAAGCTGGGCGTCAGCGAAGGCTGAGTCCCGCTCCGGTGCACCCTGGGGGACGTGTCGACACCGACGCGTCCCCCAGGTGCGTGGATCAGCGGCGGCGACCGACCGCCCGTACGAAGCCGAGCGAGCGGCCTTCGTCGGCCCGCAGCATCGCGACCGACTCACGGGCCATCCGGGCCATGAACGCGCTCTGGCTCTCCTCGGCGCACACCTCGCTCCACAGCAGCCAGTCCTTCCAGCCGTCGGGCTGCCAGTCGACGGTCTCGACCTCGACGGCCCCGCTGCGGCTCCAGTGGCGCCGCCACCAGGCGGCGGAGTGGAAGGACCAGTAGGCGGGTTCCCAGAACGGCTTGAGGTGCTCCGGCGGCTCGGTGCCCGCCGGTTCCTCCCGCAGCGCGGGAACGACCACACCGATCCGCCCGCCCGGCTTCAGCAGCCGGGTCAGCGTGGGCAGGTACAGATCGTCGGTGCCGAAGTAGTGGTACGCGTCGACGGAGACGATCGCGTCGAACGTGCCCTCGCCGAACGGCAGGTCGTGCGCCTCGACGAGCACCGGCAGGACGCGGTCGGCGACGCCCGCCTCGGCGACGCGCGCCGCGTTGTCGTCGGGCTTCACCCACAGATCGGCCGCGACGACCTGGACGCCGTACTCCTTCGCGAGGAAGACGGACGTCATCGCGCGGCCGCAGCCCAGGTCGAGGACGCGTGCGCCGGGACTCAGGCTGTCCAGTCCGAGGGCGGGGGCCAGCCACTCCAGCAGCCACAGCGCGTACGGGCCCATCTGGTTCTCGATGCCCCAGCGGACGTCGTAGCGGTTGCCACGCGGATAGCGGGCCTGGGCCAGCCGCTCGGCGAGACCGTCGGCCGAGGCCGTCGAGGCCGTCGAGGTGGGGGAGGCGGGTGCGGTGTCAGTCGCGGTGTCGGGTGTGAGGTCGGGTGTGAGGTCGGACATCGGTGAACGGGCTCCTTGGGTTCACGGTGGTGGAACGGGAGGCGTAGGAGCTCGGTCGGACCGTCAAACAATGCACCTGCTCGGGTCGGTGGCGCTGGGCCGGGAACTGCGGACGGCGGGACGCTAGCAGCGGACGGCACTCCCCGCAGCCGGGTTTCCCGGCCGGAGGGACTACGCTCGCCCGCCATGAGCGGTCGTACTGATTACGAGACGCACGCCGAGAGGGATGCCGACATAGCCACGGTGCACGACGCAGGGGACCGGCCCGAGGCCGAGGACTCCGAGGCCCGGCCCGAGGGGGCCGGCCCGGGAGACAGGCCCGAGGGCGCCCTCCCGGGGGACCGGGCCCCGGACGAGAACCCGGGAGACCGGTCCGGGGACGATGGTCCGGAGGACCGGCCCGAGGGTGAGGACCCGGAAAGCGCCTCCGGGGATACGGACGCGGAAAGCGTCTCCGAGGACGCCGACCCGGAACGCCAATCCGAAGACACGGACCTGGACGGCCGGGACGACGACGAGCACCCGGACGGCCAGGACGACGACGAGGACGTGCGCCGGGCCCGCTGGACGGCGACCGGCACCGGCGGCCTGCTGACGCTGGCGGGTCTCGCCGCGGCACTGCTGCGCTGGACCGGCTCCGCTCCGGTGCTCGCCCCGGCGGCCTACGCTCTCGGCGCCGTTGTCTGCGCGCTCGCCGCGGTCCTGGGGCACAGGGGACGCACCCGGCGCGCGCTGTGGCTGCTGATCGCCGGAGTGATGGTGATGGCGGTCGGCGACCAGTTCGACTGACGTGCCGGGGACCAGGGGGCCCTGCGCGGGCCCGCGCGCGTACCGCTCACAGCGATCATTAAGAAAGCTCTCAGACTCCGTCCGTACGGTGCGGTCCATGGGAACGAAGACTGTTGACGAGACCGGTGCCACGACGGGCGCCGAGGCCACGACCGACGAGGAGAAGCTGGACGTCACCCAGACCGACGACACCTCTGCCGAGGTGACGGAGACCGAGGGCGAGGACCTCGTCGAGGACGGACACGACGACGGGCGGGAGGGCCCCTCCGGAGTCGGTCAGGGCGCCGCCGCCGTGGTCTCCGCCGGACTGGGTCTCGTCTCGCTGACCGGTGGCTGGATCTCCACCGTGGCCGCCGCCCGCGAGACCCTGGTCGGCCAGCTCAAGACCTCGCAGAGCGCGACCGTCGCCACCCAGATAAAGGAGATCTACGGCGACGCCTGGCACACCACCGCCCTGTGGGCCGGTCTGTTCGCGCTGGCCGCCCTGGTCGTCGGCGTCGTGGTGCTCGTACGGCCCGCGTTCGGCGCTCCCGGCAGGCCGCAGGCCGCGTGGATCAAGTCCGTCGCCTGGGGCGGTGTCGCGTTGGGCGTCATCGGCCTGCTCCTGGCCGTCCTGAAGTACACGGACGTCCTGCTCGGACTGCCCTCCGCGAGCTGACCGCCGGCCACATCTCCGCAGGTCCCCCAGGGGTCTTAGGGCGTCCGTAACGCACTTACGGACGCACTGAGACCCCTTACGTCTGTCTAAGGCCCCCCAGCCCACGGAAGATGCGGAACTCTCCCGATGTGGCGGACACCCCTGGGAGACGAGGGTGGAGTCATCGCAGCGAGCGATGGCACCACTCCGATTCTCACCACACAGGGGACACCATGTTCGAGTACGAGCTTCAGCGGATCCGTTCCGCCGAGCTGATCCGTCACGCCGAGCGGGAGCGGCTGGCCCGCGCGGTCCTCCGGGGCCGTCGCGCCGCCCGCCGTGCCGCCGCCGAGCAGGCCAAGGAGAGCGAGTCGCATACCCACCGCCCCCGCCGGTACCGGCTCACCCGCGCCGCGTGAGCCGTGGTGCGCCGCCGGGGCACGACGGCCCGCGGCAGCCCCTCGCGCCCGGCGAGGGCCCGCGGCAGGCCCTCGCCCTCGTCGGTGGCGTCGGATCGCAGGGGGACGGCCGCACGGGGGTCGGCCGTCCACTGCGATCCGGTCATGGAGCGGCGGCGGCCGGGCCCCTCCTCGCCCTCCCCATAACGGCTGGGGCACGGCCCGGTCGTTGTGCGATGCTCGGGCCCGTGGAGAACAGGTCCGTCAGCCCCGTGTTCGTGGGCCGCGCCGAGGAACTGGGCGTTCTGGACGACGCGCTCGCCCGTGCCGCCGCGGGCGAGCCGCAGGCGTTGCTGCTCGGCGGCGAGGCCGGGGTCGGCAAGACCCGGCTCGTCGAGGAGTTCGCCACCGCCGCCTGCCGCCGGGGCGCGGTCTTCGCGCTCGGCGGCTGTGTCGAGATCGGCGCCGACGGGCTGCCCTTCGCCGCGTTCTCCACCGCACTGCGCGCCCTGCGCCGGGAACTGCCCGACGAACTGGCCGCGGCGGCCGCCGGCCAGGAGGAGGAACTGGCCAGGCTCCTGCCCGAGCTCGGCGAGAGCGGCTCCGGACGGCACGACGAGGAGGGCATGGCCCGCCTCTTCGAACTCACCGCACGACTGCTGGAGCGGGTCGCGGCCGACCGCACCGTGGTCGTCGCCCTGGAGGACCTGCACTGGGCCGACGCCTCGACCCGCCACCTCCTCGCCTACCTCCTGCGCACCCTGCGCACCGGCCGTCTCGTCGTCCTCGCCACCTACCGCGCCGACGACATCCACCGCCGCCACCCGTTCAGACCCCTGCTCGCCGAACTCGATCGGCTGCGCACCGTCCGCCGCCTCGAACTCGCCCGCTTCAACCGGGCCGAGGTGGGCCGCCAGATCGCCGGCATCCTCGCCGCCGAACCGGACCCCGCCCAGGTCGACGACATCTTCGAACGCTCCGACGGCAACGCCTTCTTCGTCGAGGAACTCGCCGTCGCCGCGGGCGAGGGGTGCTCCACCGGACTCACCGACTCTCTGCGCGACCTGCTCCTGGTCCGGGTCGAGAGCCTGCCCGAGAGCACCCAGTACATCGCCCGGATCGTCGCCGAAGGCGGCTCCACCCTCGAATACCGGCTGCTCGCCGCCGTCGCCCGGCTGACCGAGGACGACCTCATCGAGGCGCTGCGCGCCGCCGTGAACGCCAACATCCTGCTCGCCACCCCGGCCGGCGACGGCTACCGCTTCCGGCACTCCCTGGTCCGCGAGGCCGTCAGCGACGACCTGCTCCCCGGTGAACGCTCCCGCCTCAACCGCCGCTACGCCGAGGCCCTGGAGAGCGACCCCACGCTGGTCCCCGCCGACGAGCGCGTCATGCGCCTGGCCAGCTACTGGTACCACGCCCACGACCCGGCCAAGGCCCTGCCCGCCGTCCTCGACGCCTCCGCCACGGCCCGCCGCCGGCACGCCTACAGCGAGCAACTGCGGCTGCTGGAACGCGCGATGGAACTGTGGGACACCGCCCCCGAGCCCGTACGGGCCGGGCTGCGCACCCTCGACTACGCGCAGGCCTACCCTCCCCACGACCGCGACCCCGCCACCACCCCGCTGTGCTTCCTCGACCTGATGGCCGAGGCGGCCGTCGCGGGCCGCTTCTGCGGCGAACGCGAACGCGCCCTGAAGATCACCAAACGGGCGCTGCATCTGCTGGACGACGAGGACGACCCGCTGCGCACCGCCTGGTTCTGGGTCCAGCGTTCCCGGCTGGTGCAGGCCCAGGCCCGCGGTGACGGCTGGGAGGAACTGGCCACCGCCCAGGAACTCGTGCGCGGTCTGCCGCCGTCGGCCGTGCACGCCGAGGTGCTGGGCAGCGTGGCCGCCTGGCTGATGACGCACGAGCCGGGCCCCGAGGCACTCTCGGCCGCCGAGCGGGCCGTGGAGTACGCCCACATGGTCGACGCGGGCGAGATCGAACTGAACGCCCGCCTCACCCTCGGCGGCCTCATGGTCGACGCCGGCGACATCGACGCCGGACTCGCCCAGATGCACGAGGTCCGGCAGCGGGCGCTGGACCTCGGCATCGCCTATGTCGGCGGCCGCGCCTATGTGAACCTGCCCGCGCAACTCGAAGCCGTCGGCCGCTCCCGGGAAGCGGTCTCGCTGCTCGAGGAGGCGGCCCGCTACACCCGCAGCTTCGGCCTCGTGGACTCCGAGGGATGGGTCTGGGGCAACCTCTCGGTGTCGCTGTACTCGCTCGGCCGCTGGGACGCCGCCGCCGACGCGGCGCGGACCGCGATCCGGTGCGCACAGGACGCCCGGCCCCTGGGCGAGGCCGCCCTCTGTCTGGCCCAGCTCGCCCTGTCCGGGGGTGACCTGCCCGAGGCCCGACGCCACCTCGCGGAGGCCACGGCGCACTTCGGATCCCGCGACCTCGCGCCCCAGCAGACGATTCCGCTGGCCTGGGTCACCCTCGGCGTCTGCGCGGCCGAGGGGCGCATCCTCGACGCCCGCGCCGCACTCGATCCCATCCTCGACGCCGGCTTCTCACCCGGCAGCCAGCGGTCCGCCTGGCCCCTGCTGCGGGCCGCGGCCACCGCCGAGGCGGACGCCCGCGCCCTGCCCGCCGCGGGGCCGGGCCGCCCGCGGACCCTGGAGCGCATCCGGGAGGCCGTCAAGAGCCTCACCACGGACGCACCCGTCTGGCTCGCCCACGAGAAGTGGGTCCGCGCCGAACTGCACCGGGCCGAGGGCCGGGCCACCGCCGACATCTGGGCGGAGGTGGTCACCGCCTTCGAGCAACTGGAGCGCCCCTACGACCTCGCCCGCATCCGGCACCGCCTCGCCGAGGCCCTCCTCGCCGGTGGCGACGAGGACGAGCGCGCCGCCGCCACCGAACTTCTGCGCCTGGCCCACGCCGTCGCCGAGCACCTCGGCGCCCGCCCGCTGGCCGACGCCGTCACCCTCCTCGCCCAGCGGGCCCGCCTCTCCCTGACCCGCGCTCCCGCGCGGACCACCGACCCCGCCGAGGCGCTGGGTCTGACCGGCCGGGAGCGCGACGTCCTGCGCCTGGTATCCGCCGGCCGCACCAACCGGCAGATAGCCGAGGAGCTCTTCATCTCCCCGAAGACGGCGAGCGTGCACGTCTCCAACATCCTGGGCAAGCTCGGGGTCTCGGGACGGGGGGAGGCGGCGGCGGTGGCGCATCGGATGGGGTTGTTCCCCGCCGACCCGCTCCCCGCCGAGCCCGGCGGCTGAGCCGTACGCTGGAGGGGACCGGCAGGAGGAGGACCAGTGTTCGACGCCTTCGCGGAACTCTTCGCACCGGGCCGCAAGCACACCCGCGACGAGCAGAACCGGCTGGAGCTGACCCGTGAGGACACCGGGGACAGCGACCCCGGACGCGGGCCGATAGACCTCGCGTCCGGAAAGGTCGTCGTCCACCCGCCCCGCAGGCCGGCCGAGTCGGACCGAGCCGACAGGGACCGACCCGCCTCGGACCGACCCGACTCGGAAGACTCCGACGCGAGCGATCCCGACCCCGACCCCGCCCCGAGCCCGGCGCCACCGACTCGGACGGCTTCGGCCCCGGCGGGGGATGAAGGAAGCCAGGAGCGCGGGCTCAGCTCACCTCCAGCTCCAGGATCCGGTCGTCCCCCTGCTTCGGGTCCCCGCGGCCGTCGGTGTTGCTGGTGACCAGCCACAGCTTGTCGCCGCCCGCCGACACCACCGTGCGCAGGCGGCCGTACTCGCCGTCGAGGAAGGCCTGCGGGGTCGCGGACGACTCCGTGCCGTTCAGCGGGATGCGCCACAGGCGCCGGCCCTTCAGACCCGCCATCCACAGGGAGCCCTCGGCGTAGGCGAGACCGCTCGGGGAGGCATCGTCCGTGCGCCACTGCGCTATCGGGTTGTGGTACTTCGGGTCGGACGCCTTGCCCTCGGCATCCGGCCAGCCGTAGTCGTCGCCCGGCTTGATCGCGTTCAGCTCGTCCCAGGTGTCCTGCCCGAACTCCGAGGCGAACAGGCGCTGCTTGGAGTCCCAGGCCAGCCCCTGCACGTTCCGGTGGCCGTACGAGTACACGGGGGAGTCGGGGAACGGGTTCCCCGGTGCCGGTTCACCCTCCGGGGTCATCCGCAGGATCTTGCCGCCCAGGGACTTCTTGTCCTGGGACAGGCCCCGGTCGCCGTTCTCGCCGGTGCCGGCGTAGAGCATCCCGTCCGGGCCGAAGGCGATCCGGCCGCCGTTGTGGATCACACCCTTCGGGATGCCCTTGAAGACCGTGTCGGGAGCGCCCAGTTGTTCGCCGGCCGGTTTCTCGGCGTCGTAGAGCATGCGGACGATGCGGTTGTCCGAGGCCGAGGAGAAGTACGCGTAGATCATGTGGTCCGAGGCGTAGTCCGGTGAGAGCGCGATGCCCAGGAGGCCGCCCTCACCCGCGGGAGACACCCCCGCCACCTCGCCCAGCTCCGTCTTCTTGCCGGTCTCCTCGTCGACCAGGGTGATCGTCCCCTCGTCCCGGGAGGAGACGAGCAGGCCGCCGCCCGGGAGCGGGGCCAGGCCCCAGGGACTCTTCAGGTCCTCGGTGACCGTGCGCAGCACCTTCACCGAGCCCTTCGCGGGCGGGGTCTTCTCGGCGGCCGGATCCGAGGGGGACGCCTGCGCGCTCGTACGGCCCGGGGACGTGCCCGCGGCCCGGCTCGGTCCTCCTCCGCCGTCGGAGGAGCAGCCGGCCGTCAAAAGGAGCGCTCCCGCGGCCAACACGGCCGACACAGCTCGACGTTGCACGATCATGGTCCCTTCGACGCGGCGGGTTCTACTTGTCTTACACCGCTCGAGCCTCACGGGTTCCCGATCAGGGCCACCCGATGCGGGAACGAGTCCCCGGCACCGGCCGCGCCACCCCCGTCCGGGGCCCCCGACCCCGGAACCTCAGTCCCAGGAACCTCAGTCCCAGGACCCCAGCGCCCCCGGCAGTCCCGCCACCTCCGACAGGTCCTCGGCCGTCAGGCGCAGTCCCGCCGCCGCCGCGTTCTCCGTCACCCAGCGCTCCTGTTTGGCACCCGGCACCGGAACGACGTGCCGGCCCTGGGCCAGGACCCAGGCCAGGGCCACCTGGGCCGCCGTGACGTGTTCGCCGTGCCGACGGGCCACCCGGCGCAGGCCGACGACGATCGGCTGGTTCGCGGCCATCATCTCGGCGGTGAAACGGGGGTGGCGGGCGCGCATGTCGTCCGGCTCGAAGCCCTCACCGGGAGTGAGCGTGCCGGTCAGGAAGCCGTTGCCGAGGGGCATGGCCGCCAGGAACCCGATGCCGCGCGCCTCGCACCACGGCAGCAGCGCGTCCAGCGACTCCGGCGACCACACGGACAGTTCGGCCTCCACCGCGCTCACGGGGAAGACCTGCTGCACCCGGTGCAGCTGGCGGATCGTCGCGTCGTGCAGCCGTGCCCCGGACCGGCGGCCGCCCCGCGCGCCCACCGCGCACAGCCCGAGCGCCCGCACCTTCCCGGCCCGCACCAGCTCCGCCATCGCGCCCCAGGTCTCCTCGACGGGAACCTCGGGGTCGGCACGGTGCAGTTGATAGAGGTCGATGACGTCCGTCTGCAGCCGCCGCAGCGAGGCGTCGCAGGCCCGCTTCACATACCCGGGGCGCCCGTTGGCGACCACGTGCTGCTCGCCCACCAGCAGGCCGACCTTCGTCGACACGAACGCGTCCGCGCGCCGTTCCTTCAACGCCCGCCCCACCAGCAGCTCGTTGGTGAACGGGCCGTACATGTCGGCCGTGTCCAGGAGCGTCGAGCCGGCGTCCAGGGCCCGGTGCACCGCTCTGAGCGATTCGTCGCCCCGCTGCCGGGACCCGCTGTAGGCCCAGCTCATCGGCATGCACCCGAGTCCGACGGCCCCCATCGCGAGCGCCCCCGCACCGATCGTCCTGCGCTCCACGTGCCGTGAACCTCCCTCTTCCGCCCCCCAACCTAACCTCTGCCTCCCGGACGGCCTGACATAGCCTCCTGGCCATGAGTGCTGACGTATGGCTTCCCATCCCGCCGGACGAGATCGAGGGACTCCCGCAGGGACCCAGGTACCTCTTCTGGAACGGTGCCCCGGACTTCCCCGCGGACCCCGCCGACTGCGCCTTCTACGTCGTGCCGTACATGAAATCCGCCGAGACCGGCGTCCGCCCCCTGGCGGAGATGAGCTCCGTCCAGGTGATCCAGACGCTGTCGGCCGGCACCGACAGCATCGAGCCCGCGCTCGCCGGGCTGCGCCCCGGGGTGCTGCTGTGCAACGCGCGCGGGGTGCACGACGCGAGCACCGCCGAACTCGCGCTGACGCTGATCCTCGCCTCGCTGCGCGGTGTCCCCGACTTCGTGCGGGCCCAGGACGAGGGCCGGTGGGCCGGCGGATTCCGGCCGGCGCTCGCCGACAAGAACGTCCTCATCGTCGGCTACGGGGCCATCGGCGAGGCCATCGAGGACCGGCTCGTGCCGTTCGAGGTGGCGCGGGTGGCGCGCGTCGCGCGCTCTGAGCGCACCACGGCGCGCGGTCCGGTGCATCCGCTCACCGAACTGCCCTCCCTGCTCCCGGAGGCGGACGTCGTCGTCCTCTCCACCCCCTTGACGGAGAGTACGCGCGGTCTGGTCGACGGCGCCTTCCTGGGCCGCATGAAGAACGGCGCGCTCCTGGTCAACGTCGCCCGCGGCCCGGTGGTCGACACCAAGGCGCTGCTCGCCGAGCTGGAGGGCGGCCGCATCACCGCCGCCCTGGACGTGGTCGATCCCGAACCGCTGCCCCCGGGGCACCCGTTGTGGCACGCGCCGGGCGTGCTGATCAGTCCGCACGTGGGAGGCCCGACATCCGCGTTCCTGCCGCGCGCGAAGCGGCTGCTGGTGGACCAGTTGGGACGTTTCGTGAACCGGCGGCCGCTGCGCCACGTGATCCGTACGACGGGCGCGGTCGACATGTGACCCGACTCGGGCACCCTCCGCAGTCCCGCGGACGCGGTGTGTGCCCGTGTCGTCGTGGACCGTCACGGAGCGTAGAGGAACTATGTCCCTGAGTGACGAGACTGGTGTATCGTCCCGACAGGGGCTGCGCCGCGCACCGTTCGGCGCTGGGGACGGACATTTCAGACTGGTGAGGGGGGCGACGGGCGATGCACGGCCTATGGACGAACGACCCGACGCGTCGGGGCCGCCGGCGGCGGCCCTGGCGCACGGCGGCACGCAGGCGACGCGGTCATCACACCGATCACAGCGGCCACCACAACCGGCACCACCGCAGGCAGAGCTGCCGCAGGAGGCACCCGCACCCAGCGCACCGGGACCCGAGGGACCCGGGAGTCGCGCGGACCGGGAGGGCCCGGTGAGCTCGCCCCCGCCTTCCGTGACCACCCTCGACGGAGCGCTGCGGGCACAGCCTCCCTCGAAGGCGCCGCTGTTGCGCCCGCCGCTCTCCGGCGGCGGCACGAACCTGGTCCACCAACTCGTACTGGCCCTGGTGTGCGCGGGATACGCCGTCGGTTCCGCGCTCGGCTGGGGTTCGAGCGAAGTCGCCCTGTTCATGGGTGACTTCGGACTGAGCGCCGCGGCGGGCACCGCCGCCGTGTCGTGCTTCCTCTACGCGCGGGCCCGCCGCGTCCGCTTCCGACCCGCCTGGCTGCTGTTCGCCCTCTCCTCGGCAATGGCGTCTTTGGGCAACGGTGTCTGGGGGTGGTACGAGGTCGTCCTGCGGCGGCCCGTCCCCAGCCCCAGCTCCGCCGACCTGTTCTTCCTCTGCTTCGCGCCACCCGCGATCGTGGGACTGCTGGTGCTCGCCAAGCGGCCGGTGACAAAAGCGGGCTGGGTCTGTCTCGCGCTGGACGCCTGGCTGATCGGCGGCTCGCTGCTCACCCTGTCCTGGAGCCTGGCGCTCGCCCAGGCCGCGAAGTTCGACGGGCCGAGCGTGGCCCACACCGCGCTGTCGCTGGCCTACCCGCTGCTCGACATCGCCCTGGTCAGCATGGTGCTCGCGCTGCACTTCCGGCGCTCGGCGGTCAACCGCACCGCGGTCAACACCGCGATCGGCGCGCTCGCGCTGACAGTGATGTGCGACGCCCTGTTCACCTCGCCCCTGCTGCACAACAACTACCACTCGGGTCAGCTGCTCGACGCGGGCTGGTTCGCCGGTTCGCTGCTCCTGGCGTACGCCCCCTGGGCCGCGCCCCGGCCGCAGGGGACGGCGGCCGACGAAGGACACACGCGCGTGGTGCGCGAACACGTGCCCGGACAGCGCCCGGGCGGTCCGCACGCCGCGTCGGCGCAGGGATCCCCACCCGGGTCCCCGCAGGGCGGTGATCACAGCCGGTATCCGGCCACCCGGCCCATCACCGGCTCCCTGGCCGCCCTGACGCCCTACCTCGCCGCCGCCGTCTGCACCCTGGGCATCCTCTACAACGTCCTCGACGGGCACAGCGTCGACCGCGTGGTGCTCCTGACCGGTGGCACGGTCGTGCTCGCCCTCGTGGTGCGCCAGGGCATCATGCTCCTCGACAACATCACCCTCACCCAGGAGCTGGCCCAGCAGGAGAACCACTTCCGCTCCCTGGTGCAGGGCTCCAGCGACGTCATCATGATCGCCGCCCCCAACGGCATCCTCCGGTACGTCTCCCCGGCCGCCGCCGGGGTCTACGGACGGCCCGCGGAGGATCTCGTCGGCACCGAACTGGCCGGTCTCATCCACCCCGCCGATCTGGGCTGTGTGGTGCACGAGGTGCGCCGTTTCCTGGCCGCCCGCCCCAGCGAGGAACCCACCACCCGCATCGAGTGCCGCTTCCGGTCCGGCGACGGCGGCTGGCTGAACGTCGAATCCACCGTCAACCGTCACCACGGCGGCCTGATCTTCAACAGCCGGGACGTCACCGAAAGGGTGCGGCTCCAGGCACAGCTCCAGCACAACGCCGAGCACGATCCGCTCACCGACCTCCCCAACCGCGCGCTGTTCACCCAGCGCGTACAGCAGGCGCTGTCCGGCCGCCGCGCCTCCGACCGCGCCGCCCTGCGGGGCACGGCGGTGCTCTTCATCGACCTGGACGGCTTCAAGGCCGTCAACGACACGATCGGGCACCAGGCCGGGGACGAGCTGCTCGTCCAGGCCGGCCGCAGACTCCAGGACGCGGTCCGGCACGGGGACACGGCGTCCCGGCTGGGCGGCGACGAGTTCGCGGCCCTGATCGTCGGCGACGGCACCCGTGACCGCACCGCCCGCGAACGCCACATCCTGGAGCTCGCCGACCGCCTCAGGCTCACGCTTTCGCAGCCCTACCTGATCGACGGCAACGACGTCCGGGTCGCCGCGTCCATCGGCGTCTCCTTCGCCGAACCGGGCCTCGGCGCGGGCGAACTGCTGCGCAACGCCGACCTCGCCATGTACCGCGCCAAGGCGGCCGGCAAGGGCCGGGTCGAGCTGTACAAGCCACAGATGCAGCAGGACGTCGTACGCAAGGCGGAGCTGGCCACGCGGCTGCGTGCCGCGCTGCACGACGGCGAGTTCGCCCTGCTGCACCAGCCCGTGGTCTGTCTGGAGGACGGCCGGGTCACCTCGGTCACCGCCCAGGCCCGCTGGCGCTCCTCCCAAGGAGTGCTCTTCACTCCCGCCGAGTTCCTGCGGGTGGCGGAGGACAGCGACAAGACCGCCGAACTGGGCCGCTGGGTCCTGGAGGAGGCGGTCGAACAGGCCGCCGAACGCACCGCGACCGGCCTCGGCGTGCCGGTGGTCGTGCGGGTGAGCGCCCGTCGGCTGCTCGACCGGTCGATGCCGCTCGGCTCCGTCGAGGCCTTGCTCACCCGGCACGGGCTGCCGTCGGGGTCCCTGGTGATAGAGCTGGCCGACACCGAGCCCAGGGTGCCGCTGGACGAACTGGAGCGCCGGCTGTGCGCCCTGCGGCGCCTCGGTGTCCGGATCGCCCTGGACGGGTTCGGCAGTGGGTACGCGGCGATCACGGCACTCAGAAGGCTGCCCGTCGACGTACTGAAACTCGACCGTTCGCTGGTCGAGGGGGTCGTGGAGTCCGCGCGGCTGCACAAGATCACCAGTGGGCTGCTGCGGATCGCCAACGACCTCGGGCTGCAGTCCGTGGCCGACGGCGTGGACCTGCCGGAGCAGGTCGTCGCCCTGCGCGCGATGGGCTGCACCCATGGCCAGGGCGTGGCGTTCTCCGGTCCGCTGGACGAGTACCGGCTGCGCCGGGCGCTCGCCTCCGGCTGTTATCCGGTGCCGCACGGCCCCGCCGAACCCGCGTTCGCGGGCGGTGGCGCGGGGGTGTACACCGGTGGTGTGCCCGCCGTCCTCGGCGGTGGAACGGCCCTGCGCTCACATAATGAGACTCCCGTCCCACCCACTTGACAGTGGGTGTGTGCCGGGGGGAGGGTCAGATGCATGCGCACCCGAATTCTCGTACTTGGACAGCGCGTCGGCTGAGCTGGGAACGACCGGAGGACGATCCGGAATCCCCAGCGACCTCACCGGCGCGCTCCCCTCGCTTGCCTTTTGGCACGAGGGGTTTTTTGTTGCACAGATGCCTGGCGTGCGGCAGTCGCACATCGTACAAACTTCGCAAAAACCCTCAGCATCGAGAAGAGAAGCCGATGACCGAGCAGGCCACCGGGGCCCACCATCCGCAGCCGCGGCCCCGATCCGGTGGACAGCAGTCCGCGTCCGTCGAGCACGTCACGGGCGCGAAGTCCCTCGTCCGTTCTCTCGAGGAGGTCGGGGCCGACACGGTGTTCGGCATTCCGGGCGGTGCGATCCTTCCCGCCTACGACCCGTTGATGGACTCGACGCGGGTGCGTCACGTCCTGGTCCGTCACGAGCAGGGCGCCGGCCACGCGGCGACGGGGTACGCGCAGGCCACGGGCAAGGTCGGGGTGTGCATGGCGACCTCGGGGCCGGGCGCGACGAACCTGGTGACGCCGATCGCCGACGCGCACATGGACTCGGTGCCGCTGGTCGCGATCACCGGCCAGGTCGCGTCGAAGGCGATCGGCACGGACGCCTTCCAGGAAGCCGACATCGTCGGCATCACGATGCCGATCACCAAGCACAACTTCCTGGTGACGAAGGCCGAGGACATCCCGCGGGTCATCGCGGAGGCGTTCCACATCGCCTCCACGGGCCGGCCGGGTCCGGTGCTGGTCGACATCGCCAAGGACGCGCTGCAGGCGCAGACCACGTTCTCGTGGCCGCCGGTGATGGACCTGCCGGGCTACCGTCCGGTCACCAAGCCGCACGCGAAGCAGATCCGGGAGGCCGCGAAGCTCATCACCTCCGCGAGGCGGCCCGTCCTCTACGTCGGCGGCGGCGTGCTGAAGGCGCAGGCCACCGCCGAGCTGAGGGTGCTGGCCGAGCTCACCGGGGCGCCGGTCACCACCACCCTGATGGCGCTGGGCGCGTTCCCCGACAGCCACCCGCTGCACGTGGGGATGCCGGGCATGCACGGTGCGGTCACCGCCGTCACCGCGCTGCAGAAGGCCGACCTGATCGTCGCCCTCGGCGCCCGTTTCGACGACCGGGTCACCGGCAAGCTGGACAGCTTCGCGCCGCACGCGAAGATCGTCCACGCGGACGTCGACCCGGCGGAGATCGGCAAGAACCGCGCCGCGGACGTGCCGATCGTCGGTGACGCCCGCGAGGTCATCGCGGACCTGGTCCAGGCGGTGCAGCGCGAGCACAGCGAGGGCCAGCGGGGCGACTACACCGCCTGGTGGAAGGACCTCAACCGCTGGCGGGAGACCTACCCGCTGGGCTTCGAGCAGCCCGAGAACGGCTCGCTCGCCCCGCAGCAGGTCATTCAGCGCATCGGCCGGCTCGCCCCCGAGGGCACGATCTTCGCGGCGGGCGTGGGCCAGCACCAGATGTGGGCGGCGCACTACATCGAGTACGAGGAGCCCGCGACCTGGCTGAACTCCGGTGGCGCGGGCACGATGGGGTACGCGGTGCCGGCCGCCATGGGCGCCAAGGCGGGGGCGCCCGACCGGACGGTGTGGGCGATCGACGGTGACGGCTGCTTCCAGATGACCAATCAGGAGCTCACCACCTGTGCCCTGAACAACATCCCGATCAAGGTCGCCATCATCAACAACGGCGCCCTGGGGATGGTCCGGCAGTGGCAGACCCTCTTCTACAACCAGCGCTACTCCAACACGGTGCTGCACTCCGGTCCCGGCGCGAGCGGCAAGGAGCCGAGCGCGGGGACGCGCGTGCCGGACTTCGTGAAGCTGTCGGAGGCGATGGGCTGCTACGCGATCCGGTGCGAGTCCCCGGACGACCTCGACAAGGTCATCGAGGAGGCGAACTCCGTCAACGACCGTCCGGTGGTCGTGGACTTCATCGTCCACGAGGACGCGATGGTGTGGCCGATGGTCGCCGCCGGAACGTCCAACGACGAGATCATGGCCGCCCGGGACGTCCGCCCCGACTTCGGCGACAACGAAGACGACTGAGCGAGAGAGACCCCACAGATCATGTCCAAGCACACGCTCTCCGTCCTGGTCGAGAACACGCCCGGCATCCTCGCCCGGATCGCCGCCCTGTTCTCCCGCCGCGGCTTCAACATCGACTCGCTCGCGGTCGGTGTCACGGAGCACCCCGACATCTCCCGCATCACCATCGTGGTGCAGGTCGACGAGCTGCCACTCGAACAGGTGACGAAGCAGCTCAACAAACTCGTGAACGTGCTCAAGATCGTCGAGCTGGAGGCGGGTTCGGCCGTTCAGCGCGAACTCGTTCTGGTGAAGGTGCGCGCCGACAACGAGACGCGCTCCCAGATCGTCGAGATCGTCCAGCTCTTCCGGGCCAAGACCGTCGACGTCTCCCCGGAGGCCGTGACCATCGAGGCCACCGGCAGCAGCGACAAGCTGTCGGCGATGCTCAAGATGCTGGAGCCGTACGGCATCAAGGAGCTCGTCCAGTCCGGCACGATCGCCATCGGCCGCGGCGCCCGTTCGATCACGGACCGGTCGCTGCGCGCGCTGGACCGATCTGCGTAAGTCTTGGTAGGGCGGCGGGCCCCGGCCGGCCGCCCGTATGGCGAGACCCGGAGACTTCCCTTCCTCTCACCGTCATACGGTGGGACGTATCACCCGCACACCAAGGAGAGAACCCAAAGTGGCCGAGCTGTTCTACGACGCCGACGCCGACCTGTCCATCATCCAGGGCCGCAAGGTCGCGGTCATCGGTTACGGCAGCCAGGGTCACGCGCATGCCCTGTCGCTGCGTGACTCGGGTGTCGACGTGCGGGTGGGTCTGCACGAGGGCTCCAAGTCCAAGGCGAAGGCCGAGGAGCAGGGCCTGCGTGTGGTGTCCCCGGCCGAGGCCGCCGCCGAGGCCGACGTCATCATGATCCTGATCCCGGACCCGATCCAGGCCCAGGTCTACGAGGAGTCCATCGCGCCGAACCTCAAGGACGGCGACGCCCTGTTCTTCGCGCACGGTTTCAACATCCGCTTCGGCTTCATCAAGCCCCCGGCCGGTGTGGACGTGGCCCTGGTCGCCCCGAAGGGCCCGGGTCACCTGGTGCGCCGTCAGTACGAGGAGGGCCGTGGCGTCCCGGCGATCGCCGCGGTGGAGCAGGACGCCACCGGTGACGCCTTCCCGCTGGCCCTCTCCTACGCCAAGGCCATCGGCGGCACGCGCGCGGGTGTCATCAAGACGACGTTCACCGAGGAGACCGAGACCGACCTGTTCGGTGAGCAGGCGGTGCTCTGCGGTGGTACGTCGGCGCTGGTGAAGGCCGGTTTCGAGACGCTGGTCGAGGCGGGTTACCAGCCGGAGATCGCGTACTTCGAGTGCCTGCACGAGCTCAAGCTGATCGTGGACCTCATGTACGAGGGCGGCCTGGAGAAGATGCGCTGGTCGGTCTCCGAGACCGCCGAGTGGGGCGACTACGTCACCGGCCCCCGCATCATCACCGACGCCACCAAGGCGGAGATGAAGCAGGTCCTGGCCGAGATCCAGGACGGCACGTTCGCCCGTAACTGGATGGACGAGTACCACGGCGGTCTGAAGAAGTACAACGAGTACAAGGCGCAGGACTCCGAGCACCTGCTGGAGACCACCGGCAAGCAGCTGCGCAAGCTGATGAGCTGGGTCGACGAGGAGGCGTAAGCCTCCACGCCGGGGGTCGGGGCGGCAGTCCCCGGCCCCTTCGGCGCACCACGGGTGATGCCGGGGAACAGGGCGTTGTCCACCCCGTCCAGCCACGGACGGGTGATCCTTCCGCAGAGGCGCAAGAGGGCGTTTGCCACGCCACTACACTTCTGCCCTACATACGCGTCAGGCCCACAGCGTCGTGCGTCTTCCACGCGGCTAGCACCCCTCCTCCGCCTGCGGCCGTCGGGACGGCCGTCCGCACGCGCCCCCATGGCCTGGAGGCATGGGAGGTGCCCCAGATTTGCGAGGACTCACGTGAGCTCGAAACCTGTCGTACTCATCGCTGAAGAGCTGTCGCCCGCGACCGTGGAGGCGCTCGGCCCGGACTTCGAGATCCGGCACTGCAACGGAGCGGACCGAGCCGAACTGCTCCCGGCCATCGCCGACGTCGACGCGATCCTGATCCGCTCGGCCACCAAGGTGGACGCCGAGGCGATCGCCGCCGCCAAGAAGCTGAAGGTCGTCGCACGAGCCGGCGTCGGCCTGGACAACGTCGACGTCTCCGCCGCCACCAAGGCCGGCGTGATGGTCGTCAACGCGCCCACCTCGAACATCGTGACCGCCGCCGAGCTGGCCTGCGGTCTCATCCTCGCCAGCGCGCGCCACATCCCGCAGGCCAACACCGCCCTGAAGAACGGCGAGTGGAAGCGGAGCAAGTACACCGGTGTCGAGCTGGCCGAGAAGACCCTCGGCGTGGTGGGCCTCGGCCGGATCGGCGCGCTCGTCGCGCAGCGCATGTCCGCGTTCGGCATGAAGGTCGTCGCCTACGACCCCTACGTGCAGCCCGCGCGCGCCGCCCAGATGGGCGTCAAGGTCCTGTCGCTGGACGAGCTGCTCGAGGTCTCCGACTTCATCACCGTCCACCTGCCCAAGACCCCCGAGACGGTCGGTCTGATCGGCGACGAGGCGCTGCGCAAGGTCAAGCCGAGCGTGCGGGTCGTCAACGCCGCGCGCGGCGGCATCGTCGACGAGGAGGCGCTGTACTCCGCCCTCAAGGAGGGCCGGGTCGCCGGTGCCGGCCTGGACGTGTACACGAAGGAACCGTGCACGGACTCCCCGCTGTTCGAGTTCGACCAGGTCGTGGCCACCCCGCACCTCGGGGCGTCGACCGACGAGGCGCAGGAGAAGGCGGGCATCGCGGTCGCCAGGTCCGTGCGGCTCGCCCTCGCCGGTGAGCTCGTGCCGGACGCGGTGAACGTCCAGGGCGGTGTCATCGCCGAGGACGTCAAGCCGGGCCTGCCGCTCGCCGAGCGCCTCGGCCGCATCTTCACCGCGCTCGCCGGTGAGGTCGCGGTCCGCCTCGACGTCGAGGTGTACGGCGAGATCACCCAGCACGACGTGAAGGTGCTGGAACTGTCGGCGCTCAAGGGCGTCTTCGAGGACGTCGTCGCCGAGACGGTCTCCTACGTGAACGCCCCGCTGTTCGCGCAGGAGCGCGGTGTCGAGGTGCGGCTGACCACCAGCTCCGAGTCGCCCGACCACCGCAACGTCGTCACCGTGCGCGGCACGCTCTCCAGTGGCGAGGAGGTGTCGGTCTCCGGCACGCTGGCCGGCCCCAAGCACCTCCAGAAGCTCGTCGCGGTCGGTGACTACGACGTCGACCTCGCGCTCGCCGACCACATGGCGGTGCTGCGCTACGAGGACCGTCCCGGTGTCGTCGGCACGGTGGGCCGCATCCTCGGTGAGGCCGGGATCAACATCGCCGGGATGCAGGTGTCGCGTGCGGTCGCCGGTGGCGAGGCGCTGGCGGTGCTGACCGTGGACGACACGGTGTCGCCCGGGGTGCTGGGTGAGCTCGCGGCGGAGATCGGGGCGACGTCGGCTCGATCGGTCAACCTCGTCTGAGGTGGCCGTCGTGACGGGGGGCTGCCGCCCCCAGACCCCCGCGTCGGCCTGAACGGCCTCGTCCTCAAACGCCGGACGGGCTGAATGGACCTGAGGTCGGCCGGTCGGCTCGGACGCTGGACCGGCCGAGGTCGGCACGTCGGCTCGGCTGGGACGCCGGACGGGCTGAATGGACCTGAGGTCGGCCTGAACAGGCCGAGGTCGGGTGGCAGACGTGAGTGAAGTGAAGGCGCCGGGTGGGCTGAGGGTTCTCAGTCCACCCGGCGCCTTTTCGCGTATCCGTCACCCGGCCTCGACGTGGATCTTCCGGAGCGTCGCCGTGGCCAGTATCGCCGCGCCGGCCAGCAGGACCGCCCCCGCGATCCCGGCCGCGTGCATTCCGTCGGTGAAGGCCTCCCGGGCCGCGGTGGCCAGGGCGTCACCCGTGTGTCCCGGCAACCGGACGGCGACGGCGAGCGCGCCGCCCAGCGTCTCGTGGGCCTCGGCCGGTGCCGTCGCCGGGATCTCGTGGCGGTAGACCGCGGTGCCGATGGAGCCGAGGACCGCCATGCCCAGGGCGCCGCCGAACTCGGCGCCGGTCTCCAGGAGTGAGGAGGCGGAACCCGCGCGCTCGGCCGGGGCCGCGCCCAGCGCCAGGTCCGTCATCTGGGAGATGACCATGACGATGCCGGAGGCGAGCACCCCGCAGGCGGCCAGGACCAGCCAGAGGGAGTCGGTGCCGGCGAGGGCGAGCATGCCGTAGCCCACCGCGCCGATCACGAAGCCCGCGGTGACGACGTAGGCGCGGTCGACGCCCCTCTGGACCAGGGCGGTGGCCGCCGGGGCGGCCATACCGATCGGCACCGAGGGGAGCAGCGCCCACAGGGCCGCCTCCAGCGCGCTCCGGCCGAGCACCGACTGGAGGTACTGGGTGGTGAAGAGCGCCGAACCCATCATGGCGAAGGACGAGAGGAGGTTCAGGACGACGGCCGGGGCGAAGCCGCGGCCGCGGAACAGGGCGGGGGAGATCATCGGGGAGGCCGCGGTGCGCTGGCGGTGGACGAAGACGACCGCGAAGAACAGGCCGACGGTGATCGCGGCGACGTACTGGAGGTGCCAGCCGTCGGTGGGGATCTCCTTCAGGCCGTAGACGACGGGGAGCACCGCGGCCATCGACAGCGGGACGCTCGGCCAGTCGAAGCGGCCCGGCCGGGGGTCCTTGGACTCGGGAAGCAGAACCGGGCCGAGGGCCAGCAGCAGCACCATCGCGGGCAGGTTGACCAGGAACACCGAGCCCCACCAGAAGAACTGCACCAGCACGCCGCTCATCACCGAGCCGAGCGCGATCCCGGCCGTCATCACACCGGACCACAGGGCGATCGCCTTGGCGCGCTGGCCGGCGTCGGTGAACATCGTGCGGACCAGCGCCATCGTGGACGGCATGAGCGTCGCGCCGGCGACGCCGAGGACCGCGCGGGCCGCGATCAGGGTCTCGGCGCTGTCGGCGTAGGCGGCCACCACCGAGGCGGTGCCGAAGGCGGCGGCGCCGATCAGCAGCAGCTTGCGGCGGCCCACGCGGTCGCCGACCGAGCCCATCGTCATGAGCAGGCCGGCCAGGACGAACGCGTAGATGTCGAAGATCCACAGCTGCTGGGTGCCGGTCGGCTCCAGGTCCGCGCCGATCGACGGGATCGCGAAGTAGAGGACCGAGACGTCCATGGAGACCAGCAGCAGCGGCAGCATCAGCACGCCGAGGGCGGTCCATTCACGGCGGCCGGCGAGGGCGGCCGGGGCCGGGGTGGTGCGCAACGGGTTCGTCGGGTTCGTCATGTCAGCGAATGTACGCACGTCTTAAACGCTTGTCTAGAACGCTTGTATAAGTCACTTGTCTAGGACGGTTGTATGGATCGCGGGTAGGCTGTCGGGCATGGGACATCGTGAGGATCTGCTCGAAGGCGCCAAGCGCTGCCTGCTGGAGAAGGGCTTCCTGCGCACGACGGCGCGCGACATCGTGAAGGAGTCCGGGACGAACCTGGCCTCGATCGGCTACCACTACGGATCCAAGGACGCGCTGCTCGTGCAGGCGTACGTCGCCCTGATCGAGGAGATGGGGGACAGCTTCGATCCCGGACGGGAGGCGGACGAGACGACACAGGCGCCCGCCGGCTCGCTGGAGCGCTTCCGGGACGTGTGGGCGAACGTCATCCGGTCCCTGCCCGAGTCACGGGCCGTCTGGCTGCTGAGCTTCGAGCTCATCCTTCAGGGCGACCGGCTTCCCGAGGTGCGCAAGCTGCTGATCGAGGCGCAGGAGCAAGGCCGTTCGGGGATGCTGCCCCTGTTCAACGGCATCCCGGAGGCGGACCTCGACAAGGAGACCGTCGAGACCGAGGGCCGCTTCTACCAGACGCTTCTCCAGGGCCTCATGGTGCAGTGGATCTTCGACCCGGGCTCGGCCACCGACGCCGATCACCTCACCGAGGGGCTGCGCCGCGTGATCGACGCGGCGACGAAGGCCTGACCGTCATGCCCTAGAGGCGCGCCCCCTTCAACGTCATGTGCAGCAGCAGGCGGTCCTCCCCGTCGTCGAGGTCCAGTCCCGTCAGCTGTTCGACCCGGGACAGCCGGTAGTACAGGGTCTGGCGGTGGATGCCCAACTCCGCCGCCGTCCGGCCGGCCTGGCCCGCGCAGTCGAGATAGACCTCGGCGGTGCGGGCCAGTTCCCGCTGGGCCGGGTTCAACAGGGCCTGTACGGCCGGGTCGTGGGCGGACGCCGGCGGCAGCGCGGTCAGCAGGCGGTACGGGCCGATCCGGGACCACTCGGCGACCGGACCGAGCCGGGGTTCCGCCAGGGCGGTCCGGGCCGCCGCCGAGGCCTCGCGCCAGGCGGCGGCCAGCTCCGCGAGGCCGGTGCGCGCTTCCGCCACGCCCGCCGCACCCTCCGACGCCTCCCGCAGCAGCCGCGTGGCCGTGGCCAGCGCGGGCCCGCGCACATCCGCCGACCGCAGCCGCACCAGCACCGCGAGGCTCTGCCCGGTGGCGCCCCACGGAACCGTGCACAGCGCCGTCGCGTGGGGCACCGCCCGCGCCGACGGGGCGCCCTCCGGATCGGCCGACCGCCAGGGAGCCACGCACACCACCGTGTGCGGGCCGTCCGCGCGGGCGCCGAGCGCCGTGCGCAACTCCGCCACCGCCATGTCCTGCTGCCAGCCGCGCTCGGCGGTCAGCACCGCCCGCAGTTCCCGCGAGAGGTCGGCGCCGTGCTGCGCCTCGTCCGCCAGCAGCGCCCCGATCCGGGCGGCCACCTGCATGGCGGCGGCCAGTTGCGGGTCGGAGGGGCCCGGGTCGTCGTCCAGCAGCCACACGTAGCCGAGAACGACACCCCGATGGCGTACGGGCAGACAGATGCGCCCCCGGTACACGCCCGCCTCCGGTGTCGGCGGGATCCGGACCGGTCCGGCCGCCCGCGTGATGCCGAAGCCCTCGAACCAGGTCCGCACGGCCGCGGTCGAGCGGCGGGTCAGGATCGAGCGGGTGCGGACCGGGTCCAGCGCCGCGGCGTCCAGATCGTCCTCACTGGCGTACGCGCCGAAGGCGATCAGCTCGAAGTCGCGGTTCTCCAGCGTCGCCGGGGCGCCCAGGAGCTCCGAGATCTCGTCGACCAGCTCCTGGTAGTCACCCCGGTTGAATGGCCCGGTATCCGACGTCACCCGGGCATTCTCCCGCATTTCCCGGGCGCCTTCATACATCTGTCTGAGATCAGGGGCGCGGATGCGTGACAGCTGTCGATGGCCGACGATCAAAGAGATCCCTAGGTTTCACGGTGGTTCTCCGTGCCGTACCCGAATCGTCGGGCAGCGGCCGTTCTGGTGCTTGTCTGTGGAGGTGCCCCGTGCTGGGTCCCGTGATTCTCGCCGCGTCGCGCAGCGACCGGATGCGACGCCTGATCTCGGCGGCCCCGGTCACCAAACAGGTCGTCGACCGCTTCATCCCCGGCGAGACCGTCGGCGACGTCGTCCCGATCATCGAGGACCTGACCGCCAAGGGTCTCGAACTGACCATGGACGTGGTCGGCGAGGACATCACCACCCCCGAGCAGGCCGCGGCCGCGCGTGACGCCTACCTGGAACTGGTCGGCCGGCTCGCGGAGCTCGGACTCGGCGAGCGGGTCGAGATGTCCGTGAAGCTGTCGATGTTCGGGCAGGCGCTCGACGGCGGCCACGAGCTGGCCCTCGCCAACGTCCGGCCGGTCGTCGAGGCCGCCGCCGCGATCGGCACGACGGTCACGCTGGACGCCGAGGACCACACCACCCTCGACTCGATGTTCGCCATCCACGAGGAGCTGCGGAAGGACTTCCCGCAGACCGGCTGCGTCATCCAGGCCTACCTCTTCCGCACCGAGGCCGACGCCCGCCGCCTCGCCGCGGCCGGCAGCCGAGTCCGTCTCGTCAAGGGCGCCTACAAGGAGCCCGCCGAGGTCGCGTACCAGCAGAAGCACGAGATCGACAAGGCGTACGTGCGGATCCTGAAGACGCTGATGGAGGGCGACGGCTACCCGATGATCGGGTCCCACGACCCGCGGCTCATCAGCATCGCCCAGGAGTTGGCGCGCAAGGCGGGCCGCAAGCTGGACGAGTACGAGTTCCAGATGCTGTACGGGATCCGGAGCGAGGAGCACCTGCGGCTCGCCGCCGAAGGACACCGCATGCGCGTCTACACCGCCTACGGCACCGACTGGTACGGCTACTTCATGCGCCGCCTCGCGGAGAAGCCGGCCAACCTCCTCTTCTTCGCCCGTTCGACCCTCACCAAGGGCTGAGCCCGAAACACCGCTCACTAAGGAGTTACGGAACCCATGGACGCTGTGACCCAGGTCCCCACCCCCGTCAACGAGCCGGTGCACGGCTATGCCCCCGGCTCGCCCGAGCGCGCCCGCCTGGAGGCCAAGCTCAAGGAGCTCGCCGAGAACCCGCTCGACCTGACGATGACCATCGGCGGCGAGCGGCGGATGGGCGGCGGTGAGGCCTTCCAGGTCGTCCAGCCGCACGACCACAAGGCCGTCATCGGCACCTACCGCAACGCCACCCAGCAGGACGCGCAGGACGCCGTCGACGCGGCCCTCGCCGCCGCGCCCGCCTGGCGCGCGATGTCCTTCGACGACCGCGCGGCGATCATCCTGCGCGCCGCCGAACTGCTGGCCGGCCCCTGGCGCGAGACGCTGGCCGCCTCCACGATGCTCGGCCAGTCGAAGACCGCCCAGCAGGCCGAGATCGACTGCCCCTGCGAACTGGTCGACTTCTGGCGCTTCAACGTCCACTACGCCCGCCAGCTCCTCGCCGAGCAGCCGCCGGCGAACTCCCCGGGCGTGTGGAACCGCATGGACCACCGCCCGCTGGAGGGCTTCGTCTACGCGATCACCCCCTTCAACTTCACCGCGATCGCGGGCAACCTGCCCACCGCCCCCGCGCTCATGGGCAACGTGGTCGTGTGGAAGCCGTCCCCGACCCAGACCCACGCCGCCGTGCTGCTGATGCGGCTGCTGGAGGAGGCCGGTCTGCCCAAGGGCGTCATCAACCTCGTCACCGGCGACGGCATCGAGGTCTCCAAGGTCGCCCTGGAGCACCGGGACCTGGCGGCCATCCACTTCACCGGCTCGACCAAGACCTTCCAGTACCTGTGGAAGACGGTCGGCACCAACATCGAGAAGTACCGCACCTACCCGCGCCTGGTCGGCGAGACCGGCGGCAAGGACTTCGTGGTCGCCCACCCGAGCGCCGACCGCGCCGTGCTCAAGACCGCGCTGACCCGCGGCGCCTTCGAGTACCAGGGCCAGAAGTGCAGCGCGACGTCCCGGGCGTACATCCCGGCGTCGATCTGGAACTCGGGTTTCAAGGAGGAGTTCGCCGCCGAGGTCGACCACCTCACCATGGGTGCCGTCACCGACTTCTCGAACTTCATCGGCGCGGTCATCGACGAGCGTGCCTTCGCCAAGAACAAGGCGGCGATCGACCGGGCGCAGGACGACCCGTCCTGCACGATCGTCGCGGGCGGCTCGTACGACGACTCGGTCGGCTACTTCGTGCGCCCGACCGTCATCGAGTGCACCGACCCGGCCAACGAGGTCTTCACGACCGAGTACTTCGGCCCGGTCCTCGCCGTGCACGTCTACGAGGACGACGCGTATGACGAGATGCTCACCCAAATGGAGTCCGTCTCCGACTACGCCCTCACCGGCTCGGTCATCTCGGGCGACCGCGCGGCGACCGCGTACACGATGGAGAAGCTGCGCTACGCGGCCGGCAACTTCTACATCAACGACAAGTCGACCGGCGCCGTGGTCGGCCAGCAGCCCTTCGGCGGCGGCCGTGCCTCCGGCACCAACGACAAGGCCGGCGCCCCGCAGAACCTCACGCGCTGGACGCTGACCCGCGCCATCAAGGAGACGCTGGTCCCGCCGACCGACTACACGTACCCGCACATGGGCTGACACCCCGCCGTCGGGTGACGGGCCGGGCCGATCTTCTTCGGCCCGGCCCGTTCGCGTGCCCGCGCGGGTTCCGCGGAGCGGGCAGGGGGCGTCGCCGTCTCAGATAGTAGGAAGTCCGAGTAATTGTAGAGACAGGCGCGCGCTCCTCGCTTAGCGTGGAAGAAGCCGAACGTCTCGCTCGATCAAGCGAATGGCGGTCGTGAGCCGGGCCCCACGCAGGCAACCCCTGCGGCCCTCGCTCCCCGCCCCTTCCGGCGTCTCGTAAACCGTTCCGCACTCCCGGACCTCGAAGGAGTCGATTTCCCATGGCCGAGACGACCGTCCGCCGCCGAGTCCGTCACGTCTCCCGCACGAGCGAGTCCGACCGCAAGAACGCCGCGGCCGCGCTCCAGCGCGCCCTCGACCGCCGTGACAACGGCGGCGAGACCGGCCACTGAGCCGAACCCGCCGCCCCCGACGCACCGAGCCGAACCCACCGAGCCGAACGCGCTGAGCCGAACCCTGGTACCGGGAGCCGCGCCCGCCGGGGTGTGGCGCGGGGTCATGCCCCGCGCCGCACCTCGAAATGGTCGATGCGCCTGCCGTTCTCGTCGAGCGCCGACACCGTCAGCCGCGGCGACGGGCCGCCGGCCGCCTCCACGGACAGCAGCGAGAAGCCGCGGTAGCGCACCCGCGACCAGGCCACGGTCTCGGCCTGCTGCTGCCGTGACGTCGTCCAGTGGAAGGTCTCGACCGACTCGCGGTCGGCGACCCGGCCCTCGTAGCTCTCGTCGGCGCCCGCCGGGAAGCCGTAGAGGTCCTTGCCGCCGCCGCCCGCGGTGACGTACACGATGCCGTCCCGGGTCGGATCCGTGGACCCGCCGACCGGCACCGGTCTGCCCACCGCGCCGTTCTTCACGGCGTCGGTCCGCTCGTAGACGTGGTTGTGCCCGTTGATCACCAGGTCCACCTGGTGACGGGCGAACAGCGGCAGCCACTCGGCGCGCACCCCGCCGTCGGAGGCGTGCGCGGAGGTCGAGTAGGCGCAGTGGTGGAAGAAGACCACGACGAAGTCGACGTCCGGCGCCGCCCGCAGCTCGCGCAGCCTGCGGTCCAGCCAGGCCGTCTGCCGGCCGTCGGTGTACCCGCGGTTGGCGGGGATCTCGTACGACACGTCGTTCGCGTCCAGCGCCACCACGCCCACGTTGCCGTAGACGAAGGAGTACACACCCGGCGCGGTGCGCGGGTCGAAGCCGGTGTCCGGGAGCGAGAAGCGGGCCGACTGCCCGCCGTAGCCGTTCGGGGAGTACCAGGCCTCCATGTCGTGGTTGCCGGTGGTCACCATCCACGGCACGGACCGGGCGACCGGCTCGGTCTGCCGCAGGAACAGGTCCCAGTAGGTGGGGTCGTACCCGTCCGACGTCTTGCCCTGCCCGTTCGCGTCCGCGTAGCAGATGTCGCCGGCGTGCAGGTGGAAGGCCGGGTTCCGGGCCAGCAGCACCCGGTCGGTGGCGGTGGCGGCCCGCGAGACGCCCTGGTCGCCGAACGCGGTGAACACGAACGTCTCCGGGTTCGCCGGTGCCGTGCGGAACGAGGCGATCGTGGCGCGGTGCCGGGCCGCGGCCGGGTCGAAGCCGTCGTGGCCGACGCCGTAGTAGTACGTCGTGCCGGGCAGCAGTCCGTCCAGGGCCGCGTGCACGTAGTACTGCTCCACGGCCGGGCGCACTCCGGGCACCCCCGGGGTGCGCAGGGCGCGCACCTCGGCCCCGATCCGCCGGCCCAGGTCGTCCGGCCGCGCCCCGAGACGCAGATACGGCCCGCGCACCGCGGCCGGCACCTGCCAGGAGACCCGCATCCCGGTCCGCGGGTCGGCGCCGAAGGCGAGATGCCGGCCGAAGGGGGCGACGGCGGAGCCGGGGACGCGGGAGGTCACCGCGGACGGAGCGGCGGCCGTGGCGGACGGACCGGGGACGGCGGTGCCGGTGTCCGTCCCGGAACAGCCGGTCAGCAGCCCGCCCGCCACCGCGCCCGCGCTCACCAGGGCGCGGCGCCGGGACAGTTTCGTGCGCAGGTACTCGTACTGCTCCGCCATGCTCATCCGGCGGGCGAGCCGCGGCGGGATACCGACGTCGGGGAGGTCCATGTCCGTGAACTTCCCAGCGAACGCCGACAGCCGCCCCACGCGGGGGTGAACACAACCCGACGGAATGACTCCGTCCGCCATCGGGGTGTCCGGATGGCGGACACCCCGTGTCATCCCATGGGACGCGGAGTAGGGTGCCCGCATGTCTCGCAGCATCAATCTCGCAGTGATCCCCGGTGACGGCATCGGCCAGGAGGTCGTGACCGAGGGTCTCAAGGTCCTCTCCGCCGTCCTGCCGCAGGATGTGAAGCTGGAGACCAAGGAGTACGACTTCGGCGCCCGGCGCTACCACGCCAGCGGTGAGACCCTCACCGACGCCGACCTCGAAGCGCTCAAGCGGCACGACGTCATCCTGCTCGGCGCGATCGGCGACCCGTCGGTGCCGTCCGGCGTCCTGGAGCGCGGCTTCCTGCTCAAGCTGCGCTTCGCCTTCGACCACCACGTCAACCTGCGTCCGTCGAAGCTGCTGCCGGGCGTCGCCACCCCGCTGGCCGGCCAGCCCGAGATCGACTTCGTCGTGGTCCGCGAGGGTACCGAGGGTCCGTACACCGGCAACGGCGGCACCATCCGCAAGGGCACCCCGCACGAGGTCGCCACCGAGGTCTCCGTGAACACGGCCTTCGGTGTCGAGCGCGTGGTGCGCGACGCCTTCGCCCGGGCCCAGGCCCGCCCGCGCAAGAAGCTCACGCTGGTCCACAAGAACAACGTGCTGACCTTCGCGGGTCACCTGTGGACGAACGTCTTCAACCAGGTGGCCGAGGAGTTCCCCGAGGTCACCACCGAGTACGTCCACGTCGACGCGGCGACCATCTACCTGGTCACCCAGCCCGAGCGTTTCGACGTGATCGTCACCGACAACCTCTTCGGCGACATCATCACGGACCTCGCCGCGGCCGTCTCCGGCGGCATCGGCGTCGCCGCCTCCGGCAACATCAACCCGAGCGGCGACTTCCCGTCCATGTTCGAGCCGGTGCACGGCTCGGCCCCGGACATCGCGGGCCAGGGCAAGGCCGACCCCACCGCCACGGTCCTGTCCGTCGCGCTCCTGCTGCGTCACCTCGGCTACGACGCCGAAGCGACCCGGATCGAGGACGCGGTCTCCGCCGACCTCGCGGAGCGGGTCGCGCTGCCCGCCCGCAGCACCACCGAGATCGGTGACGCCCTCTCCGTACGAGTAGCCGGCTGACCTTTCCCCAGAGCCTGAAAGTCCTGGGGGGGACCCCCAGGCACTCGAATCACTCGAAGCCGTCGGGTCGCATCCGCACCCGGCGGCTTTTCGTACGCGGCGCCGGGTGCCACCATCAACCCTGGGCCGCATTCACCCCGTTTTCTTCCGCCGCGGGCCTCGCGCGATAATCGAACGCGGAGCCGCGGTATGAGGGAATGCTCGGACGTCCTATCACTGGCCACCGGCCGTGCGGGCGTGAGCGCGGCCCGTCACTACAACCGGTGAAGGACACCTACTCATGACGACGCCCACGATCGAGCTGAAGCCCTCCGCCAACCCGCTCTCCGCCACCGAGCGCGAGGCGATCCTGACGAACCCCGGGTTCGGCCGCCACTTCACCGATCACATGGTGACGATCAAGTGGACCGAGGGCCGCGGCTGGCACGACGGTCAGCTCGTCCCCTATGCGGCGATCCCGCTCGACCCGGCCACCAACGTGCTGCACTACGCCCAGGAGATCTTCGAGGGACTGAAGGCCTACCGGCGCCCCGACGGCTCGGTCGCCACCTTCCGCCCGGACCAGAACGCCAAGCGTTTCCAGCGCTCCGCCCGGCGCCTGGCGATGCCGGAGCTGCCGGTCGAGACGTTCATCGAGGCGTGTGACCTGCTCGTCCAGCAGGACAAGGGCTGGGTGCCCGCGCACGGCGGCGAGGAGTCCCTCTACCTCCGTCCGTTCATGATCGCGACCGAGGTCGGCCTGGGGGTGAAGCCCGCCAACGAGTACCTGTTCATCGTCATCGCCTCCCCGGCCGGCGCGTACTTCCCCGGCGGGGTGCGGCCGGTCTCCATCTGGGTCTCCGAGGACCGCGTCCGCGCCGTCCCCGGCGGCATGGGCGACGCCAAGACCGGCGGCAACTACGCGGCCTCCCTGCTCGCCCAGGCCGAGGCCGCCGCCAAGGGCTGCGACCAGGTCTGCTACCTGGACGCGGTCGAGCACCGGTGGGTCGAGGAACTCGGCGGCATGAACCTGTACTTCGTGTACGGCGACCGGATCGTCACCCCGGCCCTGTCCGGTTCGATCCTGGAGGGCGTCACGCGCGACTCCCTCCTGGCCGTCGCCCGCGACCTCGGCTACGAGGCCGAGGAGGGCCGCGTCTCCGTCGACCAGTGGCAGCACGACGCCGAGAACGGGACCCTCACCGAGGTCTTCGCCTGCGGCACCGCCGCCGTGATCACCCCGGTCGGCACCGTCAAGCGGGACGGCACCGAGTGGCGGCAGTCGGGCGGTGAGCCCGGCGAGGTCACCATGACGCTGCGCCGGGCCCTGCTGGACATCCAGCGCGGCACGGCCGAGGACAAGCACGGCTGGATGCACGAGCTCGGCTAGGACCGGTACGAGCGCAGGTCCTGGACCGCGCCGTCCGTCAGGGCCGCCCCGGACTCCGTGTCCGCGGCGGCCCTGTCGCGTCCCACCCCGCCCGTCCCCAGCAGGTAGGCCGCCCCGCCGACCAGTCCCGACAGCAGGAAGCTGCAGTCCACCCCGCCCGTCAGCGACAGCAGCGGGCCCTCGTACGACGGCAGGGACACCGCCAGCAGGCCGACGGCCGCGCCGAGCGCCCAGGAGGCGGTGGCCGGCAGGTTCCAGCCGCCCCGGTACCAGTAGATCCCGCCCCGCGCCCGGCGGTTGAAGACCTGGAGGGCGTCCGCGTCGTACCGTCCGCCGCCGCGGACGAAGCCGATGAGGGTGATGACCGCCCAGGGCGTGCCGATCGCCGTCAGCAGCAGCACGAAGGACGTCATCGCGGACTGCGCGTTCCACGCGTAATGGCCGACGAAGACACAGGCCGTGGCCACGACCGCCACCGTGACCGTGGCGCGGGCCCGGGAGGCGCGGGGCAGGATGGCGTCCAGGTCGAGGCCCATGGAGTACAGCATCAGACCGGCGTTGCCGACCGAGCCCGCGGAGGCGGCGAGCAGGAGCGGCACCAGGTACCAGCCGGGGGAGGCGGAGACGAGCGGGCCCGCGTAGTCCAGGGCTGCGCCCGCCGCGTACGCCGTGAAGGTGCCGAACAGTTGCGGGACCAGCAGGCCCAGGGCCAGGCCGAGCCAGGTCGCGTGCAGGACCCGGCGCGAGGAGTGGCGGGCGGGTGAGATGTAGCGGGTGTAGTCGCCGAGCAGGGTGATGAAGGCGATCGGGCCGGACAGGCCGGCGGCCACCGTCGCCAGGAACCAGGTCGGCCAGAACCCGCCCAGCAGATAGCCGCCGGTCTCCGGCAGCGCGGCGGTCGTGAAGTGCGGGGCGTAGGCGATCACGCCCAGCACGAGCAGGGCCGTCATGCCGATCGCGAGGACACGGGACATGGCGAGCAGCACCCGGTAGCCGTAGACGGCGCCGGCCACGGTGGCCGCCGCGAGCAGCGCGTACACCAGGGCGTACGAGGCTCCCGAGGCCGTCAGCCCGAACAGCCGGTGCAGGACGTCGACCATGACGTCACCGCCGATCCACACCGTCAGCGCGGTGTAGCCGAGGGCGAGCAGCAGGCCGACCACCGAGCCGACCAGCCGGCCGCGCACCCCGAACTGGGCGCCGGAGGAGGTGGAGAGGTTGGTCGCCGTACGCAGGGAGACCAGCGCCAGCGGGGCCGTCAGGGCCGTGCCGACCGCCGTGCCCGCCACGATCGAGCTCACCGACGCCCACCAGCCGAGTCCGAAGGACGGCGGCAGCCAGCCGAAGATGATCACGCCGAGGCAGAGGTTGGAGCCGAGCAGGATCGAGACGAGGTCGCGCGGGCCGCTGGTCCGCTCCTCGTCGGGGATGGTGTCGACCCCGCGCTGTTCTATCGGCATGGCTGGTCTCCTTCGACGAACCTCGGAATGTCGGAACGGCCGGGCGACGTCCGTGCGACGACGGCCGGGTACCGCCCCGTCGGAACGGCCGTCTCGGCATGACCGTGCCTGAACGACCGTGTGTGAGCGAGAATGTTTGAGCGACGTTCAATGTGACGTGTACAAAGCTCGACCGTCAATGTTTCGGTTCCATGAATCCGCCGTTTAGAGTGATGCTCTAAACGTCAGGAAGGCAAGGAGGTGCCGCGTCGTGAGACTCACCCCCACCGAACGTGACCGGCTGCTGCTCTTCGGGGCCGCCGAACTGGCCCGCGCCCGCCGCGCCCGTGGCCTGCGGCTGAACGTGCCGGAGGCGACCGCGCTCATCGCGGACACCGTCTGCGAGGCCGCCCGGGACGGGAAACGGCTCGCGGAGGCCATCGAGGCCGCCCGGTCGGTGCTGGGCCCGCACGACGTACTGCCGGGCGTCGCCGACGTGGTCACCGAGGTGCACGTGGAGGCCGTCTTCGACGACGGCTCACGGCTCGCGGTCGTCGGCGACCCGATCGGCGGCGGCGGACTGGGCGAGCGGGGACCGGGCGCGCTGCTGCCGGGACCGGAGCACGCCGATCCCGAGGCGGTCGTACGGCTGACGGTCACCAACACCGCGACCGTCCCGGTCTCCATCACGTCCCACTTCCACTTCTTCGAGGCCAACCCGCGCCTCGACTTCGCCCGCGAGCGGGCCTACGGGATGCGGCTGGCGGTCCCGGCCGGCTCCTCGGTGCGCTTCGGCCCGGGGGAGAGCGCCGAGGTCGGACTCGTGCCGATCGGCGGCGAGCGGATCGCGATCGGCTTCGCCGGTCTGGTCGACGGGGCGCTGGACGCGCCGGGAGCCCGGGAAGAGGCCCTGCGCAGGGCCGCCGCCTGCGGATATCTGGGAGCTGAGGCATGAATCCCTACGAGTACGCCGCCACCCACGGCCCTCGCGCCGGCGACCGCGTCCGGCTCGGCGACTCGGGGCTGACCATCCGCGTCGAGTCCGACGCCCAGCGGTACGGCGACGAGTTCCTGGCCGGCTTCGGCAAGACCGCCCGTGACGGCCTGCACCTGAAGGCGGCCGCCGTCCGCGACACCTGTGACGTCGTGATCAGCAACGTCGTCGTGATCGACGCCGTGCAGGGGATCCGCAAGGTCTCGATCGGCATCCGGGAGGGCCGGATCCACTCGATCGGTCGGGCCGGCAACCCCGACACCCTCGACGGGGTCGACGTCGTGGTCGGTACGGGCACGTCCATCGTGTCCGGCGAGGGGCTCATCGCCACCGCCGGGGCCGTCGACACCCATGTCCACCTGCTGTCACCGCGGATCATGGAGGCCTCGCTCGCCTCCGGCGTGACGACGATCATCGGGCAGGAGTTCGGACCGGTGTGGGGGGTCGGCGTCAACTCGCCGTGGGCGCTGCGTCACGCCTTCAACGCGTTCGACGCCTGGCCGGTCAACATCGGCTTCCTGGGCCGGGGTTCGTCCTCCGACCCGGCCCCGCTGATCGAGGCCCTCGCCGAGGGCGGCGCGTCCGGCTTCAAGGTGCACGAGGACATGGGCGCTCACACCCGCGCGCTGGACACGGCGCTGCGGGTGGCCGAGGAGCACGACGTCCAGGTCGCCCTGCACAGCGACGGGCTGAACGAGTGCCTGTCGGTCGAGGACACCCTCCGGGTCCTGGAGGGCCGCACCATCCACGCCTTCCACATCGAGGGCTGCGGCGGCGGACACGTGCCGAACGTGCTGAAGATGGCGGGCGTGCCGAACGTCATCGGCTCCTCCACCAACCCCACCCTGCCCTTCGGCCGGGACGCGGTCGCCGAGCACTACGGCATGATCGTCTCCGTCCACGACCTCAAGCCCGACCTGCCCGGCGACGCCGCCATGGCCCGCGACCGCATCCGCGCCGGGACGATGGGCGCCGAGGACGTGCTGCACGACCTGGGCGCGATCGGCATCACCTCGTCGGACGCGCAGGGCATGGGGCGGGCGGGGGAGACCGTACGCCGTACGTTCGCGATGGCCGGGAAGATGAAGGCCGAGTTCGGCGCCCCCGAGGACCACGACAACGAACGGGTCCTGCGCTACATCGCCAAGCTGACCATCAACCCCGCCCTCGCCCACGGCCTCGCGCACGAGGTCGGCTCGATCGAGACCGGCAAGCTCGCCGACATCGTGCTGTGGCGGCCGGAGTACTTCGGCGCCAAGCCGCAGCTGGTGCTCAAGGCCGGCTTCCCGGCGTACGGCGTGGTCGGCGACCCCAACGCGGCCACCGACACCTGCGAACCGCTGGTGCTGGGACCGCAGTTCGGCGCGTACGGCGCGACACCGGCCGATCTCTCCGTCGCCTTCGTCGCCCGCGCCGCCCTCGACCAGGGCGACGACCGGATGCCGACCCGCCGTCGCCGGGTCGCGGTGCGCGGCACCCGCGGCATCGGCCCGGCCGATCTGCGCCTGAACTCCCGTACCGGAGCGGTCGACGTCGACCAGCGCACCGGACTGGTCACCCTCGACGGTGAGCCGGTCCGGTCCGAGCCCGCCGACTCGGTCTCCCTCAACCGCCTGTACTTCCTCTGAAAAGGACTCCTTCCATGTCCGCAGCCGCCGACGGCTTCCGCATGCCCGCCGAGTGGACCCCGCACGAGCGCACCTGGATGGCGTGGCCGGGCCCCAACCCGACCTTCGACGACCCCGAGGACCTCGCCGCCTCGCGCGAGGCCTGGGCGTCCGTCGCCCGCGCCGTCCGCCGCTTCGAACCGGTCACGGTGGTGTGCGGAGCGGGCCAGGCCGCGGAGGCCGCCGCGCTGCTGGGACCCGGCGTCGAGTGCGTCGAACGCGAACTCGACGACGCCTGGATGCGGGACATCGGCCCCACCTTCCTCACCGACGGCAAGGGCGGGCTGGCCGCCGTGGACTGGACGTTCAACGGCTGGGGCGCCCAGCCCTGGGCCCGCTGGGAGCACGACGCGAAGATCGCCGGGCAGGTCGCGGATCTCGCGGGGGCACGGACGTACGCCTCGAAGCTCGTCAACGAGGGCGGTGCGATCCATGTCGACGGCGAGGGGTCCGTCCTGCTGACCGAGACGGTGCAGCTCGGCCCCGAGCGCAACCCGGACTGGACGAAGGAGCGGGTCGAGGCGGAGATCCACGCCCAGCTCGGCACCCGCAAGGCGATCTGGCTGCCGCGCGGCCTCACGGGCGACTATCCTCCGCACGGCTTCGGCACCCTCGGCCATGTCGACATCGTCGCCGCCTTCGCCGGGCCGGGCGTGGTGGTCGCCCACCACCAGCCCGACCCGGCGCACCCCGACCACGAGGTCACGAAGGAGGTCGTCGGCCTGCTGAAGGCGCAGACCGACGCGCGAGGCCGCCCGCTGGAGGTCGTCGAGGTGCCCGCGCCGACCGTCCTGGAGGCCGACGGGCACTGGGCCGACTACTCCTACATCAACCACTACCTCTGCAACGGGGGAGTGGTGCTGTGCGGCTTCGACGACCCGCGCGACGAGATCGCGGCCGGCATCTTCCGCCGGCTGTTCCCGCGGCGAGCGGTGACGCTGGTGGACGCCCGTACGATCTTCTCCGGTGGCGGTGGCATCCACTGTGTCACCCAGCAGCAGCCGAGGGTCCAGGAGTAGGGGGAGCGGGGATGGCCGGTGCGGCCCGGGCGCGCAGGAACGCGCCGCCGCGCGAGGAGGTCCTCGCCGCGGCCATGGACATGATCGCCGAGCGCGGTCTCGAGAAGCTCACCATGGCGGCGCTCGGCCGCGAGGTCGGCATGAGCAGCGGCCATCTCCTGTACTACTTCCGCTCCAAGGACGAACTGCTGCTCCAGGCCCTGGAGTGGAGCGAGGGCCGGCTGGGCGCGGAGCGCGGGCGGCTGCTCGCCGGGCGCGGCTCGGTCCGCGAGCGCCTCGACGCCTATGTCGACCTGTACGTCCCCGACGGTCACCGCGACCCGCACTGGACCCTCTGGCTGGAGGTCTGGAACCGCTCGCAGAACGCCGACGACGACGCCCGCGACCGCCAGGCCGCCATCGAGGGGGCCTGGCACCGCGACCTGGTGGCGCTGATCGCGGAGGGCATGTCCCGGGGGGAGTTCCGAACCGTAGACCCGGATCGCTGCGCGGCCCGGCTGCGGGCGCTGCTCGACGGCTTCTCCATCCACGTGGCGATCGGGCTGCGGGGCACGGACCGGGACCGCATTCTCGGCCACGTACGGGAGTTCCTGGACGAGAGCCTCCTCGCGGACACCTGAGCGGACGCCCTGGTTGTACGCAATACAGCGGATTGACCCGCCGGCTCCCGGTGCGTTTGCCTCGGGGAGAGCCCTCGGCGCGGGGCCGGGGGACCGGGGGATCCGGGAGTGAGTCACCGATGAGACGAACACTGTGCGGCGCGGCCCTGGGCGCCGCTCTCGCCCTCACCACCGCCCTGCCGGCCGCGTCCGTCCCCGGACGGGCCCCGCGCTACGAGCGCGTGGACACCGGCGGCGACGGCGGCCAGTTCAGCACGTACGTGTACGGCGGCCAGGTCAGCGCGAACGGCCGGTACGCCGCGTTCACGGCCGTGGACCCGGCACCGGACTGCCCGGCCTCCGGATTCACCTGCGCCTACCTCAAGGACCTGCGGACCGGCGAGCTGATCCGGGTGCCCGGCACGGCGTACTACACGAGCGGGGTGTTCGTCAGCGCGGACGCCCGTACGGTCGCGTACTCCTCCGGCGACCGCTTCACGATGCCGTACGTGTACGACCGGGTGACCGGACTGACCCGGCAGTTGTGGCCGGATCCGCCGCCGGAGGGCCCCCGCTACGACATCGGCACCGCCCAGGCGGTCAGCGCCGACGGCCGGTACGTGGCGTACAGCCTGGCCGGCCGGACGCCGACGCAGGGGAGCGTGCTGTACGTCCGGGACCTCGTCACGGGCACCGACGAACAGGTCACCCCGTCCCCGGCCGCGGGCACGGTCACCGACGTGCTGCTCGGCGCCCACGGCCGTACCGTCGCCTACGGGCTGCTCGTGGCGGGCGCCGGCGGCCGGACCGAGCAGGTCCACGTCCGGGACCTGGACTCGGGCGAGACGCGCCGGGCGGACGCCGACGCCTACGGCTCGACCGGCCTCGCGGGGCTGTCCGGCGACGGACGGTGGCTGGTCCTCGACTCCACGTCCCCGGACGGCGCGCACACCGCGCGCCTGGTCGATTCGAGCGGCGGCCGGGCCCGGCGGATCGGCCCCGACGGCGCCGTCGCGGTCGCCGCCGACGGCTCGGCCCGGCACGTCCTGCTGGCGCGGGGCGACGCCCTGTCGCTGCTCGACGTGCGCACCAGCCGGCGGACACCGGTGGCGTCGAGCGGTCTCGCCCTGCCCGGCGCGGTCTCCCGCGGCGGCCGGGAGGTGGTCTTCCGCTCCGAGGCCGACGACCTGGTCCCCGGCGACACCAACGCGCTCGCGGACGTCTTCGTGCGCCGCACGCGCTGACCGGCCCGGCGCCGCCGGTGCCCGCCGGCGGCGCCACCCGTCCCCTCCACCCCGTCCACCCAGGCGACCGCATTTTGAGACGCCCGGCGGACCCGGGGGTGTTTTGTGCCAGACTTCCCCCGTGCTCTCGTTCGCCATGATTATTGGCAGCAGGCGCGCCGGTCCGCAGTGACCGCCACGTACGACCAGGTACGGGCGGCCATCGTGTCCTCGACCCGCGCGCAGACCTCTCGCACCCGCGAGAGGTTTTTCGTTTTCCTGGCCCACCTTCAGCCGGGAGGCAAGCGCGAGGGACCATGGGGGGGACGGTGGAGCCGGTCATTCCGGTAGACCGAGATCCAAAACAGGAGCCTTCACACCATGACGGAAACCAGCGAGCTCGACGACTCGTTCCACGTCTTCGACACAACCCTGCGCGACGGCGCCCAGCGGGAGGGCATCAACCTCACCGTCGCCGACAAGCTGGCCATCGCACGGCACCTGGACGACTTCGGCGTCGGCTTCATCGAGGGCGGCTGGCCCGGCGCCAACCCGCGGGACACGGAGTTCTTCGCCCGCGCCCAGCAGGAGATCGAATTCCGGCACGCCACGCTGGTCGCCTTCGGCTCCACCCGCCGGCCGAACGCCGAGGCTTCGCAGGACGCGCAGGTCAAGGCCCTGCTGGAGTCCGGCGCCCAGGTGATCACCCTGGTCGCGAAGTCCCACGACCGGCACGTGGAGCTGGCGCTGCGCACCACCCTGGAGGAGAACCTGGAGATGGTGCGGGACACGGTCTCCTTCCTGCGCTCCCAGGGCCGCCGGGTCTTCGTCGACTGCGAGCACTTCTTCGACGGCTACCGCGCCAACCCCGAGTACGCGAAGGCCGTCGTCCGTACGGCCGACGAGGCCGGCGCCGACGTGGTGGTCCTGTGCGACACCAACGGCGGCATGCTCCCGGCCCAGGTCCAGGCGGTCGTCGCCACCGTCCTCGCCGACACCGGCGCCCGGCTCGGCATCCACGCCCAGGACGACACGGGATGCGCGGTCGCCAACACGCTGGCCGCCGTCGACGCGGGCGCGACCCACGTCCAGTGCACGGCGAACGGCTACGGCGAGCGCGTCGGCAACTCCAACCTCTTCCCGGTGGTCGCGGCGCTGGAGCTGAAGTACGGCATGAAGGTCCTGCCCGAGGGGGCACTGCGCGAGATGACCCGCATCTCGCACGCGATCGCCGAGGTGGTCAACCTGACCCCGGCCACCCACCAGCCCTACGTGGGAGTGTCGGCCTTCGCGCACAAGGGCGGCCTGCACGCCTCCGCGATCAAGGTCGACCCGGCCCTCTACCAGCACATCGAGCCCGAGCAGGTCGGCAACACCATGCGGATGCTGGTGTCGGACATGGCGGGCCGCGCGTCGGTCGAGCTCAAAGGCAAGGAACTCGGCATCGACATCAGCGGCGACCGCGCCCTGGTCGGCCGGGTCGTCGAGCGCGTGAAGGAACGCGAACTCAAGGGCTACACGTTCGAGGCCGCCGACGCGAGCTTCGAACTGCTGCTGCGCGCGGAGGCCGAGGGCCGGGCCCGCAGCTACTTCGAGGTCGAGTCCTGGCGCGCGATCGTCGAGGACCGCCCCGACGGCTCGCACGCCAACGAGGCCACGGTCAAACTCTTCGCCAAGGGCGAGCGGATCGTCTCCACCGCCGAGGGGAACGGCCCGGTCAACGCGCTGGACCGGGCGCTGCGGCTGGCCCTGGAGAAGATCTACCCGCAGCTCGCCAGGCTGGAGCTGGTCGACTACAAGGTCCGCATCCTGGAGGGCAAGCACGGCACCCAGTCCACGACCAGGGTCCTGATCTCGACGTCGGACGGCGCGGGCGAGTGGTCCACGGTGGGCGTGGCGGAGAACGTCATCGCCGCCTCGTGGCAGGCGCTGGAGGACGCGTACACGTACGGGCTGCTGCGGGCCGGGGTGGAGCCCGCGCGGTAGCGGTGCCTCAGCAGGAGTCCTCGGCGAGCCGCTCGAACTCGCCGAGGCTCATGGCCCGGTCCTCGGCCCACACCCGGCCGGGTCCGAGCCCCCGCAGGTCGGCGGCGCGGAACGTGACGGAGCCGGTGTACTCGTAGTTGTACTCGGCCTTCCCGAAGACCAGTTCGTACGAGTACCCCGGCAGCAGCCGCTGCTCTCCGGCCGGGCGGGCCCGCCAGGCGGCCGGGGGCGAGAACAGCGGGAACGCGGCGTCGGCGATGTGCCGCTCACCGGGGACACGCCAGCCGGACAGGCCGGGCGCGGAGTCCGCGTCGGCCTCCGCGGCGGCGGCCGGCGTGCCGTGCAGCCCGAGCCCCTGTACGAGGTCGTCACCGCACGGCCGCACCAGCGCCCACGGGTTCCCCGAGGCGTCCAGGTGGACGGCCGCCAGGGGGCGCGTCTCGGCCCCGCATCCGCTCAGCAGGGCCAGCGCGCCGAGCGTGCCCGCCAGCGAGGCCGCCCGCCGTCGCACCCGAGCTCCCGCCCGTCGTACGGCGGGCGGCGCCCCGGCCGGGCCGCACCCGCTCAGCGGGTCCGGCCCCGCCCCCGTAGCCGTCGTATCCGCCTGCCGACGCCGCATGACCGCCCCCTTCGCCCCCGTGGGACGCGGGGGCCTATTGCAGACGCCACTTCTGGTTGGCGGCCCCGGTGCACGACCAGATCTGCGCCCGCGCCCCGTTGGCGGACGAATTGCCCGTCACATCGAGGCACTTGCCCGCCGCCGTGTTCACCACATCACCGGACGAGGCGTTGTACGACCACCGTTGCGCACCGGTTCCGTTGCAGTCGTACAACTGGACCTTCGCCCCGTCCGCGGTCGACGCCGAGGTCACGTCCAGGCACTTGCCGAGCGCCCGCACCGAGCCGTCGGCCTGCACCGTCCACCGCTGCGCCGTGGACCCGTTGCAGTCGTAGAGCTGCACCGCGGTGCCGTTCGCCGACGAACCGCCCGCCACGTCCAGGCACTTGCCCGCCAGCCCGACGAACGCGCCCGACTGTTCCCCGCCCCCGGACTGCGTCCCCGACCAGGTGAAGGTCGCGGACGTCCTGCCCGGCAGCGAGTAGGTCGCGTGCTGCGCACCCCAGTTGACGGTCACGGTCTTCGCGGCCGACCCGTCGTTGTACGCGATCAGGGCCTTGCTGCCGTCGGGATTGCGCCACGCCACGTTCGGCACCGCCGCCGACGCCGTCGACGCGATCCGCTGCGCCCCCGGCCGTACGAACTTCGTCAGATGGCCCATCGTGTAGTACTCGACGGTGTAGTCGACCGTGCCGCTCGCGCCGTCGCCGTTGTGCACCGTGATCAGCCCGGTGCAGGTCCCGCAACCGCCGTTGTGCGGGCCCATGTTCTGGTCCACCGCCAGCGACCACTTGGTCACCGACTTCGCCCAGTTGCGGGTGTAGTCGACGATGTTGAGCATGTCCTCGCGCTGCTGGTTGGCGATCCACGTCCCGCCCGAGTGCTCGGTGCCGAACGCGTCCAGCTGCGCGTACTGGTTGTGCACGGACGTCTGTTTCGCCACGTCACCGCCGTAGCCGTGCCACGCGATGCCCCCGAAGTTGGGATGCGACCGCACCGCCGCGTCGTCCACCGTCTGCGCCGCGTACGCGTCGTACACGTCCCAGTTCCAGTCGTGCGCCAGCACCTTCGTCGACAGCCCGGCCGCCGCGAGCTTCGGCAGCAGCTCGCTCTTGGTGAAGTAGGCGAGACCCGAGGCGTTCCAGCTCATCGAGGGATACCCGGAACAGCAGGTCGGCTCGTTCTGCGCCGTCACGTAGGAGACCGGCACCCCCTGGTCCCGGTACGCCTGGAGGTACTTCACGAAGTACGACGCGTAGGCCCCGTAGTGCTCGGATTTCAGCCAGCCCCCGTTGAGCTGGCCGCTGTCCTTCATCCAGGCCGGCGCGGTCCACGGTGAGGCCGTCACCGTCAGCGAGGGGTTCAGCTGGAGCGCCTGCTTCGTCAGCGGCACGACGTCCGCGAGGTCGTGCGCGATCGAGAACTTGGCCAGCGAGGCGTCCGTCTGCCCGGCGGGCACGTCGTCGTAGGTGTACCCGAACCGCGCCAGGTCCGAGGCGCCCATGGGGTTGCGCAGGAACGACAGCCCGATCCCGTCCGTCGGCGAGAACAGCTTCCGCATGGTCGCGTCCCGGGTCGCCTGCGACAGCGCCCCGCTGCTGTTCATCAGCCAGGCCGCGGTGTCCGTGAAGGACGCGCCGCCGCCGGTGAAGGTCTGGTACCGGGTGTTCTCGTCGACGGTGATGTTCTCACCGCTGCCGCCGGCACCCGACTGGAAGGCGAACGGGGCCTGCGCCTGGAGTCCGCGGACCACATGCCGTCCGCCGCTGTCGTCGGTGGTGGTCAGCCACGGCGTGACCTGCTCGCCGGCCGCGTGGGCCGGCACGGCCGCGGTGAACCCGGCCGTGGTGAGCAGTCCTGCGATCAGCAGCCGGACCGCCCTGGTGGATCTCCTCATGGAGCGCCGCCCTTCTGGAGGTGGGGGTGGGGAGGCGTTGCGAGCCGTGAGTAAATGACGGCTTCGTATACCCGTCAAGGGGTCGCGCGTTCACATTCCGAAGAGACAACGCCCCTGTTCTGGCCGGGCGTTGCGTCTGTACCGGTTCCGACGTGAAGTCTTGACGTCCGCAAGGCGCCCCAGTTAACTCACGCCGTGATCTAAGTCATGAGAGCACTATGAGAGCCGAGGGAAGGTCCATGCGAAGAACCGCCCTGCTCGCCTCCGCCACCCTGCTCACCGCGCTGCTGCCGCTGACGGTCGTCGGCACCGCGGCCGGCGCCGACGACCCGCCCCCGGTCTCCGTCGACCGCTTCGAGGGCGAGGTCCCGTTCGCCGGGCAGCCCGCCGAGGGCATCTTCACCTGGGGCAGCGACGCCGACGACCCGCCCGCCCTCCAGTTCGCCGACCGCGCGGACGCCCCCGAGGGCGCCAAGGTCCTCGCCGGGACCTACGGCATCAGCGGCTACGGCGGCTTCAGCCACGACTACGCCGCGACCGAGCCCGCCCACGACTGGTCCGCCCGCAAGGGCATCCGCTTCTGGTGGGACGGTCAGGCCAACGGCAAGAAGATCGCCTTCGAGATCAAGGACGGCGGCGCCCACGGCGAGGCCTCGGAGCTCTGGACGACCTCCTTCACCGACGACTTCAGCGGCTGGAAACTGATCGAGATCCCGTTCGCCGACTTCACGTATCGCACGGACTACCAGCCCGTCGGCGGCATCGACCACGTCCTCGGCCTCACCGCCATGTGGGGGTACGCGCTCACGCTCCCCGTCGGTGTCCAGGGGCGGTTCGCCATGGACGGCGTCGAACTGTACGGCCGCGCCGACCAGTCCCTGCGCGCCTCCGTCAGCACCGACTCCGCCGTCCGCCCGGTGAAGGAGGGCGGCACCGCCACCGTCGCGGTCACCGTCGCCACCACCGGCTCGGCGCCGATCGACGAACCCGTCACGGTCACCTACGAGACGGCCGCCACCGGCACCGCCACCCCGGGCAAGGACTACACCCCGGTCAGCGGCACGCTCACCTTCCCGGCCGGCACCGCCTCCGGGACCTCCCGCACGATCCGGGTCTCCACCCTGAAGGACAAGAGCGCCGAATCCGCCGAGACGATCCCCCTCAAGCTCACGGTCGCCGGGGCCAAGCCCCCGGCCGAGACGCCCCAGGTCGTCGTCGACGCGCACGGACTGCCCTATCTGGACCCGAAGCTCCCGGTCAAGAAGCGTGTCGCCGACCTCGTCTCGCGCATGTCCCCGGCGGAGAAGGCCGGCCAGATGACCCAGGCCGAGCGCGGCGGCCTCACCACGCCCGGTGACATCGCCGCCTACGACCTCGGCTCGCTCCTGTCCGGCGGCGGCTCGACCCCGACGCCCAACACGCCCGAGGCCTGGGCGAAGATGATCGACGGCTTCCAGCTCCGGGCCCAGGCGACCCGCTTCCAGATCCCGCTGGTCTACGGCGTCGACGCGGTCCACGGCCACAACAACCTGGCCGGCGCCACGCTCATGCCGCACAACATCGGCATCGGCGCCACCCGCGATCCCGGGCTCGCCGAGAAGACCGGCGCGGTGACCGCCGCCGAGGTCCGGGCCACCGGCATCCCCTGGGACTTCGCGCCCTGCGTCTGCGTCACCCGCGACGAACGCTGGGGCCGCTCCTACGAGTCCTTCGGAGAGGACCCGGCCCTCGTCGAGTCCATGGAGACCGTGATCCAGGGCCTCCAGGGGCGGGCGAACGGCAAGGATCTGAGCCGCGACGACAAGGTCCTCGCCACCGCCAAGCACTTCGTCGGCGACGGCGGCACCGAGTTCGGCTCCTCCACCACCGGCAGCTACACCATCGACCAGGGCGTCACCAAGGTCACCCGGCAGCAACTGGAGGCCGTCCACCTCGCCCCGTACCAGACCGCCGTCGACCGGGGCATCGGCACGGTCATGCCGTCGTACTCCTCGCTCGACATCGCCGGTGACGGCCTGGGCCCGGTCAAGATGCACGCCCGCGCCGACATGATCAACGGCGTGCTCAAGGACCGGATGGGCTTCGACGGCTTCGTCATCAGCGACTGGAACGCCATCGACCAGCTGCCCGGCGACTACGCCTCCCATGTCCGCACGGCGGTCAACGCGGGCCTCGACATGATGATGGTGCCGTACTCCTACAAGGACTTCAGCGCCACTCTGGCCGCCGAGGCCGCGGCGGGCCGGATCAGCGAGGAGCGGATCGACGACGCCGTCTCCCGCATCCTCACCCAGAAGTTCAGGCTGGGCCTCTTCGAGCACCCCTACGCCGACACCAGCGGCGCCGCGCGGATCGGTTCGACGGCCCACCGCGCCGTCGCCCGGCAGGCGGCCGCCGAGTCGCAGGTGCTGCTGAAGAACGCGGGCGGGGTCCTGCCGCTGAAGAAGTCGCAGAAGGTCTACGTCGCCGGCTCCAACGCCGACGACATCGGCAACCAGACCGGCGGCTGGACGATCACCTGGCAGGGCTCGTCCGGCGACATCACCCAGGGCACGACGATCCTGGAGGGGATGCGCGAGGCCGGCGGTGACGTCACGTACTCCAAGGACGCCTCCGCGCCCACCGGCGGCTACGACGTCGGCGTGGTCGTGGTCGGCGAGACCCCCTACGCGGAGGGCGTCGGCGACGTCGGCAACGGCAACGACCTGGAGCTGACCGCCGCCGACCAGGCCGCCGTGGACAAGGTGTGCGCGGCCATGAAGTGCGCGGTGCTGATCGTCTCCGGCCGCCCGCAGCTCGTCGGCGACCGGCTCGGCGACATCGACGCGCTGGTGGCCTCCTGGCTGCCGGGCACCGAGGGCTCGGGCGTGGCGGACGTGCTGTACGGCAAGCGCCCGTTCACCGGACAGCTCCCCGTCACCTGGCCCAGGTCCGAGGCACAGCTGCCGATCAACGTCGGCGACACGGCGTACGACCCGCAGTTCCCGTACGGCTGGGGCCTGACGACGCTCGGCCGGACGCCGGAGGGCGGCCTGACGACGCTGAAGGCGCTGGGGGTCGCGGCGGCCGTCGCCGACCGGGCCCACGCGCGGGAGGCGGGACGCGAGCTCGTCACCCGGGCACGGCTGATCGTCCAGCAGAAGGCGGGGCAGAACATCACCGCGGCGGTGGCGAAGCCCTTCGCCGACGCCGACCACCTGCTCCTGACCGGACGGTACGGCGCGGCCGTGCAGAAACTGCTGGAGGCGTATCGAGCAGCGGCCTGACCCACGGGCGGCGCCTGCCCCGGGCTTGGATGTCCGGTTCTGGGAGGCTTCGGGTAGCTTCGAACCATGAAGGCCGTCGTACGGACCCGAAGCCTCCCCGGACTGGTGCTGGCCCTCCTGCTCGCCGCTCTGGCCGGGGTGTGGGTGCACGCGGCCCCCGCCTCGGCCGACACCCGCGTCTCGGCCGTCGCGCGAGCCCTCCGCGAGAGTCCCGTCTACGTCGACCCGGCAGCCGCCTCCCAGCTGTCGGCCGCCGACACCGCCGCGCTGACCCGGCAGATCGAGCGCGCCGACAAACCCCTGTTCATCGCGGTGCTCCCGGCCGGCTTCCCGACCCGGAACCTCTTCACCGACCTGCGCACCGCCACCGGCGTCACCGGCCTGTACGCGATCCGTCTCGGCGACCGGTTCGACGCCCGCGCCGACTCCTCCGTCCTGTCACGCGCCGCGGTGACCAACCTCGTCACCAGCGTCGGGGACGAGCGCGACACCAAGACCCAGCTGGACGACTTCACCAGCCGCGCACTGACCAACATGGGCGGCTCGGCACCCTCGACCTGGGATTCCTCCGGCGGCGGTGACGTCCCCACCACCGGGCTGATCGTCGTGGGCGCCGTCCTGGTGGCGGGCGGCGCCGGTGCCTACGGGCTGGTCCGCCGCAACCGCCGGCGCCACGCGGAGGAGCAGCGGGCCGCCCTCGACAAGCTGCGGGTCGTGGTGGACGAGGACATCACCGCTTTCGGCGAGGAGCTGGACCGCCTCGACTTCCACCCGGCGGAGGCCGGGGCCGACGACGCCATGCGCGCGGACTACGAACGCGCGCTGGACGCCTACGAGCAGGCGAAGACGGCCATGGCCGAAGCGCGCCGGCCCGAGGACGTCCGCGCGGTCACCCAGTCCCTGGACGACGGCCGCTACTCCCTGGCCCAGCTCGCCGCCCGCCGCGAGGGCCGCCCGCTGCCCGAACGCCGGCCGCCCTGCTTCTTCGATCCGCGGCACGGCCCTTCGGTCGCCGACGTCGCCTGGACGCCGGCCGACGGCGCGCCCCGCGAGGTCCCCGTCTGCGCGGCCGACCGGACCCGGCTGGCCGACGGCCGCGACCCGGTGGTCCGCCAGGTCGACACCGAGTACGGCCGCCGCCCGTACTGGGACGCGGGCCCCGCCTACGGCCCCTGGGCCGGCGGCTACTTCGGCGGCGGCATCCTCCCCGGCCTCCTCCTGGGCACCGCGCTCGGCGGCATGATGGCCACCCCGTCCTACGCGGCCGACTACGGCGCCGGTTACGGCGACTTCGGCGCCGGCGGTTACCAGGGCGGCGACCTCTCGGGCGCTGACTTCGACCCGGGTGACTTCGGCGGCGGGTTCGGGGGCGGCGGGTTCGGCGACGGCGGGGGAGGGGACTTCGGAGGTGGGGGCGGCGGGGACTTCTGACGCACGGGGGCACGACGGGGCACGGGCCCGGCGCGTGACGGCGCCGGGCCCGTGCCCTGTGGGGGGTCCGCACGGTGTACGGGACGGTGTGCTGTGCGTCAGAGCGTGGCCGCCGCCGCGGCGATCGCGGAGGCGAAGGTCGAGACCTCGGAGTAGACGCCGGGGGCGTTGGCCCGGGCGCAGCCGATGCCCCAGCTGACGATGCCGACCTGGATCCAGGCGCCCGCGTTGTCCCGGCGGAACATCGGGCCGCCGGAGTCGCCCTGGCAGGTGTCGACACCGCCCGCCGTGTACCCGGCGCAGATCTCGTCGCTCGCGACCAGTCCGCTGTAGCCGCTGTAGGAGCGGCAGGTGGCGTCGCTGACGAACGGCACGGTCGCCTTGAGCAGGTAGCGCTGCTGGGCACCGCCCTCGGAGGCCGAGCCCCAGCCCGCGATGTTGAAGGTGCCGGTGTTGTACGTGGTGGTCGTCGCGGTGGGCAGCGTCGGCAGGTTGATGGGCGAGGCGAGCTTGATCAGCGCCCAGTCCTTGCCGTTGCCGTTGTAGCCGGGCGCCCGGTAGACGTAGGTGGACCTGACCTGCACCCGGCCGGTGGTCGACTGGAGGTCCACGACACCGGCGGTGGCCGTGATGCTGGTGTTGGCGCCGGTGCGGCTCACACAGTGCGCGGCGGTGAGCACGATCTGCTGGGTGTAGAGCGCGCCGCCACAGCCCATCGAGAGCCGGACCATGAACGGGAACTCGCCCTGCGCGGCCCGGGTTCCGCCGACCACGGGCGCCGGGGCGGCCTGTGCGGGGGAGGCGGGCTGGAGGCTGACGACCGCGAGGACGGCCGCGCCGGCGACCGCGCATCTTCTCAGGGCCTTGAGGAGCTTCTTCACGTGATGCCTTCCGTGGGGGGTGGAATGACATGCGCATGCCAAGAAGGTGGTCCGTGAGGGCCGTAAAGGAATGCCCATGTGCTGGCATGAGCTCGTCAAATTCTGTTGCTGGATTATGGGAACGCTGTGACCGCTCACACAAGGGGTGCAATCCGGCCACGCCCGGCCCCGACGGCGATCACCCTCACGGACCGACTTGGGCCCCCGCGCCGGTCGCTCTCACGGCGCGCCCTCAGTCCTCACGCCGGTCACTCTCACGGCACGTCCTCGGCCCCCGCGCCGGTCACTCTCACGGCACCCCCTCGGCCCCCACGCCGGAGACGCTCACGGCGCGCCCCCGATCACCGTGCCGGCGCGTACGCCGACGCCCCGAGCGCCCGCCCTCCGCCCGGTGGGGGCGTGAGGGGAGGGCGTGCTCGGGGCCGCGTGCCGGCGCGCGCCGACGGGGTGCCGGTATCAGGCGTCAGGCGCTCTTGATCGCCGAGATGTCGAAGTTCAGCTTGATCTTGTCGGAGACCAGCACGCCGCCCGTCTCCAGCGCCGCGTTCCAGGTCAGGCCCCACTCGGAGCGCAGGATCTGGGCCGTGCCCTCGAAGCCGACGCGCTCGTTGCCGAAGGGGTCCGTGGCGGAGCCGTTGAACTCCAGGTCGATGGTGAGCGGCTTGGTGACACCGAGGATGGTCAGGTCGCCGGTGATGCGGTAGTCGTCGCCGCCCACGGCTTCCGCCTTGGTGGAGCGGAAGGTCATCTTCGGGAACTCGTCGGACTTGAAGAAGTCCGCGCTCTTCAGGTGGCCGTCACGGTCGGCGGAACCGGTGTCGACGCTGTCCATCGTGATGTCGATGGTCGCGGTGGACTTGGCCGGGTCGCTGCCGTCCAGGTGCAGGGAGCCGCTGACGTCGTTGAACTTGCCCTTGACGTTCGTGACCATCGCGTGGCGCGCCACGAAGCCGAACGTGGAGTGCGACGCGTCGATGGAGTAGTCACCGGTCAGGGCGGCGAGTGCCGGGTTCACGGCCGCGGCGGCCTGGGGGGTCGTGTCGTCGGTGTTCTTGCGGCCGAAGATGCCCATGATGTGCTCCTTGGGGACGGGGTCGCGGATTCGTGATCGAAGCCGCGGACGAGGTCGTACAGATCTGTTGAATGTTCAACCAGGTAACGAGAACGACAGTAAACCTATTCCGTCCGGGTTTCAACATCATCCGCAACGTGTTTCACACATTACGGGGCGTGACCATCACGACGCCCTCTGGCGGACGCGCGTAGACCTCGGGCACCATCTCCCTGCGCCACCTGCACAGCCGCCCCAGCAAGCACGGCCATCCGCAGGAAGGGTTTCCCATGGTCCCCACGACGCTCGCGAAACTGGCCCCCACGAAGACCGCGAGGCCGCTTCGGCTCCGCTCCGCGCTCACCGCCCTGGCCCTCCTCGTCGCCCCCGGCGTCGCCGTCCTCGGCACCGCGGGGGACGCCTTCGCCGCGACCAAGATCAGTCACGCCACGGCCACCTCGATGTTCCGCTCGGCCGGCATCACCTGGTCGTCCTCCGGCAACTGCTCGAACCGCAACAACTCCACCTGTACGTCCTTCGATCAGCTCAACCTGGCCACCGCCCAGGGCGCCCAGACCCTCAAGAGCGCCGCCGGCTGTGCCCTCAACATCACCGGCGGTACGGAGACCGGCCACGCCTCCGGCACCTACTCCCACTGGAACGGCTACAAGCTCGACTACGGCAAGAACACCTGCGTGACGAACTACATCAAGAACTCCTTCACGTACATCGGACTGCGCGGCGACGGCGCCCCGCAGTACCGGTCGGGCGCCGGCAACATCTACGCCGACGAGGGCAACCACTGGGACGTCCTGTACTACAACTGCGGCGGCTGCTGAGCGAGTCCGCCGCACCCCGTCGCTTCCTCGGCGCGGCGGCCCTCGCGGCGGGTCTCCCCGCGAGGGCCGGTCCCGCCCGTCGTGCCGGCCGGGGGGCCGGGCTCCGTGTGAGAGAGTCGCCGGGGGGATCGTCCGGGACCGGTCCGCGTGCCGGGTGGTCCGGAGCGTCGAGGCGGTCGAAGCCGGAGTCGGCAGACCGCCGTATGCGCCCCCGTGTCACTCCAGGGATGGCATGCGCGACTCACCAATGTGAGCCGCCTCTCAGCCTCTGAGTTTGTCCGACCTCTACAAGGCGCACGCCCTCTGAGCAGTCGGAACGCCTGCACAGGGTTGTGGTTCTGTTCAGTGCTACCAGGAAAACGGTCTGGAGACTGTACGGAGTCGACGGCTCGCTTTCCTTGGCAGGCTTCGTAAGGTCGCTACATGACCGTTTTGGAAGAGACGACCGGTGAGCCGGCGGACGCGCGGGGTCGGGTGGCCGAGCTGCACGAGATCCGTGTGCAGGCGCTGGCGGGTCCCAGCGAGAGGGCGACCGAGGCGCAGCATGCCAAGGGCAAGCTGACCGCCCGGGAGCGGATCGAGCTGCTCCTGGACCCGGGGTCCTTCCGGGAGGTCGAGCAGTTGCGCCGGCACCGCGCGACGGGCTTCGGCCTGGAGTCCAAGAAGCCGTACACGGACGGTGTCATCACCGGCTGGGGCACGGTGGACGGGCGCACGGTCTTCGTCTACGCGCACGACTTCCGGATCTTCGGCGGCGCGCTGGGCGAGGCCCACGCGACGAAGATCCACAAGATCATGGACATGGCCATCGCGGCCGGTGCCCCGCTGGTGTCGCTGAACGACGGCGCCGGCGCCCGGATCCAGGAGGGCGTCAGCGCCCTCGCCGGATACGGCGGCATCTTCCAGCGCAACACCAAGGCGTCCGGTGTCATCCCGCAGATCAGCGTGATGCTCGGCCCGTGCGCGGGCGGCGCGGCCTACAGCCCCGCCCTCACCGACTTCGTGTTCATGGTCCGTGAGACCTCGCAGATGTTCATCACCGGCCCGGACGTCGTCAAGGCGGTCACCGGCGAGGAGATCACCCAGAACGGGCTCGGCGGGGCGGATGTGCACGCCGAGACGAGCGGCGTCTGCCACTTCGCGTACGACGACGAGGAGACCTGCATCGCCGAGGTGCGCTACCTCCTGTCGATGCTCCCGCAGAACAACCGTGAGAACCCGCCGCGGGCGGAGTCCACGGACGACGCGGACCGCCGCGGCGACGTCCTGCTGGACCTGGTCCCGGCGGACGGCAACCGGCCCTACGACATGGCCAAGGTCATCGAGGAGATCGTCGACGACGGCGACTACCTGGAGGTCCACGAGCGCTGGGCGCGCAACATCATCTGCGCGCTGGCCCGGCTCGACGGCCAGGTCGTGGGCATCGTCGCCAACCAGCCGCAGACCCTCGCGGGCGTCCTGGACATCGAGGCGAGCGAAAAAGCTGCGCGCTTTGTCCAGATGTGTGACGCTTTCAATATCCCGATCGTCACGTTCCTGGACGTGCCGGGGTTCCTCCCCGGGGTGGACCAGGAGCACGGCGGAATCATCCGCCACGGAGCGAAGCTGCTGTACGCGTACTGCAACGCGACCGTGCCGAGGATTTCGCTGATCCTGCGCAAGGCGTACGGCGGGGCGTACATCGTCATGGACAGCCAGTCCATCGGTGCCGACCTCACCTACGCGTGGCCCACGAACGAGATCGCCGTGATGGGCGCCGAAGGCGCCGCCAACGTCATCTTCCGGCGTCAGATCGCCGAAGCCGAGGACCCCGAGGCCATGCGCAAGCGGATGGTCAAGGAGTACAAGTCCGAGCTCATGCACCCCTACTACGCCGCCGAACGCGGCCTGGTGGACGACGTCATCGACCCGGCTGAGACCCGCGAGGTCCTCATCAGGTCCCTCGCGATGCTGCACAGCAAGCACGCCGACCTGCCTTCCCGCAAGCACGGCAACCCCCCGCAGTAACCCCGCGGATCCTCCGCGGTACCCCTGCGGAAACCTCTCTCACGGAGACTGACATCCATGAACTCCACTGACATTCGCGTCGAGAAGGGCCACGCAGAGCCCGAGGAGGTCGCCGCCATCACGGCGATCCTGCTCGCGCGTGCCGCGGCCCGTGCGTCCACGGAAGCCCCGGCGCACCCCGGCCGCGCGAAGGCCGGCTGGCGCCGGCTGGAGCGCGAGCCCGGCTTCCGTGCCCCGCACAGCTGGCACGGCTAGTCCGCGACACCCCGGCACGCAGTCACCCCGGCACGACAGAAAGGCCCCTCTCCGCGCGAGAGGGGCCTTTCCGCCGCCCAGGGGCCCTCTCGCCGTCCGCGGGCACGGAGAGACGGTACGAAGACCGGCGGGAACACACGCGGGGACGGCCCGACGGACGGCCCCGGAGCCGGACGGCCTGCCGGTGGGCAGAAAAACGGGCGGCCCCTCCCGAGCCGGGAGGGGCCGCCCATCTGTCGTCCGTGGGCCGGATCAGCGCAGGCGCGCCATCAGCGCGTGCTCCACCAGGGTGATCAGCCCCGACTTGGCGTCCGCGCGGTGGCGGGCGTCCGTGGTGATGATCGGGGTGTCCGGGCCGATCTGGAGCGCCTCGCGCACCTCGTCCGGCTGGTAGGGCTGGTTGCCGTCGAAGCCGTTGAGGGCGATGACGAACGGCAGGCCGCTGTTCTCGAAGTAGTCGACCGCCGGGAAGCAGTCCGCGAGACGACGGGTGTCCACCAGCACGATCGCGCCGATCGCGCCGCGCACGAGGTCGTCCCACATGAACCAGAAGCGGTCCTGGCCGGGTGTACCGAAGAGGTACAGGATCAGGTCCTGGTCCAGGGTGATACGTCCGAAGTCCATGGCGACCGTCGTGGTCGTCTTGTCCCCGGTGTGGGTGAGGTCGTCGATGCCTGCCGAAGCAGACGTCATGACGGCCTCCGTGCGCAGCGGGTTGATCTCCGAGACGGCGCCGACGAACGTGGTCTTACCCACGCCGAAGCCGCCCGCCACCACGATCTTCGCGGAGGTGGTGGAGCGGGAAGGACCGCCGCTAGAGCTTGCGAAGTCCACTGAGCACCCTTTCGAGCAGTGTCACGTCTGGCTGGCCGCCGGCGTTCTCGTCGCCGCCGGGCTGATGAATGGCGACCAGTCCCGCCTCCGCCAAGTCGGCGACGAGGATCCTGGCCACGCCGAGGGGGATCGTGAGGAGGGCCGAGACCTCGGCCACCGACTTGATCTCTCGGCACAGGTTGCAGATCCGCTGATGCTCGGGCAGCTGGCCCTGCATCTGATGCGGAGATGCGGTGGTGTGCACCAGTGCCTCGATGGCGAGCTGGTACCGCGGCCTGGTGCGACCGCCCGTCATGGCGTACGGACGCACCAGTGGGTTGTTCGACGCCCCGGCGGGCGCGGGCTCGGGGGTACGGCGCTGCGGCTGCACCGGCTGGATGCGCGGAGCGTGCGGCTGGTCGTACGGCGACGGTCCGGGACCCTGTGGCCCCTGCGGCGCGTACGGCTGCTGACGCCGCTGGCTCGGCGAGGAGGGGAAGTTGTACGGGTTCGGGGAACCGTCGCCCTGGCCCTGGGCAGGACCGTACGACCAGTTGCCCGACGAACCGCCTGGGGGTGTTGCCACTTTCTCTCCTCCTCCGACTGTGCACTGGCACCCATCACTGTGGAGCCGCGTCCCGAAACCTTACGGCCCCGGGACGCCAATACGCACCGTCCGTCTGTTAGTTGAGAAGGCTTCCTTGGAGCTCCGCACGAAGGTCGGGAGTCAAAACCGTACCCGCGCGGTCCACCAGGAGGGCCATCTCGTACCCAATGAGGCCGATGTCCGCCTCTGGGTGGGCGAGCACGGCGAGTGACGAACCATCGGAAACGGACATGATGAACAGGAATCCCCGCTCCATCTCCACAACCGTCTGGTTCACGCTGCCGCCCTCGAAGATGCGCGAGGCGCCGGCAGTCAACGAGGTCAGACCCGACGCGACGGCCGCGAGCTGATCGGCGCGGTCACGCGGGAACCCTTCGGACATCGCCAGAAGGAGTCCGTCGGCGGAGACCACCACGGTGTGGGACACCCCCGGGGTGTTGTCCACGAAGTTGGTGATCAACCAGTTCAGGTTCTGTGCCGCCTGGCTCATCGGGCTCACACTAACGCTCCTGGTTGTAGGTGCTGTCAGGACCGAAGCCCTGGCCGTTCGTTTCACTGCCTGCGCTGCGTCCGCGCTGGACGCCTCGACGCAGGTTGCTCAGCCGGCCCCGGACGTCCTCCGGGGCGCGGGAGACCTGGGGGCCTCCCTGAGGGGTGGTCTCGGCGGCTCCCTCGACCAGATTGGCCTTGGGTACCCGCCGCGGCAGACCGGAGGAGGTGACCCCGCCCGCCTTGGGCTTGCGCAGCTGCGAGGCCTGCTGCCAGCGGTCGTCGTTCGCCGAACGCCAGTCGGTGCCGTTGCCCTCCGCGGCGGAAGCCTGCGGCTTCTGCTGCGCGCGTCCCACGCCGTTCGACCCGTTCGCGCCACTCGGGGTGGCACCTCGGCGGGGCAGCCCCGCGTCGGTCATCGAGCGAGGGGCGGAGGTGGTCGGTCCCGGACGGTCGAAGCCTACGTGGTCCCGCTCGTTCACGTCAGCGGCCTGCGACGATTCCGCTTCTGGAGCGTACTGGTCCGGGTAGCCGTTCTGGTAACCGGACTGCTGCGGCCAGTCGTCCTGGTAGGACTGCTCTTCGAAGCCCGAGAACGTCTCCGGCGCGGGGGGCTGGGCCGCCGCCGGCGTCTCCTGGGCCGCCTCCGTATAGGAGGGGTCCGGGTAGCCGCCGTTCGCCGCGAAACCGTTGTTCTGCGACGCGGCGCCGTTGCCGAAGTACTGGTCGTCGTACGTCGGCTGCCGGCGGCCCTCGTAGGCGCTCGGCTGGTCGTAACCGGCGGGCTGCTCCTGGTAGCCGGTCGGGTCGCCGTCGTAGGAGCCCTGACCGCTCTCGTAGGCCGCGTGCCGGGCGTCGAACTCGTCGCCGTAGGCGGCGGACGGGTCGGCGCTCTGCGTGCCGTCCTCGGGCTGTGCCTGGGTCTCCAGGGCGGCCCGGCGCTCCTCGCGCATCAGGGAGCGGCCGACGGGGTCCAGGTCGCGGATGTCGTCCGGGACCTCGTAGCGGCTGTCGTCGAATCCGAGCTCGGCCGCCGTGCGCAGCGGCTGCTGGTTGAAGTTCTCCGCCTGGTAGCCGAGTTGCGGCTGCTGCTGCTCAGGGATGATCTGCGAGACCGTGAACTCGTCGCGTTCCAGCTGCTGTTCGCCACCGCCACCGTGGGTGATCGCGTCGGGCAGCATGACCAGGGAAGTGGTACCGGCCTGCTCGCCCGAGGGGCGCAGCTGGACGCGGATACCGTGCCGGTCGGACAGCCGGCCGACCACGAACAGACCCATGCGCTGGGAGATCGCGGCGTCCACGGTCGGCGGGTTGGCCAGCTTGTGGTTGATGTCCGCGAAGTCCTCGGCGGTGAGGCCGATGCCCTTGTCGTGGATCTCGATCATGACGCGGCCGTCGGGGAGACGGGTCGCGGTGACCCGGACCTTGGTCTGCGGAGAGGAGAACGTGGTGGCGTTCTCCAGGAGCTCGGCGAGCAGGTGCACGAGGTCGGTCACGGCGCGGCCGTGGATCTCGGCCTCCGGGACGCCGGAGAGCTCGATGCGCTCGTACTGCTCCACCTCGGAGGAGGCGGCGCGCAGCACGTCGACCAGCGGGACCGGCTGGTCCCAGCGACGGCCGGGCTCCTCGCCGGCGAGGACCAGGAGGTTCTCGCCGTTGCGGCGCATACGGGTCGCGAGGTGGTCCAGGCGGAAGAGGCTCTCCAGCTGGTCCGGATCGGCCTCGTTGTTCTCCAGTTCGGTGATCAGGGACAGCTGGCCCTCGATCAGCGACTGGTTGCGGCGCGACAGGTTGGTGAAGATCGCGTTGATGTTGCCTCGCAGGAGCGCCTGCTCGGCGGCGAGCCGGACGGCCTCGCGGTGGACCTGGTCGAAGGCGCGGGCGACCTCGCCGATCTCGTCGGTGGTGGTGATCGGGATCGGGGCGACACGGGTGTCGACCCGGCCGGGGTCGGTGCGCGAGAGCTGGTCGACCAGCATCGGCAGGCGCTGCTCGGCGATGCCGAAGGCGGCGTTGCGCAGCTGGCGCATCGAGCGGCTCATCTGGCGGGCCACCATGCCGGCCAGGATGAACGCGGCGAGCAGGGCGACCACGACGGCGGCACCGGTGATGAACGCGGACGTCTTGGCGTCGTCGGCGATGGCCGACGCCTCGCTCACGGCCCTGTCGGCCATGTCCGTCTCGATCTTGCGGTACGCGTCGTACTTGAGAGTGTTGACCGCCCACCAGTTCTGCGCGGTGATGCCGCCCTGGGCCAGCACGGCGCGCGCGGCGGGATCCGTGGTCTGGAGCGTCGACAGGGCCGCGACCATGTCGGTCGGGTCGGCCGGCGGCGGCACGTAGTCCGGGTTCGCGGCCGCGGCCTCCTGGGCCAGCGCCGCGCCCTGGGTCTTGATCTTCGTCTTCGCCGCGTCGAGCGTGGCGGCGTCCTCCTCGGTGCCTCCTCCGAGGTACTCCTCGACGGCGATGCCCTCGAGGTAGGCGTACGAGGAGAGGGCGACGCGCTGCTTGGCGAAGCTCTCGACCTTGGGGCCGGGCTTGATCAGCAGGTGCATGCCGATCGAGCGCTCCAGCGACAGGGCCGCCTTGGTCAGCGAGATCGCGTAGACGGCACGGCCGTAGCTGGTGATGTTTCCGGTGCCCAGACCGAGCTCGTTGGCGAACTCCATCAGCGGGTGGGCGACCTTGGTGTAGCCCTCCTCCGTCTGCACGGCGGGGAGCTTGGAGGTGAACCCGGCGGCCCTGATCGCCTGGAGCTTGGGCTCCTCCTCACGGAAGAGCTTCAGACGGCGCTGGAGGCCGACCTTGTCCGGCATGCGCAGCGCGGCCTCGTCGAACACGTCGGCGGCCTGGTCCGTCGCCTTGCGGACGGCGGTGACGGTCTTGTCGTCCTGGCCCTTGCCTTCGAGCAGGGGCTCGACCGAGGCGTCACGCTCGTTGTAGAGGGCGTCCGCGTAGGCCAGGGAGGCCCGCACCAGACGCGCGGTGTTCTCCGCGTCCTGGGCTTCCTGCCAGGTGTTGATCGAACTCCGCACCTGGAAGCCGCCCATGACGAGGCCGACCACCACGGGTATGAGCAGAATGGCGTTCAGCCGGGTCGGCACCCGCCAGTTGCGCGGAGAGAGACGGCCGCCGCTCGCTGGGGGCGTCGCCGTCGGCTCCGGGCCTTGTACAGGGGCGGTCGCCGCTCCGCGCGGCGGCGGGGTGAAGTTGCCCCGCGCCGCCGGCTCGGGACTGTTCTTGCTTCGCCTCACTCGACCAACAACCTCTCGGCGGTCGGCACCTTCGTCGTGCCGCAGTGTCTCAGAGCCCAGTACGTCATCGACTAGTGAGTACGTCTTTGACTATTGGGCAGTTCAGGCATTCCAGCACGGCGACCAGTGCTCTTCCAAACAGTCGGAAGCGCCGGTTCCGAGCGATGTAAGTCCCAGATAAAACGGTCATAAAGCAGCGAGCCCCGTCAAAAGACGGGGCCTTCGTGCGCGCAGTGAGACCGGGCGACCGCGACGCGTTGCGATACCACCCGATTCCTCTGCCGAAACGTTATGAACCACGGAGCCGACCGTGTCAAAGGACACAGTCGGCTCCGTCGGCGCCTACGACAACTTCCGTACGGCACCACCGACTTGAGAACTACCTCAGCCGGGCCATGAGCGCGTGCTCCACCAGCGTGATCAGCGCCGACTTGGCGTCCGAGCGGTGGCGGGCGTCCGTGGTGATGATCGGGGTGTCCGGGCCGATCTGGAGAGCCTCGCGGACCTCCTCCGGCTGGTACGGCTGCTGACCGTCGAAGCCGTTGAGGGCCACGACGAACGGCAGGCCGCTGTTCTCGAAGTAGTCGACCGCGGGGAAGCAGTCGGCCAGACGGCGGGTGTCCACCAGGACCACCGCGCCGATCGCACCACGCACCAGGTCGTCCCACATGAACCAGAAGCGGTCCTGGCCCGGCGTGCCGAACAGGTACAGGATCAGGTCCTGGTCGAGCGTGATACGTCCGAAGTCCATGGCCACCGTGGTGGTGGTCTTGTCCCCGGTGTGGGTGAGGTCGTCGATGCCCGCGGACGCGGACGTCATGACGGCCTCGGTACGCAGGGGGTTGATCTCGGAGACGGCGCCCACGAACGTGGTCTTGCCGACGCCGAAGCCGCCGGCCACCACGATCTTGGCGGAAGTGGTCGCCCGTCCTCCGTCAGAGCTTGCGAAGTCCACTGAGCACCCTTTCGAGCAGTGTCACGTCCGGTGCGCCGGTGGACTCGTCGCCGCCCGGCTGGTGAATGGCGACCAGACCGGCCTCCGCGAGGTCCGCGACGAGGATCCGCGCCACGCCCAGGGGCATGGCGAGCAGTGCCGAGACCTCGGCGACCGACTTCACCTCACGGCACAGGTGGCAGATGCGCTGGTGCTCCGGGAGCAACCCCATGAGCGCTGCCGGGTCGGCCGTGGTGCTGATCAGCGCCTCGATGGCGAGCTGGTAACGCGGCCGGGTCCGGCCGCCGGTCATCGCGTAGGGACGAACCAGCGGCTGGTCGCCTTCATCCCCGTACGGCTCCGCGTACGGATCATGAGAGGCGTTGGGCGGGGTCATGAATCCTCCGGGCGGGACAGCAGATCGGTCAGTCGTGCCGTCTGACGGGGGCCGGTGGGGGGATTGTGGCGGCCGGACGGTGATTTGGTGAGACGGGTGGATCCGGGGCCGGTCAGTGGAGCAGACTTCCCTGGAGTTCGGCGCGCAGGTCGGGCGTGAGGACCGCGCCCGCGCGGTCTACCAGGAGTGTCATCTCGTAGCCGACGAGACCGATGTCGCACTCGGGGTGCGCGAGCACGGCCAAGGACGAGCCGTCGGAGACGGACATGAGGAAAAGGAACCCGCGCTCCATCTCCACGACCGTCTGCGCCACGCTGCCGCCCTCGAAGATCCGGGAGGCCCCGGCAGTCAGCGAGGTGAGCCCGGACGCGACGGCCGCGAGCTGGTCGGCGCGGTCGCGCGGGAAACCTTCGGACATTGCCAGCAGAAGGCCGTCGGCGGAGACCACCACTGTGTGGGACACCCCGGGGGTGTTGTCCACGAAGTTGGTGATCAACCAGTTCAGGTTCTGTGCCGCCTGGCTCATCGGACTCAACTAACGCTCCTGCTGGTGAGTGGGGCTCGGGAAGCTTCCGGTCTGGCCGTTGCCGGCCTGGCGACCCTGCGCGATACCCCGACGGAGATTGGTCAGCCGGCCGCGAACGTCGTCAGGCGCACGCGAGACCTGCGGACCGGTTTGGTGCTGTTGCTGCTGAGCCGTGCCCGGAACGAGGTTCGCCCGGGGTACCCGGCGCGGCAGGCCTGAGGTGGTGACGCCGCCTGCCGCGGGCTGACGCACCCGTTCGGCCTGGCGGACGATGTCGTCGTTCGGCGACGTGCGCCAGGAGTCGGACGCCGGACGCTGGGGAGCCGGCGCCTGCTGCTGCGCAGCCGGAGCCTGCTGCGGAGGAACCGGAGCCGAGCCGTTGGGCTGCGGCTGACCCTGCTGCTGTGCCTGCTGGGCCTGCTGTGCCGCCTGCTGACCGTGGAACCAGTTGGTCTCCAGCGTGTCGAACAGCGGGGTACGACCGTCACCGGGGCCCGTGGCCGGCGGCAGCGCCTCCGGCTCGGGGCGGACGGCCCGCTGCTGCGGGGCGGCCTGGCGCTGAGCCCCGTAGTCGGGGCCGCCGGTCTGCGGCCGCTCGAACTGACCGGTGTGCTGCGCGGCCGTGGGGGCCGGCCGGCTGCCCGGCAGGATGTGCTGGCCAGTGGAGCTGTTGTCGTAGCCCTGCGGAGCCGCGAACTGGCCCGTGGAGCTGTTGTCGTAGGCCTGCGGAGCCGCGAACTGCCCGGTGTTGGCCGGGTTGTTCTGTCCGGCCGACGAGCCGTAGACGTCCGGGCGGACGAACGAACCCGTGTTGTGCTGGCCGTTGGGGCTCTGCTGACCGTTCGGGTTGTACTGGCCGTTCTGGCTGTACTGGTTGTACTGGCCGTTCGGGTTGTGCGGGGCGCTCGTGCCGGGGCGGGCGAACTGGCCGGTGTTGTGGCCGTTGTTCGTGCCGGGGCGCGGGGCGTTGAAGTCCGGGCGGGCGAACTCGGAGGTGCTTGCCGGTCCCTGACGGTCGTCGACGCGGGGCATCGGGGCCGTCTGGGAGACGTCCGGCTCCTCGTGTCCGCGCGGGGCGTCCAGCGGAGTGCGGGGCACCGGCGGCTGCGCGTTCTCGTCGCTCCAGCTGGGCGTGCGCTGCTGCGAGTCGGTGCTCGGCAGCTCGGCGCGCGCTCCGCCGCGTCCGGGCAGCTGCGGCCGGCGCGCGCGGCGGCCCTGCGGCTCGGCGTCACCGTTCGCGCGCTGCGTCGGTACGGAACCACGGTTGCCGTTGCCGCCGAGGGTGTCCTGGCGCTGACCGTCCCCGAAGCCCTGCGGCGCACCCGCGCCGCTGGCCTGCGCGCCCTGCTGGGCGTTCGGCGCCTGACCGAAGAGACCGGCACCCGTACCCGCGGGAGCCGACCGGCCCTGCTGGGGCACGCCCGGACCCTGCGGTCCGCGCGCTGCGCCCGGCGCACCGGGACGGCCGCCCGCACCCGTGCCCGGAAGCGCGGCCCGCGGACCCTGTCCGGCAGCGATACCGCCACCGGCCGGGGCACCGCCGCCGAGGGCGCCACCGGGCGCACCCGGGGCACCGCCGCCGAGGGCACCGCCCTGGCGCCGGGCGGCGGCCATGCCCGCGGCCGCCTGCGCGGCGGCCGGACCGCCCACGCCGGCGTTCTGGCCGGGCTTGGGCTGGGGCTTCTTGCCACCCTGGGCGACGTCCACCGGCAGCATGACCAGGGCGGTCGTACCACCGGAGTCGGACGGACGCAGCTGGATGCGGATGCCGTGACGCTGTGACAGCCGGCCGACCACGAAGAGGCCCATGCGGCGGGAGACGGAGACGTCCACGGTGGGCGGCGAGGCGAGCCGCTCGTTGATCGCGGCGAGGTCCTCGGGAGAGAGACCGATGCCGGTGTCGTGGATCTCGATCAGCACCCGGCCGTCGGGCAGCGCGTGACCGGTGACCTTGACCTTGGTCTGCGGGGAGGAGAACGAGGTGGCGTTCTCCAGCAGCTCGGCGAGCAGGTGGACGAGGTCGTTGACGACCCGGCCGGCGACCTCGGTCGTCGGCACCGAGGCCAGTTCGATGCGCTCGTACTGCTCCACCTCGGACGCGGCGGCGCGGAGCACGTCGACCAGCGGGACCGGACGGGTCCAGCGGCGGCCGGGCTCTTCACCCGCGAGGACGAGGAGGTTCTCACCGTTACGGCGCATGCGGGTCGCGAGGTGGTCGAGCTTGAACAGCGAGGACAGCTGGTCCGGGTCGGCCTCGCGGGACTCCAGTTCGGAGATCAGCGACAGCTGGCGCTGGATAAGACCCTGGGAGCGGCGCGAGAGGTTCGTGAACATCGCGTTGACGTTGCCCCGCAGCAGGGCCTGCTCGGCGGCGAGGCGGACCGCCTCGCGGTGCACGTCGTCGAAGGCCGCGGCCACCTGGCCGATCTCGTCCCGGGAGTGCACACCGACCGACTCCACGGACGTGTCGACGTCCTGCGGGTCGGACTCGGACAGCTGCTTGACCAGCTCGGGCAGCCGGTCCTGGGCGACCTTGGTGGCGGTCTCCTGGAGGCGGCGCAGCGAGCGGATCATGGAGCGTGCCACGACGAAGGCGCCGACCAGCGAGACGCCGAGGACGAGCAGGATCAGCGCACCGGAGATGATCGCTTCCTGCTCGGACTCGCTGCGCAGCTCACGGGCCTTCTGCTCCATGTCCTCGAGCAGCGTGTGCTCGATGGCCTCCATGTTCTTGATCTTGGTCGAGCTGCCGTCGATCCAGTCGAGGTAGGACTGTTTGTCGAGCGACTCCAGACCCTTGGGCTTGCTGAACGCGCGGGTGGCGTAGATGTCGGTCGCCGCGATCGTCGGGTTGCCCTCTTCGATCGGCTGCAGGAGTTCCTCGGCGCCCTCGGTGCCGTAGACGCTGCGGAAGGTGCTCTCTTCGGAGGTCTGGCTCTTCTGCGCCGCGAAGGCGTACAGACGGTCGTTCTCCGAGAGCCTGCCGAACGACTTGTTGCTCGCCGGGAGGGCCGCGGCCAGGACCGCGCGCTGCTCGGAGGCGAACTCCTTGGCTGAGGAGAAGGCGGACAGGGCGCGGGTGCGCTGGATCATCTCCGGGTTGCTGGTCGCCTCGGCCATGTCCTGGGAGAGGTCGAGCAGGTGGGAGACGAGGCGGTGGTAGGCCTCGATGGTCTGCATCGAGTTGTCGTCGACCTCGTAGGCCGAGGCGCGGATCTCGCTGAGCGTGTCGAGGTCCCGCTGGAGGCCGACGAGGCTGTCCCGGACACCCTGGAGGTTGCCCTGCTTGCTGGCTTCGTCGATCCGGTCGGAGGCGTCCCGGAAGTTGCTCATGGCCCGGTCCGTCTTGTCCCGGTAGCCCTTGACCGTGAAGTCGGTCGCCGTGGCGTTGTTGGACAACGGGCCGGCCGACTGGTCGCGCTCGTCCTGCAGCCTGTTCGCAAGTTCGGTGGCTTGCTTGGTCATCTCGGTCAGCAGCTTCATGTTGTCGAGCTGCTGAATGTCGTCCATGGACTGGTTGATGCGGACCGCGCCCAGCGTGGTGGCCGCGACCACCGGCAGTGCCAGCAGTGACACCAGTCGGGTCGAGATGCGCCAGTTGCGCAGCGCGACCCGGGGGCCGGGGCCCGGGAGGGCCTTCGGCTTCACCGCAGACGCCGGGTCGGCCGTTCCGGACGCGCCGGGGCGCCCGGGGCGCTCACCGCCGTCGCCGGACGATGCCTGGCCCGGGATCTGGGCGTGCTGGGGCGAGGAACCGCGGTCGGTCCCGCCATGCGGCTCCGGCTCCGCCGAAGCACTGCCATTCCTCTTGAAACGTCCCTGCACTAGCGTCGCAACCTCTGGACCAGGCGCCCCTCCGCGCGAACGGAAGGACACGGTGTCGGCGTCATAGGAGCGCCCTGAATTACGCCCCCGTTGTGGTCGTGAGTGACCGGCGCTGGTTCCCCCATCTCACCGCCGCGCGGCGCTGTGTCGCGCCCTTGCGCCGGCTCGATCCCTTCGGCGGTCCGTGGAATTCCAGCACAGTGCCGGATCTCCAACAAGGCCCATGGGCCGAGCTGTGACCTCCGTGACACCACGTGAGTGACGCATTACCCGGCGTGGAATGTGTTCCGCCTTATACCGGACAAACCCTTGCGAGACAGTGAGTCGAATCGGGTGTCCCAGTCGCCATGATCAGGAGCGGAATGATGGCTTCAGGGGGTCAATGTCCGTTTCGCTAGGGTGGGTTGGGGGTCTGAATTGACCGGTTTGAGTCTTGGTTGGTGAGCAAACTCACACGGACATCATGGGCTCTTCACGTCTTCGGCGGGAATTTGCATGTTTAGCCTGGCGCTTTACATGGGGCACCGCTCTGACAACCAGCGCCCGCGTGGGGGGCCTTGAGGCCCTCCCGGCGCTCGACACGACAAGGTCTCGTAACAGCCGTGAAGACGACGATGATGTTCCGCACGATAGCCAACCCGCGGCGCACGACGCTGGCGCACCTCGACGACGCCGACGAACTGTGGACCCCGGACCAGCCGGAGCACTCCGTCGCCCTCCCCGCCCAGACCGCCAACCCCCGGCGCACCGTCCTGATGGAGGCCCCCGTCACGGCCTCCGTCGCCGAGTAGTACGCGCGCCGGCCGCCGCCCGTTCGGACGGCCCCGCCGCCGCCCGCTCGGACGGCCCCGTACGGATGCCGAAGGGCGCCCACCGACCGGTGGGCGCCCTTCGCCCGTCTCCCCCGTGTAATGCGCGAGGCGCGGGGCCCCTGCCGCGTTAGCCTGGAGCGTCAGACTCCCGCCAGCTCAGTCAAGGGGCCAAGCATCCCGTGCGCATCGCCAGGTTCTCCATCGACGGGAACGTCGCCTTCGGCGCGGTCGAGGGCGACAAGCAGGACGAGCTCGTCCTGGACATCATCAAGGGCATCCCGTTCACGGACTTCGAGCTCTCCGGCACGAAGGTGCCACTGAGCAAGGTCAGGCTGCTGCCGCCGGTGCTCCCCAGCAAGGTCGTGGCCTTCGGCCGCAACTACGCAGAACACGCGAAGGAGCTGGGCAACGAGGTGCCGGACGCTCCCTTCGCCTTCTTCAAGCCGTCCACCTCGGTGATCGGCTCCGGCGACGAGATCCAGTACCCGCCGTTCTCCGCCGAGGTCCACCACGAGGCCGAGCTGGCCGTGGTGATCGGCCGGCTGTGCCGCGAGGTCCCGCGGGACCGCGTCAAGGACGTGATCTTCGGCTACACCTGCGCCAACGACATCACCGCCCGCGACGTCCAGAAGCGCGAGAAGCAGTGGGCGCGGGCCAAGGGCTTCGACACCTCCTGCCCGCTCGGCCCCTGGGTGGAGACGGACCTGGACCTCGCCGCCGCGTCCGACCTGACCCTCCAGCTCACGGTCAACGGACAGCAGCGCCAGCTGGGCCGCACCAGCGAGATGATCCACTCGATCGAGGATCTGATCGTCAACATCACCGAGGCCATGACGCTGCTCCCCGGCGACGTGATCCTCACCGGCACCCCGGCAGGGGTCGGCCCCCTGCACGTCGGCGACGAGGTCGCCGTCACCATCGAAGGCATCGGCACTCTCACCAACAAGGTTGTCAAGCGTGGCTAGCGCATCCGGCTCCCCCGTCCGCGTCCGTTTCTGTCCCTCGCCCACCGGTAACCCCCATGTGGGCCTGGTCCGCACCGCCCTGTTCAACTGGGCGTTCGCCCGGCATCACCAGGGCACGCTGGTCTTCCGCATCGAGGACACCGACGCGGCCCGCGACTCCGAGGAGTCGTACGGCCAGCTGCTCGACGCGATGCGCTGGCTGGGCTTCGACTGGGACGAGGGCCCCGAGGTCGGCGGCCCGCACGCGCCGTACCGGCAGTCGCAGCGCATGGACATCTACCAGGACGTCGCCCAGAAGCTCCTGGACGCCGGTCACGCGTACCACTGCTACTGCTCCCAGGAGGAGCTGGACACCCGCCGCGACGCCGCCCGCGCCGCCGGCAAGCCGTCCGGCTACGACGGCCACTGCCGCGACCTGAGCGCCGAGCAGGTGGCGGAGTTCCAGGCCCAGGGCCGTACCCCGATCGTCCGGTTCCGCATGCCCGACGAGACGATCACCTTCACGGACCTGGTCCGCGGCGAGCTGACCTTCACGCCGGAGAACGTCCCGGACTACGGCATCGTCCGTGCCAACGGCGCTCCCCTCTACACGCTCGTCAACCCGGTCGACGACGCGCTGATGGAGATCACCCACGTCCTGCGCGGCGAGGACCTGCTCTCCTCCACCCCGCGCCAGGTGGCCCTGTACAAGGCGCTGGCGGAGCTGGGCATCGCCAAGCAGGTCCCGGCCTTCGGCCATCTGCCGTACGTGATGGGCGAGGGCAACAAGAAGCTCTCCAAGCGCGACCCGCAGTCCTCGCTCAACCTCTACCGGGAGCGCGGGTTCCTGCCGGAGGGCCTGCTCAACTACCTCTCCCTGCTCGGCTGGTCGCTCTCGGCCGACCAGGACATCTTCGGTATCGACGAGATGGTCGCGGCCTTCGACATCAAGGACGTGAACCCCAACCCGGCCCGCTTCGACCTCAAGAAGTGCGAGGCGATCAACGCCGACCACATCCGTCTGCTGGAGGTGAAGGACTTCACCGAGCGCTGCCGCCCGTGGCTGAGGGCCCCGTACGCCCCCTGGGCGCCGGAGGACTTCGACGAGGCCAGGTGGCAGGCCGCCGCGCCGCACGCGCAGACCCGCCTGAAGGTGCTGTCCGAGATCACGGACAACGTCGACTTCCTGTTCCTGCCGGAGCCGGTGTCCGACGAGGCGAGCTGGACGAAGGCGATGAAGGAGGGCTCGGACGCGTTGCTCCGCACGGCCCGCGAGCGGCTCGAGTCCGCCGACTGGACCTCCGCCGAGGCGCTGAAGGAGGCCGTCCTCGCCGCCGGTGAGGCCCATGGCCTCAAGCTCGGCAAGGCCCAGGCCCCGGTCCGGGTCGCCGTCACCGGCCGTACGGTCGGCCTGCCGCTCTTCGAGTCCCTGGAGATCCTGGGCAAGGAGAAGACGCTGGCCCGTATCGACGCGGCGCTGGCCAGGCTGGCCGCGTAGCCCGCGCACGCGTGAAGGGGCGGCACCCGGGAGCCCGGGTGCCGCCCCTTCGTCGTGGCACCCGACCGCCGCGATCACCCCGATCACCGCCAATACCGCGATGTTCCGGGGACAACCGCCGGACCGGGGCGCGCTCCGGCGGTACCGTCGTCCTCATGGTGATCAGAGCCGTCGTCTGGGACGTGGACGACACCCTTTTCGACTACACGACCGCGGACCGCGAGGGCATGCGCGCGCATCTGGCCGCCGAGGGCCTGCTCGCGGGCTACGCCACCCCGGAGCTCGCCCTGGCGCGGTGGCGTGAGGTCACCGACCGGCAGTGGGCCCGGTTCTCGGCGGGGGAGACGACCTTCCAGGGGCAGCGCCGGGACCGCGTCCGGGTCTTCCTGGACGCGGAGCTCAGCGACGCCGAGGCCGACCGCTGGTTCGAGCGGTACATCGGGCACTACGAGACCGTCTGGGCCCTCTTCCCGGACGTGCTGCCGGTCCTGGACGTGCTCGCCGCCAGCCACCGGCACGCCGTGCTCTCCAACTCCAGCCTCACCGTGCAGGAGCGCAAGCTGCGCGTGCTCGGCGTGCGCGACCGCTTCGAGAGCGTCCTGTGCGCGGTGGAGCTCGGCGTCTCCAAGCCGGAGGCGGGCGCCTTCCACGCGGCCTGCGAGGCGCTGGAACTCGCCCCCGGGCAGGTGGCGTACGTCGGGGACCATCCGGAGATCGACGGACGGGGCGCCGCCGAGGCCGGCCTGCTGTCGGTGTGGATCGACCGTCACGGCGCGTACACCGGGGACGACGCGCACGGCGGACCGCACCGGATCGGCTCCCTCGCCGAACTCCCGGCGCTCCTCGGCGCGGATACCCGTTTTGGAGCCCCGTCCACCTTCAGGTAATGTTCTTCCTGCGCCGCCGGGGAGCGGGCCGAAAGGCCGGAAACCGGGGGAGCGAACTAGAACAAGATCCCTTCAGGGGATTGCGTTCCAGTGGCCTATGGTGTAATTGGCAGCACGACTGATTCTGGTTCAGTTAGTCTTGGTTCGAGTCCAGGTAGGCCAGCTCGCAGAGCTCATCTGCAAAGCCCCCGTTGTGTAGCGGCCTAGCACGCTGCCCTCTCACGGCAGTAGCGCCGGTTCGAATCCGGTCGGGGGTACTGATCCTGATCTGTCGGGATCGCTAGGGCCCCCGTTGTGTAGCGGCCTAGCACGCCGCCCTCTCAAGGCGGTAGCGCCGGTTCGAATCCGGTCGGGGGTACGAACTGGTCTAAACCACATTGGTCTATGGTGTAATTGGCAGCACGGCTGATTCTGGTTCAGTTAGTCTTGGTTCGAGTCCAGGTAGACCAGCTGGGATCTGCGGAAACGTTAGATCCATGCCCCCGTTGTGTAGCGGCCTAGCACGCTGCCCTCTCACGGCAGTAGCGCCGGTTCGAATCCGGTCGGGGGTACGAGTTCACGAGTCCGATGGGCCTCCACCACGGTGGGGGCCCATCGGTGTGTCCGGGCCCGGTGCCTACGCGAAGCCGTACCGCCGCGCCGACTCCTCCTCCTGTGCCAGCCGGTGCAGGGCCCGCAGGACGGGCTCGGAGAGGATCGCCGCCGCGACCGCTGTCTCCACCTTCTCCGCCTCCGAGTGGTGGCTCTCCACGAAGTCCAGGTCGCGCGCGGCCGCCTGATGCATCAACTGGGCGTACGGCAGCATCAGTTCGGCGTCCCAGGCGTAACCGAGCCGGCGCAGCGTGGCCACCGCCACCACCAGGGAGCGGTGCGCGGGGGAGATGCTGCTCAGGGCCTGGGCGTTCGTCCAGCCGAGCCGCTCCAGCGCCCGGTCCACCTCATGGCGGGCCGCCCGCACCTCTTCGTCGTCATCGTCCGGCTCGGGCACCTGCGGCAGCGCCCACAGGGCCGCGCCCAGCCGGATCGTGCGGCCCAGGGAGTCGTCGTCGACATGGGCGAGCACCTCCCGGGCGGTCGCCACCGGCACCCGGCCCACCTGGATCAGCGCCCGCACCAGCCGCAGCCGACGCAGATGATCCTCGTCGTACTCGGCCGTGGTCGCGTTGATCTGGCGGCCCGGCGCCAACAGGCCCTCGCGCAGGTAGTACTTGATCGTCGCGGTGGACACCCCACTGCGCTTGCTCAGCTCGGCCAGCCGCATCCCTTGCACCCTCCATCGGATACCGGCACTATCCAAACATGCGGCGCTCGGATAGTGCCGCTCGCCAACCAGACAGCGAGGGGGAGCGTCATGTTCGGCAAGCCCGTCATCGCAGGCCGCACGACCGCCGACGCCGAGGGGGACGTGGTCGTCCTGCTGATCGGCATGCGGATCAACCACTTCTGGGCCGCGCACCACTGGGTCCCGGTGTTCCTGGCCATGCCGCGCATGCTGCGCGAGCTGGGGCGCGCCCCCGAGCGCGGACTCCTCGGCCATGTCCTGCTGACGGCCTCCCCGCGGACGTACTACGTCGTCCAGTACTGGGAGTCCAAGGAGAAGCTCTACGCCTACGCGTCGTCACCCGACATGTTCCACCACCGGGCCTGGGCGATCATCAACCGCAAGGAGAAGGCGGGGAAGGTCCGCGGGCATGTGGGCCTGTGGCACGAGACGTACGTCGTGCCCGAGGGGTCGTACGAGTCGATCTACGCGGACATGCCGGCGTTCGGACTCGCGGCCGCGCACGGGCAGGTGCCGGTGGAGCGGCGGGGACGGCGGGCGAAGGACCGGTTCGCCCACCGGGCGGGCGGGGAGGCTGCGGAAGGGGTGTCGTCGGCCTCGGCGTGAGGGCCGCGCGGTGCGCGCGGTGTTCCGGGACCCGGTGGGGGACGCTCCGGCAGGCGCGTTCCGGGGACCGTTCCGGGGGTGGGCCCGCCGCGGCGTTGAGGCGGGCCCGTTCCCGAAGATCCCGGTGGTGTCCCGGCGGTGGTGGTCAGCCGGTGCGGCGCAGGGCCTCGGAGAGGCGGCCGGCCGCGTCGATCACGGCCTGGGCGTGCATACGGCCCGGGTGGCGGGTCAGGCGCTCGATGGGGCCCGAGACGGACACGGCGGCCACCACGCGATTGGACGGGCCGCGCACGGGGGCGGAGACGGACGCGACGCCCGGCTCCCGCTCGCCGATGGACTGGGCCCAGCCCCGGCGGCGCACGCCGGACAGCGCCGTGGCCGTGAAGCGAGCGCCCTGGAGACCGCGGTGCAGACGCTCCGGCTCCTCCCAGGCCATGAGGATCTGCGCCGAGGAACCGGCCTTCATCGTGAGCGTGGAACCGACCGGGACCGTGTCCCGCAGTCCGGACAGGCGTTCCGCGGCGGCGACGCAGATACGCATGTCCCCCTGGCGACGGTAGAGCTGAGCGCTCTCGCCCGTGACGTCACGGAGGTGGGTGAGCACCGGGCCCGCCGTCGCCAGCAGGCGGTCCTCGCCGGCGGCCGCGGCCAGCTCGGACAGGCGCGGTCCGAGGATGAACCGGCCTTGCATGTCACGGGCCACCATGCGGTGGTGTTCCAGGGCCACGGCCAGTCGGTGAGCCGTGGGTCGTGCCAGTCCGGTGGCCGCCACCAGTCCCGCGAGGGTGGCCGGTCCGGACTCCAGAGCGCTCAGGACAAGGGCTGCCTTGTCCAGAACGCCGACGCCGCTACTGTTGTCCATGAAACGATACTTGCGTCTCACTCTGTGAAACGCAAGTTCAATTTTCCCTGGAACGCGCCACTCTTGAAGACACGACGGCCCGCAGACCGACGGGCCCGGAGGCGGACGTCCGGACACGGGGCGCGGGCACCGCCAACTCAAGATCTCTAGTTGGGCCGGCGCACCTGTGCACCGGCCGGAGGGAAAGCGATGGGTAGGACACTCGCGGAGAAGGTCTGGGACGACCACGTCGTCCGGCGCGCCGAGGGCGAGCCCGACCTCCTCTTCATCGATCTGCACCTGCTGCACGAGGTGACCAGCCCGCAGGCCTTCGACGGCCTCCGTCAGGCGGGCCGCCCGGTGCGGCGCCTCGACCTCACCATCGCGACCGAGGATCACAACACCCCGACCCTCGACATCGACAAGCCCATCGCCGACCCGGTCTCGCGCGCCCAGCTGGAGACGCTGCGCAAGAACTGCGCCGACTTCGGTGTCCGGCTGCACCCGCTGGGCGACATCGAGCAGGGCGTCGTGCACGTCGTCGGCCCGCAGCTGGGGCTGACCCAGCCCGGCACGACCGTCGTCTGCGGCGACTCGCACACCTCCACGCACGGCGCCTTCGGCGCGCTGGCGTTCGGTATCGGCACCTCCCAGGTGGAGCACGTGCTGGCCACCCAGACGCTGCCGCTGGCCCGCCCGAAGACCATGGCCATCACGGTCGACGGCGAGCTGCCCGACGGTGTCACCGCCAAGGACCTGATCCTCGCGATCATCGCCAGGATCGGTACCGGCGGCGGCCAGGGCTACATCCTGGAATACCGCGGCTCGGCCATCGAGAAGCTTTCGATGGAGGCCCGGATGACCATCTGCAACATGTCGATCGAGGCCGGCGCCCGCGCGGGCATGATCGCCCCCGACGAGACCACCTTCGCCTACCTCGAGGGCCGCGCCCACGCCCCCGCGGGCGCGGACTGGGACGCGGCCGTCGCGTACTGGAAGACCCTGAAGTCGGACGCGGACGCGGAATTCGACGCGGAGGTCGTCATCGACGCCGCCGCGCTCGCGCCGTTCGTCACCTGGGGCACCAACCCCGGGCAGGGCGCGCCGCTTTCGTCGGACGTCCCCGACCCGGCTTCGTACGAAGACGCTTCGGAGCGCCTCGCCGCCGAAAAGGCCCTGGAATACATGGGGTTGGAGGCCGGTCAGCCGCTGCGCTCCATCACGGTGGACACCGTCTTCGTAGGCTCCTGCACCAACGGCCGCATCGAGGACCTGCGCGCCGCCGCGGCCATCGTCGAGGGCCGCAAAGTCGCCGACGGCGTACGGATGCTGGTCGTCCCGGGTTCCGCGCGGGTCGGTCTCCAGGCCGTCTCCGAGGGTCTGGACGTCGTCTTCAAGGAGGCCGGCGCCGAGTGGCGGCACGCGGGCTGCTCCATGTGTCTGGGCATGAACCCCGACCAGCTGGCCCCCGGTGAGCGCTCCGCGTCCACCTCCAACCGCAACTTCGAGGGCCGACAGGGCAAGGGCGGCCGTACGCACCTGGTGTCACCGCAGGTCGCGGCCGCTACGGCGGTCCTGGGCCACCTGGCGTCCCCCGCCGACCTGTCCGACACCGACACCCGTACGCCCGCTGGAGTCTGAGAGCCATGGAAGCATTCACCACGCACACCGGCCGGGCCGTCCCGCTGCGCCGCAGCAACGTCGACACGGACCAGATCATCCCTGCTCACTGGCTCAAGAAGGTGACGCGGGACGGTTTCGAGGACGGGCTGTTCGAGGCCTGGCGCAAGGACCCGTCCTTCATCCTCAACCAGCCCGAGCGACAGGGCGCGACGGTGCTGGTCGCGGGCCCCGACTTCGGCACCGGCTCCTCCCGTGAGCACGCCGTCTGGGCACTGCAGAACTACGGCTTCAAAGCCGTCATCTCCTCCCGCTACGCCGACATCTTCCGGGGCAACTCGCTCAAGAACGGCCTGCTCACGGTGGTGCTGGAGCAGAAGATCGTGGAAGCGCTCCAGGAACTCACCGAGCGTGACCCGCAGGCCGAGATCACGGTCGACCTGGAGGCCCGCGAGGTGCGCGCCGAGGGCGTCACCGCCTCCTTCGAGCTGGACGAGAACTCCCGCTGGCGGCTGCTGAACGGGCTGGACGACATCTCCATCACCCTCCAGAACGAGGCCGACATCGCCGCGTACGAGACCAAGCGCCCGTCGTACAAGCCGAGCACGCTCCAGGTCTGACCCAGCGGCCCGAACAGGTCGAGTTTCGGCCACCGCAACACCCCACCTGTACCCCCGATCGCCACGATTGGGGGTACAGCCATGTCTGCACCCGAACGGCCCTGAGAGGCCGCGCCGGGCGCCTCAACTTCCCACGTTACGCAGGTCGTTGGTGGGGTAGGCGACGGTGGTCGCCGGGTGCCGCGCCGGTGTCCGAACAGCCGTCTACGGCGGCAGTTACACCCTGCGCAGGCGACAACTCGCCCCAGATGGCACAATCTGTGCATGGGACACGACGGCCAACTCCAGCTCTATACGGCGGTCGCGAACCAGCTCAAGGAAGCGCACGCAAGGGTGCGCTCACTGCAAGTCCCGGAGGGCGTACGGATGGCGCTGACCCGGAAGCTGCTGGTCATTACGGCCGTGGCCAAGCACGATCTCGCCGCTGCGACAAGGCGACTGGAGCGGTTCATGGAGGACCTCGACGAGGGCCGAATCCCCGAAGAGGAACGCTGAACACGTCCGGGACAGCCGAGTTCGTTGCGGCACAAGGGTGATTAGCCCGTTTCGTGTTTGATTTGCGGTATATATCTGCCTAACGTGCGAAAAAGGCTTGAACACTTTCGTTCTGGCAATGTCTCCGAAGGGGAAGACGTGAACAAGGCGCAGCTCGTAGAAGCGATTGCCGACAAGATGGGCGGCCGCCAGCAGGCCGCCGAGGCTGTCGACGCGGTCCTGGACGCCATCGTCCGCGCGGTTGTCGGAGGCGACCGGGTTTCGGTCACCGGGTTCGGTTCGTTCGAGAAGGTCGACCGCCCGGCCCGCTACGCCCGTAACCCCCAGACCGGAGAGCGGGTTCGGGTCAAGAAGACGTCCGTGCCGCGGTTCCGCGCGGGTCAGGGCTTCAAGGACCTGGTCAGCGGCTCGAAGAAGCTTCCGCGCGGTGGCGAGGTCGCCGTCAAGAAGGCGCCCAAGGGCAGCCTGACCGGCGCCGCTTCCGCCACGGTGAAGAAGGCCGCCGCGAAGAAGGCCACCACCAAGGCCGCCGCCGCGAAGAAGACCACGGCGAAGAAGACGACCGCCAAGAAGACCACGGCCGCCGTCAAGAAGACCACCGCGGCGAAGAAGACCACGGCCAAGACCACCGCGGCCGCCAAGACCTCCGCGGCGAAGAAGACCGCCACGGCCAAGAAGGCGACGGCGAAGAAGGCCCCGGCGAAGAAGGCCACCACCAAGGCGGCCCCCGCCAAGAAGTCCACGGCTCGCAAGACCACCGCCAAGAAGGCCACGGCTCGCAAGTAGGGCAGGCACAGGGCACTCACGCGCCGGGCCGGACTCCCTCTCGGAGTCCGGCCCGCGGCGTTGTCAGGAGCGTCGGCGCACGGCGTTCGTGACGAGCCTCGGGCGCGTGGGATCGACGCCGGGCTTGGTCGGGGAAGCGAGTCCGCGCCGGAGCGGTCGGTAGAGGCGCCGCTCAGAAGGTGTGCAGGGTGACCAGGGTGATCCGCCGGGCGTCCCCGTCGCCCTCGGTCTCCACCCGCACCCGCTGTCCCGGACGCAACAGCCGCAGCCCGCCCGCGTCGAACGCCGGCGCGTCGAAGGGCACGGGCGTGCCGTCGTCCAGCAGCACCTGCCCGCTGCGGGTCTCGGGGTCGTACGTGTATGCGGTCGCCTGCATGGCCGCAGCCTACTGCCCGGGGATCAGCAGCCGCGCGGCGACAGCGGCCGTCCGGGGCCCCACCCCGAGCGCCAGCGCCGCGCGCAGGTCCGCGCCGGTGTCCACGTCCTGCCGTACGGAATCCACCGCATCGAGACCGATTTCCCGCGCGCCGGACGCGCGATGACGGGCCCGGGAATCGTGTCCGAATGCCGGGAGCAATTCCCGGTCCGGTGCGGCGGTCAGCAGTGTCGTCCCGATTGCGGCCGCATCGGCGAGAAAAGCGCGCGGGAATTCCGCGGCCGCTTCCAGGACGCGGGCCAATTCCAGCGGACGCAGTGCCGGCAGGTCGGCGTTCAGGGCCGCCACGGGGCGGGCGGGGCACGCGGCGCGCACCACGGCCGCCGCGTGCGCCAGAGCGGCGTTGAGGCCGCCGCCCGGCTCGTCGGAGACGATGCGGGCGCCCAGCGCCGCCAGCTCGCGTCCGGCCAGGTCGTCGTCCGTGACTACCGCCACATCGCCGACCGCCGGGCTGGCCAGCGCGGCGGCCACGGTGTCCTGGGCGAAGGCGAGGGCGAGGCCCGGCCGCAGCCCGTCGGCAGCGGTGTCCGACAGCCTGCTCTTGGCCCGGGCCAAGGACTTCAGGGGGATGACCAAGGTCCACTGCACAAGCGTTCCGCCCCTCTCGTATAGCGGTCATTGTCACCCGGTCCATCCGGTCGCCGGGGTGGCGGGGCGTACGGTGTTCTCGACAGACCGGCGGCCCGGGGCGACACTTGTGCGGCCCCCAGCCCTGGAGGAAGCCCTAGAGGAAGGTGTCCGCGTGCCCCGCCGCAGAATCGGCTTCTGGTATCGCTTCGCCGCGGTGCTCTGCAAACCGCCGTTGGTGGCGCTGCTCAAGCGGGACTGGCGTGGAATGGAGCACATTCCGGCCGATGGTGGATTCATCACCGTGGTGAATCACAATTCGCATGTCGATCCCGTCGCATACGCGCACTATCAGTACAACACCGGACGGGTTCCGCGATTCCTCGCGAAGAGCGGCCTTTTCCGGAAGGGATTCGTCGGCGCCGCGATGCGCGGTACCGGACAGATCCCCGTCTATCGCGAGAGCACCGACGCGCTGAGCGCCTTCCGGGCCGCGATCGACGCCGTCGAGCGCGGCGAGTGCGTCGCCTTCTACCCCGAGGGCACCCTCACCCGCGACCCGGACGGCTGGCCCATGACCGGCAAGACGGGTGCCGCGCGCGTGGCGCTGCAGACCAGGTGTCCGGTGATCCCGGTCGCCCAGTGGGGCGCCAACGCGCTGCTGCCGCCGTACGCGAAGAAGCCCGACATCTTCCCGCGCAAGACCCACCACGTGCTCGCGGGCCCGCCCGTGGACCTCTCCCGCTTCTACGGCAAGGAGATGACCCCGGAACTCCTGAAGGAGGCGACCGAGGTCATCATGGCCGCCGTCACCCGCCTGCTGGAGGAGATCCGCGGCGAGCGGGCGCCCGAGACGCCGTACGACCCGCGCCAGGAACGGATCGAGCAGCGGCGCCGCACCCAGGCGCAGACGCTGGGGGAGCCGCAGTCGCCGCCCCGGCCGCGCGGCCAGGTGGACACGCAGGAGAAGGCCAGGCAGGAAGAGGGGCAGAGCAAGTGATCAAGCCGGTCAAGGCGGCGGTCTTCAGCGCCGGTTCGTGGGGCACCGCCTTCGGTATGGTGCTCGCCGACGCGGGCTGCGAGGTGACCCTCTGGGCGCGCCGCGCGGAGGTCGCGGAAGCGATCAACTCCACCCGGACGAATCCCGGCTACTTCCCGGGCATCGAACTCCCGGAGAACCTGCGGGCCACCACCGACCCGGCCGAGGCCGCCGCCGGCGCCGACTTCACGGTCCTCTCGATCCCCTCGCAGAGCCTGCGCGCCAACCTCGCCGAGTGGACGCCCCTGCTGGCCCGCGGCACGGTCCTCGTCTCCCTCATGAAGGGCGTCGAACTCGGTACGACGATGCGGATGACCGAGGTCGTCGAGGACGTCGCGAAGGTCGGCCCCGAACGGGTCGCCGTGGTCACCGGCCCCAACCTGGCGCGCGAGATCGCCTCCCGCAGGCCGGCCGCGGCCGTGGTCGCCTGCACCGACGAGGTCGTCGCCCAGCGCCTCCAGGCCGCCTGCCACACGCCCTACTTCCGCCCCTACACCAACACGGACGTGGTGGGCTGCGAGCTCGGCGGCGCGGTCAAGAACGTCATCGGCCTGGCCGTCGGCATCGCGGACGGCATGGGCCTCGGCGACAACGCCAAGGGCTCCCTGATCACCCGGGGTCTCGCCGAGACCACCCGGCTCGGCCTGGCCATGGGCGCCGACCCGCTGACCTTCTCCGGACTCGCCGGTCTGGGCGACCTGGTGGCGACCTGCTCCTCTCCGCTGTCGCGCAACCACACCTTCGGCACCAACCTCGGCAGGGGCATGACCCTCCAGGAGACCATCGCGGTCACCAAGCAGACCGCCGAGGGCGTCAAGTCCTGCGAGTCCGTGCTGGATCTGGCCCGCAGGCACGGTGTCGACATGCCCATCACCGAGACGGTGGTCGGGATCGTGCACGAGGGCAAGCCTCCGGTGGTCGCTCTCAAGGAGCTGATGTCGCGCAGCGCGAAGCCCGAGCGACGCTGAGCGAACCCGCCCCGCCGACGCTGACTCAGGGCCCTACCACCGGGTACTCTCAACGCGATATGAGCAGCGAGAACCTCCCCCAGAGCCCCGAGCAGCCGTCCCGTAAGCCGCGTGTGGCCGTCGTGTTCGGCGGACGCAGCTCCGAACACGGGATCTCCGTGGTCACCGCGGGCGCCGTACTGCGGGCGATCGACCGGACCAAGTACGAGGTCCTGCCGATCGGCATCACCCGGGACGGCCGTTGGGCCCTGACCGCCGACGAACCGGACCGCATGGCGATCACCGACCGCCGTACGCCGAGCGTCGACGAGCTCGCCGAGTCGAGCGAGGGCGGCGTGGTGCTCCCCGTCGACCCGGCCAACCGCGAGGTCGTCTACAGCGAGCCCGGTTCGGTGCCCAAGGCCCTCGGCGAGGTCGACGTCGTCTTCCCGGTGCTGCACGGCCCGTACGGCGAGGACGGCACCCTCCAGGGCCTTCTGGAGCTCTCCGGTGTCCCGTACGTCGGCGCGGGCGTGCTCGCCTCGGCCGTCGGCCAGGACAAGGAGTACATGAAGCGGGTGTTCACCTCGTTCGGGCTGAAGGTGGGCCCGTACGTGGTGATCCGGCCGCGCGAGTGGCGGCAGGACGAGTCGGCCGCCCGCAAGAAGATCGTCGACTTCGCGGGCGAGCACGGCTGGCCGCTGTTCGTGAAGCCCGCGCGCGCGGGCTCGTCGATCGGCATCACCAAGGTCGACGACCTCTCAGGGCTCGACGAGGCCATCGCCGAGGCCCAGCGGCACGACCCGAAGATCCTCGTCGAGGCCGCGCTGCGCGGCCGGGAGATCGAGTGCGGCGTCCTGGAGTTCGAGGACGGTCCCCGGGCCTCCGTCCCGGCCGAGATCCCGCCGCCGGACGCGCACGCGTACTACGACTTCGACGCGAAGTACATCGACTCGACGCCGGGCCTCGTGCCGGCCCCGCTGACCTCCGAGGAGACCGCGGAGGTACGGCGGCTCGCCGTCGACGCCTTCGAGGCGGCCTCTTGCGAGGGCCTGGTGCGGGCGGACTTCTTCCTCACCGAGGACGGGGAGTTCGTGATCAACGAGATCAACACGATGCCGGGCTTCACGCCGATCTCGATGTACCCGCAGATGTGGCAGGCGAGCGGGATCGGCTATCCCGAGCTGGTGGACCTGCTGGTCCAGGCGGCCCTGCGCAGGTCCACCGGACTGCGCTGACCCGCACCGGGGCGGAGCGGCGGGGGAAGCGCCAGGCCGGCGATTCCCCCGGAGAACGGCCTAGTCGGCGATCCCCTCCGGGATCGCCTTCTTGACGGCGGGCGCCAGGTCGACCAACGGCGCCATGCCGTCACCGGTGCGCCGCGCCGGAATCGCCACCTCGACGTAGGCCCTGCGCAGTGTCGTGGTGAAGCGGAACGAACCGTCGCCGCGCTTCTCCAGCAGCCACCCGACCCCGTCGACCTCGACCCCGTCGGCCTCCGGATCGCTCATCTTCCCGGGCCGGGGGACACCGCAGCGCAGTATGATCGCCGGGTTCCCCCAGCCCGCGGTCAGCGCGGAGGCGGGCTCGGGATCTCGTCGGCCGAGACCGTCCACCTTCGACGGCAGCGCCTCGTCCAGGTCCCGGCACAGCTTCGAGACCTTCGCGTCGGCGGCGGGAACCGCCGCCGACGCGCTGTCGTCTGCGGAGGAGCAGCCCGCGGCAGCGGCAAGCAGGACGAGCGCGGGCGGCCCGAGAACAGTGCGGAGCCGGTGACGGGAGAAGTTCACCGGCCAAGGGTAGACGGGGGCTACAGATGGACCACCGGGCAGGTCAGGGTACGGGTGATGCCGTCCACCTGCTGGACCTTGGCGACCACCATGCGACCGAGGTCGTCGACGGTGTCGGCCTGTGCGCGCACGATGACGTCATACGGTCCTGTCACGTCCTCGGCCTGGATCACCCCAGGAATCTTGCTGATCGTCTCGGCGACGGTCGACGCTTTGCCGACCTCCGTCTGGATCAGGATGTACGCCTGTACCACGGAACCTCCAGGGCGGCCACGAGGATCATGTGGGGAAAAGGAACGCCACGGTATCGCGTCGCCGCTCGCCGCGGGGAGACCTGCGGAGAGCGTGGCTTGCGCGCCGGGGTGCAGGCACGACAGAAGTTGACGGTCACCTCGACCGTATCGAGGACACTGGTGACGCGCGACCGGGTATGGACAGGGACAGAAGGGGAGCAAGGGTAATGAAGGGCACTGTTGGTGAGCTCGGGGAGTTCGGGCTCATCAGGGAGCTCACCTCCCGTCTCACCACCACCCCGGCGGTCCGGGTCGGCCCCGGCGACGACGCCGCCGTGGTCGCCGCCCCCGACCGCAGGGTCGTGGCGAGCACCGACATCCTGCTCGAGGGACGGCACTTCCGCCGCGACTGGTCCACGGCCTACGACGTGGGCCGCAAGGCCGCCGCGCAGAACCTCGCCGACATCGCCGCCATGGGCGCGGTGCCGACGGCGCTGCTGCTCGGGCTGGTGGTGCCCGCCGAACTCCCGGTGGCCTGGCCGACCGAACTGATGGACGGACTGCGCGACGAGTGCCAGGTCGCCGGCGCCTCCGTGGTCGGCGGCGACGTGGTGCGCGGGGACACGATCATGGTGTCCATCACCGCGCTCGGCGATCTGCGCAACCAGGAACCCGTGACCCGGGGAGGCGCGCAGCCCGGGGACATCATCGCGGTCACCGGCTGGCTGGGCTGGTCCGCCGCCGGGTACGCGGTGCTCTCCCGCGGCTTCCGCTCCCCGCGCGCCTTCGTCGAGGCCCACCGCCGCCCCGAGCCGCCCTACCACGCGGGGCCGGCCGCCGCCGGGCTGGGCGCGACCGCCATGTGCGACGTGAGCGACGGGCTCATCGCCGACCTCGGTCATATCGCGGAGGCCAGCAAGGTCCGGATCGACATCCGCTCCGGGGCCATCGACATCCCGTCCCAGATGAACGACATCGGTCAGGCCGTCGGCGTGGACCCGATGCAGTGGGTGCTGACCGGGGGAGAGGACCACGCGATCGTGGCGGCCTTCCCGCCGGACACCAAGCTGCCCGCCCGCTGGAAGGTGATCGGCGAGGTGCTCAACCCGTCGGCGCTGCCCCAGGTGACGGTCGACGGGGCGCCCTGGACCAGCAAGGGCGGCTGGGACCACTTCGGGGACATCGAGTCATGAGCGCGCCACCGAGGGTGCTGACGGTCGCGGGCTCCGACTCCGGCGGCGGCGCGGGCGTCCAGGCCGACCTGAAGACGATGCTCGCGCTCGGTGTGCACGGCATGAGCGTGATCACCGCGGTCACCGCGCAGAACTCTCTGGGTGTCCAGGGCGCTTGGGAGCTGCCGGCGGAGGCGGTGCGGGCCCAGTACCGCAGCGTCGTCGACGACATCGGCGTCCAGGCGGTGAAGACCGGGATGCTGGCCTCCGCCGAACTCGTCGAGACGGTGGCCGAGTTGCTCACCTCCACGGACGCGCCGGTCGTGGTGGATCCGGTGAGCGTCTCCAAGCACGGTGACCCGCTGCTGGCGTCCGCCGCGCTGGACTCCGTACGCACGAAACTGCTGCCGCTCGCGACGGTCGCCACCCCGAACCTCGACGAGGTGGCACAACTCACCGGCGTTCATGTCGCGTCGGAGACCGGGATGCGGGAGGCCGCGGCGGCCGTCCTGGCGTACGGGCCGCGATGGGTGGTGATCAAGGGCGGGCATCTCTCCGGAGAGGCGGTCGACCTGCTCACCGACGGCGCCGAGGAGCACTGGCTGCGCGCCCCCCGCCACGACAACCGGCACACGCACGGCACCGGCTGCACCCTCGCCTCCGCGATCGCGTCGCACCTGGCGCGGGGGCGGTCCGTGCCGGAGGCGGTGTCCGCAGCCAAGGAGTACGTCACCGGGGCGCTCGCGGCCGGGTTCGCGCTGGGCGGCGGCATCGGGCCCGTGGACCACGGCTGGGCCTTCCGCCCCCGGGCCGAGGGGTAGCCGTCCCGCTCGCTGTCCGTCGCCGCGGGCAAGGCAAAAAGCCGATCCACCCGAGGGTGGACCGGCTTTTTACAGCGAACCAGCAGTGGCCGCGCGCTTAGCTGTGCGTCAGCGCGAGACCTTGCCGGCCTTGATGCACGAGGTGCAAGCGTTCACGCGCTTCGGCGTCCCGCCGACCACGGTACGGACGCGCTGGATGTTCGGGTTCCAGCGGCGCGGCGTACGGCGGTGCGAGTGCGAGATGTTATTGCCGAAGCCCGGCCCCTTGCCGCAGACGTCGCAGTTGGCAGCCACGGGTCACTCCAAAGACTTCAGATGCACTTACGGTTGATCCCGGCATGCCGGGATCAGGACCAGAGGATCTGAGTGGCGGTGCCAGGGGGAGAGCCCGATGTGTATCGGGCAACCGGAGCAGCATACAACGACTGCGCCAGTACAACGAAACTACCATGGCTGGTCGGGGCCCTCGCCCACGCCCTCTTCCGGCGCACACCCCACCTGGGTCTACGCTGCCTCCCAGTCCAGCAGCTCAAGGAGGCGCAGGTGCCGCAGGTGCCGCAGACATTCTTCGATGCTCTCGCGGTACGTACCTGGTGCGGTCTCGCGTTGCAGGCGCTGGGCCGGGCGCGCGAGGAGATCGACGCGATCAACGTCTATCCCGTCGCGGACGGCGACACCGGCACGAACCTGTATCTGACGCTGGAGTCGGCCTTCGCGGCCGTCGAGGCGGCGTTCGCGGGGCACGAGGCCGGATCCGGCGCGGAAGCCTTCCCCGGTTCCTCCCCCGCCCTCCCCCCGCTGTCTCCCTCTCTCGCGGACGCCGCGCGCGCGATGGCGCACGGGGCTCTCATCGGGGCGCGGGGCAACTCCGGGACGATCCTCGCGCAGCTGCTGCGGGGCATGGCGCAGGTGTTCGCCGACGACGGTGAGGTCGCTCACACCGACGGTCGGGGACTGCGGCTCGCCCTGCGGCACGCGGCCGACTCCGCCCGCCAGGCCGTGGCCCACCCCGTGGAGGGCACGGTCCTGTCGGTCGCCTCCGCCGCGGCGGACGCGGCCGAGGGCGCCGAGGGGGACTGCGGGGCGGTCGCGCGGGCGGCCTATCAGGGGGCGCGCGCGGCCCTGGCCGCGACCCCGGCCCAGCTGGCGGTGCTGAAGCGGGCCGGAGTGGTCGACGCCGGGGGCCGGGGGCTGGTGACGGTGCTCGGGGCGCTGGTCGAGACGCTCACGGGGGAGAGCGGTGACCTCCGGGGCGACGCCGTTCCTGCCGGCACGGGCGCCGCCGGCCGCGTGGGCGACGACGCCGACGACATCCGTGCCGTCGACGCCGACGATGACGTCGAGGCCTGTGGGGACGGGCCCGCGGCTGTGGAGGAGGGCGGCCCCGCCTTCGAGGTGATCTACCTGCTGGAGGCCGAGGACGCGGCCGTGACGCGGCTGCGGACGCGGCTCGACGCCCTCGGTGACTCGCTCGTCGTGGTCGGCGGCGACGGGCTGTGGAACGTCCATGTGCACGTCGACGACGCGGGTGCCGCCGTCGAGGCGGGCGTCGAGGCCGGACGGCCGCACCGGATCCGGATCACCCACTTCGGCGCGGGCGACGTGCACACCCGGGGCGGCGGACGGCCGCCCCGGGAGCGGGTCCAGCGCGCCGTCGTGGCGGTCGTGCCCGGCGAGGGCCTGGCCGGGCTGTACACGGAGGCGGGCGCCACCACCGTGCTCGCGCGCCCCGGGGAGCCGCCCGCGAGCGGTGAACTCGTCGCCGCCGTACGCCGGGCCCACGCGCGCGAGGTGGTCCTGCTGCCCAACGACGCCGACCTGCGCCACACCGCCGCCGCGGCGGCCGAACAGGCCCGTACGGAGGGCATCCGGGTGGCCCTGATCCCGACCCGCTCCGCGGTCCAGGGCATCGCCGCGCTCGCCGTGCACGAACCCGACCGGCGCTTCGACGAGGACGTCGTCGCCATGACCTCGGCGGCCGGCGCCACCCGCTACGCCGAGCTCCTCGTCGCCGAACGCCAGTCCTGGACCATGGCCGGCATCTGCCAGGCCGGGGACGTCCTCGGCCTCATCGACGGCGACGTCGCCGTGATCGGGTCCGACGTCCTCGCCACCGCGGAGACCGTGCTGGACCGCATGCTCCAGGCGGGCGGCGAGCTGGTCACCCTCGTCCTCGGCGACGAGGCGCCCGAGTCCGTGGCGGCACACCTGGAGACGCGCGTACGGGAGACCTATCTCGCCGTCGACACGGTCGTCTACCGGGGCGGCCGGCAGGGAGCACTGCTCCTCATCGGCGTCGAGTAGCCGGACGGACGCCCGACACGTCACGGCACCGGGCGCTCGCGGTACCGGGCTGCCGAGTCGAACGATCGCGGTGCCGGACGGCGGCGCCGAGCGGTCCTGTCGCCGTGTGGTCGTGTCACCGTGCGGCTGCGTCGAGCAGCCGTGTCGCCGAGCAGCCGTGTCGCCGAGCAGCCGTGTCGCCGTGCGGCCGTGTGGCCGTGCGGCCGTGACGCGGGTCGGTTAGTGAGCGCGTTGCCGGTCGGCCCTGGGGGAGGGCGGGCGATCTGGTCGCCATGGCGGCAGGCGGCCGAGTCGCCGGGACCTTGAGCGGCCCGTCGTCGGAGCGCACGGCCGGGCGGCTGTGCGCTTGGGCGGCCGAGTCGTCATCGCACCGAGCGGCCCGCCGTCCGGCGGCCGAGCCGCATTGCCGAGCGCTGAGTCCACGACCGTCCAGAAGCCGCCCCGCCTCCGCTCGCGGCCCCCTCGCCGCCCCGCCTCCGTCCAGCGGCTCCCGCCGCCGTCCTCCGAGCGGCCCCCCCCGGCGCCCAGGAGCGGCACCCCGCCACGCGGGGCAGCGGCCCCCGCCGCCCCGCCCGCCGAGCTACTTCGGCGTCCCCTCCTCCAGTACCTGGAGCATCTGTTCGGCTTCCGTGCGTCGGGCCTGTGCCGTCTCGTCGTCGGGGGGCGTGTCGGCGTACGTCGTGAGCACCGCACGCGCGCGTGCGGTGGCGTCCGCCGGGCGGCCCAGGTCGGCCTCCAGCCAGCCCGCGGCGAGCTGGGCGGCGGTGCGGCTGTGCAGGCCTTCCGTCCCCAGGGAGTCGAACACGGTGACCGCCTCCGCCACCTGTGCCAGGGCCTCCTCGAACGCGCTCTGGATCGCGTCGTCCCCGGCGTCCTCGGAGACGGACCGTGCCAGCAGGTCGCCGAACTGCCGGCGGGTGTGGCCGAGTTCGGCGACGAGCCGCCCCCGGGCCGCCGCGTCGGCCGCCGACTCCAGCGCCGTCTCGCACTCGCGCACCGCGCCCGCCATCAGCTCGCGGGCCCCGTCCTGCCCCGCGTCGCCGCGCAGCGCCAGCCACGCGCGGGCGCGCAGCGAGCGGACCAGACCGTGGACGTTGCCGAGGGCGCGCCACAGGTCGCCCGCGCGCGTGTAGGCCCGGTCCGCCTCGCCGGGCAGGCCCGCATGCCCGAGGTCCTCGGCGGCGAGGTGGGCGAGCGTGGCGTGGTCGTGCTGCTCAGGCCAGTGCCGGGCGATCTCGGCCGCCCGGAGCCGGTGCTCGGCGGCGGCGCGATGCTCCCTGAGCTCGCTCAGACAGTCGCCCAGCCACCACTGCGTCTGCACGATCGCGCCGTCGCCGTGCGTCTCGGCGGACAGGTCGGGCAGTGCCGACTCCAGCACCTCCGCGGCCTCGGCCCACCGCCCCTGCCGTACCAGGAACCCGCCGAGCTGGTGCCGGGCCCAGGCGCCCAGCGTCGGCCCCTCGCCCGCCTCGTCGGCCCAGTGCGCCGCCTCCAGGGCGTGCTCCGCCGCCTCCTCGGCCTGGCCCCGGCCGCCGACGACCTCGGCGAGCTGGAGGTGCAGCTGGGCGCGCCCGACCGCCTCCAGGTGCGGGCCGCCGTGCTCCAGGGCCGCGCGCAGGGCGCGCTCCGCCTCCTCCGTGTCGCCCAGGTGGTGGGCCAGCCCGGCGAGCCGGGCCTCGTACTCCACCGCGAACCACGGCAGCCCCGCCCCGACGAACTCTGCCGCGGCCCGCGCGAACAGCTCCGCGCCCGTCGAGGCGTCCCCGGTCAGGGCCGCCAGCTCCGCGAGCATCGCCTGGGACTCGGCGGCGCGCGAGGCGAGCCGTACGTCGTCCCCGGCGTGCCCGTCGACGAGCGCGAGCACCTCACGCGCGGCCGCCTCGGCCTCGGCCAGGTCCGGATCCGGCGAGGGACCGTCGGCCTCGTGCACCCGCCGCATCAGGATCCGCGCGCGAGCCATCAGCACGGACGCGGTCTGTCGTAGGCCCGTGGCGTCCTGCGCGTAGAGGGCGAGCACCTCGTCGTAGGGGCCCGCGACCGCGGCGACCGCCTCGTCCAGCTCGCCGGTGAGGGCCCGCACGTACGACGCACGCGCGCGTGCCGCCAACGCCTCCCCGGGGTCGCCCGCCGCCGCGTACAGCTCGGCGGCGCGCTCGAACAGTTCGGCACCCTCGGGGCCCGCGTCCATCGCCTGATGGTCGGCGATCTCGGCCCGGTCGCGCGCGTCGAGCTCGACGCCCTCGGCGGCCCGGGAGACCGCGGCCCACGCCTCGACGGCGTTCGGCTGGAGGGTGTCCGACAGCCTGCGTGCCTCGGTCAGCAGCGCGGCGAGGTCGGGTTCTCCCGCCTGTTCGGCCGGGGGCGGCACCACGGGTGTGACGGCGGCCGCCGGCCGGGCTCCGCGCACCCCCAGCGGCAGCCGCTCCACCAGCGGACGCTGTGCCATCCGCGCGCGGGCCCGCTCGCTGACGTACGACGTGTCGTTGCGCGCGTCGAAGCGCTCGGCGAGGGCGAGGGCCTCCTCGCGCGCGTGGTCCGCGAGCTCGACCGCCGTCCACGCGCGGCCCGCCGGGCCCGGTACCCGCCGCTCGCCGAGCCCGAGTTCGGTGAGGCGGTTCATCAGCAGGGAGACCACCGCCATGAACTCCAGCCGGCTGCGCGGGTGCCCCGTGTCCGTGAAGTACGCCGGTCGCTCCGCCAGCAGTTCCAGGCCGCGCGCCTCGTTGCCGGTCAGCGCGCAGAACTCCACGTGGTCCGCGTACGCGCCGCGCATGCTCTCCATGGAGCGCACGAGCCGGAAACCCCGCAGATGGTTGGCGCGCGCCTCGTCGAGGCGGTCCAGGCGCAGCAGGGGTATCAGGGAGGAGGCGAGGACGGTGTGCGGTTCGTGGGCGCAGGAGAACTCGCCGTCAAGGACCGGCCGCCACAGTTCGAGTGCCTCGGTGTCCCGCGCCCGCTCCGCCTGCCACCAGCCCTGCCCGTGCAGCTCGCACGCGTGGCAGTCGGCCATGGTGTCGCGGTCGGCGGCCAGCCAGGCGGCGTACGCCCGCTCGGCCCGTTCCACGTCACCGACGTGCGCGGCCACGCTGAACTCCGCGCTGCGCACCGCCCGCTCGGAGTGGCCCGCCAGGCGGTAGCGGTGCTCCATCTCGCCGAGCCACTTCTCCACCGAGGCCAGCGGCACGTGCGGCTGGTCCAGCATCCCGGACGACATCCACTTGAAGACCCAGTGCAGCGAATGCGTCTCGTATTCGTCGAAGTCTTCGGGCCGCTCGTCCCACATGCGCAGCAGCCGCGCGAACGGGACGAACATCTTGTCCTTCTCGGAGCTGTAGTTGTAGACCTTCAGCTGGTGCCCGAGCGCCTCGATGACGGCGAGCGGGATGTTCAGCCGCTCCGCCTCGGTGAGCAGCTGCTCCGCGCGCGCGTTACGGGCCGGGCCCTCCGGCTCCTCGCCGTTCTCCGCCATCGCCCGGCGCAGTGAGTCGAAGTCCGTGATCTCACTCATCGGTGACCGTCCTCGCCATGGGTGGCCCACTCCAGCAGGCCGATGAACGCCCGGTTCAGCAGTGCCGAGTCGGCGGGCCGCAGCGGGCGCTGCGCCATCAGCAGCGCCTGCCCGTACAGGGACTCCGTGGCGGTGCCGATCAGCTCCGCGTCACGCAGTGAACTGATCCTGCGGATCAGCGGATTGAGATGGTTGAGCACGAGGCGCGCGCGGGGGGCGCTGCCGCGCAGGGAGCCCAGGATGCCCGCCCACAGGTCGTCGGCCTGCTCCTCGGCCTCCGCCCGTGCCTGCTCGTGCCGGGCCGCCCGGTCGTCCAGGTGCAGCGCGGGCACGGACAGCGGGTGGAACGCGCGCAGGACGACGTCACAGCCCAGCGGGTCGAGCTTGGCCCGCGCCGCCGCCAGGAAGCCCGAGAGCGCCAGCTCCTCGGCCGGGTCGACCACGTCCAGGTGGGCGGTCACGGTGTCCGCGTCCAACTCGGCGACCACCGTGCCGGGCCGCACCGACGGCAGGGCCTCGACGAGCTCGCTGTCGTACGTGTAGCCGCCGTTGATCACGCCCACGCCCTGGGCGGAGGCGATCGGGGCGACCTGCCGGTACTCCTCGACGGACCGCGTGAAGTGCACCACCGGGTGCCGCTGCGCGAACTCCTCCAGGGACAGCCGTCCGTCGGTCGTCTCGAAGGGCAGCCACGGCAGCATCGTGCGCAGCATCTCGCTGTCGTGCCGCGCGAGCGACTTCACGCCCAGGTGGTGCACCGACAGGAAGGCCGCGAGCCGCTCCGGGTCACCGGTCGCCAGTCCGGTCAGCCACGAGCGAATCCTTTCGCCGAGTGCCTCCCGCACCGCGGCCAGCGTCTCGTCCTCGTACAGCGACTCGCGCGAGGCCGTGGGCCGCAGACTGTCCGTGTCCAGCACACAGCGCACGAAGAAGGCCCAGTCGGGCAGCAACTGCTCGCCCCGCTCGGTCAGCAGCATGCCCTTGAGGTGGACGCGATGACCGGCCCGCTGGGCCGGACTGACCGCCGACGGCAGCACATAGGCCACACCGCGGATCCCGGCCAGCGGCACGTCCAGGTCGATCGAGTCCAGCGGGGTGAAGCCGAACAGCCCGTGACAGTGCCGGGCCAGGGCCACCCGCCGGGTGGCGGGGGACGGATACGGCCGGTCCCAGGGCGCCGGCAGGTCGGTGACCGCCTCGTCGCCCACCCGCACGTCGTACGGCAGCAGCGAACCGAAGTCCCGGGCCAGCGCCAGGACACGTGCCTCGGCCAGCCACTCGCGGGCCCCGGCGCGCGCCACCAGGTGCACGGTGGTGCCCGGCTCGGTCCGCGCGTCCTGCGGCAGGGTCCGCACGGTGTACGAACCGTCGTCCGTCGCCGTCCACTCCACGGGCGGGGCATCCGGCGTACGGGCGCTGCGGCTGACCACCCGGATCCGCTCGGCGACCACGAAACAGGCCAGCAGACCGATGCCGAACTGCCCGAGGAAGTCGGAGCGGGCCTCCTGCAGACCCTCGGCCCGCTTGGAGCTGCGGCCGATGGTGGCCAGCAGGTTGTGCACGTCGGTCTCGGTGAGGCCGACCCCGGAGTCCTCGACCCGGAGGGCGCCGTCCGTCACGAACAGCCGCACCCGGGCGGGTGCGTCGGGCTGTTCGGCCCGCCGGGCGGTGATCGCGTCCACCGCGTTCTGCAACAGCTCGCGCAGGTAGACCTTGGGGCTGGAGTAGAGGTGATGGGACAGCAGGTCAACCAGACCACGCAGGTCGACCTGGAACGTATGAGGTGACTGGGATGCCTGAGATGACTGTGAGGTCTGGGAGTCCATCGTCGCAGCGCCGCGGGTCGGGGGAGGCTCGGCGGCGCGGGGTCGGGCGGTCCCGGTGGGGCAGTGACCGCGGGGGATGGCCGGAGCGCGCCATCCTAGAGCCCGAACAGCCCGTCTGACCAGGGGATTCCCGAGACGTATACGGCAATGTCAGTGGTGTGGTGTGCAATGGATCTCGTGCCCGCACTGCAAGAACCCCTGAAAAAGGTGCTCGGCCCCGCCACCGCGAAGGTGATGGCCGAGCACCTCGGCCTGCACACCGTCGGCGACCTCCTGCACCACTACCCCCGCAGATACGAGGAGCGGGGCCAGCTCACGCACCTGGCCGACCTGCCCATGGACGAGCACGTCACCGTGGTCGCCCAGGTCGCCGACGCCCGCCTGCACACCTTCGCCTCCGCCAAGGCCCCCCGGGGCAAGGGCCAGCGCCTGGAGGTGACGATCACGGACGGCAGCGGCCGGCTCCAACTGGTCTTCTTCGGCAACGGCGTGCACAAGCCCCACAAGGAGCTCCTGCCGGGCACCCGCGCGCTGTTCGCGGGCAAGGTCTCCCTCTTCAACCGCCGCCTCCAACTGAACCATCCGGCCTACGAACTGCTGCGCGGCGACGGGGAGGGCGCCGAGGAGGCCGTCGAGAGCTGGGCGGGTGCCCTCATCCCCCTGTACCCCGCCACCGCCAAACTGGAGTCCTGGAAGATCGGCAAGGCGGTCCAGACCGTCCTGCCCAGTGCGCAGGAGGCACTCGATCCGCTCCCGGACTCCCTGCGCGAGGGCCGCGGCCTGGTCTCCCTCCCGGAGGCCCTGCTCAAGATCCACCGCCCGCACACCAAGGCGGACATCGCCGACGCCCGCGCCCGCCTGAAGTGGGACGAGGCCTTCGTCCTCCAGGTCGCCCTGGCCCGCCGCCGTCACGCCGACGCCCAACTCCCCGCGGTCCCCCGCAGGCCCGCTCCCGACGGCCTGCTCACCGCCTTCGACGACCGCCTCCCGTTCACCCTCACCGACGGCCAGCGCAAGGTCTCCAAGGAGATCTTCGACGACCTCGCCACCGACCATCCGATGCACCGCCTGCTCCAGGGAGAGGTCGGATCGGGAAAGACGATGGTCGCCCTGCGCGCCATGCTCGTCGTCGTCGACGCCGGCGGTCAGGCCGCGATGCTCGCGCCCACCGAGGTGCTCGCCCAGCAGCACCACCGGTCGATCACCGAGATGATGGGCGAACTGGCCGAGGGCGGCATGCTCGGCGGGGCCGAGCGGGCCACCAAGGTCGTACTGCTCACCGGGTCGATGGGCGCGGCCGCCCGCCGCAAGGCGCTGCTCGACCTGGTCACCGGCGAGGCCGGGATCGTGATCGGCACGCACGCGCTGATCGAGGACAAGGTGCAGTTCCACGACCTCGGACTGGTCGTCGTGGACGAACAGCACCGGTTCGGCGTCGAGCAGCGCGACGCCCTGCGCGGCAAGGGCAAGCAGCCGCCGCATCTGCTGGTCATGACCGCCACCCCCATCCCGAGGACCGTCGCGATGACCGTCTTCGGCGATCTGGAGACCTCCGTCCTCGACCAGCTCCCGGCCGGCCGCTCGCCCATCGCCAGCCATGTCGTCCCGGCCGCCGAGAAGCCCCACTTCCTGGCGCGGGCCTGGGAGCGGGTGCGCGAGGAGGTGGGCAAGGGACACCAGGCGTACGTCGTGTGCCCGCGGATCGGTGACGAGGACGACGACCCCAAGGCCGCCAAGAAGAAGCAGTCGCCGGAGGACGACGCCGAGAAACGGCCCCCGCTCGCGGTCCTCGACGTGGCCGCGCAGCTCGCCCGCGGACCCCTCCAGGGGCTCACGGTGGAGGTGTTGCACGGGCGGATGCCACCGGACGACAAGGACGCCGTCATGCGCCGGTTCGCCGCCGGTGACACCGACGTCCTGGTCGCCACCACCGTCATCGAGGTCGGCGTGAACGTGCCGAACGCCACCGCGATGGTGATCATGGACGCCGACCGGTTCGGTGTCTCCCAACTCCACCAGTTGCGCGGCCGCGTGGGGCGTGGCTCGGCCCCGGGGCTGTGTCTGCTGGTCAGCGAGATGCCGGAGGCCAGCCCGGCCCGCCAGCGGCTGAACGCGGTGGCCTCCACCCTGGACGGCTTCGAGCTCTCCCGCCTCGACCTCGAACAGCGCCGCGAGGGCGACGTCCTCGGCCAGGCCCAGTCCGGCGTCCGCTCCAGCCTGCGGGTGCTCGCCGTCATCGAGGACGAGGAGGTCATCGCGCAGGCCCGTGAGGAGGCGGCGGCCGTCGTCGCCGCCGACCCCGAACTGGAGCACCTGCCCGGCCTGCGCACGGCCCTGGACGCCCTGCTGGACGAGGAACGGGAGCAGTACCTGGACAAGGGCTGAGCCATCCTCCGAGGGACCGGCCGCTCGGGGACCCCGACGGGACGTGGCCGCGCCCCGGGCGCACCTCGCCCGCGACGAGAAGCATCCGCCTTCGACGACACGGGTCCGCGGGTCAGCCGCCGACGGCACGCGGTCCCCGGCTGCCAGCCGCCGACGGCACGCCGGTCCCCGGGCGCTCGTCAGGGGCGAGCGGTCACCGGCCGGCCGCCAGCCGTCACGTGTCGCCGGTCAGCCGTCACCGGTCGGCCGTCAGGTGTCGCCGGTCCGCCGTCATCGGCCAGCCGTCACCGGTCGGCCGGCCGTCAGCCGCGACCGGCGGGGACCGTGCGGCCTCCGCCGCCACGGGTCGCACCGGTCAGCCGTCGGCGGTCCGCTAGCCGCCAGTTGCCGCCCGGGACGAGAAGCATCCGCCGTCGGCGACACCGGCACACGGGTCACCGGGCGCCCGTCAGAGGCGAGCGGTCACCGGCTGGCCGCCAGCCGTCACCGGTCGGCCGTCACGTGTCGCCGCTCAGCCGTCACCGGCCAGTCGTCGGCGGTCGGCCGGCCGCCAGCCGCGACCGGCGGGGACCGCGCGGCCTCCGCTGCCACAGGTCACACCGGTCAGCCGTCGGCGGTCCGCAAGCCGCCAGTTGCCGCCCGGGACCGGCACGGCTTCCTCCGTCACTGGTCACCGGTACGTCCGCCAGTCCCTCGTCAGCCGTTGCCGGTTGCTGGTCCCCGATCAGCTGTTGGCGGTACAGCGGTCGACCGTCCCTTGTTCGCGCCGCGCTTTGGCCGCGAGCCTGCGTCATCTGTCGCCACCGGTCACCGGCACGCCGGTCACTGGTCAGCTGTCCGCGATTCAGCGGTCGCTGGGTCGGCGGTGCCGGCAGCCGTCGGCGGTCGCCATCGGTCGTCCGTGGTCGCGCCCTGGTCGCGAGCCTGCGGCATCCGTCGTCACCGGTCACCGGTCACCGGTCACCGGTCACCGGTCAGCCGCAAGCCTTCTGCCGCCAGCCGATCACCAGCAAGCGGCCAGCCTCCAGCCGCTGGCCGCAGGACCCACAACCCGCAAGCCCCCCGGCCCCCAGCCGCTGGCCGCAGAACCCACAACCCGCAAGCCGCAACCCGCCAGCCGCATACAGTCGCCGGCCAGCTCAAGGCGCCCCGGCATCCGCCATCCGCCATCCGCGCCCCGCGTCCGATGCGGTCGCCTGCCAGACTGGGAGCGTCCGTATCCCCATCGACAAGGACCCCAGATGACCCGCGTGATCGCCGGCGTGGCCGGCGGACGCCGCCTCGCCGTCCCGCCGGGCACAGGCACCCGCCCCACCTCCGACCGCGCGCGTGAAGGGCTCCTGTCCACGTGGGAGTCCCTGCTGGGCGGCCCGCTGGCAGGCGAGCGGGTCCTCGACCTGTACGCCGGTTCGGGGGCCGTCGGCCTGGAGGCGCTCTCCCGGGGCGCGGGCCACACCCTGCTCGTCGAGGCCGACGCCCGCGCGGCCCGCACGATCCGCGAGAACGTGAAGAGCCTGGGTCTGCCCGGCGCCGAGGTCCGATCGGGCAAAGCGGAACAGATCATCCAGTCGCCGGCGCCCGCGGAGCCGTACGACATCGTCTTCCTGGACCCCCCGTACGCCGTCTCGGACGACGATCTTCGCGAGATTCTGCTCACACTCCGCACCGGGGGCTGGCTCGCGGGCGAAGCCCTCGTCACCGTGGAGCGCAGCACCAGAGGCGGCGAATTCCGGTGGCCGGGCGGCTTCGAGGCCCTCCGGGCCCGTCGTTACGGCGAGGGCACGTTTTGGTACGGTCGCGCCGCCTCTACGTGCGAAGACGCACGATGACCGGACCGGAGAGCGAGGGATCCCAGTTGCGCCGCGCCGTCTGTCCCGGGTCGTTCGACCCCATCACCAACGGACATCTCGACATCATCGGAAGAGCCTCGCGTCTGTACGACGAGGTCTACGTCGCCGTGATGATCAACAAGTCCAAGCAGGGACTGTTCGAGATCGACGAGCGGATCGACCTCATCCGTGAGGTCACCGCCGACTACGGGAACGTGCGGGTCGAGGCCTTCCACGGCCTCCTCGTCGACTTCTGCAAGCAACGTGACATCCCGGCCATCGTCAAGGGCCTGCGCGCGGTCAGTGACTTCGACTACGAGCTCCAGATGGCCCAGATGAACATCGGTCTCTCGGGCGTGGAGACCCTGTTCGTGCCGACCAACCCCGCGTACAGCTTCCTGTCGTCCTCCCTGGTCAAGGAGGTCGCGACCTGGGGCGGAGACGTCTCCCACCTGGTCCCGTCGGCGGTCCTGGAGGCGCTCGGCCGGCGCCTGGAGAAGGACTGACCACGGCTTTGGGGCGGGTACGGAGACCCCCGGCGGCCGTGACAGCCCGTCACCCGGTGTCGGCCGGACACCCCATGGCCGTACAGTCGTCCCGTCCGTCTCCAACCCAGCTGTAGAGAGTGGCGAGCACACGATGGACGTGCAGAAGAAGCTCGACGAGGTCGTCGCGACGGTCTCCAGTGCCCGGTCGATGCCGATGTCGGCCTCGTGCGTGATCAACCGCGCCGAGCTGCTCGCGATGCTCGAGGAGCTGCGCGAGGCACTGCCCGGCTCCCTCGCGCAGGCCCAGGAGCTGATCGGCGACCGTGAGCACATGGTCGAGCAGGCCCGTCAGGAGGCCGAGCGGATCATCTCGACGGCGCACGCCGAGCGCGGTTCGCTGATCTCCGACACCGAGGTCGCCCGCCGCTCGCAGTCGGAGGCCGACCGGATCCTCGGCGAGGCGCACAAGGACGCCGAGGAGGTCCGTGCCGAGGCCGACGACTACGTCGACTCCAAGCTCGCCAACTTCGAGGTCGTCCTCACCAAGACCCTCGGCTCCGTGGGCCGCGGCCGCGAGAAGCTCCTCGGCACGGGCCCGGGCCTGGACGAGCAGGGCTACGAGGACGAGGACGCCCCCGAGCGCAGCCACGACCCGGAGACGCTGCGCCGGGACGCGGACGCGTACGTCGACACCAAGCTCGGCGCCTTCGAGGCGGTTCTCGCCAAGACCCTGGAGGCCGTCGGCCGGGGCCGGCAGAAGCTGCACGGCCGGATCGCCACCGACGACCTCGGCGCCCTCGCCGACGACACCTCGACCTTCCAGCACTCCAGCGACGCGGACTACCTCGCCGACCTCGCCGCCGTCGCGGACCGCCCGGCCGAACCGGCGCAGCCGGCCCAGCCCGCCCCGCAGGCCCAGCCGCAGTACGACCAGCAGGCCATGCAGCCGGCGTACGGCTACCAGCAGCAGCCGGACCCCTACGGCGGCTACCAGCAGCCCGCCTACGGCCAGCAGGACGCCTACGGCTACCAGCAGGCGGATCCCTACGCCCCGGCCTTCGACTACGGCCAGCAGGGCGGGGCGCCCGTACAGGGCTACGACGCCCAGCAGGGCGCGTACGACCCGCACCAGGCCCAGCAGCACCAGGGCCAGCAGGGCTACGCCCTGGAGGAGGCCAGCCTCTTCGACACCAGCATGATCAGCGCCGAGCAACTTCGGGCCTATGAGCAGGAGCGGGGCCTGTAGGTCCTCTTCGACCGAGGTCGTGCGGACGGCCGGTGGCCGGGAGCGGACACCGGATTGGGCCGAGAGCGAAAGGTCCAGTATCCTGGCTCTTCGGTCGCGTGTACGTCCGCGATCAGCGCTGCCCGGCGACACCGAAGGGCGGCGTCCCCTGAGCTCAGCAGATCGAAAGCAGGAATGGCTCTGAACGCCCGCCTCGACCACCGCAACCCTCTCGTGTTCGATACGCACGAGCTGGGCCGGCGTCCTGGCGCGCTCCAGCGCCTGACCCGCACGATCGACGCTCCCCGTGATCTGGGGATCGCGGAGGTCATCGGAGTGCCGGAAGGCGCCCCGGTGGAGCTCGAACTCCGACTCGAGTCGGTCATGGAAGGGGTGCTTGTCACAGGCACCGCCCGTGCGCAGGCCGAGGGGGAGTGCGTAAGGTGTCTGGAGCCGCTCGGGCTGGCGCTCGCAGCGGAATTCCAGGAGATGTTCTCGTACCCTGACGCCGACGACCGTGGCCGCCCCAAGGCGGAACCGGCCGACGACGCCGAGGAAGACGAGGACAGGCTCTTCATCGAGGACGGTTTGTTCGACCTCGAGCCCGTGCTGCGTGATGCGGTGGTGCTCGCACTGCCGATGCAGCCGGTGTGCCAGGAAGACTGTCCAGGACTGTGCACCCAGTGCGGAGTACGTCTTGCGGACGACCCGGACCACCACCATGACGCCCACGACATCCGTTGGGCGGCACTGCAGGGACTCGCCGGTTCACTCGGAGACGGCGAGAAGGACGAGATGAGCGGCGCCGAAGCGGGCGTCGACGAGAAGCAGGAGAAGTAGCCGTGGCTGTTCCGAAGCGGAAGATGTCGCGCAGCAACACGCGCCACCGCCGGTCGCAGTGGAAGGCTGCGGTCCCCACCCTGGTTGCGTGCGAGCGCTGCCACGAGCCCAAGCTGCAGCACATCGCGTGCCCGTCTTGCGGCACCTATAACAAGCGCCAGGTCCTCGAGGTCTGAGCGGCTGGTGAGAGGCTTCATGTCTGACGCCAAGGCGGAAACGACCGCCAAGAAAAAGGCGGACAACACGGCGGCCTCGTCCCACACGCTGTTGGAAGGGCGGCTCGGGTACAAGCTCGAGTCCGCCCTTCTGGTGCGTGCGCTGACCCACCGTTCGTACGCGTACGAGAACGGCGGTCTGCCGACGAACGAGCGGCTGGAGTTCCTCGGGGACTCCGTGCTCGGTCTCGTCGTCACCGACACGCTGTACACCACCCACCCCGACCTGCCCGAAGGCCAGCTGGCCAAGTTGCGGGCCGCGGTGGTCAACTCGCGTGCGCTGGCGGAGGTCGGCCGTGGCCTCGACCTGGGCTCCTTCATCCGGCTCGGCCGTGGTGAAGAGGGCACGGGAGGCCGGGACAAGGCGTCCATCCTCGCCGACACCCTGGAAGCGGTGATCGGTGCGGTCTATCTCGACCAGGGCCTCGACGCGGCGTCCGAACTGGTGCATCGCCTGTTCGACCCGCTGATCGAGAAGTCCTCGAATCTCGGTGCCGGCCTGGACTGGAAGACCAGTCTCCAGGAGCTCACCGCGACCGAAGGGCTCGGCGTTCCCGAGTACCTGGTCACGGAGACCGGTCCGGATCACGAGAAGACCTTCACCGCTGCCGCCCGCGTCGGAGGCGTCTCGTACGGCACCGGCACCGGCCGCAGCAAGAAGGAGGCGGAGCAGCAAGCCGCCGAGTCCGCCTGGCGGTCCATCCGGGCCGCCGCGGACGAGCGGGCCACGGCGGCAGCCGCGGAAGCGGAAGCAGCCGCGGTCGCCGAAGCCACCGCGGCCGCGGATTCCCCCGCGGCCGCGGATTCCCCCGCGGTCGCCGAAGCCGGCCCCGAGTCGGCATCCGCCTGACCGAACAGCGCAGCCGAGCGCCCGTCCCCGCCCGGGGCGGGCGCTCGGCTCATCCACCGCTCGTCACGGGGGTCCCATGCCCGAGTTGCCCGAGGTCGAGGTCGTACGGCGTGGTCTGGAGCGGTGGGTCGCCCACCGGACGGTCGCCGACGCCGAGGTGCTGCATCCACGGGCGGTCCGCCGTCACCAGGCCGGCGCCGACGACTTCACGCACCGCCTCAAGGGCCACCGGATCGGCGTGCCCAGCCGCCGCGGCAAGTACCTCTGGCTGCCCCTGGAGGACACCGACCAGTCCGTGCTGGCCCACCTCGGCATGAGCGGCCAGCTCCTGGTCCAGCCGCACGCGGCGCCCGACGAGAAGCACCTGCGCGTCCGGGTCCGTTTCACCGACGTCCAGGACACCGAACTCCGCTTCGTCGACCAGCGCACCTTCGGCGGTCTGTCGCTGCACGACACCACCCCCGACGGGCTGCCCGACGTCATCGCGCACATCGCCCGCGACCCGCTCGACCCGCTGTTCGACGACGAGGCCTTCCACCGGTCGCTGCGCCGCAAGCGCACCACCATCAAGCGGGCCCTGCTCGACCAGTCGCTGATCAGCGGCGTCGGCAACATCTACGCCGACGAGGCACTGTGGCGGGCCCGCCTCCACTACGAGCGGCCCACCGCGAGCCTCACCCGTCCGGCCACCACCGAACTCCTGGGCCACGTACGGGACGTGATGAACGCCGCGCTCGCCGTCGGCGGCACGAGCTTCGACAGCCTGTACGTCAACGTCAACGGGGAGTCGGGCTACTTCGACCGGTCGCTCGACGCCTACGGCCGCGAGGGACTGCCCTGCAAGCGGTGTGCCACGCCGATGCTCCGCCGCGCCTGGATGAACCGCTCCAGCTACTTCTGCCCGAAGTGTCAGCGGGCGCCGCGCGTCTCGTCGTAGGACGCACGCGCCGCCACCACGTCGTCCATGCCGCCCTCCAGGACCTGGATGAGGGCCAGCAGCCGCTGGGCGACCTCGCGGCCCAGCGGCGTCAGTTCGTAGTCCACGCGGGGCGGGTTGGTCGACTGCGCCTCGCGCAGCACCAGGCCGTCGCGCTCCAGCGCGTGCAGTGTCTGGGAGAGCATCTTCTCGCTCACACCGTCGACACGGCGGCGCAGCTCGTTGAACCGCAGTGAGCCCTCGTGCAGGGCGCCGAGCGTGAGCGCGCCCCAGCGTCCCGTGACATGTTCCAGCGCCTCGCGCGAGGGGCAGGCCTTGGCGAACACGTCGTACGGGAGGTTCTGGTCCGCGGTGCGCTCCTGCGTGCTGGTCATATGCCAAGCCTACGCGAACGCAGCGCTGACTGACAGGTTGCACTAACCAGAAGTTAGTGCTTTCCTTTTGTCATCGCCGGTGAGCTGCGCTGTCGCCTCACCGTGCTGCTTCCTTCCCCCTCCCGAGGAGTACCTGACGTGACCACCCCTGTTGTCTCCATCGCCTACCACTCCGGCTACGGCCACACCGCCGTTCTCGCCGAGGCCGTCCGGGCCGGGGCCGTCGAGGCGGGCGCCGAGGTGCACCTGATCAAGGTGGACGAGATCACCGACGAGCAGTGGGCCGCGCTCGACGGCTCGGACGCGATCGTGTTCGGCTCGCCGACCTACATGGGCACCGCGTCCGGTGCCTTCCACGTCTTCGCCGAGGCGTCCTCGAAGCGCTGGTTCGGTCAGGACTGGAAGGACAAGCTGGCGGCCGGCTTCACCAACTCCGGTTCCAAGAACGGCGACAAGCTGCACACCCTGCAGTTCTTCCAGATCCTCGCCGGGCAGCACGGCATGAACTGGGTCAACCTCGGCCTGCACCCCGGCTGGAACAACAGCGCGGGCTCCGAGCACGACCTCAACCGCCTCGGCGTCTTCGCGGGCGCGGCGGCTCAGACGAACGTGGACGAGGGCCCGGACGCCGTCCACAAGGCCGACGTGGCGACCGCGGAGCACCTGGGCCGCCGGGTCGCCGAGACGGCGAGGACATTCATCCAGGGCCGCACGGCCGCCTGAGCGGGGACCGGTCCGCCCAGGCGGCCACGCGGGTCCGTCCCTCACGGACCCGAGCGGGCCGTCGGGGCGACGGTCGAACGCACGGGGGCAGTGTGCGGGTCGCTGACCTGCGGCTGTCTCAGTAGCCGAAGTCCTGCGTCCACCACGGGCCGCCCTCGCCCAGGTGCACTCCGACGCCCAGCGTCTGGAAGTCGCAGTTCAGGATGTTGGCCCGGTGGCCGGGGCTGTTCATCCAGGCGTCCATGACGGCGGCGGCGTCGGCCTGGCCGCGGGCGATGTTCTCGCCGCCGAGGTCGCTGATGCCGGCCTTCGCGGCCCGGTCCCAGGGGCTGGCGCCGTCGGGGTCGGTGTGGTCGAAGAAGTTCCGCTGGGCCATGTCCTCGCTGAAGGCCTCGGCCAGCTCGGTCAGCGCGCCGTTCGCGGTCACGGCGCTGCAACCGACCTTCGCCCGCTCCTCGTTGACGAGCTTGAGCACCTCGGCCTCGGCCTGGGCCGTGGGGGACACCGCCACCGCCGCGCTGGACTGCCGCGGCTCCTTCGTGGCCGGCGCCTCGGTCGACGGCGTGGCCTCGGGCGCGGTGGGCGTCGCGGCCGGCGCCTTGGTCTCCGTCTCGGTCGGCGCCGGCGTGCTCGCGGGCGCCGAGGGGGCGGCCGTCGGCGAGGTCGCCCGGTCGGCGTCGCGACTGGTCGACGAGCCGTCCTCGCGCCCGGGCGCGGCACCGGAGGCACCGCCCTGCTCGGTCGCCACGTTGGACGGGGAGTTCGCCGCCTGGACGCTGTCGCTGGTGCCCGAGCCGCCGCCGAGCTTGTAGTTCTCCAGGCCGGGCACCACGCCGGAGGCGACGGCGACCGTGCCCAGCGCGACCGCGGCCGAGACACCGAGCAGACCGCTGCGGACCGGGGTCACGGTCCGCTTCTTGCGGCGGCGGTGCGCGGCGCGCCGAGCGCCCGCGTCGGGGGAGAAGGCGTCCGCCGCGAAGCCGCCGGATATGAAGTCGCTGGGCGAGAGGCGGTTGGACGTGAGGCCGCTGGGCGAGAGACGCTCGGAGGCGAGACCGCTGGACGAGTGACGGATGGAGGCGGGGCCGTCGGAGGCGAGCCGGTCGAGCCGCTCGGAGGCCAGCCGGTCCGGCCGGTCGGCGACGAGGCGGTCGGACGCGAAGCCGTCAGGCGCGAAACGCTCGGACGCGAAGTCTGGGGACGCGAAGCGCTCGGACGCGAAGCCTTCGGACGTGCGACCGGTTGAGCCGAAGCCGTCGGACGCGAAGCCTTCGGACATGAGACCGGTTGAACCGAAGCCGTCGGACGAGAGGCGGTCAGAACCGAAGCCCACGGACGCGTGATCGCCGGATCCGTAGCCACCCGACGCGAACCCGTCCGACGCGAAACCGCCCGACCCGAACCCCTCCGACGCGAAACCGGCGGACGGGAAGCCGTCCGCCGGGAAGATCGTGGTGTCGTCGGTGCGCGTGCGGTCCTCGTCCGAGGTGAAGAGGTAGGCGTCGCTCCGCGCGGTGGTCTCGCCGTAGGCCTCCGGGTTCAGGTAGGGCGCTATGCCCATCGTGCTGGGGCCGTCGCCGTACGCGTCCTGCGCCCCCCGGACGCCGTGGCCCCCGGTGTAAGAGGCCTGCGTCTCCGTGGCCCCCGTGGCGGCGCGGCCGGCGGCGGAGCGTCGGTGGCGTCCCATGTTCTGGCCTTCCTCGTCCATGCGGTCGACCCGGGCCCGTCCCGAGTCCCGATGGCCGCCCCCCCCAGTGCTTCCCGCGCACCATGGGACGACCTGCCTCACTCGATCGAGTGAGTTTCATATGAGATTCATTGGGTGGGGACGGTACCGCATGACGCTCGGGGAGGAAGTGCCCCGAGTGACATTGGCCGGTTAGGTTGCAGCCATGAGCGAGGATGTGCGACTGGTCGCCTGGGTGCGTGGACGGGTACAAGGTGTGGGTTTCCGATGGTTCACCCGGGCCAAAGCGCTGGAGATCGGCGGCCTGAGTGGCTTTGCTCTCAATCTGGGCGACGGACGCGTACAGGTGGTGGCCGAGGGGACGCGCGAGGGCTGCGAGGGACTCCTCGGCTGGCTCCACGGTGACGACACGCCCGGACGTGTCGACGGGGTCACCGAGATCTGGGACACACCCCGCGGTGGCTACGACGGCTTCGCCATCCGCTGAGCGCGTTCCGCGTGAAGCCCCTGACGGAAGCGGAGGAGTGTGCCACTGGCACGTGCCCCCAGCAGAAATTGCCTGGTGGTTGCCAAGAACCGCTTGCGGTGGCAAGCTCCGCACGTAAGGATGATCGCCACGCCCCGAGGGGCCCGCAGGAGTCGCGACGTCGCCGTTCTGAGGCCGCGTGCACCGGGTCGCCCGCCAATACGGGGCGTGATCGTGTTGACCGTCAAACTTTTTGGTGAGACGCTGAAAGCCCCGCGCACCTTAGCTGTTTGGCATGGATGAACGGCAGCACGAACTCAAGAGTGCCAAGCACCGCGGGTGCGAATCCCTCACGACCCACACCGCTTCGGTCGGTCACTCAGTGTGGAGGACCATCCATCATGGCAAAGGCGCTTCTCGGTTACGTCGGCGGCTCCGACCCTCGACTCCTCGCCGAGATGCGACGGCTCCAGCAGCGCGTACAGGACCTGGAATCCGAGCTCGTACGGATCCAGGCCGAGAACGAGACGCTGACGGCTGCCGCTTCTCACGACAGGATCATGGAGAGCATCGACGCACACCAGGCGGAGCCTGCGCTCACCTGATCGCTGCATCGCTCCACAACAGCACGCGCAGTGGTTGGGCGGCCCCGTATCAACCGCTAAGTAGTCAGAGTTTGCAAGGGACGCTTCGGCGTCCCTTCTTTCTGGCCCCCGTCCGCACTGCGCCCGCCTTCTCCGCCCCCGCGCATCCTTTCACCGTCTTTAACGTCTGGTGTGCCCTGCACGTTCACGGGTGAAACCGCGGGTTCATGGAGTGAGACATCGTCGGAAGGTAGAGTCCGGCGGCGTGCACCTCAAGGCCCTGACCCTCCGCGGCTTCAAGTCGTTCGCCTCGGCGACCACTCTCCGGTTCGAACCGGGGATCACCTGTGTCGTGGGGCCCAACGGCTCGGGCAAGTCCAACGTCGTGGACGCGCTCAGCTGGGTCATGGGCGAGCAGGGCGCCAAGTCGCTGCGCGGCGGGAAGATGGAGGACGTCATCTTCGCCGGCACCACCGGCCGCCCGCCGCTGGGCCGCGCCGAGGTGTCCCTGACCATCGACAACTCCGACGGGGCGCTCCCCATCGACTACGCCGAGGTCACCATCACGCGGATCATGTTCCGCAACGGTGGCAGCGAGTACCAGATCAACGGTGACACGTGCCGTCTCCTCGACATCCAGGAACTCCTGTCCGACTCCGGCATCGGCCGCGAGATGCACGTGATCGTGGGCCAGGGCCAGCTCGACTCCGTCCTGCACGCCGATCCCATGGGCCGGCGTGCCTTCATCGAGGAGGCCGCGGGTGTCCTCAAGCACCGCAAGCGCAAGGAGAAGGCGCTGCGGAAACTGGACGCGATGCAGGCCAACCTCGCGCGCGTGCAGGACCTGACGGACGAACTGCGGCGACAGCTCAAGCCCCTGGGCCGGCAGGCGGCCGTCGCGCGCCGGGCCGCGGTCATCCAGGCCGACCTGCGTGACGCGCGCCTTCGGCTGCTGGCCGACGATCTCGTACGGCTGCGCGAGGCGCTCGACGTCGAGGTCGCCGACGAGGCCGCCCTGAAGGAACGCAAGGAGGCCGCCGAGCAGGAGCTCAGGAAGGCGCTCCAGCGCGAGGCCCTGCTGGAGGACGAGGTCCGCCGGCTCAGCCCGCGCCTCCAGCGCGCCCAGCAGACCTGGTACGAGCTCTCCCAGCTCGCCGAGCGGGTGCGCGGCACGATCTCGCTGGCCGACGCGCGTGTGAAGAGCGCGACCTCCGCACCCCCCGAGGAGCGGCGCGGCCGGGACCCCGAGGACCTGGAGCGCGAGGCAGCACGGGTCCGCGAGCAGGAGGCCGAGCTGGAGGCCGCCCTGGAGGCGGCGCAGCACGCCCTGGACGACACCGTCGCCCACCGCGCGGACCTGGAGCGGGAACTCGCGGTCGAGGAACGGCGCCTGAAGGACGTGGCCCGCGCCATCGCGGACCGCCGCGAGGGGCTGGCCCGGCTGAACGGACAGGTCAACGCGGCCCGATCGCGCGCCGCCAGTGCCCAGGCCGAGATCGACCGGCTGGCCGCCGCCCGGGACGAGGCCCAGGAGCGGGCCGCCACCGCGCAGGAGGAGTACGAGACGCTCAAGGCGGAGGTCGACGGCCTCGACGCCGGGGACGCCGAACTCGCCGGGCGGCACCAGGCGGCGAAGGAACAGCTCGCCCACGCCGAGGCCGCCCTGACCGCCGCCCGCGAGGCGGCCACCGCGGCGGAACGCAGCCGGGCCGCGACCCGGGCCCGCCACGAGGCCCTCGCCCTGGGGCTGCGCCGCAAGGACGGCACCGGCGCGCTGCTGGGCGCGAAGGACCGCCTCACCGGCCTGCTCGGTCCGGCCGCCGAACTGCTGACGGTCACTCCCGGGCACGAGGTCGCGCTGGCCGCCGCCCTCGGCGCCGCCGCCGACGCCATCGCGGTGACCGGCCCGGCCGCCGCCGCCGACGCCATCCGCCTGCTGCGCAAACAGGACGCGGGCCGGGCGGCACTGCTGCTGAGCGGCACCGCCGACGAGGTACCGCCGAGCCCGGGGACGTCCGGTCCGCCGCTCGCCGCCGACCTGGTCCGCGCCCCGGCAGAGCTCGTGCCCGCCGTACGACGGCTGCTGCGCGGGATCGTCGTCGTCGCCACCCTCGAAGACGCCGAGGACCTCGTCCACGCCCGCCCCGAGCTCACCGCGGTCACCGCCGAGGGCGACCTGCTGGGCGCGCACTTCGCGCACGGCGGTTCGGCCGGGGCGCCGAGCCTGCTGGAGGTACAGGCGTCCGTGGACGAGGCCGCCGCCGAGCTCGAGGAGCTGGCGGTGCGGTGCGAGGAGCTGGCCGAGGCGCAGCACGCCACCGCCGACCGGCGCAAGGAGTGTGCCGCGCAGGTCGAGGAGCTGGGGGAGCGGCGCCGGACCGCGGACCGGGAGAAGTCGGCCGTGGCCCAGCAGCTGGGCCGGCTCGCCGGACAGGCGCGGGGTGCGGCCGGGGAGGCCGAGCGGTCCACGGCGGCGACGGCGCGGGCGCAGGAAGCGCTCGACAAGGCCGTACTGGACGCCGAGGAGCTCGCCGAACGGCTGGCCGTGGCGGAGGAGATGCCGGTCGAGGAAGAACCGGACACCTCCGTGCGCGACCGGCTCGCGGCCGACGGGGCCAACGCCCGGCAGACCGAGATGGAGGCGCGGCTCCAGGTCCGTACGCACGAGGAACGGGTCAAGGGGCTGGCCGGACGGGCCGACTCGCTGGACCGGGCCGCCCGGGCCGAGCGCGAGGCACGCGCGCGTGCGGAGCAGCGGCGGGCGCGGCTGCGGCACGAGGCGGACGTCGCGGAGGCCGTCGCCTCCGGCGCGCGGCAGCTGCTCGCGCACGTCGAGGTCTCGCTCGGCCGGGCGGACGAGGAGCGCACCGCCGCCGAGGCCGCCAAGGCCCGCCGCGAGCAGGAGCTGGCCGCCGCCCGCACCGCCGGACGCGATCTCAAGGCGGAGCTCGACAAGTTGACGGATTCAGTTCACCGGGGTGAGGTACTCGGCGCCGAGAAGCGGCTGCGGATCGAGCAGCTGGAGACCAAGGCGCTGGAGGAGCTCGGTGTCGAACCGGCGGGGCTCATGTCCGAGTACGGCCCGCACCAACCGGTGCCGCCCTCGCCCCCCGCCGAGGGGGAGGAGCTGCCGGAGGACCCGGAGCATCCGCGCAACCAGCCGAGGCCTTTCGTACGGACGGAGCAGGAGAAGCGGCTGAAGGCCGCCGAGCGGGCGTACCAGCAGCTGGGCAAGGTCAATCCGCTGGCCCTGGAGGAGTTCGCGGCGCTGGAGGAGCGCCACAAGTTCCTCAGCGAGCAGCTGGAGGACCTGAAGAAGACCCGTGCCGACCTCCTTCAGGTGGTGAAGGAGGTCGACGAGCGGGTCGAGCAGGTCTTCACCGAGGCCTACCGCGACACCGCACGCGAGTTCGAGGGCGTCTTCAGCCGGCTGTTCCCGGGCGGTGACGGCCGACTGCTGCTCACCGACCCCGACAACATGCTCACCACGGGTGTGGACGTCGAGGCGCGTCCGCCGGGCAAGAAGGTCAAGCGGCTGTCCCTGCTCTCCGGCGGTGAGCGGTCGCTGACGGCCGTCGCCCTGCTGGTGTCGATCTTCAAGGCCCGGCCGAGTCCCTTCTACGTGATGGACGAGGTCGAGGCCGCGCTGGACGACACCAACCTCCAGCGGCTGATCCGCATCATGCAGGAGCTCCAGGAGGCCTCCCAGCTGATCGTGATCACGCACCAGAAGCGCACGATGGAGGTCGCCGACGCGTTGTACGGCGTCTCCATGCAGGGCGACGGTGTGTCGAAGGTCATCTCGCAGCGCCTGCGCTAGTTGCGTGCCATCTACATCAGTCCTCGTCAGGGGCCTTTGTATCTTCACTTCTTGAACACGTAATGGGTTCCTTATTCCTGCAAGTCCCAAGTGATCGCGAAGTTGACTTCGAGACTTGAAGGCATAGTCTCTGCAACGTTGCTTTTACCTTCAGGGGTGAGTGGCGTGAACCTATGCGCCACTGGAACCACCACTGAGGGGCTTGCCCCCCACACCCCCGGCAGTGAGGCCGGTGGCCCGAGGAGTTACACGTGACCAGCACCGCGCAGGCACCCCAATCCGGAGCCGGGACGGCTCACCCCGAACATCTCGGGCACGTCATCTTCATCGCGGCGGCGGCCGCGATGGGCGGTTTCCTCTTCGGTTACGACAGTGCCGTGATCAACGGAGCCGTCGAGGCCATCCGCAGCCGCTACGACATCGGCTCGGCCGCGCTGGCGCAGGTCATCGCCGTCGCCCTGATCGGCTGTGCCATCGGCGCGGCGACCGCGGGCCGGATAGCCGACCGCATCGGCCGCATCCGCTGTATGCAGATCTCCGCGGCCCTCTTCACGGTCAGCGCCATCGGCTCCGCGCTGCCGTTCGCGCTGTGGGACCTCGCCTTCTGGCGCATCATCGGCGGATTCGCCATCGGCATGGCCTCCGTCATCGGCCCCGCCTACATCGCCGAGGTCTCCCCGGCCGCGTACCGCGGTCGTCTCGGCTCCTTCCAGCAGGCCGCGATCGTCGTCGGTATCGCCATCTCGCAGCTGGTCAACTGGGGCATCCTGAACGCCGCCGGCGGTGACCAGCGCGGCAAGATCATCGGGCTCGAGGCCTGGCAGGTCATGCTCGGCGTCATGGTCATCCCGGCCGTCCTGTACGGACTGCTCTCCTTCGCGATCCCCGAGTCGCCGCGCTTCCTGATCTCCGTGGGCAAGGACGACCGCGCCCGTGAGGTGCTCAAGGAGGTCGAGGGCGACAAGGTCGACCTGACCGCCCGCGTCGCCGAGATCGAGCACGCCATGAAGAGCGAGCACAAGTCCTCCTTCAAGGACCTGCTGGGCGGCTCCTTCTTCTTCAAGCCGATCGTCTGGGTCGGTATCGGCCTGTCGGTCTTCCAGCAGTTCGTCGGCATCAACGTCGCGTTCTACTACTCCTCGACGCTGTGGCAGTCGGTCGGTGTCGACCCGTCGGACTCGTTCTTCTACTCCTTCACGACGTCGATCATCAACATCGTCGGCACCGTGATCGCGATGATCTTCGTGGACCGCGTCGGCCGCAAGCCGCTGGCCCTCATCGGCTCGGTCGGCATGGTGATCGGCCTCGGACTGGAGGCCTGGGCCTTCTCCTTCGACCTGGTCGACGGCAAGCTCCCGGCCACCCAGGGCTGGGTCGCCCTGATCGCCGCCCACGTCTTCGTGCTCTTCTTCGCCCTGTCCTGGGGTGTGGTCGTCTGGGTCTTCCTCGGTGAGATGTTCCCGAACCGGATCCGCGCCGCCGCCCTGGGCGTGGCCGCCTCCGCGCAGTGGATCGCCAACTGGGCCATCACCGCGAGCTTCCCGTCGCTGGCCGACTGGAACCTCTCCGCTACCTACGTGATCTACACGGTGTTCGCCGCGCTCTCCATCCCCTTCGTCCTGAAGTACGTGAAGGAGACGAAGGGCAAGGCCCTGGAGGAGATGGGCTGACCCGCCCCCCGAGCTCGGGGAGAAGGGCCAAGTCCCCGCTGCCCCTCTCCTCGTTCCCGTAAGACGTACTGCCCCGGCTCAGTCACCGAGCCGGGGCAGTACGTCTTCGCAGAACAGCCGCAGACCGCGCCACCCCTCCTCGACCGGCATCCCGCCGGCCAGCGGGTGCAGCACGAGGTTGTCCAGCCCCAGCGCCACGCACGCGTCCGGCGTCAGTACGCGGTACACGCCCTCGGCGCGCAACTCGGCCACCGTGGTCGCCGCCGACCGCACGGCCGAGCGGATGTCGCCGGACTGCCAGGAGGCGTAGGTGCGGGCCTCGTGCAGGAAGTGCGTGCCGTACTCGGCCCAGGCCCGGTCCGGGTCCTCGGCGATGTGCAGGAGCGGCGTCTCGGCGGCGGGCATCATCGTCCAGCCCTCGGTGCCGTACTCCGCGAGCCGGTCCTTGTAGTACGTCTCCAGTTCCGGCAGGTGCGCGCTGGGGAAGAAGGGCAGTCCGAGACGGGCGGCCCGGCGGGCGGCGGCCTCGGAGGAGCCGCCCACCAGCAGCAGCGGGTGCGGGTCGGTGCCGGGGCGCGGGGTCACCCGTACGGTACGGCCGCGATAGGTGAACTCCTCGCCGGTCCACGCCTTCAGGACCGTCTCCAGCACCTCGTCCTGGAGCCGGCCCCGCCGCTTCCAGTCCACGCCGAACATGGCGTACTCCTCGGGCCGGTAGCCGATCCCGGCGACGGTCACCAGCCGCCCGCCGCTCAGCAGATCCAGTACGGCGATGTCCTCGGCGAGCCGCAGCGGGTCGTGCAGCGGGCCGATCACCGCCGAGACCGTCACCGCGAGCCGCCGGGTCGCGCCGAGCACCGCGCCCGCGAACGCGAACGGCGACGGCAGCCAGTTGTTCGCGACGCCGTGGTGCTCCTCCGTCTGCACGGTGGTGATCCCGTGCTCGTCGGCGTACCTCGCCATCTCCAGGGCCGCCGCGTAGCGCGCGTGCAGCGAGGCCGGGGTGGCGTCGGGCGCGACGAGGTTGAAACGTACGACCGTGACGGGCATGGGGGTCCCCCTTCGGGTTGGCGAGGGGGACGGTAGCTGACGAGGCGTCAGATGGCTACGGCGATGCCCCGGTGTCGTACGCCCGGGGGCGGCTCGCCGGATTGGAGGAAAGTACAAGCTGGGTCCGGGCGGAGCCCATGGCTGATACTGGACGGGTTATGGAAACCGTCATCCTTGCTGTAGTCATCGCCCTGGTCGTGCTCGGCGCGCTCGGCGGGCTCATCGTCGGCAGCCGGCGGAAGAAGTCGCTGCCCCCGCCGCCGCCCACCGTCCCCGACATCACCGCACCTCCGGCCGAGCCGCATGTCGGCGACGAGGCCGAGACGCCGCGTGAAGAACCGCGCCGCACGATAGAGGAGGTGGACCTCCCGGACGGCTCGGCCTCCGTCGCCGTCGAGGAACCCCCCGCCGCCGAAGCTCCCGGGATCGAGATCCCGGAGCCCTCCGCCGGGCGGCTGGTCCGCCTGCGCGCCCGTCTCTCCCGCTCGCAGAACGCGCTCGGCAAGGGTCTGCTCACCCTGCTGTCGCGCGAGCACCTCGACGACGACACCTGGGAGGAGATCGAGGACACCCTGCTCACCGCCGACGTCGGCGTGCTGCCCACCCAGGAGCTGGTCGAACGGCTGCGCGAGCGGGTGCGGGTGCTCGGCACCCGCACGCCCGAGGAGCTGCGCGCCCTGCTGCGCGAGGAGCTGCTCACCCTGGTCGGCACCGACTTCGACCGTGCCGTGAAGACCGAGCCGGAGACCGGCAAGCCCGGCGTCGTGATGGTCGTCGGGGTCAACGGCACCGGCAAGACCACCACCACCGGCAAGCTCGCCCGGGTCCTGGTGGCGGACGGCCGGACCGTCGTCCTCGGGGCCGCCGACACCTTCCGCGCCGCCGCCGCCGAACAGCTCCAGACCTGGGGCGAGCGGGTCGGCGCCCACATCGTGCGCGGGCCGGAGGCCGGCGACCCCGCCTCCGTCGCCTTCGACGCGGTGAAGGAGGGCAAGGAGATGGGGGCCGACGTCGTCCTCATCGACACGGCCGGCCGGCTGCACACCAAGACCGGGCTCATGGACGAGCTCGGCAAGGTCAAGCGCGTGGTCGAGAAGCAGGCCCCGCTCGACGAGGTGCTGCTCGTCCTCGACGCCACCACCGGGCAGAACGGCCTCGTGCAGGCCCGGGTGTTCGCCGAGGTCGTCGACATCACCGGCATCGTGCTGACCAAGCTGGACGGCACGGCCAAGGGCGGCATCGTGATCGCGGTCCAGCGTGAGCTGGGCGTGCCGGTCAAGTTGATCGGGCTCGGGGAGGGCGCGGACGACCTGGCGCCGTTCGAGCCGGAGGCGTTCGTGGATGCCCTGATCGGGGAGTGAACTCCGCCGGCCGAAACCGGTGTCCGATCGAAGAGGGGCCCTACCGCATGGTGCAGATGCGGTAGGGCCCTTCGGCTTGGGGCGCCGGGCGCGAGAGAGGGGGCACCAGGCGCGCCCCGCGCGGGTCCTTCGGGACGAGGTGCGGGGTCCCGCTCGCGCCGGTCTTTCGCGTCGGGCGCGGGGCTCGCGCCCGCTCGGGCCCTTGCTTGCGGGCGCCAGGCGCGCGCCCGCGCAGGTCTGTCGGGTCAAGGCGCCGGGCGCGCACACCTTTCGCCTGAGGTGCCGTGCTCGCGCCTGTCGGTGCTGTTCGGCGCCCGGCGCTCTGCGCGCGTCCGCTCGAACCCTTGTGTGAGGCGCAGGGCGCACGCTCGCGTGGGTGCTTCGTGTGGGGCGCTCGGTGTGTGTCCGCGCGCCTGGTCGTGGGGTGCTCGGCTCACGCCCGTGAGCGGTGTGCCACGTACGCCAGCGTGCCCAGCAGCAGACGCGCCGCCGGCGGCTTCGTCGCCGAGTCCAGGGCAGGGGGGCGCAGCCACTGCACCGGGCCGAGGCCGCCGCGGTCGGAGGGCGGCGCGGTCACGTACGTACCGGGGCCGAGGCCGCGCAGGTCCAGGGTGCACGGGTCGTCCCAGCCCATGCGGTAGAGCAGCTCGGGCAGTTCGGCAGCGGCGCCGGGGGCGACGTAGAACTGGGCGCGGCCCCCGGGGGTCGCGGTGACCGGGCCCAGCGGCAGGCCCATGCGCTCCAGCCGGACCAGCGCGCGGCGCCCGGCCGGCTCGGCCACCTCCACGACGTCGAACGCGCGGCCGACCGGCAGCATCACGGCGGCCCCCGGCACCTCCGCCCACGCCTCGCTGACCTCGTCGAGCGTCGCCCCGGCGGGTACCTCGGGTGCGAAGTCGAGCGGGTGCGCGCCCGGCGCCCGGCAGTCCGGGCGGCCGCAGGAACACACCCCCGCGGCGGCCCTGGCGCCGGGCACGACGTCCCAGCCCCACAGTCCGGTGAACTCGGCCACGGCGGTGCTCTCCGAGGAGCGGCCGCGGCGGCGCGAGGCGGACCGGATGTCGCGGATACCCCGACTGCTGCCGATCGTGAAGCCCATGCCCCCTCCAACGGGTCCGACGCACCGGTGGTTACGAGACGGACGCCCATCATGACTCTGAGTGACTTCGCGCGTTCCCGCTCCCCGATGCCGCGTGATCCGGGCGGCGCCTTGAAGCGCCCGGGGGTCGCGTGCTGGGCGGTGCGCGCCCCTGCATGCACCTCTCCGCTCACTCCCGGCCGTCCTATGTCAAGTGAATCGCGCGGAGGCCATCGTGAGTTCATTCGAAGGGGTGGCGAAAGGTGGCGATTGAGGGATCGCCATGGCTGGACCGGTGATCGTAGGATTACTTTGAGTGCACGAGACTCGGAGGCACATGCGCCAGTGGGTATGCCGGGGGCATCTCGGGTTTCCGTTCGAAGGGTGAGAACTTCGGGACGGACGGCCGTATTTACCGGCATTCTGATAGGGCTTGGCGCATTCGGCGACAAGAGGTCTCAGGGATGGGGGCGTTCCAGTGGGCGGCAACGGCGGAAGTGGAGTGAACGCTGACAAGCGCCCCAACGAGCTGCTCGGCTCGTGGTTCGTGCGCAGCGGTTGGTCCAAGGGCGAGCTCGCGCGCCAGGTGAACCGCCGAGCCCGCCAGTTGGGGGCCAACCACATCTCGACGGACACCTCGCGGGTGCGTCGCTGGCTGGACGGCGAGAACCCCCGCGAGCCCATCCCCCGGATCCTGTCCGAGCTGTTCTCCGAACGGTTCGGCTGCGTCGTCTCCGTCGAGGATCTCGGCCTGCGCGCCGCACGGCAGTCACCGTCCGTGTCCGGCGTCGACCTGCCCTGGACGGGCCCGCAGACGGTGGCCCTGCTCAGCGAGTTCTCGCGCAGCGACCTGATGCTGGCGCGGCGCGGCTTCCTCGGGACGTCGCTGGCGCTGTCCGCGGGCCCGGCCCTCATCGAGCCCATGCAGCGCTGGCTCGTGCCCTCGGTCCCCGGCCCGCGGCAGGAGCCGGACTCCACGCCGGTCTCCCGCGCGCGCGGCCGGCTGTCCCGGCCCGAGCTGGAGCTGCTGGAGTCCACCACGGTGATGTTCCGGCAGTGGGACGCCCAGTGCGGCGGCGGCCTGCGCCGCAAGGCGGTCGTCGGCCAGCTGCACGAGGTGACCGACCTCCTCCAGGAACCCCAGCCCGAGGAGACCTCCAGGAAGCTGTTCAAGGTCGCCGCCGAGCTGGCCGAGCTGGCCGGCTGGATGAGCTACGACATCGGGCTGCAACCGACCGCGCAGAAGTACTTCGTCCTGGCCCTGCACGCGGCCCGGGAGGCCGGCGACAAGCCGCTCGGCTCGTACGTCCTGTCCAGCATGAGCCGCCAGATGATCCACCTCGGGCGGCCCGACGACGCCCTGGAGCTGATCCACCTCGCGCAGTACGGCAGCCGCGACTGCGCGAGCCCGCGCACCCAGTCGATGCTGTATGCGATGGAGGCCCGCGCCTACGCCAACATGGGCCAGCCCGGCAAGTGCAAGCGGGCCGTGCGGATGGCCGAGGACACCTTCACCGACGCCGACGAGTGGGACGAGCCGGACCCCGACTGGATCCGCTTCTTCTCCGAGGCCGAGCTGTACGGCGAGAACTCCCACTCCTTCCGTGACCTCGCCTACGTCGCCGGCCGCAGTCCCGCCTACGCCTCCCTGGCCGAGCCCCTCATGCAGCGGGCCGTCCAGCTGTTCGGCCAGGACGCCGAGCACCAGCGGTCGTACGCACTCAACCTGATCGGCATGGCCACCGTGCACCTGCTGCGCCGCGAACCCGAGCGGAGCACGGGCTTCGCCGAGGAGGCGATGGGCATCGCGAAGAAGGTGCGTTCCGAGCGCGTCAACACTCGTATCCGAAAGACCGTGGACACCGCTGTACGCGATTTCGGGGAGCTCGCCGAGATCGTCGATCTGACCGCGAAGCTCGCCGTCGAGCTGCCGGAGACCGCGGAAGCGGTGTGAACCCCACCAGCCCCGGTCGCGGCCGGCCCTCCCGAACTGCCCGACTCGGCTCCCCCATGCCAGGTCATCGGAAGGCCGACCGCGGCCGGTTTCCTGCCTTCACCGAAGGTTGCGCCACGATAACGATCCCCGTGCCCACAATCCGGCGGTTCATCGAGGCGTAACACGCAAGCCGCCTTCGTCACCGCGGTGAAACAACGAGGGGCGTCGACCGAAACGGCGCTGCGTCAATCTCATGGCGCATAACCGGCCCACCCCTCACTCCGCCCAGGCTTCGCCCGCACGGGGCCGTACCAACGACGAGGAGACGCCGATGGCAGCAGCCATCACGCTTGCGGCAGACGCGCCCACGCTGTCGTCTGCCAACACAGGCTTCATGCTCATCTGTTCCGCCCTGGTGATGCTCATGACCCCGGGCCTGGCCTTCTTCTACGGAGGCATGGTCCGCGTCAAGAGCACCCTGAACATGCTGATGATGAGCTTCATCAGCCTGGGGATCGTCACCATCCTGTGGGTGCTCTACGGCTTCTCCCTCGCCTTCGGCACCGATCACGGCAGCCTCATCGGCTGGAACTCGGACTGGGTCGGCCTCAGCAACATCGGCCTGACGGAGCTGTGGGACGGCTACACCATCCCGGTCTTCGTCTTCATGGTCTTCCAGCTGATGTTCGCGATCATCACGCCCGCCCTGATCAGCGGCGCTCTCGCGGACCGGGTGAAGTTCAGCGCGTGGGCGCTGTTCATCGCCCTGTGGGCCACGGTCGTCTACTTCCCGGTCGCGCACTGGGTCTGGGGCGCCGGCGGCTGGGCCTTCGACCTCGGTGTGATCGACTTCGCCGGTGGTACGGCGGTCCACATCAACGCGGGTGCCGCGGCACTCGGCGTGATCCTGGTCATCGGCAAGCGGGTCGGCTTCAAGAAGGACCCGATGCGCCCGCACAGCCTCCCGCTCGTCATGCTCGGCGCCGGTCTGCTGTGGTTCGGCTGGTTCGGATTCAACGCCGGTTCGTGGCTGGGCAACGACGACGGCGTCGGCGCGCTGATGTTCGTCAACACGCAGGTCGCCACCGCGGCCGCCATGCTGGCCTGGCTCGCCTACGAGAAGATCCGCCACGGCGCGTTCACCACGCTGGGCGCCGCCTCCGGCGCGGTCGCGGGTCTCGTCGCCATCACCCCCTCGGGTGGTGCGGTCTCCCCGCTCGGCGCGATCGCCGTCGGCGCCATCGCCGGTGTGCTGTGCGCCATGGCCGTCGGCCTGAAGTACCGGTTCAACTACGACGACTCCCTCGACGTCGTCGGTGTTCACCTGGTCGGCGGTGTCATCGGCTCCCTGCTGATCGGCTTCTTCGCCACCGGCAAGGGCCAGTCGACCGCGACGGGCGTCTTCTACGGCGACCACTCCTTCGACCAGCTCTGGAAGCAGTGCGCCGGTGTCTTCGCGGTCCTCGCCTACTCGCTGATCGTCTCCGCGATCCTCGCCTTCCTCCTCGACAAGACGATCGGGATGCGCGTCTCCGAGGACGACGAGGTGGCCGGGATCGACCAGGCCGAGCACGCCGAGACCGCATACGACTTCAGCGGGGCCGGTGGTGGTGCCGCCCGGTCCGCCGTCCCGGCCGGGGCAGGCGGCACTGCGAGCAAGAAGGTGGACGCATGAAGCTCATCACCGCCGTCGTCAAGCCCCACCGGCTCGACGAGATCAAGGAGGCCCTCCAGGCCTTCGGGGTCCACGGACTGACGGTCACCGAGGCGAGCGGTTACGGTCGTCAGAGGGGACACACCGAGGTCTACCGGGGCGCCGAGTACACGGTCGACCTGGTCCCCAAGATCCGTATCGAGGTGCTGGCCGAGGACGACGACGCCGAGGGCCTCATCGACGTCATCGTCAAGGCGGCCCGGACCGGCAAGATCGGTGACGGCAAGGTCTGGTCCCTCCCGGTCGAGACGGCCGTGCGGGTCCGGACCGGCGAGCGCGGCCCGGACGCGCTCTAATCAGAAGACCGACAGGAGTCGCTGGGTGACGAGTACGGACATGCGCAAGGATGCAGAGGACTCGGGACCCAGCGGCTACGCGGCGGCCCGGCTGCGCCTCCTCACCGAGGGGGCGCGGTTCGGGCCGCCGCGCCGTGCGGCCCTCGCCGAACTGACCGACGACTGGCTGACCGGCCTGTTCGACGCGGGCAGCGGCGGACTGCGCGGGGCGTCACTGGTCGCGGTCGGCGGCTACGGGCGGGGGGAACTGTCCCCGCGCAGCGACCTCGACCTCCTGCTGCTGCACGACGGCGGCGACTCCGGCGCGGTCGCCGCGCTGGCCGACCGCCTCTGGTACCCGGTCTGGGACCTCGGCCTCGCCCTCGACCACTCCGTCCGCACCCCGGCCGAGGCCCGCAAGACGGCCGGCGACGACCTCAAGGTCCAGCTCGGTCTGCTCGACGCCCGGCACATCGCGGGCGACCTCGGTCTCACCGCGGGACTGCGCACGGCGGTGCTCGCCGACTGGCGCAATCAGGCGCCGAAACGCCTCCCCGAACTCCAGGAACTGTGCGCGGAACGCGCCGAACGTCAGGGCGAGCTCCAGTTCCTGCTGGAACCCGACCTGAAGGAGGCCCGCGGCGGCCTGCGCGACGCCACCATGCTGCGCGCCGTCGCCGCCTCCTGGCTCGCCGACGCCCCCCGCGAGGGCCTCGCCGACGCCCGGCGCCGGCTCCTCGACGTCCGCGACGCCCTCCACCTGACCACCGGACGCGCGACCGACCGGCTCGCCCTCCAGGAACAGGACCAGGTCGCCGCCGAGCTCGGCCTGCTGGACGCCGACACCCTCCTGCGACAGGTGTACGAAGCCGCCCGCGTCATCTCCTACGCCAGTGACGTCACCTGGCGCGAGGTGAGCCGCGTCCTGCGCTCGCGCGCCGTACGGCCGCGGCTGCGCGCCATGCTCGGCGGCGGCAAGCAGATCACCGAGCGCTCCCCGCTGGCGGAAGGCGTGGTGGAGCAGGACGGCGAGGTGGTGCTCGCCCGTGCCGCGCGCCCCGAACGCGACCCCGTGCTCCCCCTGCGTGCCGCGGCCGCCGCCGCGCAGGCCGGCCTCCCGCTCTCCCTGCACGCCGTACGGCGCCTGGCGGCCATCGCGCGTCCCCTGCCCACGCCCTGGCCCGCCGAGGCACGCGAACAACTGGTGACCCTGCTCGGTTCGGGCCGCCCGACCATCGAGGTCTGGGAGGCGCTGGAGGCCGAGGGAGTGATCACCCGGCTGCTGCCCGACTGGGAGCGGGTGCGCTGCCGCCCGCAGCGCAACGCCGTGCACATCTGGACCGTCGACCGGCACCTCATCGAGACCGCCGTCCGCGCCTCCGAGTTCACCCGCCGCGTCAGCCGCCCCGACCTGCTGCTGGTCGCCGCCCTGCTGCACGACATCGGCAAGGGCTGGCCCGGCGACCACTCGGTGGCCGGCGAGATCATCGCCAAGGACGTGGCCGCCCGGATCGGCTTCGACCGCGCGGACGTGACCGTCCTGGCCTGCCTGGTCCGCCATCACCTGCTGCTCGTCGAGACCGCGACCCGGCGCGACCTGGACGACCCCGCCACCGTGCGCGCGGTCGCCGAGGCCGTCGGCAGTCAGAGCACCCTGGAACTGCTGCACGCGCTCACCGAGGCGGACGCCCTGGCCACCGGCCCGGCCGCCTGGTCCTCCTGGCGCGGATCCCTCGTCGCCGACCTGGTGAAGCGGGTCGCGGCCGTGCTGGCCGGCGACGTCCTCGCGGAGCCCGAGGACGCCGTCCCCACCGCCGAGCAGGAACGCCTCGCCGTCGAGGCGCATCGCATGGGCGGCCCGGTCCTCTCGCTGCGCGCCCAGAGCGAGCCGCCGGCCGAACCGGAGCCGTCCGCCGCGCAGGATCCGGAACCGCTCGGCGTGGAACTGCTCATCGCCGTACCCGACCAGCCCGGCGTGCTGCCCGCGGTCGCCGGAGTCCTCGCCGTGCACCGCCTCACCGTGCGCACGGCGGAGCTGCGCGCCCTGCCGCTGCCGGACGGCGTCGGCGGCTCGGTCCTGCTGCTCGACTGGCGGGTCGCCGCGGAGTACGGCTCGCTGCCCCAGGCCACCCGGCTGCGCGCCGACCTCGTGCGTGCGCTGGACGGCTCCCTGGACATCACCACCCGCCTCGCCGAGCGCGACGCGGCCTATCCGCGCCGCCGGGGCGTCGTCGCGCCCCCCGCGCGGGTGACGGTCGCCTCCGCGGGGTCCCGCCTCGCCACCGTGATCGAGGTGCGCGCCCAGGACGCCCCGGGACTGCTGTTCCGGATCGGGTCGGCGCTGGAGGACGCGGGCGTACGGATGCGCAGCGCTCATGTCAGCACGCTCGGCGCGAACGCCGTGGACGCCTTCTACGTGACCGGTGCGGACGGTGTGCCCCTGCCGAGCGAGGAGGCGGCGTCCGTGGCGCGCAAGCTGGAGGAGACGCTGCGGGGGTGACCTCGCGGTCCCGCGCCCCTCGGCCGTGCTCCCCGCCGACGTGCCGGTCCAGGCCGTCTTCGGCCGCCGATTACCGCAGGCGGGGACGAATGTCTTGCGCGGCCGGATACCCTGGAAGACGCTCACCCCGCCCCCGACTCCGAGGACCGACGCCGCCGTGTTCGATACTCTCTCCGATCGCCTCTCAGCGACCTTCAAGAACTTGCGCGGCAAGGGGCGCTTGAGCGAAGCGGATATCGACGCCACGGCGCGTGAGATCCGCATCGCCCTGCTCGAGGCGGATGTGGCCCTCCCCGTAGTCCGCACGTTCATCAAGAACGTCAAGGAGCGGGCGCTCGGCGCCGACGTCTCCAAGGCCCTGAACCCGGCCCAGCAGGTCCTGAAGATCGTCAACGACGAGCTCGTCACGATCCTCGGCGGCGAGACGCGCCGCCTGCGCTTCGCGAAGCAGCCGCCGACCGTGATCATGCTGGCGGGTCTCCAGGGTGCCGGTAAGACCACTCTCGCGGGCAAGCTCGGCAAGTGGCTGAAGGACCAGGGCCACTCGCCGCTGCTGGTCGCGGCCGACCTCCAGCGTCCCAACGCCGTCAACCAGCTGAGCGTCGTCGCCGAGCGCGCCGGTGTCGCGGTCTACGCCCCGGAGCCCGGGAACGGCGTCGGTGACCCGGTCAAGGTCGCCAAGGACTCCATGGAGTTCGCCAAGGCCAAGGTCCACGACATCGTGATCGTGGACACCGCGGGCCGCCTCGGCATCGACCAGGAGCTGATGCGCCAGGCCGCGGACATCCGCGACGCGGTCAGCCCCGACGAGATCCTCTTCGTCGTCGACGCGATGATCGGCCAGGACGCCGTGAACACGGCGGAGGCCTTCCGGGACGGCGTCGGCTTCGACGGTGTCGTGCTGTCCAAGCTCGACGGCGACGCCCGTGGTGGCGCGGCCCTGTCGATCGCCTCGGTGACCGGCAAGCCGATCATGTTCGCGTCGAACGGCGAGAAGCTCGACGACTTCGACGCCTTCCACCCTGACCGGATGGCCTCCCGCATCCTCGACATGGGTGACCTGCTCACCCTGATCGAGCAGGCGGAGAAGACGTTCAGTCAGGAAGAGGCCGAGAAGATGGCCTCCAAGCTGGCGTCCAAGAAGGGCCAGGACTTCACCCTGGACGACTTCCTGGCCCAGATGGAGCAGGTCAGGAAGATGGGCAGCATCAGCAAGCTGCTCGGCATGCTTCCGGGCATGGGCCAGATCAAGGACCAGATCGCCAACCTGGACGAGCGGGACGTCGACCGTACGGCCGCGATCATCAAGTCGATGACCCCGGCCGAGCGCCAGGAGCCGACGATCATCAACGGTTCGCGTCGCGCCCGTATCGCCAAGGGTTCCGGCGTCGAGGTCAGCGCGGTCAAGGGCCTGGTCGAGCGCTTCTTCGAGGCGCGCAAGATGATGGCCCGCATGGCCCAGGGCGGCGGCATGCCCGGGATGCCGGGCATGCCGGGCATGGGTGGCGGCCCCGGCCGGACCAAGAAGCAGCCGAAGCAGGCCAAGGGCAAGCAGCGCTCGGGCAACCCGATGAAGCGCCGGCAGCAGGAGCTGGAGGAGGCCCAGCGCCGCGAGGCCGCGGCTCAGGGCGGTAACGCCTTCGGGCTGCCGGAGCAGGGCGGCAAGGACTTCGAGCTCCCGGACGAGTTCAAGAAGTTCATGGGCTGACCGTTCGTCCGGTACGGCGTCGGGGGTGCCCCTCCGGCGCCGCGGGCGCACGTGCGGGCGCGGCTTCCGCGCCGAAGCGCCCTTTCGGCCGAGGCACGCCGCACTCGTACGGGCCGAGCCGCCGTGCTCGTACAACCAGGGCATTCGCACTCATGCGACCGGTGCATGGGCACTCGTGCAGCCGGGGCGTACGCACTCGTACGGACGCGGTGTACGCGCTCGCGCAACCGGGGCTCCCGTACTCGTACGGCTGGAGCCCGCGCGCCGGCCGGGCCGGAGCCTCAGCTCCGGTTCGGGCACGGCTTTCCCACGCCTCCGGCCCGGACCGCGGTACCGGTCCGGCCAGGGCCTCCGCGCTGATCCGGCCCGAGCCTCCGCTCCGGTTCGGGCCCGGACTTCGCACCCGTCCGGGCAGCGCCTCTGTACCAGTGCGGCCGGGCTCTCCGTACTACCGCGTGCGGGCTATCAGGTACCGGAAGACGTTCGACATCCAGACCGTCCCGTCCGGACGCCGGAACGGATGCAGAGCCTCCGTCAACTCCTTGTCGACCTGCGCCTGGTCGGTGGCGGTGACGGCCGCGTCGAACAACCCGGTCGACAGCAGCCCGCGTACCGCGCTGTCCATGTCGGCGTACCCGAAGGGGCACGCCACGCGCCCGGAGCCGTCCGGCTTGAGACCGGCGCGCTGGGCCACCTCCTCCAGGTCGTCACGGCGGGCCGGGCGCCAACTGGCCGTGCTGCGCAGCGGATCCGCCAGCCTGGTGGCCACCCGCAGCACGGACGACGTGGCGCACCGCTCAGGCGGACCCCAGCCCGCCAGCACCACGGGTGCCCCTCGCCCGGTCAGCGGAGTCGCCGCCGCGAGCAGTTCACCGAGCCCCTCCGAGTCGCCCGCGAGGCACCCGATCGGCTCGAAGGCGGTCACCAGGTTGTACGCGGCTGTCCGCGCGTCGGCCGCGTCCTCGGGCGAGCCCTCGACGAGCCGGGTGTCCGTACGCGCGCGTGTGTCCCAGGCCGCGGGCAGCAGCCGTCGCCGGGCGAGGGCCAGCCGTTCGGGGGAGGAGGGTTCGACACCGGTGACCGAGGCGCCTCTGGAGGCGGCCATCAGCAGGGCCAGCCCGGAGCCACAGCCGAGGCCGAGCAGCCGCGTGGCGGGACCCACTTCCAGCCGCGTGTAGGCGGCCTCGTAGAGCGGAACCAGCATTCGTTCCTGGATCTCGGACCAGTCACGCGCGCGTGCACACAGGTCCACCCGGGGCGCCGGCCCCGAGTGAGGCAGGTGCTGCCGCACGAGCGTAGGTGTCATAGGAAAGCGCCCCAATCCGCCGAGAGTTGTCGCCGTGCTTGAATCCGTGACCCCGTGATGTGCACTTGCACTCCCCCCGTATGCCAGGAAACTCCCGGCTCGCGGTGTCGTCCAGGGGTTGCGGAGTCCGGTTTGCGGGTTGTCGGGGCATGTGGCGAGAATTCACGCCCCCGCAACGTGGGCCCGTACCATCTCGCCATGGCAAAGGCACCCGTACTCACGCCCAGGGCGGACGACTTCCCGCGCTGGTACCAGGATCTGATCGCCAAGGCCGAACTGGCCGACAACGGCCCGGTGCGCGGTTCGATGGTGATCCGACCGTACGGCTACGGGCTGTGGGAGCGGATGCAGGCCGAGATGGACGCCCGCATCAAGGAGACCGGCACCCAGAACGCGTACTTCCCGCTGCTGATCCCGCAGTCGTACCTCACCAGGGAGGCCGACCACGTCGAGGGCTTCGCGCCCGAGCTCGCGGTGGTCACGCACGGCGGTGGCAAGGAACTGGAGGAGCCCGCGGTCGTCCGCCCCACCTCCGAGATGATCATCAACGACTACTTCTCGAAGTGGGTGCAGAGCTACCGCGACCTGCCCCTGCTCATCAACCAGTGGGCGAACGTGGTGCGCTGGGAGCTGCGGCCCCGCCTGTTCCTGCGGACGTCCGAGTTCCTGTGGCAGGAAGGCCACACGGCGCACGCGACGTACGAGGAGGCGCGCGACTTCGCCGCGCGCATCCACCGCGAGGTCTACGAGGACTTCATGGTGAACGTCCTCGCGATGGACGTCGTCCCCGGCCGCAAGACCGTCAAGGAGCGGTTCGCGGGCGCCGTCAACACCCTCACCCTCGAAGGCATGATGGGCGACGGCAAGGCTCTCCAGATGGCGACCAGTCACGAACTGGGCCAGAACTTCGCGCGGGCCTTCAACACCCGGTACCTGTCCAGGGACGGCCGGCAGGAACTGGTCTGGCAGACCTCCTGGGGCTCGACGACCCGCATGATCGGCGCCCTGGTGATGATGCACGGCGACGACAACGGCCTGCGGGTGCCGCCGCGGCTGGCGCAGATCCAGGTCGTCGTGCTGGCGATCAAGGGCGACGACGCGGTTCTGGCCAAGGTCCGCGAGCTCGGCGACCGGTTGCGCACGGCGGGGATCCGCGTCCAGGTCGACGACCGCACGGACATCCCCTTCGGCCGGCGTGCCGTCGACTGGGAGCTCAAGGGCGTGCCCGTGCGGATCGAGATCGGGCCCCGTGACCTGGAGAACGGCACCGCGATGCTGGCCCGCCGTATCCCCGGCGGCAAGGAGCCGGTGGAGATCGGCGCCCTGGTCGACGCGCTCCCCGCGCTCCTCGAAGAGGATCAGGCGCTGCTGCTGCGCCAGTCCCGCGAACGCCGGGAGTCCCGTACCTCCGAGGTGTCGACGATCGAGGAGGCCGTCGAGGTCGCGGCCGGCGGTGGCTGGGCGCGCGTCCCGTGGGCGACCCTCGGCGAGGAGGGCGAGGCCAGGCTGGCCGACCACGCCGTGACCGTACGCTGTCTGGTCGCCGAGGACGGGTCGGTGCCGGACGACGGCGACGCACCCGGTAACGTCGCGATCGTCGCGCGCGCTTACTGAGGTAGCGCCTTCGCCACGAGAGCGGCCGAAAGGCCCCTTGCGTATCCGCGGACCACAGGTGTTCCGGCGCGTGGACAACGTCTACGCGCCGGGGCGTACGTCAGCCTACGCACCAGCTTGATACGAGCTGTGAGGCTTATCCGCAGATCAGCGCACCCGCCCTCGTCAGGACGCATCAGCGGCAACTGACTGGTACGTGCAAATTATTTGGGATGGCCCGGAATCGGAACACAGGGGCACCCCGGCTCGTTGTCATTACGTGAGCACGACACAGACACCACCTGTTCTCGCCGCAGAGCTGGCAGAGGCGTGGGCCGACATTCAGCGGTACCACCCCGAACTGCCCGACCTTGCCGCGCCAGAGTCCCTGATCGGGGAGTCGTCGTCCGCGTGCGGGCACGAGCTCTCCTTCGAGCGGCTGCTCCACGAGGCAGTCCACGGCATCGCCGCCGCGCGCGGTGTCCGTGACACCTCCCGGGCCGGCCGCTACCACAACCGCAGGTTCCTCGCGATCGCCGAGGAGCTGGGCCTGGACCACCCCGAGGAGCCGCATCCCAGCAGCGGCTTCTCGCTGGTCACGCTCAGCCCCGAGGCCAAGCGCCGGTACCGCCCGACCATGGAGCGCCTCCAGCGCGCCCTGAAGGCGCACACGGCGGCCACGTCCGCCGACACCACCCGGGCCTTCCGCGGCCCGGCCGCCCGCCACGGCTCGTCCGGCGGCGGGGTGCGCGTGAAGGCGGTCTGCGACTGCGGCCGCAACGTGCGGGTCGTCCCGTCCGTGCTGGCACAGGCGCCGATCGTGTGCGGCGGCTGCGGGAAGCCGTTCCGGATTCCGGAGATCGTGGGCGCGGCGGGCTGAGGGGCGCGGCTGCTCGTGGCAGCCGCGCCTCGACGGCGCGGGGCGGGGTGCACCCGACGTACGGCGACGCCTGCGACGGGTGCCCGTCAGGTGTGCCCGGGCGCCCCCTCGGCCGGAAGCGCCCCTCAGGGTGTGGCACAATGGCTAGCTGTACTCGACAGCCGCATAGGACCCCTCTCTCCTCCGGCTGACGCGTCCGTCGGGCACTCGGGTACCGCAACCCCACGCGGCCATCTCGCCGTGCCCAACCACGTCAAGACCAGGAGACACCACTTCCGTGGCAGTCAAGATCAAGCTGAAGCGTCTGGGCAAGATCCGTGCGCCTCACTACCGCATCGTCATCGCCGACTCCCGCACCCGCCGTGACGGCCGGGCCATCGAGGAGATCGGCAAGTACCACCCGACCTACCACCCGTCGGTCATCGAGGTCGACGCCGACCGCGTGGCGTACTGGCTGGGTGTCGGCGCGCAGCCGACCGAGCCCGTGCTCGCCATCCTGAAGAAGACCGGCGACTGGCAGAAGTTCAAGGGCGAGCCCGCCCCGGCTCCGCTGCTCGTGGCCGCTCCGAAGGCCGCGCGCCCGCTGTTCGACGCCCTCGGCGGCGACGACGCGGGCAAGGGTGAGGCCATCACCCAGAAGAAGAAGGCCGAGAAGAAGGACGAGGCTGCCGCTGAGTCGTCTTCGTCTGAGTCGACTGAGGCCTGAGCATGCTCGAGGAGGCTCTCGAGCACCTCGTGAAGGGCATCGTCGACAACCCTGACGATGTGCAGGTCGCCTCCCGTGACCTGCGTCGCGGGCGGGTGCTCGAGGTCCGGGTCCACCCGGACGACCTCGGCAAGGTGATCGGCCGCAACGGCCGCACCGCACGCGCTCTGCGCACCGTCGTGGGCGCCATCGGCGGCCGCGGTGTCCGCGTCGACCTCGTCGACGTGGACCAAGTCCGCTGACGCATTCGCAGCACCGGCTCGGGCCGGGGAGGGCCACTGGGCCGTCCCCGGCCCGATGTCGTATCGGCCGGCAGGTCGTAAGAGTCGTCTGACAGGAGATCGAGCACAGTGCAGCTGGTAGTCGCACGGATCGGCCGCGCCCATGGCATCAAGGGCGAGGTCACCGTCGAGGTACGTACCGACGAGCCGGAACTGCGGCTCGCGCCCGGAGCCGTCCTGGCCACCGATCCGGCCACGGCCGGCCCGCTGACCATCGAGACGGGCCGCGTCCACAGCGGCCGCCTCCTGCTGCGCTTCGAGGGCGTGCGCGACCGGACCGCCGCCGAGGCGCTCCGCAACATCCTGCTGATCGCCGACGTCGACCCCGAGGAGTCGCCCGAGGACGAGGACGAGTACTACGACCACCAGCTGATGGACCTCGACGTGGTGACGGTGGACGGCACCGAGGTCGGCAGGATCACCGAGATCTCGCACCTGCCCTCGCAGGACCTGTTCATCGTGGTGCGTCCCGACGGCAGCGAGGTCCTCATCCCCTTCGTCGAGGAGATCGTCACCGAGATCGACCTCGAGGAGCAGCGCGCGGTCATCGACCCGCCGCCCGGTCTGATCGACGACCGCGCCGAGATCGTCTCCTCCCGGGACGACAGCGCATGAGGCTCGACGTCGTCACGATCTTTCCCGAGTACCTCGATCCGCTGAACGTCTCGCTCGTCGGCAAGGCACGCGCGCGTGGCCGGCTCGACGTCCATGTGCACGACCTGCGCTCTTGGACGTACGACCGCCACAACACGGTCGACGACACGCCCTACGGCGGCGGCCCCGGCATGGTCATGAAGACCGAGCCCTGGGGTGCCGCCCTCGACGCGGCCCTCGCCGACGGCTACGAGACGGGCGCCCACGCGCCCGCGCTCATCGTGCCCACGCCCAGCGGCCGTCCCTTCACCCAGGAACTCGCCGTCGAGCTCTCCGAGCGCCCCTGGCTGATCTTCACACCGGCCCGCTACGAGGGCATCGACCGCCGGGTCGTCGACGAGTACGCCACCAGGATCCCGGTCTACGAGGTGTCCATCGGCGACTACGTCCTGGCCGGCGGCGAGGCGGCCGTCCTGGTCATCACGGAGGCCGTGGCGAGGCTGCTGCCCGGGGTCCTCGGCAACGCCGAGTCGCACCGGGACGACTCCTTCGCGCCCGGCGCCATGGCCAACCTCCTCGAAGGGCCCGTCTACACCAAGCCGCCCGAGTGGCACGGCCGCGGGATCCCGGAGGTGCTGCTCAGCGGGCACCACGGGAAGATCGCCCGCTGGCGGCGCGACGAGGCGCTCCGGCGCACCACGGCCAACCGGCCCGACCTGATCGAGCGTTGCGATCCCGCCGCCTTCGACAAGAAGGACCGCGAGATGCTCTCCATCCTCGGCTGGGCGCCGGATCCGGCGGGGGAGCCGTACGGCCGATTTTGGCGCAGGCCGGAAGGCATGGAAGAATAGGTCGCTGTTGTGCGCTGTCCGGCGTGCGCCCCTGCCACAGGGGGACACGACGCCCGTCCCGACGCGCAGAACTCTCATCCAGACCAACCGACTTCCGTTGATGACCTGTGGCATCACCGAAGAAAGCAGACGAAATGTCCCACCTGCTCGACATCGTCGACTCCGCGTCGCTGCGCAGCGACCTCCCGGCCTTCCGCCCGGGTGACACGGTCAACGTCCACGTCCGCGTCATCGAGGGCAACCGCTCCCGTGTGCAGCAGTTCAAGGGCGTGGTGATCCGCCGCCAGGGCGCCGGTGTCCGCGAGACCTTCACGGTCCGCAAGGTCTCGTTCTCCGTCGGCGTCGAGCGCACCTTCCCGGTGCACACCCCGATCGTCGAGAAGATCGAGCTCGTCACCCGCGGTGACGTGCGTCGCGCCAAGCTCTACTACCTGCGCGACCTGCGCGGCAAGGCCGCGAAGATCAAGGAGAAGCGCGACAGGTGATCGCGTGCCGCTGCTCGTGAGCCGTAGGTGAGCGAGGCGGCAGGAAGGTGTCGGAGCGGGGCCGGATAACATCTGGCACCGATGGACACCGAAGCACGACCGACGGAGCGCGACCGCTCCTCCCGCCCTTCCGGATCCGAGGAGATCCCGGACACACAGGGGCCGGAGGGACGGTCGCGTTTCTCGTTGCTGTCGTGGATCACCGAGTGGCTGCCGGGCGGACGGATCTCGCTGGGCCTGTTGATCTGCCTGCTGTTTTTGCTCCTTCTCAACACTTTCGTGGTGCAACCGTTCCGGATTCCGAGCGGATCCATGGAAAACGGATTGAGGGTCGGGGACCGCGTTCTCGTAGATAAGTTGGCGTACCGTTTCGGTGCCCGGCCGCAGCGCGGTGACGTCGTCGTCTTCGACGGCACCGGGTACTTCGGGCACGCCGACTACATCAAACGCGTTGTGGGTGTGGGGGGAGACCACGTGGTCTGCTGCGACAAGGACGGGAGGATCCAGGTGAACGGCGGGTCTGTCGACGAGTCGACGCTCCTGTACCCCGGTGACAGCCCTTCCACGGTGCCTTTCGACGTGCGGGTGCCCGAGGGCACGTTGTTCGTCCTGGGCGACCACCGCGGTGTCTCCAGCGACTCCCGCGACCACCTCGGCTCGCCCGGCGGCGGCATGATCCCGGTGGACGACGTGATCGGCCGCGCCGCCTGGATCGTCTGGCCGGCCGGACATCTCACCCGCCTCGAGCGCCCCGGCGCCTACGCGCGCGTGCCGGCGGTGGAGGGCGCGCATGGGTAACCGCGGCAGACCGCGCGGTGTCACGGGCGCCGCCGCCGACAACCTCCTGCCCACGGGTGTCCGACGTGCCGCCAGCCCGGCCGGCGGGCGCAGCCGGGCCGAGCGGCGTCAGCTCCAGCGCAGGGTCAAGCGGCGCCGCAGGCGTGGCGCGGTCAAGGAGATACCCCTCCTCGTCGGCGTCGCGGTCCTGATAGCGCTGGTCCTGAAGACGTTCCTCGTCCAGGCGTTCGTGATCCCGTCGGGTTCCATGGAGCAGACGATCCGCATCGGCGACCGTGTGCTGGTCGACAAGTTCACCCCGTGGTTCGGCTCCAAGCCGCAGCGCGGGGACGTCGTGGTGTTCAAGGACCCCGGCGGCTGGCTCCAGGACGAGCAGACCACCACCAAGAAGAGCGACCCGGTGGTCGTCAAGCAGGTCAAGGAAGCACTCACCTTCATCGGCCTGCTCCCGTCCGACAACGAGAAGGACCTCATCAAGCGGGTCGTCGGGGTCGGCGGGGACCACGTCAAGTGCTGTGACGCCCAGGGACGGGTGACGGTCAACGGCGTGCCGCTCAGTGAGAGCGACTATCTGTATCCCGGGAACGCCCCGTCGACCACGGAGTTCGACATCACCGTCCCCCAGGGACGGCTGTGGGTGATGGGCGACCACCGGGCCAACTCCGCGGACTCCCGCTCGCACCAGAACACCGACTACGGCGGCACGGTCCCCGAGGACGAGGTGGTGGGCCGCGCCATGGTCATCGCCTGGCCGCTGGGTCACTGGAACAGTCTCAAGGAACCGCAAACATTCTCTTCCGTGGCCGACTCGGAGGCCGGGACGACCGCGGGTCCCCAACTGTCGCATAGGGTTGCTCCCGACGATCCGAATGGAACGATCCAACTCCCGAGCCCTGCGGAACTCCCGCTCGTTATGGGAGTGGTGGGCCTGCGGCGCGTACGCAGTAGGCGGCGGCACAGAGTAAGGAGTTGGCGTGGGGGATGTGGCGGTTGGCGCACGGTCGGGCCACGACGGCGAGGAACACCGCGGGCGCCCCGTGGAAGCCGATGTCCCGGCCGCGGACAGCGCCGTGACCTCCGGGAGTGACTCCGGGGCGAGCGGGAACGGCGCGACGCCGGACCCGCGGGGCCGGACCGAGGGCCAGGGATCAGGAGGCTCCGCGCCCCAGCCGCGCAAGCCGCGCTCCTTCTGGAAGGAGCTGCCGATCCTGATCGTCATCGCGCTGGTGCTCGCGCTGCTGATCAAGACGTTCCTGGTGCAGGCGTTCTCGATCCCGTCCGACTCGATGCAGAACACCCTCCAGCAGGGTGACCGTGTCCTGGTCGACAAGCTGACCCCCTGGTTCGGTTCGGAGCCCGAGCGCGGCGAGGTCGTCGTCTTCCACGACCCCGACGACTGGCTGGCGGGCGAGCCCACGCCCAACCCGAACGCCATCCAGACGTTCCTCAGCTGGATCGGCCTGATGCCGTCCGCGGAGGAGAAGGACCTCATCAAGCGGGTCATCGGCGTCGGCGGCGACACGGTCGAGTGCAACGGCACGGGCCCGCTGAAGGTCAACGGCAAGGCGCTCCAGGAAGGGTCGTACGTGTACCCGGGCAACACGCCGTGCACGGTGGACGACCAGGGTGGCCAGTTCAAGGTGAAGGTCCCCAAGGGCTTCATCTGGGTCATGGGCGACCACCGGCAGAACTCGCGTGACTCGCGCTACAACCAGAGCGACAAGAACCACGGCATGGTCCCGGTGGACAAGGTCGTCGGCCGTGCCATCGTCAAGGCCTGGCCGATCACCCGCTGGGGCACGCTGCCCGTCCCGGACACCTTCGACCAGCCGAACCTCGGCGACCAGTCCTCGGCCGCCGGCGTTCTGCCGATGGCGCCGCAGGGCATCGCCCTCGTCGGTGTGGTGCCGTTCGCGGTGTGGCGGCGCAGGCAGAACGTGAAGGCCGCGTCCGAGACCCGCTGAAGTTCGTCCGACGAGGGCCGGACCGGCTGATGCCGGTCCGGCCCTCGTCGGCCGACCGGTCCGGCGCTGCTCGGTCGACGGTCCTGGACGCCTGAATGCGGGTGCGGGCGGACCCTCCTGTTCCGTTCGCCTCGTGAAGCCGCCGTGGAGCTTGCGACCTCGGAGCTCTGGACGAGGGAGAGGGGCTGCCCCTCTTCGGTACCGCCGGGTAGGGTGCGGGTCCATGGGTGGCGAGAGCACTACGCGTACGGCCCCGCGCAGCGGTGGCACCGGCAAAGGCCCGGCGGGCAGCCGGACCGGACAACGTCTGTCCGGCCTGGCCGTAGCGCTGGGCCTCGTGCTGTTCCTGGCGGGATTCGCGTGGGCGGCGCTGATCTACCGGCCCTACACCGTGCCGACGAGTTCGATGACCCCGACCATCGACGCCGGGGACCGGGTGCTCGCGCAGAGCGTCGACGGCGGCGAGGTGCGCCGGGGCGACGTCGTCGTCTTCCGCGACAGCACCTGGGTCGACAACGCCCCGGTGGTCAAGCGGGTCGTCGCGGTCGGCGGGGACACGGTCTCCTGCTGCACGAACGGCAAGCTCACCGTCAACGGCAAGCAGATCGTGGAGCCGTATCTGCCCAAGGGCAGCCTCGCCGAGATCAAGGACTTCCCGACGGTGACGGTCCCCAAGGGGCGCCTCTTCCTGCTCGGTGACGAGCGTCAGGGCTCCCTGGACTCCACCGCCCACCTCACGGACGCCGCCAGAGGCACCGTCGCCAGCGCCGCCGTGACCGCACGCGTCGACGCCGTCGTCTGGCCCATGAACGGCATGCTGAAGCGGCCCACGGGCTTCCAGGCACTCGGCGGCCTCTCCGAGCCGGGACCGCTGCGCACGATCGGCATCATGATCGTCGCCGGCGGCGCGCTGGTGCTCCTCGGCGGTGCGTACGGCCCCGTGGCCAACCTGCTGGGCGGTCGCCGACGCGCCCGGACGGGGACCGCCGGTGCCCGCTGAGGCCGCGGACGCGGGCGGCGACGCGACGGCGTGCGAGAACGCGGACTCCTACCAGGGGGGACTGCGCAAGGTGGCCCGGGTCGTGCTGCTCGACCCCGACGACCGCGTCCTGCTGCTGCACGGTCATGAACCGGACGATCCGGCCGACGACTGGTGGTTCACACCCGGTGGCGGACTGGAGGGCGACGAGACCCGTGAGCAGGCCGCCCTGCGGGAACTCGCCGAGGAGACGGGCATCACCGAGGTCGAACTCGGCCCGGTGCTGTGGCGGCGCAGGTGCTCCTTCCCGTTCGCGGGCCGCCGCTGGGACCAGGACGAGTGGTATTTCCTGGCCCGTACGAACCAGACCGCGACGCGCGCCACGGGGCTCACCGAACTGGAGCGGCGCAGCGTCGCCGGAGCGCGCTGGTGGACGTGTCGGGAACTGAGCCAGGCACATGAGACGGTGTATCCGACCAGACTCGCCGAGCTGCTGCGCAGGGTGCTCGACGAGGGTCCCCCGGCCAGGCCCGAGATCCTTGACACGGAAATCGTCTAGGTGCCGCGGGTACTGGCGCACAATGGTGGGATCGCACGGCTGAAGGGGAACATGCCATGAGCGCCGAGGACCTCGAGAAGTACGAGACCGAGATGGAGCTGAAGCTCTACCGGGAGTACCGCGATGTCGTCGGTCTGTTCAAATACGTGATCGAGACCGAGCGACGTTTCTACCTGACCAATGACTACGAGATGCAGGTGCACTCGGTCCAGGGTGAAGTGTTCTTCGAGGTGTCCATGGCGGACGCCTGGGTCTGGGACATGTACCGGCCTGCTCGCTTCGTCAAGCAGGTCCGTGTCCTGACGTTCAAGGACGTGAACATCGAGGAGCTCAACAAGAGCGACCTCGAGCTGCCGGGCGGCTGACGGTCTCAGGCGGTCATTCTCTCCGCCGCCTCTCCGCCGTCGCCCCGGGATCCCTCGTAGGGGTGACGGCGATATCCACAACCACCGAGTTATCAACCAAGATCCACTTCGTCGGGTCGGATGCGTGACGGTTGGCGCCGGAGGTGGTGCCGACATGAAGACGCAGCAGGCACGCAGCGCACTCGGCAAATACGGCGAGGGACTGGCCGCCCGGCGGCTGGCCGAGGCCGGAATGACACTCCTGGAGCGCAACTGGCGTTGCGGCAGGACCGGGGAGATCGACATCGTCGCCCGCGAGGGCGAGGTCCTGGTGGTCTGCGAGGTGAAGACCCGCAGGGCGGGCCCGTTCCAGCACCCCCTGGCGGCGATCACGCCGGCCAAGGCGGAACGCCTGCGCGGCCTGGCGCAACGGTGGACGCAGGAGCACGGGGGAGCACCGCCCGGCGGGGTCCGCATCGACCTGGTCGCCGTGCTGCTGCCGCGCCGCGGCGCGCCCTCGGTCGAGCATGTGCGGGGGGTGGGCTGAGATGGGCTTCGCGCGTACGTGCTCCGTGGCGCTGGTGGGCGTCGAAGGCGTGGTGGTGGAGGTGCAGGCCGACCTCGAACCAGGCGTCGCGGCCTTCACCCTGGTCGGGCTGCCGGACAAGAGCCTGACGGAGAGCCGGGACCGGGTGCGGGCCGCGGTGGTGAACTCCGGCGACGCGTGGCCGCAGAAGAAGCTCACGGTCGGGCTGAGCCCGGCGTCCGTGCCGAAGGCCGGCTCCGGGTTCGATCTCGCCGTCGCCTGCGCGGTCCTCGGCGCCGCCGAGCGCATCGATCCCCGTGTGCTCGCCGACATCGTGATGATCGGTGAGCTGGGCCTGGACGGACGGGTGCGGCCGGTACGGGGCATCCTGCCGGCCGTGCTGGCCGCGGCCGAGGCCGGATACGAGCAGGTCGTCGTGCCGGACTGCGCCGCCGCCGAAGCCTCGCTCGTGCCTGGCGTGTCGGTGCTCGGTGTCCGCAGTCTGCGGCAGTTGATCGCCGTACTGGCCGACGAACCGGTCCCTGACGACGAACCCGACGAGCCGGGGCGCCCCGACCCGCTCCTGGCCGGACTGCGGCTGCCCGGGACGGGCGCGGCCACGGGCATGCACAGCCTCGGCGCCGCCGAGCACGACCAGGGGCACGACCTCGCGGACGTCGTGGGCCAGATCTCCGCCCGCACCGCGGTGGAGGTGGCCGCCGCGGGCGGGCATCACCTGTTCCTCGAGGGCCCGCCCGGCGCCGGAAAGACCATGCTCGCCGAGCGGCTGCCGGCCGTGCTGCCCCCGCTGCTGCGGGAGGATTCGCTGGAGGTCACGGCGGTCCACTCGGTGGCCGGACTGCTGCCGCCGGGCAAACCCCTCATCGACGTCGCGCCCTACTGCGCCCCGCACCACTCGGCCACCATGCAGGCGCTCGTCGGCGGCGGCCCCGGCATCGCCCGGCCGGGCGCGGTCTCCCTCGCCCATCGTGGGGTGCTGTTTCTCGACGAGTGCCCGGAATTCAGCGGCCGGGCCCTGGACGCCCTGCGCCAGCCCCTGGAGGCGGGGCACGTCATCATCGCCCGCAGCGCGGGTGTGGTGCGGTTCCCGGCGCGGTTCCAGATGGTGCTCGCGGCCAATCCGTGCCCCTGCGGGCGCTTCTCCCAGCGGGACACGTCGTGCGAGTGTCCGCCGTCGGCCATCCGGCGCTACCAGGCCAGACTCTCCGGGCCGCTGCTCGACCGGGTCGATCTCCGGGTCGAGGTCGAGCCGGTCGGCCGGGCCGAACTGGCGCGGCGGGGCGCGGCCGGCGAGTCCACGGCGACGGTCGCCGAGCGGGTGCGGGCCGCGCGCGAGCGGGCGGTGGCGCGGCTCGCGGGCACCCCCTGGCGGACGAACAGCGAAGTCCCGGGACGGGAACTGCGCGACCGCTGGCACGCCCTGGGCGGCGCGATGGACGAGGCCGAACGGAACCTGGAGCGCGGTGTGCTCACGGCCCGCGGACTCGATCGCGTCCTGCGCGTCGCCTGGACCGTCGCGGACCTGGTCGGTCACGACCGGCCCGATGCCACGGACGTCGCGCTCGCCCTTCAGCTGCGCACCGGCGTCCCGCGTGGCGTACCGATGGCCATCGGGGCCCTGACGTGAGCGGCGGCGAGGCGCCGGACGACGGTCTTGACGTGAGCGGCGGCGGGGCGCCGGACGACGACCTGCTCGCGCGTGTCCTGCTCACCCGGGTCATCGAGCCCGGGGATGAGACCGGCGGGCGATGGGTGCGACGGTTCGGCGTGCGCGAGGTGGCACGGCGGCTGCGGGACGGCGGGGCCGTGCTGCCCGGGGCGAGCGAGCGGCGCTGGGCCGGGCTGCGGGAGCGGGCCGCGCGGGCCGAGCCCGCACGGGATCTGGCCGTCGCCCGGGCGGCCGGGGTGCGGTTCGTGGGGCCCGGTGCGGCCGAGTGGCCGGGACAGCTCGACGACCTGGACGACGCCCGCCCCCTGGGGCTGTGGGTGCGGGGACGGCCGAGCCTGCGGGTGTGGGCACTGCGCTCGGTCGCCGTGGTGGGGGCACGGGCCTGCACCGGGTACGGCGCCCACATGGCGGCCGTGCTCGCCGCCGGACTCGCCGAGCGCGGCTGGGTGGTGGTCTCCGGCGGCGCCTATGGCATCGACGGGGCCGCCCACCGGGGTGCCCTCGGGGCGGGCGGGGCCACCGTCGCCGTCCTCGCCTGCGGCGTCGACCGGCCCTACCCGCGCGGACACGCCCAGTTGATCACCCGGATCGCGGAGCAGGGCCTGGTGATCGGGGAACTGCCGCCGGGTGATCATCCGACGCCGAGCCGGTTCATCCTGCGGAACCGGGTGATCGCGGCGCTGACCAGGGGCACCGTGGTCGTCGAGGCGGCGTATCGAAGCGGTTCGCTGGTCACGGCACGGGCGGCGCAGCGGTTGGGCCGGCACACCATGGCGGTGCCGGGACCGGCCACCAGCGGGCTCTCCGCGGGCACGCACGAGCTCCTGCGCGGCGACGCCGTCCTGGTCACCGACGCCGCCGAGGTCGTCGAGCTGGTCGGCGGCATGGGAGAGCTGGCGCCGGACCGGCGGGGCCCGGTACTCCCGCGTGACCTGCTGGAACCCGGCGCCCGGCGGGTGCTCGCCGCGCTGCCGGCCGGCCGGGCCGCGGCCGCGGACGAGGTGGCGCGCGGAGCGCAGACGACCGAGGACGACGCGATCGCGAGACTGTACGAACTACGAGCACTTGGTTACGTCGAACGACACGGCGACGGCTGGAAGTTGACACGCGAGTCGATGATCTCCGTCCGGGGTGCTCGCGGTCCGTGCTGACCGAGCGTGTTCGGCCGTCCGGGGGATCCCCGAAGCCCTTGCGAATCCACGCAGTTGACGCTTTCCGGTCGTCACACAGGGCGACCGGGCCGGTCCGGCGGAGCATCCAAAGGAACGATTCTGCGCACGGCGTCGGCCTCGCCCTTCGCGCACCGCGACGCTCCAGTCACGCTACGCTCACAAGGATCCAGACACGGTCCACCGACTCCGCACCGACCCGACAGCCCACGCAGTCACTCCTGGCTCACGTACGTCCCGTACTTCACGGCAGAACGGCACAAGGCGACGAATGCCCCAGCACACCTCCGGGTCCGACCGGGCGGCGATCCCCCCAGCCGCCCGCGACGGTGGCAGCGTGCGGCCGCCCGCTCCCTCGACGCTCGACGAGCTGTGGCGGTCCTACAAGGCGACGGGGGACGAGCGGCTGCGGGAGCAGCTGATCCTGCACTACTCGCCGCTGGTCAAGTACGTGGCCGGCCGGGTGAGTGTCGGGCTGCCGCCCAACGTGGAACAGGCGGACTTCGTGTCGTCGGGGGTGTTCGGGCTGATCGACGCGATCGAGAAGTTCGACGTCGACCGGGAGATCAAGTTCGAGACGTACGCGATCACGCGGATCCGGGGCGCGATGATCGACGAGCTGCGGGCGCTGGACTGGATCCCGCGGTCGGTGCGGCAGAAGGCGCGGAACGTGGAGCGGGCCTACGCGACGCTGGAGGCCCGGCTGCGCCGTACGCCGACGGAGGTCGAGGTGGCCAACGAACTGGGCATCGCGGTCGACGACCTCCACGCGGTGTTCAGTCAGTTGTCGCTGGCGAACGTGGTGGCGCTGGAGGAACTGCTGCACGTCGGCGGCGAGGGCGGCGACCGGCTGAGCCTCATGGACACGCTGGAGGACACCGCCGCCGACAATCCCGTGGAGGTGGCCGAGGACCGGGAGCTGCGGCGGTTCCTGGCGCGGGCCATCAACACACTGCCCGACCGTGAGAAGACGGTCGTCACGCTGTACTACTACGAGGGCCTCACACTCGCCGAGATCGGGAACGTGCTCGGTGTGACCGAGAGCCGGGTCAGCCAGATCCACACCAAGTCCGTGCTCCAGTTGCGCGCGAAACTGGCCAGCTTCGGCCGGTGACCTGGCCGAACGTGGGCGCGTCGGCGGGAGACACTCCCGTCCGGCGTGGCGCGTCCGTACAGTGGTTGACGTGCCAAGGATTCGAGCGGCCTCTGTGGCCGAGCACCGGTCGATGCAGCGAGCCGCCCTGCTGGACGCGGCACGGTCCCTGTTGTCCGAGGGCGGGACGGAGGCGTTGACCTTTCCCGCCCTCGCCGAACGGACGGGACTGGCGCGTTCTTCCGTCTACGAGTACTTCCGGTCGCGGGCGGCCGTGGTCGAGGAGCTGTGCGAGGTCGACTTCCCGGTCTGGGCGGCGGAGGTGTCGGCCGCGATGGCCGCGGCCGACGACCCGGACGCCAAGGTCGAGGCGTATGTGCGGCAGCAGCTCGCGCTGGTCGGCGACCGGCGGCACCGGGCCGTGGTGGCGATCTCCGCGAGCGAGCTCGACGCGGGGGCCCGGGAGAAGATCCGGGCCGCGCACGGCGGGCTCGTGGCGATGATCGTCGAGGCGCTGGTGGAGCTGGGACACGCGGAGCCCCGGCTGGCGGCGATGCTGCTTCAGGGGGTCGTCGACGCGGCCGTACGGCGGATCGAGCTCGGTGTGGCGGAGGATCCGTCGGCGATCACCGACGCGGCGGTGGGGATGGCGCTGCGCGGGGTGCACGGCTGAGACCGGGCCGTGCGCGGCGCGGCCCGGGTGGTGTGGTGAGGCCGGGCGGTGTGCCGCCTCGGGATGGCACGGATGCCTTCGGGTCGGCGCGTGCGGTTGGCGTGCCTGCGCTGGCGGGCTGCGCACACAGGGCTGCGCACACAGGGTCGCGCACGCGGGGTGGTGCCGTGCGGGGCGGCTCGCGTCGGGGTGCTGTGGGTGGCGCGGCTGATGGGTGCGCGGGGTCGCGCCGGTCAGCGGGGGACGGGGACGCCCAGTACCGGGAGGAGTCTCGAGGGGGCGGGGTGGAGCAGTCGGGGTGGGAGCAGGGCCAGCGGGTTGAGGTAGGTCGTCGCCCGCAGGAGGCCCCAGTGCACGCACGAGGCGGCGCAGTGGCCGCCGGCCGGTTCCACCGTGCCGACCGTGTCCCCCGGTGCCAGCGCGTCGCCCTGGTGGACGGACGGTCGCACCGGCTCGTACGTCGTCCGTAGGGGTGGATCGCCCGTCCCCGCCAGCTCCACCGAGACGACCCCCCGGCCGGCGACCCGGCCCGCGAAGGACACGCGGCCGGACGCCACCGCCCGTACCGGTGTTCCCGGCGAGGCCGCCAGGTCGACACCGCGGTGACCGGGTCCGTAGACCGTCGCCGGGGGTTCCCAGCCGCGTAGGACCGAGGGGCGCGAGCCCACCGGCCAGGCGCGGGCGACGGTCGGCACGTCGTCCGCCGCCGGGAGCGGGTCCTCGGTGTGGGCCATCGGGGACAGAGCGGTCGGGAACGAAGCCGTCGGGGACAGGCCGTTCAGGGTCAGGGTCAGGGTCAGGACGGTAAGGGTCAGAGCCGACAAGACCAGGGTCGGCAGGAGGCGCGGCAGTGGCGCCCATCGGTTCGTACGTGTCGGAGGCATGCGAGAACCGTCCCGCAGGCTGACCGGACATGACCGGCATCTGTGGACTACTCGCCGGTTGTGGACAGCGGCGTCACCCGCGACCCCGCCGGTCCCGTACACTTCTTCTGGCGATCCGGGTCACCGGGTCGACTTCGCACGCCCCGATATGGCGACCGGCGACGGTCCCTGTCAGCGCCCCTCGGTCCTTTGTGGCACGGCGCAATGCGGGCGTCAGGCGCGGATGCCGTCCGGTATCCGCGGCAACCGAGAAACTCAAGGAGAACGGCCATGGCCGTCGTCACGATGCGGGAGCTGCTGGAAAGCGGCGTCCACTTCGGTCACCAGACCCGTCGTTGGAACCCGAAGATGAAGCGCTTCATCTTCACGGAGCGCAACGGCATCTACATCATCGACCTGCTCCAGTCGCTGTCGTACATCGACCGCGCCTACGAGTTCGTCAAGGAGACCGTCGCCCACGGCGGCACGGTCATGTTCGTCGGCACGAAGAAGCAGGCGCAGGAGGCCATCGCCGAGCAGGCCACCCGCGTCGGCATGCCCTTCGTCAACCAGCGCTGGCTGGGCGGCATGCTCACCAACTTCTCCACCGTCTACAAGCGTCTGCAGCGCCTCAAGGAGCTCGAGCAGATCGACTTCGAGGACGTCGCCGCGTCCGGTCTGACCAAGAAGGAGCTTCTCGTGCTCTCGCGCGAGAAGGCCAAGCTGGAGAAGACCCTCGGCGGTATCCGCGAGATGTCCAAGGTTCCCAGCGCCGTCTGGATCGTGGACACCAAGAAGGAGCACATCGCGGTCGGCGAGGCCCGGAAGCTCAACATCCCGGTCGTCGCCATCCTCGACACCAACTGCGACCCCGACGAGGTCGACTACAAGATCCCGGGCAACGACGACGCGATCCGCTCCGTCACGCTGCTCACCCGTGTGATCGCGGACGCGGTCGCCGAGGGCCTGATCTCCCGCTCCGGTGTCGCCACCGAGGGCAAGGGCGACAAGGCCGCGGGCGAGCCGCTCGCCGCCTGGGAGCGCGACCTGCTCGAGGGCGAGAAGAAGGCCGACGAGGCCGAGGTCCAGACCTCCGCCGAGACGGAGAAGGTCGCCGACGCCGAGCAGGCCGAGGTCGCGGCCGTCGAGGTCGAGGCCGCCGAGGCGCCGGTTGCCGAGGCTCCCGCCGCCGAGGCCCCCGCCGCGGACGCCGAGCAGGCCTGACCCCCTCACCCCTTCGGGTTTACTGGACGGCGGGGGCACAAAGCCCCCGCCGTTCGGCCCGTAGATCTTCAGACTTCGAGAGAGATTCCAGGAATCATGGCGAACTACACCGCCGCCGACGTCAAGAAGCTCCGTGAGCTCACCGGCGCCGGCATGATGGACTGCAAGAAGGCGCTGGACGAGGCCGAGGGCAACGTCGACAAGGCCGTCGAAGCGCTCCGTATCAAGGGCCAGAAGGGCGTCGCCAAGCGCGAGGGCCGCTCCGCCGAGAACGGCGCCGTGGTCTCGATCATCGCCGACGACAACTCCTCCGGCGTCCTCGTCGAGCTGAAGTGCGAGACGGACTTCGTCGCCAAGGGCGAGAAGTTCCAGGCCGTGGCCGCCGCCATCGCCGAGCACGTCGCCAAGACCTCCCCGGCCGACATCGACGCGCTGCTCGCGTCCGAGATCGAGGCCGGCAAGACCGTCCAGGCGTTCGTGGACGAGGCCAACGCCAACCTGGGCGAGAAGATCGTCCTGGACCGCTTCGCGCAGTTCACCGACGGCTACGTGGCGGCGTACATGCACCGCACGATGCCCGACCTGCCCCCGCAGATCGGTGTCCTCGTCGAGCTGGACAAGCCGAACGCCGAGGTCGCCCGCGGTGTCGCCCAGCACATCGCTGCCTTCGCGCCGAAGTACCTCGCCCAGGAGGACGTCCCGGCCGAGGTCATCGAGTCCGAGCGTCGCATCGCCGAGGAGACCACCCGCGCCGAGGGCAAGCCCGAGGCCGCGATCGCCAAGATCGTCGACGGTCGCCTCAACGGCTTCTTCAAGGACGCCACGCTGCTCGGCCAGCCGTACGCGCTCGACAACAAGAAGTCGGTCCAGAAGGTTCTGGACGAGGCGGGTGTCGCCCTGAAGCGCTTCACGCGCATCAAGGTCGGCATCTGAGTCCGTACCGCGATCGGCGCGCGACTCCCGGCGGAACTTCGCTAGGGTCGACAGCAGTCGTCCGCGTACGGCGTCGTCACGCGCGCGCGTGACGGACGACAGCAGATCTGACGAGGAGGCCATTGCCGCGCACGGGTTGCGAACGACACCCCACCGGCAGTGGCCTTCTTCGTATGTGCACCACGTGAAAGAGGCGGGATCTCCATGACCACCAAGGCCCAGACGAGCGACGACGGCAAAGTAGGCGGCCGGTTTCTGCTGAAGCTGTCCGGAGAGGCTTTCGCCGGTGGCGGGGGCCTGGGTGTGGACCCCGACGTGGTGCACAAGATCGCCCGTGAGATCGCCGCCGTCGTCCGCGACGGGGCGCAGATCGCGGTCGTCATCGGCGGCGGCAACTTCTTCCGCGGCGCCGAACTCCAGCAGCGTGGCATGGACCGCGCGCGCTCCGACTACATGGGCATGCTCGGCACCGTGATGAACTGCCTCGCCCTCCAGGACTTCCTGGAGAAGGAAGGCATCGACAGCCGGGTCCAGACCGCCATCACCATGGGCCAGGTCGCCGAGCCGTACATCCCGCTGCGTGCCGTGCGGCACCTGGAGAAGGGCCGTGTGGTCATCTTCGGTGCCGGTATGGGCATGCCGTACTTCTCCACCGACACCACCGCCGCGCAGCGCGCCCTGGAGATCGACGCCGAGGCGCTGCTGATGGGCAAGAACGGCGTGGACGGGGTCTACGACTCCGACCCGAAGACCAACCCGGACGCGGTCAAGTTCGACGCCCTCGGCTACGGCGAGGTCATCACCCGCGAGCTGAAGGTCGCCGACGCCACCGCCGTCACGCTGTGCCGCGACAACAAGCTGCCGATCCTGGTCTTCGAGCTTCTGGCGGAGGGCAATATCGCGCGCGCCGTCAAGGGTGAGAAGATCGGCACGCTTGTGGGTGACCAGGACAGCCGGAACTGACCGGAGCACCACCTCGTCCCCGGGGACGAAACCCGTCCGCGGGACGGACGGGACGGACCCTGGTCGGGGGATGGACAATGTCCTGCCGGTCGGGAACCGTGCAGGAAGAAGACGCGACGCAGCCGGTCACCGGCCCCGACAGGGAACCGTGGCCGGGCCTACTCAAGACACGCAGGAGCAAGTGGTGATCGAAGAGACCCTCCTCGAGGCCGAGGAGAAGATGGAGAAGGCCGTCGTGGTCGCCAAGGAGGACTTCGCCGCGATCCGCACCGGCCGTGCGCACCCGGCGATGTTCAACAAGATCGTGGCCGACTACTACGGCGCGCTGACGCCGATCAACCAGCTGGCCTCGTTCTCGGTGCCGGAGCCGCGCATGGCCGTGGTGACGCCGTTCGACAAGAGCGCGCTGCGCAACATCGAGCAGGCGATCCGCGACTCCGACCTGGGCGTCAACCCCAGCAACGACGGCAACATCATCCGGGTGACCTTCCCCGAGCTGACGGAAGAGCGCCGCAAGGACTACATCAAGGTCGCGCGGACCAAGGGCGAGGACGCCAAGGTCTCGATCCGTTCCGTGCGCCGCAAGGCGAAGGACGCCCTCGACAAGCTCGTCAAGGACAAGGAGTCCGGCGAGGACGAGGTCCGCCGTGCGGAGAAGGAGCTCGACGACACCACCGCGAAGTACGTCGCCCAGGTGGACGAGCTCCTGAAGCACAAGGAAGCTGAGCTGCTCGAGGTCTGATGAACGACTCATCCTGGGGAGCGCCGCCACAAGCCGGGTACTGGGGGCCGTCCGACCAGGGGCCTGTCCAGGGGGCTGCCCCGGCGGGTCCCGCGTACGATGCGCCTGAGGCGCAGCACACTCGCCCCATGCCCATCGTGCCCGGCCCACCCGCCCATGGCGGAGACCAGGATGACGACCGGGGGGCCGCTCGGCCGGGCGGCCCCTTGTTCGGGGACGAGCCGTTCCGCGACGAGCCGTACCGGAACGACTTGTTCCGCGATGAACCGGTCGGAGAACAGCCGCTCCGCGATCAGCAGTATCTCGATCAGCGGTATCGCGAACAGTCGTTCCGCGATCAGCAGTATCGCGATCAGTCGTATCGAGAGCAGCCGTACCGCGACGAGACCCCGTCGGCGCAGCCCCATGCGGCGGTGCCGCAGAATCCGGAGCCCATGCCCGACGCCCCTCAGCCGGCGCCCGCACCGCAGAAGAAGAGCGCGGGCCGTGACCTGGGCGCGGCCATAGGCGTCGGCGCCGGACTCGGCGCGGTGATCATCGCGTCCCTGTTCGTCGTCAAGGCCGTGTTCGTCGGCGTGGTGGCGGTCGCCGTGGTCGTCGGCCTGTGGGAGCTGACCAGTCGGCTCCACGAGCGCAAGGGCATCAAGGCGCCCCTGGTGCCGCTGGCACTCGGCGGCGCGGCGATGGTCGTCGCCGGCTATGTCAGCGGGGCGGAGGGCGCGTGGGTCGCCATGGCGCTCACCGCGCTGGCCGTGCTCGTCTGGCGGATGACGGAGCCGCCGGAGGGCTATCTCAAGGACGTCACGGCGGGAGTCTTCGCCGCGTTCTACGTCCCGTTCCTGGCCACGTTCGTGGCCATGATGCTGACGGCGCACGACGGCGCCTGGCGTGTGATGACGTTCCTGCTGCTGACGGTGGTCAGCGACACGGGCGCGTACGCCGTCGGGTGGCGCTTCGGCAAGCACAAGCTGGCTCCGCGCATCAGCCCCGGCAAGACCCGTGAGGGGCTGTTGGGCGCGGTGTCGTTCGCCATGGTCGCGGGCGCGCTGTGCATGCAGTTCCTGATCGACGACGGCCAGTGGTGGCAGGGCCTGCTGCTGGGCCTCGCGGTGGCCGCCAGCGCGACACTCGGCGACCTCGGCGAGTCCATGATCAAGCGGGACCTGGGCATCAAGGACATGGGCACGCTGCTTCCCGGGCACGGGGGCATCATGGACCGGCTGGACTCGCTGCTGCCGACGGCTCCCGTGGTGTGGCTGCTGCTGGTCATCTTCGTGGGGTCCGGCTAACGGCTCCCAGGCCGGCCGCGCTGCTCCACAGCTCTTCGGAACCACCCCTTCCGCCCCTATGATCACGACGCCGTGATCCGTGGTGCGGGAGGGGTGGAGCGCTATGTGGGGGCGTAGGCGGGCCAGGCGCGAGCAGGAGGCGCGGGAGGCGGTCGAAGGGCTCACGGAGAGCTTCCGGTCGACCGTGGAAGGGGCGGACCGGGCCCATCAGGCGCTCCTGGAACTGCGGGAGGCGCTCGCGCGGGAGCTGGCGGAGATCGCCGTGCTGCTCGGCCGCGGGGACGGACTGCCCGCCGACGCGATACGGGAGCAGACGGACGCGGCGGCGCGGGTCCTCGCGGACGTGGACGGGATGTCGGAGCGCTACACCGAGACCCGTGCGCTCCTCGTCGGCAAGGATCCGGACGACCTCGACGCGATCATGCCCTCGCTGGAGGAGCTCGTCGAACAGGCCCAGGAGATGGCGGCGGCCGGGGAGCCGTTCGTCGAGGCCATCGAGTCCGTGGGCGAACTGCGCCGGACGACCGAGCGGCTGCGCGACGACCTCGTCCCGCTCCGCGAACGGATCCACTCCGCCCATCGCGCCGCGCGGGACGAGCTGGCGGCGGCGCGGGGCGCATCCGGCTGGTTCGGCCGGCAGGCGACGCTCGCCGCCCTCGGCGACCGGCTGAGCGCACTCGACGAGGGCCGCGTCACCCCCACGCCCGAGCACAAGGTCACCGATCACTACCGCGAGCTGGAGCGCGAGATCGCCGCGGTGCGCGACGCGCTGGCGACGGGCGGCTGAGCGGCCTGGACTGCCGGCCGTTTTGACGGTGCTCTTGTGATGGCTAGCCGTCTGGCCGCATGGGCCACCTGGGCTTTGACGGTGCTCTCGTCATGGCTGACTCGGGCGGCGGGGACTCGCTGGATCCCGGCCGCCGCTGACGACGGACTCCCGGGGAGCGCACGGCCCGCGAGCCGGTACGAGTCGGTACAAAGCCGGTACGAGCCGTCGTGTCCGTCGGTCTCAGGCGCTGTTGCGGCCGATGCTCGCACCGCCGTCGACGCGCAGGACCTGGCCGGTGATGAAGCCCGCCCGCTCGGAGAGCAGGAAGGCGATGGCGGCCGCGAGTTCGTCCGGGCGCCCGAACCTTCCCATGGGGACACTCGCCAGGTAGCGGGCGGCCGAGGCCGACCCCGGCGGGTTGGTCTCCCGGAACAGCTCGGTCTCGGTGGGGCCCGGGGCGACGGCGTTGACGGTGATCCCGTGTCCGGCGAGTTCTCCGGCCCAGCCGCGCGTCAGGAACTCGTTGGCGGCCTTGGCCGCGCCGTAGGAGGTGCGATCGGGCAGCCCCAGGGTGACCAGGCTGGTCACGTTCACCACACGGCCCCAGGACCGATCGAGCATGCCGGGCAGGACCGCCTGGACGATCTGGACCGCGGTGCGCACGTTCATGTCGAGCACCGCGTCGAGGTCGGAGAGGACGACCTGTCCGAGCGGCGCGGGTCGCACCTGACCCACGTTGTTGACCACGGCGTCGACCGGTCCCGCGCCCAGGATCTCGCCCAGGACCTGATCGGTGACCGCGCGGTCGGCGAGGTCGGCGGCGTAGAACTCGCCCGGGAAGGACCGCGGCGCGCTGCGGGCGATGCCCACCGGGGCATGGCCTTCTTCCGCCAGCTGTTCGGCAAGGGCGCGGCCGATGCCTTTGGACGCGCCGGTGATGAGTACTCGCCTGCGGGGCATGGGGTCACTCCTTGGCCGCGCTGATCAGCGCATCGATGTGTGGGGGCGGGCCTGCCCCCGAGAAGAGCGGGCGTGCGCCTTACGACGCCCTCGTCATCTTTGACATACCCGTCATGTTTGACAGCGTCGCAAACTTTGACGACTGCGTCAAAGATGGCTAGCGTGAGGACGTGGCAGGGCGACGTCAGTTCGATGAGAAGCAGACACTGGAGCAGGTCCTGGACGTCTTCTGGCGTCAGGGCTACGGCGCCACCTCGATGGCGGACCTGGCGCTCGCGACCGGCGTACAGCGCGGTTCGCTCTACCACGCGTATCGCGACAAGGAGACGCTGTTCCTGCGCGTCTTCAAGGACTACGAAGACGCCTTCCTCGCCGCCGCCGCGACGCGCCTCGCGCACCCTGACCTGCGACAGGGGCTGCTGGACTTCTTCGACTTCACCATCGCGTCCCTCACGGTCGGCACCCCCGCCCGCGGCTGTCTGTCGACGAGGACGGCCACCGACACCCGGGCCGGAACGGAGTCCATCAGGGCGGCGCTGCGCGGCCTGCTGGACGGCCTGGAACGCGTCCTGACCGAGCGGCTCTCCAGGGACGAGACCGCGGGCCTGCTGGCGGTGCCCCCGGCCGAGGCGGCGAGGCTCCTGGTCACCTTGACGCGCGGCAACGTCGTCATCGAGAGCGTGTACCGGGATCCGTCCCGGCTGCGGGCCACGGCCACGACCCTGGTCGACATGATCATTGAGACCGGCTGACGGCCCGGTCCGGCGCCTGACGGTCCCCTTCCCTGTAATTCCCCCGAACCCCGCGATTCCCCCGAATCGCGCGGAATTCCCCTGAACCCGCTACGCCGGGCCGTCCCCGGGCCGTACGAGATCGACCGACGTCGGCGATCGGCGCTCCCGGGTGACCACCCCCACCCCGCTCCGGCCTGGGCCATCCGAGTTGATCTGCCACACTGGAAGAGTTATGCCTGCACCCGCATCCCACAGATACACGTCCATGCGTAGTAGCGGCAGCTAGCTGAGAACTGGCGGGCGTGCCGTAGACGGTCGTTGTTGGGTGCGTTTGGCGTCAAGCTCCGCCAAGGAACGTTCGAGGCGGAGGGACCGTGCCATTCGCGGGCCAGATCGTGCGGGGACTGACCCGGGTTGCGGGCAGAGCCCCACACCACTCTGCCGCAGGTCAGCCGCAACAACCTCGCCTTCGCATACGAGTCGGTGCGGGACCTGGGCCGGGCCATCCCGCTGCTGGAGGCCACCCTCGCCCAGCGTGACCAGGTCCTGGGCGACAGCCACCCCGATACCCTGCAAAGCCGCAACAACCTCGCCGCCGCCTACCGGTCGGCAGGGGATCTGGGACGGGCCATCCCGCTGTACGAGGCCACCCTCGCCCAGTGCGAGTAAATCCTGGGCGACACCCACCCGAGCACGCTAGCCAGCCGTAACAACCTCGCCACTGCCCGCCAGCCGAAGCTGTACAGCACGGAAGTACAGCAACCTCAGCGACCGAGGCGGTACCTCAAAAGCCGTCCACGGCCGATTGAGCAGCCCAAGAACCCTCAAAGACCTTCCCGCCGAGAGTTCGGGACGAAGAGGTCGCGCACTCTAGGTTGCTCCCGTCCTTAGAGGCCCCGGCCTGCCCTGGCGTCAGCCAACCGAAGGTCGGCAGTTCCTCCTCCATCCAAAGGGCTGCCGGCCTCGGCGGAAGCGCATCGGGCGGCACGTTTGGTGGGGCCGGACTGACCGACCGGGCGAACTATTGAATTAGTGACAACGCGGGATGGAGTATTTATGCCATGCCGCCGAACATGGGCAACAGCCCTTGGGTCTGGAACGTCAGTCCTTTTCCCAAGGGCATGTGTGAGCGGTTGTCCGCTGGACGCGGATTTCCGCAATCATAGCTGCGCCTTCCATCGGACCATTGAGATCCATGGCGGGCAACTTCTCAACCCCGGCGATTCGGCGACTCTCGATGATATTGCCAGCAGCTTCGGGCAGTAGATACACGTGAAGCCAACGCGGGCCCGTGCGATTAGGGGCGCCGACATTGAAGGAGTCGGTTCCCCATCCGCCTTGCTTTGCAGTGGCACGCTGCAGGTTAAAGATCGCACCGGTCGATGGCTGACCTGCAGCGTCATTGAGATTGCCTACCCAAATCTGGTAACCCTCGGGAATCTGGCCTTCTCCCTTCACTGTCGCGCATGTGCCAACGTCAGAGTTCGGACCAGGTTGAATGTCGCGCTTCAGCTGTTTTGCAGCCTTTTCTGCCATTTTGAGCGGATCTTTGAAGCTTTCCGCAGCTTTTGCATCGGTCGATGCCTGGCCGCCCCCAAGGTTCATGAAGCCCGGCCAGGAGAGAGCTGCCCAGGTGCCTGTCAGGGCGACTAAGGAGCCGATTAGCGCCTGCTTTGTGTGGTCGCTAAGCCCAATCGGCGAGAGAGCCCTGTATGTCCACGTGATCAGTGCGACACCGCAAGCACCTACGGCCACCGGCCGCATCGAGGGCAGGTCCGTGAGCCAGCTGCTCACGGCCGTACCGACTGTAACGACGCTAGCCGCAATGGTTGTGATCTTTAGGAAATCTGCCATATGAGAGTTATAAGGCCTCGCGAGTGTCGAGAAGTCATCATTCACTCGAATGGGGTAATTTCTCCATAAGGGTTTCTATCTGCCTTGGTGTGACGCGTATACGGCGGGCCTGGCACAGCGCGACGGGGAGGGGAGCCCGGGTTGGTCTTCGGGGTCCCCTCCCCGTGTAGAAGGGAGGAGCGTCATCGGCAGGTGCCGTTGTGCGGGCGTGTCTTCAGATGCCGTGTGGTTCCTTCACCGCCAGTAGGTGACCGCGGCTGATCGCGACGCGGAGGACGTCTCGTAGGGCTCCGGTCAGTTCCTTCGCCAGCCGGTGCTTTTCCTCCGGGGCCGCGTCCTGATCGTTGAGCGTTTCGGAGGCACGCTCCAGGAGTTCGGCGGCCGTGCCGAGTTGGACCGATTCGATGTTGTCCGCCAGGCGGGACATGAAGCCGTCCCGGTCGTCGGTGCTCAAGTAGCAGGGGTTTCCGCCGGGGCCCGACCACGGGAGGAGTCGCAGTTCGTCTTGTGCCGTCATCCTTGCGTCTACCTCTCGTCGATCACGTGGTGGGTGGTGAAGACCGCGTCGATGCGGTCACCCGGGAAGGCCAGCAGCGCGGCCTCGACAACACGTCCAGCGGAGTCGGTCGCGGTTCGCGTGATGGCGAGGAGGCCCGGTGGAGCCGAGCCGAAGGGCCGATGCTTCGTCCGGTGTCGCTGGACGGGCGCACACCGTCTCGCGGATGGCAGTTGGCGAAGACCGAGAATGGCGAATCTCTTGATCTCTTCCCCGTACGCGGATTCGTCGTCGAGTACTCCCGCCGGCACCAGGTCGCGCGGGATGTAGATGCGGGCCAGCCCGTGCGGTGACGCTTCTTCGAAGCTGACGCACGAGACCTCGACGACGGGACTGCCCATGGGCACGTTGAGCAAGGCCGTGAGATGTCCGTGCGCTGGAACCGCGGTGGTGCGAACGGTGACACGCAGAGCGGCTTCAGTAGCGGTCCACGGGTCCAGGGTTCCCCAGCCGCCGACGTACATGATCTTGCGAAGGGGGCGGCGTGCGAAGTTGCCCTTGCCGTGGATCTTCTCGACGAGGCCTTCCCCTTGTAGTGCGGCGAGGGCGCTGCGCAGAGTCAGCGTGCTGACGTTGTACCGGTCGGCCAGGTCGGTTTCGGACGGAAGGCGTTCACCGGGCTGGATGCGGCCGGTCGTGATCTGGCGGCGGAGGCGGTCGGCGATGTCGTGATGGCGAGAAGGCACGGACCCGGTCACCGCCTTCTCAGCGACCGTACGGCGAGGAGCCGGGTGCGTGCATGGATGGTCAGCAGCTCGCCGGACTCGAAGACCAGTTGCTTGGCCCCTTGGGGGAGCTGGAAGAGGTCTCTCACCCGGCAGGCCCGACCGCCGAGTTGGATGACGTCGCCACGCTGCACAGTGGCCGCGGTGACCTCGACGCTGCCGACCAGCGCGCCGCCGGGAGCCCATGGGTTCATCGCTCCACCTCCGAGGGAGAGGTTCGGTCGGCTGTCGGGTGGCATGGGCAGTCGCACGCTTCGTAGATCACAGGAAGGCCGGCTGGCGCCGAGGCCGGGGAGGACTCCGCGCAGGCAGGGTGCGTGCCGATGCGGCAGGCGGTCGAGCGGTAGGGAGCGGCCGGGGCGTCCGTGATGCGGAGATGTCGGCGAGACGGCTTTGAGGACATCGAGGGCATCAGTGGATCCCCGCGAGGGCCGGCCATGCATGGATCGGCAGATGGGGAGCGACGACCACCGGGCGCGTCCGGACGCGCTCCTCCCAGGCCAGCAAGTACGGGCGGACGAGCGCGACGTCATCAGCCGCGAGCGAGGGACGGTGATCCGCGTCGATGGAGGCCCGACCCAGGATGACCGTCAACGCGTCAGCGGGCGCCGAGAAAGCGGAAGCGGTCGGCGGGTGGACGGCCGTTAAGTCGTGGCGGTGCCTGCCCTTGGGGGAGTGCGACGACGAGTACCGCGCCCTGGTGAGGGCGACGGCTCGGCGGATACGGTTGCGCATGCTGTTCAGCTCCTATCGCTGATAGCTCGGTCCCCCGACATCGCCCGTCGTGGGGACCGTTCTGCGTACGACCGCCCAGAGGGTGCGGCCGTTCAAGCTGGTGGCGAGGAGTCCGAACCGATCGGCCTCGGCCACCACGTCCAGGACCTCCCGCCATGCCTCGGCGGAGAGCCCGTCCGGCACCTCCGCTTCGACCGACGTGTGACGACGGTGTTCCTCCACTCGCGTGGGAAGCCCGAGGGCGGACAGCCGGGCGGCGATGGCCGCCGCGCTAACTCCCGAAGCGGGCACAGGACAGCCTCCGTCACCAGCGATCACTTTCAGTGAAGCTAGTTAACTAGATTAAGGCTAGTGGACTAGATTTTCCATATGCCTGAGCAGCCGCCCTATCTCCGCATCGCCGACGAACTCCGGCGCCGGATTGCGGAGCATGTATGGGAGCCGGGTGACCGTCTGCCCTCTCGCACCCAGATCGGCCAGGAGTGCGGAGTGGGCGAGAACGTGGTCCGCCGGGCGCAGGAGCTGCTGATCTCTCAGGGGTTGCTGGAGGGGCGCGCCGGATCCGGTACCTACGTCGCCGAACCCCGGCAGCGGGTGCGGGTGGTGCGGTCGGCGGCGCGGGAGCGGCGCGACGGGTCGCCGTTCCGGGCCGACATGAGGGATATCGGCAGGGCGGGGGACTGGGAGAGCCGGACCGACGCCAAGGTGCCGGCGCCCGCCGACATCGCCGCGCGGCTTGGGATCGGCGAGGGCGAGCTGTGCGTGCGGACGGCGTACGAGTTCCTGGCCGACGGCAGGCCGGTGCAGCTGTCGACGAGCTGGGAGCCGTACGACCTCACGGCCGGCACTCTCGTCGTCCTCCCCGAAGGAGGCCCGCACGCCGGAGCCGGTGTCGTGAAGCGGATGGCCGCGATCGGCATCACCATCAGCCACGCCGTGGAGCAGCCGGAACCGCGGACGGCGACAGCCGAGGAGGCGTCGCTGCTCGGCATTCAGAAGGCCGCGCTGGTCACGCACATCCGGCGGACCTACTACAGCGACGACGGACGGCCCGTCGAGACGGCGGACATTGTGGTGCCCGTCGCTCACTGCGAGATCGTCTACGAGATTCCGATCAATCGTTGATCGTCAGTAAATCGGGGGCGGTCGCGGGTGTTGATGCCCCGCGACCGCCCTCGACTCTTCCCCGCCCCGTTCGTGGCCGGTCAGGGGCCTCTTCCAAGATCATTCCTGGGCCGTCCCTGGGCCGTGAGAGGTCGACAGAAGCTGACAGAGGCCGCCCAGGGGTGACCACCCCCACCCCTCTCTGGCCTGGGGACCCGCAGATGATCTGCCACACTGAAGGTGTTATGCCTGCACCCGGAGAACTCACTTTCGTCGCCCCGCGCGGAGCCAAGAAGCCGCCGCGGCATCTCGCCGACCTCACGCCCGCAGAGCGCAAGGAAGCCGTGGCCGAGATCGGTGAGAAGCCGTTTCGCGCCAAGCAGCTCTCGCAGCACTACTTCGCGCGGTACGCGCACGACCCGGCGGAGTGGACCGACATCCCCGCCGGTTCGCGCGGCAAGCTCCAGGAGGCGCTGCTTCCGGAGCTCATGACGGTCGTGCGGCATCTGTCGACCGACGAGGGCACCACGCGCAAGACGCTGTGGCGGCTGTTCGACGGGACGCTCGTCGAGTCCGTGCTGATGCGCTACCCGGACCGGGTGACCATGTGCATCAGCTCGCAGGCCGGCTGCGGGATGAACTGCCCGTTCTGCGCCACCGGGCAGGCCGGACTGGACCGCAACCTGTCGACCGCGGAGATCGTGCACCAGATCGTCGACGGGATGCGCGCCCTGCGCGACGGCGAGGTGCCCGGCGGGCCGGCCCGGCTGTCGAACATCGTCTTCATGGGCATGGGCGAGCCGCTCGCCAACTACAAGCGGGTCGTGGGAGCCGTCCGGGCGCTCACCGACCCCGCGCCGGACGGACTCGGCCTGTCCCAGCGCGGCATCACGGTGTCGACGGTCGGGCTGGTGCCCGCCATCCACCGGTTCGCCGACGAGGGCTTCAAGTGCCGGCTGGCGATCTCGCTGCACGCGCCCGACGACGAGCTGCGCGACACGCTGGTCCCCGTGAACACGCGGTGGAAGGTGCGCGAGGTCCTCGACGCCGGGTTCGACTACGTGGAGAAGTCCGGCCGCCGGCTGTCCATCGAGTACGCGCTCATCCGGGACATCAACGATCAGGCCTGGCGCGGTGACCGGCTCGGCCGGCTGCTCAGGGGCAAGCCCGTGCACGTCAACCTGATCCCGCTGAACCCGACGCCGGGTTCGAAGTGGACCGCCTCCCGTCCCGAGGACGAGAAGGCGTTCGTCGAGGCCATCGCGTCGCACGGGGTGCCGGTCACCGTCCGGGACACCCGTGGGCAGGAGATCGACGGCGCGTGCGGCCAGCTGGCCGCGACCGAGCGGTAGGCATTCCGGCCACGGCCGGTATTCTTGAGCGGTACACATCTTCATATTCCGACAGGGGAGCGCCACAGCGCTGAGAGTGCGGCAATCGGGCCGCAGACCCTCTGAACCTCGCCCAGGTCATTCTGGGTAGGAAGTTCGGTCATCACTCAAGCTGTTGCGCCCTGCCCGGGAGCCGGCGGATCCGTCCGACGGCCCCGGGCGGGGCCGCGTCTCTTCCTGGTCACCTCCAGGAGGAATCAAGTGCACACCAAGACGTTCGTGGCCGCGGCGATCGGGCTCGGCCTGGTCACGCTGTCCGCCTGCGGGTCGTCCGCCGACGAGGGCGCGAAGGACTCCAAGACCGTCACCCTCGTCAGCCACAACTCGTGGGCCGTCTCGAAGAACGTGCTCGCGGAATTCGAGAAGCGGTCCGGGTACAAGGTCAAGGTCCTCGAGGACGGGGACGCGGGCCAGGCCGTCAACAAGGCGATCCTCACCAAGGACAACCCGCAGGGCGACGTCTTCTTCGGCGTCGACAACACGCTGCTGTCCCGGGCCCTCGACAACGGGCTGTTCCAGTCGTACGAGGCCAAGGGCCTGGGCCGGGTCGGGGCCGGGTACCAGCTCGACCAGGGCAAGCACCGGGTCACACCGGTCGACTACGGCGACATCTGCGTCAACTACGACAAGGCCTGGTTCAGCGCGCACAAGCTGACCCCGCCGGCCACCCTCGACGACCTGACCGAGCCGGCGTACAAGAACCTCCTCGTCACCGAGAACGCCGCCACCTCCTCGCCCGGCCTCGGCTTCCTGCTCGGCTCGGCCGCGAAGTACGGCGACGACGCGTGGCCGGACTACTGGAAGAAGCTGAAGGCCAACGGCGTGAAGGTGGTCGACGGCTGGGAGCAGGCGTACAACCAGGAGTTCTCCGGTTCCGCGGGCGGCACGAAGGCCAAGGGCGACCGGCCGCTCGTCGTGTCGTACGCCTCCTCGCCGCCCGCCGAGGTGATCTACGCCGAGCCGAAGCCCACGACCGCGCCGACGGGTGTCGCGCAGGGCACCTGCTTCCGGCAGATCGAGTTCGCGGGGCTGCTGAGCAACGCGAGGAACACCGCGGGCGGCAAGGCGTTCATCGACTTCCTGGTCTCGAAGGAGTTCCAGGAGGACATGCCGCTGAACATGTTCGTCTACCCCGTGGTCGCGGACGCGAAGGTGCCGGCCGAGTTCACCGCGTACGGGCCCGCCGCCAAGGACCCCGAGACCATGGCGCCGGACCGGATCGCCGCCAACCGTGACCAGTGGGTCAAGTCGTGGACCTCGCTCGTACTGAAGTAGCGCCTCGCGCGGGCCGGAAGGGGAACGCGGTGCGGCTCGGCCTCCTGGCCCTGCCCGTCGCGTTCTTCGGCGTCTTCTTCGCCTACCCGGTCGCCGCGATCGTCGCCCGCGGTCTGAAGGCCGACGGGACCTGGCAGTTCGGGCGGATCGGGGACGTGCTCGCGCAGTCCGACATCCGGCACGTGCTGTGGTTCACCACCTGGCAGGCGCTCGCTTCCACCGCGCTCACCCTGCTCGTCGCGCTTCCGGGGGCCTACGTCCTCGCCCGCTTCGACTTCCCGGGCAAGCGGCTCCTGCGGGCCGTCGTGACCGTCCCGTTCGTGCTGCCCACGGTCGTCGTCGGGACGGCGTTCCTGGCGCTGGTCGGGCGCGGCGGGCTGCTCGACGAGCTGTGGGGCGTACGGCTGGACACCACGGTGTGGGCGATCCTGCTCGCGCACGTCTTCTTCAACTACGCGGTCGTCGTACGGACGGTCGGCGGCCTGTGGGCGCAGCTCGACCCGCGCCAGGAGGAGGCGGCACGGGTGCTGGGCGCCTCCCGGTTCACCGCCTGGCGCACCGTCACCCTGCCGGCGCTCGGGCCCGCCGTGGCCGCCGCCGCGCTCATGGTCTTCCTGTTCACCTTCACCTCCTTCGGCGTCGTGCAGATCCTGGGCGGTCCGACCTTCTCCACCCTCGAAGTGGAGATCTACCGGCAGACCTCCGAGATCTTCGATCTGGCCACGGCCGCCGTGCTCACGATCGTCCAGTTCGCGGCGGTGGGCGCGATCCTCGCCGTGCACGCCTGGACGGTACGGCGCAGGGAGACCGCCCTGCGGCTGGTGGACGCGGCCGGGACGGCACGCCGGCCGCGCGGAGCCGGGCAGTGGACGCTGCTGGCCGGGGTCCTCGCCACCGTCCTGGTGCTGATCCTGCTGCCGCTCGCCGTGCTGGTGCAGCGGTCGCTGGACACCCCCGGCCTCGGCTACTACCGGGCCCTGACGTCGTCCGACGGGGGCGTCTTCCTGGTGCCGCCGATCGACGCCGTCGGCAATTCGCTGACGTACGCCCTCGCCGCCACGGCCATCGCCCTGGTGATCGGAGGTCTCGCCGCCGCGGCCCTGACCCGGCGCGACGCCGGGCGGCTGGTGCGCGGCTTCGACGCGCTGCTGATGCTGCCGCTCGGGGTCTCCGCGGTGACGGTCGGCTTCGGGTTCCTGATCGCGCTCGACAAGCCGCCGCTGGACCTGCGCTCCTCCTGGATCCTCGTGCCGCTCGCGCAGGCGCTGGTGGGCGTCCCCTTCGTGGTGCGGACCATGCTGCCGGTGCTGCGGGCCGTGGACGGGCGGCTGCGGGAGGCGGCGGCCGTGCTGGGGGCGTCCCCGTGGCGGGTGTGGCGCGAGGTCGACCTGCCGCTGGTGCGGCGGGCGCTGCTGATCGCGGCCGGGTTCGCGTTCGCCGTGTCGCTGGGGGAGTTCGGGGCGACCGTGTTCATCGCGCGGCCCGACAACCCGACGCTGCCGGTCGCGGTCGCGCGACTGCTCGGCCGGGCCGGCGAACTGAACTACGGCCAGGCGATGGCCCTTTCGACGATTCTGATGCTGGTGTGCGCCGGGGCCCTGTTGGTGCTGGAGGGGCTTCGGGGCACGGACCGGACAGGGGAGTTCTGATGTTGCTGAGTCTCGCCGGCGCGACCGTGCGGTTCGGCGGCCGGGCCGTGCTCGACGCCGTCGACCTGGACGTCGCCGAGCACGAGGTCGTCTGTGTGCTCGGGCCCAGCGGGAGCGGGAAGTCGACGCTGCTGCGGGTGGTGGCCGGGCTGCAGCCCCTGCACGACGGGCGGGTGCTGCTGGCGGGACGTGACCAGCGGGGGGTGCCCGCGCACCGGCGGGGCGTCGGTCTGATGTTCCAGGACCACCAGCTGTTCCCGCAGCGGGACGTGGGCGGCAACGTGGCCTTCGGGCCGCGGATGCACGGCGCGTCGCGCGGTGAACAGGAAGCCGGAGTGGCGGAGTTGCTGGAACTCGTCGGCCTGCCGGGGGCCGCGCGCCGGGCCGTCGCCGGGCTGTCCGGCGGTGAGCAGCAGCGGGTGGCACTGGCCCGGGCGCTCGCGCCCCGGCCGCGGCTGCTGATGCTGGACGAGCCGCTGGGCCAGCTCGACCGGTCGCTGCGCGAGCGGCTGGTGGTGGAACTGCGCCAACTGTTCGGCCGGTTGGGCACCACGGTGCTGGCGGTCACCCACGACCAGGGCGAGGCCTTCGCGCTCGCCGACCGGGTCGTGGTGATGCGGGACGGGCGGATCGCGCAGTCCGGTACGCCGCTGGAGGTGTGGCAGCGGCCGGCGGACGCCTTCGTGGCGCGGTTCCTCGGCTTCGACAACGTGGTGGAGGCGACGGTCGCCGGGGAGGTCGCGGACACCCCCTGGGGCAAGGTCCCGGTCGGCGAGGGGGCATCGCAGGGGGCGCGCACCCTGCTGGTCCGCCCGGCCGGTGTGCGCCTGATGCCGGCCGACGTGGGTCTGCGCTGCACGGTGACCGCGCGCACCTTCAAGGGCACCCATGTCGCCGTGCGCCTTCAGCCGCGGGACGCGCCGGGCCTGGAGGCGGCGTGCGCGCTGCGGGCGGCGCCCGAGGTGGGGGCCGAGGTCGGCGTGGAGTTCGACGCGGCGGAAATTGCCGTGCTCGGCTGACGGTCCGTCTCTAGGGTCGTGTCCATGGCCAGACTCGCCCATGATCGCTACTGCGCCGAGATCGCCGACCAGGTGCGCCGGTCGAGAGCGGTGGTGACCTCCGGTGCCGACCTTCGCACCGCCGTGCCGACCTGCCCCGACTGGACGCTGGAGCAACTGGTCCGGCACATGGGCGGCGCCCTGCGCTGGGTGGAGCTGATCGTGCGCACCAGGGCGCCGCACGACATCCCGGAGGAGGACGTGCCGGGCGTCGGCGGACCGGACGCCGAGGGTGACCCCGCGGCCCTGGACGCCTGGCTGAAGGAGAGCGGCGACCTGCTCGTCGACACGCTCGGCCGGGCCGGCCCGGACACGACGGTGTGGGGCTGGGCCGGGATCCACGACTCCGGTTTCTGGGCCCGCCGGATGGCCCACGAGATCACCGTTCACCGCGCGGACGCGACCCTGGCCGCCGGGCTGCCCTACGAGGTCGCGCCCGAGGTGGCCGCCGACGCGATCGACGAGTGGCTGGAGATCGTGACGTACATGTGGCGCACCTCGCCGGAGCGGGTGGCGGACGACCTGCGCGGGCCCGGTGTCCGCGGCATCGGTCTGCACGCGACGGACAGTGCGCCCGGGTTGAACGCCGGCTGGCTCGTCGAGCTCACCGAGGACGGAGTCGGCTGGCGGCGCGGCCGCGAGGAGGCGACGGTCGTCCTGCGCGGCCCGCTCACCGACGTGCTGCTCGCCTTCTACCGCCGACTGCCCCTGGACAGCCCCGGGTTGGAGATCCTGGGCGAGCGGGAGCTGTTGGAGTTCTGGCTGGCGCGGGCGACGTTCGGCTGAAGTGCGAGGGCTGCGGGCGACGTACGGCTGAAGTGCGTTGAGCGCGGGCGGTGTTCGGCCGACATGCGAGTGGCCCGTCCCGGTGGGGGACGGGCCACTCACGCGTACGCGGTACGCCAGGAGGGGTCAGCGGTTGTTGCCGGCCCCACGACGGCGCATGCCGAAGAACACGGCACCTCCGCCGACGACGACCAGGGCGCCGGCGATGCCGGCGATCATGCCGGTGTTGGAGTTCGCACCGGTCTCGGCGAGGTTGGAGTCACCGACCGCGGGGGACGGCGCGTTGCTCGCCGCCTCGGCCGGGGCGGTGGTCTCCGACTCCGAGGGGGCCGGGGTCTCGGACTCGGCCGGGGCCGAGGGGGTCTCCGACGCGGGCGGCGTGGCCGGCGGCGTCGAGGTGTCCTCGGTCTTGCAGGCCGTGGCCGGGGTGGTCAGGTTCCCCTTGATGTCCTCGTCGACCTGCTTGCCGGCCTTGACGTGGATGCGGTAGACGGCGTTGGGAGCCCAGTCCTCGGCGAAGGTGAGGGTGACGCCTTCGCGCGAGCCCTTGACTTCCTGCTCACCGATCTTCTTCACGTCGGCGCCGTTGTTCTCGAGGAACACGGAGACGACGGCCGGGGTCCCGGAGAAGTCCTTGTCGGTGACGGTGATGACGCCCTTGGTGCCGTCGCACTTGGCTTCGGCGGAGAACTCACTGATGTTGCAGGCGAGCGCGGTACCCGCGACGCCGAGCGCGAGCGCGGCCGAAGCGGAGGCGACACCGAGAATGCGCACGGAACGACGTGCGGTACGGCGGGATATGGACACGTTTGCCCTTCACGGGGAGCACAACTGCGGGGGGCTGAGGGGAGGATGAACCGACTTCGAGGCGGATCTCACCACCCCCAGATGACTCACAGGTCTATAAGTGCTCCGTAAGGAGTGTCAATGCATATGCCTATCGAGGACCCGGACTTTGCCGATCCATTACCCGCCGAGACGTTTCAGCGCCTCCGGAGCCTGCTCGATCCGGTCAACCAGGGCTATTCGGGACTCCATCGACCGCTCCCGCGCGAGCGCCTGGAGGAGCGGCCACGTGGGCAGTTTCTCCGTCCAGTGCACCCGGTCCACGAGCACCATCGGTGTGGGTTCACCGCGTGACTCGTAATAGTTCGGTGTCGCGTTGTCGAAGATTTCCTGAACCGTCCCCGCGGCGCCCGGCAGGAACACGACGCCCGCGGTGGAGCGGGCCAGCAGTCCGTCCTCGCGGGTGGCGTTGGCGAAGTACTTGGCGATGTGCGCGGCGAACGCGTTGGGCGGCTCGTGGCCGTAGAACCAGGTCGGGATGCCGACCGAGGCGCCCCCGCCCGGCCAGCGGTCGCGCACCTCGAAGGCGGCGCGCGCCCAGTCGGTGACGGAGGGCCGGAAGGAGGGGGACTTGGCCAGGAGCCGCAGCGCCTCGGTGAGCATCCCGTCGGCGAACGGAGCGGCGTACGCGCCGAGGTTGGCGGCCTCCATCGCGCCGGGTCCGCCGCCCGTGGCCACCGTGAGGCCGGCCCGCGTCAGTTCCCGGCCGAGCCGCGCGGCACCGGCGTACTCCTCGGTGCCGCGCGCCATGGCGTGGCCGCCCATGACGCCCACCACCGGGGCGTCGAGCAGGAGTTCGTCGAGGGCGTCGGAGACGGCGTCGTCGTGGACCGAACGCAGCAGCGAGGCGAAGATGTCGCCGTCCGACTTCGTCCGCTGGAACCAGGCGTACGCCAGGGCGTCCGGTGTCGTCTCGTAGCCCTCGGCGAGGGAGTCGAACAGCTCGTCCGGGGTGTAGACGAAACCGCGGTACGGGTCGAAGGGCAGGCCCGGGACGGGCGGGAAGACGAGGGCGCCGGCGGCACGCACCCGCGCGGCCGCTTCCGGGGCCATCGGGCAGCCGAGGAAGACGGCACCCGCGCAGTCCACGGACAGCAGTGCGTCCGTACGGTCCGTCAGGTCGACGGACTGGACGCGGTGGTGGGACAGCGTGCCGTGGGCGGAGAGGACCTCGTCGAACTCGGCGAGGGACTCGATCTCATGGTCGTGGGAGCCGTCGAGGGGCCGGCCAGGCCGGGCGGGTGTCGGATGCACCCGCCCATGCTAGGGGCGGCCGTCCGGCGCCGGGGATCAGCCCTGCACCGCCGAGGGGTCCATCCAGACGACCTCCCAGGTGTGGCCGTCGAGGTCGTCGAAGGCGCGGCCGTACATGAAGCCGTGGTCCTGCGTCCGGCCGCTGGTCGTGCCGCCCGAGGCGAGCGCCTTGTCGACCAGTTCGTCGACCTTCTCGCGGCTCGGGGCGCTCAGCGCGACGAGGACCTCGCTGGTCTTCGTGGCGTCCGCGATCTCCTTCTCGGTGAAGGTCGCGTAGAACGGCTTGGTCAGCAGCATCGCCACGATGGTGTCGCTGATCACCACGGAGGCCGCGTTGTCATCACTGAACTGCGGGTTGATCGTGTAGCCGAGCTCGGTGAAGAACTTCTTCGACGCGTCGAGGTCGTTCACGGGCAGGTTCACGAAGATCATCTGCTGGTACATGAGGGGTCTCCCTGAGGCGTCGGATCGGGCATCGGTTCATGATGTGCGACGGGTAGACCGGGAGGCCTCGGGAAACTCATCGGTGGGCCAGCGGAAGGGCCGCCAGCTCCGCGACGACCAGGGTGAGCGGGCCGAACAGGGCCACCAGCGCGCCGGCCCGCAGCGCGGCGGCGCCGCGGAGCATCGTGACCGGGGCGCCGAGGCGCAGCAGCGCGGCGGTGGTGTCGGAGCGGGCCTGGCGCGCCTCCACGGCCGCGGTGAGGAGCACTCCCAGCGTGCAGCCCAGCACCAGCAGGACGCCGAGGGTGGTCAGCGGGCCGAACGCCCTGCCGCCGGGTTCGTGCAGCGAGGCGGTGGCGTACGTCGCCGACAGCACGGCGCAGACCACGCCCAGGGGGCGGCCGATGCGGGACGCCTCGTCCATCAGGACGCGGCCCGCCAGCAGACGCCGGACACCGGGGCCGCCCGCCTGGAGCAGGAGCCCGCAGAAGTGGGTGAGGCCGGGGCCGGCCAGGGCGAGGCCGAGGGCGGTCAGGAGCCAGCCCGCCAGCACGCCGGCGGGGCTGTCGGCCAGGCCGGCGGGCAGCGGCGGGCCGCTGGTGGCGGTGGACCGGCTCGCGTACGTCTCCACGGCGAGGCCCGCGGCGAGGACGGCCACGCCCCAGGGGAGGGCTGCGGGAGCGGGACGGGGGGCGGGCGGGCGGTGCGGATCGACGTCGCGCGCGTGCTCCTCGGCGTACTCGGCGTCCTGGCCGTCCTGGCCGTACGGGGCGCCGTCCGCCGAGGCCGTGAGGGTGGCCGTGCCGCCCGGTGCCCGCAGCGGGCCGTCGTTGTTCGGCGGGACGGTCGCCGTGCCGTCGGCGTGACCGCCCGCGGGACGGCCGGTCCGGTCCGGCTCCCTGACCCGCCAGCGGGAGCCGAATCTGCCGTACGCCCCGAACGTCTCCCGCGCGCCGGTGCGGCTGTACGCGCCGAAGCGGCCGTAGCCCCGGGCCGGAAGGGGACGGGGGTCCTTCGGGCGCAGGACGAGGGCCGTGGTGGCCGAGGCGACGACGGGGGTGAGGCCCAGGAGGGTGAGGGCGGCGGGGAGCGGGAGGGGGGTGTCCGCGGCCAGGAACTGCGCCGCCGCGCCGTCGAAGGGCAGGCCCGAGAGGTCACCGCGCAGATGCAGGAAGAACAGGAGCGCCAGCATCGAGCCCAGCGTGCAGGACAGGGCCGTGGTCGTCGCCGAGATCGCCATCAGGCGGGCCGGGCCGAGGCCGATCGCGGAGAGACCGGGCCGCGGCCGGATGGCCGGGTCGGTGCGCGCGACGGCCTCCGCGAGGTAGACCGTGGCGGCCAGCGGCACCGCGCACCAGGCCAGGCGCAGCAGCAGCGAGGCCGGGGGCGTGCCCGGGTGGCTCATCGCGTAGCCGAGGGTGGACAACAGCAGGAAGCCCGTGCCCGCCGATGCCGCCGCCACCAGCAGGCGGCGCAGCTGGACGGCCGGGTGGGCGACGCGGGTCAGGCGGAGAGCGAGCACGCGGGCCGGCCTTCCGTCTCGGCCTCCGCGACCGGCGGCAGATGCACGGTGTTCACGCGCCGCCCGTCGAGCAGCGACACCCTGCGGTCGGCGAGGGCGGCGGTCTCCGCGTCGTGCGTGGCCAGGACGACGGTGATGCCGTGCGAACGGGCCGCCGTGGTCAGGGTGCGCAGGACCTGGCCGCGGTCGGCCCGGTGCAGGGGGGCCGTCGGCTCGTCCGCGAACAGGACCGTCGGCGCGGGGGCGAGGGCCCGCGCGATCGACACCCGCTGGCGCTCGGCCTGGCGCAGTTCGTGCGGACGCTTGCGGGCCTTGTCGCCGATGTCGAGGCGCTCCAGCCACTCCAGGGCGGCCACCTTGGCCCGGCGGCGGCTGGTGCCGCGCAGCATCAAGGGGAGCGCGGCGTTCTCCCAGACGTTCAGCTCCGGGACGAGCACCGGCGCCGGGTCGATCCAGCCGAAGCGGTCGCGCCGCAGCCGCTCCCGGGCGATGGGGCCCATGGTGTGCACCGGGACGCTGTTGAACCACACCTCGCCGTGCCTGGCCGGCACCAGGCCGGCCAGGCAGCGCAGCAGCGTGGTCTTGCCGCTGCCGCGCGGGCCGCTGACGGCGAGGATCTCGCCCTCGCGCACGCCGAGCGAGACACCGGCGAGCGCGGGCGAGCCGTCGTCGTGCGTGAAGTGCAAGGAGCGTGCCCAGAGCACGTCGTTGTCCGGCGGGGCCTCCATGGGCGTACACCTCGGTTCAGATCCGTAATTCCCGTGCCGATCCCCCGTCCGGGGGAACGAAGGCAGGGCCGATCGGTCACTGGCACGCTAGGCAGGCGACGGCGGGAGGCCGGACAGCACGCGGCCCCGGGTCGCCGTTTCTCACTCGAACGGTCGACTCCGGGGCCGGTGTTGATCATCCCAAAGGAAGATCGACGAGCGGGGTCACAGCTTCGTCCACGCCTCCGTCAGCGTCGCGCGCAGGATCTGCTCGATCTCGTCGAACGTCTCCTGGGTGGAGATCAGCGGCGGGGCGAGC
>NZ_JBSFCK010000014.1:0-178564 GCF_053593435.1 Streptomyces sp. NPDC002306
GGCCGGCTGACCCCCGTCGAATTCGAGACCGTCATGATCACATCGGCCCTCCAGGCCGCGTGACCGAACCTGTCACCTGAACCTGCACCAGACCCCAGTAATGACAGTACCGACTGATCCCCAGGCCTCAACTTCTGAGGAAAGCGAGGGTGCGAGGCGTCGGGCCCCGCAGCATGCCGCCCCGTCGCGGGACGTCCCGACGGGGTGCTCTCGTGGCTGCCCTCGCGGCCGTAGCTGTGGTAGTTGGGGTACTCGTCCATTTCTTCCCCTCCTTCGCTCTACCTCTTGGTGCTGCCCTCGCAGTCGTAGCGGCGGGCCCGCCACTGGCTCAGTGGCTGTCCGGGCGCTAGGCGCCTCGGGCGGGCCCCCATCTTCCCCTCAGTGGCGAAAGCCGCAGGTCGGGCGCTTGGAGGCCAGCTTGCTGTAAGGCTGCTATGCCAGGAGCGCCCCTGCCTTGTCGAAACCTAGGGAGGGTGGCCACGATGGCAAAGGTCGGTAAAGGTGTCCTTTTCCGGCGGAGAACGCCCCTTTGCCGTTATCTGCTGTCACAATGCCTGCGTCACGTGAAGGAGGGGGTACCAATGCTCGCGGAGACGGCAGCGTTACGGCTGGGTACGGCGGTGGCAAACGCGGCGGGGCGGTTGTGGCTGGGAGGCAAGCAGCGGGAGCAGGAGCGGTTGCTGCCGATGGAGGAACTTGTCCGGGTGAGGGTCCCCGGCATGAGGCTCCAGCGTGAGGTGAGGCAGCAGTTCGAGCAGATAACGAACGCGGTATTCGATCGGCTGGAACCGTTCTTGAAGCACGCGTTCCAGCGCTTGGACGACGGCGGCCGTCAGGCTGTGATCGACGCGGTGTCCGACACGCTCACGCGGGCGGATCTCTCAGACGAGGCCCTCCTTGACGCGAATACACGGCCAACGGAACTGCTCCGCCACATCACCGGTTCCGTGACCGCGCCGGTCGGTTTGAACGAGGCGGAAACGCACTTGTACGAGGTGCTCTTCGCTGAGTGCGTGGACTACTACGTCCGCATCGTCCGGAGTCTTCCGGTCTTCGAGGAGCGGGCAGCGGGGGAATTGCTGGCGCGTACGGCAACACTGGGCACTGAGGTAGCGCGCCTGTTGGAACGCCTTCCGGACCGTTCACTGCTTGCGCCGGAAGGTGCTGACCACGACATGGCGTTTCGCCGCATGTACCTGGAATTGGTCAGCAGAGACCTTGACGAAGTGGAGCTCTTCCGTCGTACGTCCGGCCAGGCGACCGCCCCCCGCGTCCGGCTGTCGGTTGCGTACGTCAGCCTGCGGGCGACGGCGGACGACGGGCAACTCCGGCGCGCTGCCCGGTCGCTGCCGCTCCTTCGACCTGACATGAGCCTGTGGGAAGAAGCGGCCGGCGAGAGCTCCGGCATGCGGGTCGAAGCTGCGTTGAGCGGTGCTTCTCGGGTCCTGCTGCGGGGAGAAGCTGGCTCAGGCAAGACGACATTGTTGCGATGGCTTGCTGTCACGGCAGCGCGCGGGGCTTTCTCAGGCAAGCTGGCCGCCTGGAATGGACTCGTCCCTATCTTTATCAAGTTGCGTGAATACAGTGGACGTACGCCACCTACTCCAGAAGCGATGTTGGATGGAGTTGCCGGGCCCATTGCTGGCATCATGCCAAGGGGGTGGGTGGAACGTCAGCTCGATGGCGGTGAGACATTGCTCCTGCTTGACGGTGTGGACGAGTTACTTGACCGGGAACGCCGGGCGGTACGGGAATGGCTGCGCAAGCTGTTGGGGCAGTACAGCGGTATACGTGTGGTCGTCACCTCCCGCCCGGCGGCGGCCAGTGCGGACTGGCTACGACGTGAGGACTTTCAGGCCCTCCACTTGGACCGAATGGCTCCTCCAGATCTGGCGGCATTTGTACGGCAGTGGCACCAAGCGGTACGAGATCTGGGTGGTGAACTACCCTGCGCCGTAGAGGAACTGCCACAGTATGAGCAGTCACTGCTCACCAGCCTTAAAGACCGCACGCACCTCCAATCGCTGGCGAGCACGCCATTGCTAGCCGCCATGCTCTGCGCAATGCACTTGAACCGGGGACGTCAACTGCCGCGTGATCGCATGGAGCTGTATCGCAATGCCCTCCACACCTTGGTCCATGACCGGGATGCTGACAGGAATGTGCCGAGTGCCGTGGACAGTAAACTTAGCCTCGGCGACAAACTCGTCATACTCAGGGACCTCGCGTGGCGGTTGTCGGACAACAACCGTAGTGAGATCGAACTGGAGAGGGCCGCTGGTTATGTCGGGGGCAAACTGACGACGATGCGCCACTTGGACGTCCTGGACGGCGAGCAGGTATTGGAGCAACTACGTCACCGTTCTGGTGTTCTTCGGTCGCCCGCAGAAGGGCGCATGGACTTCGTGCACCGGACCTTTCAGGAGTACCTGGCCGCTAATGAGGCCGCGGAGGAGGACCGCATTGGTAACCTAGTTGGCCGAGCGCACCTGGACCTGTGGCGAGAGACCATCATCATGGCGGCGGGCCACGCAAACACCCGCCAACGAGAAGAGTTACTCGGAGGCATTCTCGACCGTGCCATGGAGGAACCTCGCCACGCGCGCACACTGCGACTGCTAGCGGCAGCCTGCCAGGAGACGTTGCCTTCTGTGACCGGCGGGATCGCGACTCGGTTGGACGAGGCCGTGACCATGCTGCTTCCGGCACGCCGCAGGACGGATCCTCCCGCACTGGCGGCGGTGGGTCCCAGTCTGCTGCGCTGGTTGCCACGGTCCTTGTCGCAACTGACAGAGACAGCCGCGATACAGACGGTACGGACGGGGGCTCTGATCGGAGGTGAGGACGCTCTGGAACTATTGAAGGGATATGTCGAGGATCGACGCGGGGGTGTTATAGATGCACTCATCCATGCATGGAGATATTTTGATGCAAATGCGTACACTGACGCGATTCTTTCTCGGCTGCCGCTGGCCGGACATGATGTTTTGCTCACTCATTCCGGCCAGTTGGCTAGTCTAGGTCGATTGCGTTCGATGACGCGTCTCCGCGTGGATCATCCGGTTGGGGACCTGGGATTCCTTTCTGAGGTCTCGTCGCTGGAAGCGCTCTGGATAACTTTGCTAGAGGGGGGTGATCTCTCCGGCCTCCAGGGTCATTCGGAATTGCAGGAACTCATGCTATTTGGCGACGGGCCGATTAAGGGGGAGTCGGTTATCGCGGGCCTCAAAGAGCTAATTGCCGTGGCTCTACCTCTTACCGAAGGATTCGACCTCGGCGTCCTGTGTTCGATTCCTAAACTTCAGGCCATTAGCCTATCCCACGTTGGAGCGGCAATTGACCTGAGCCCCCTTGCCGACCTCACGGGCCTGCGGGACGTGCATTTGGTCGGTACCGGGGAGGCTACTGCGCTAGGTTTTCAAGAGATCGCAGCGATGAGTAACCTCAAAAGTCTTTCTCTCTACTGGTATGACGTGCATGCTTGGTTCACGGAATCCAGTGAGACTTTGCCGTCAGTGAAGCAATTGAACCTTTACACCTGCGTCGTGCCTACAGACCCTCTGATCTTCAAAAAGCTAGAAGGCCTTACGGAGGTGACGTTCGCTGGATGTCGGGCCGTCGACGGTGAGGTGATCACTCATATGGCGATTCCGGGGGTGCGTACCGATGTTATTCAAGGATAATTGCGACACCTTCCAGTAGGTCGAGAGCTACGACCGGTCCAAGCAGTCGCATGGGACGTACGGGTGCTCCGCCCCCAGCGAAGCGGACGACCGGCGCTCTGAGTATTGGGGGGGGTGAGCCCACGGAGTGTTGGGGGGGCGAGCCCACGGAGCGGATGGGGCGCAGCGCTGCCTGAGACGTAGGGTTCCGGCAGTCCACCGAACGTGTTCGGTGGACGAGACGCGGACGACTGGAGGGCAGTGGGTGCAGGCATGCGTATCTGTGCAGGTCAGCGGCACCCGCGAAGGGTGTGCCTGGAGGGAGAAGGCGTCCGTCGGCCCCTGAGTGGTGGGACGGGCAGGGCTTGAATCGCGGGAATCTGATCGCTGTGCACCGCGGCGACTGTTAGGACCCCGGGGAAGCGCCGTTCTCCGGAAACTCGGGCGCAGTCGCTGGACGCGTTGCGTCGGCAGGTTCCGCCATGCTCGAAGTGTCGGCCGGACTCGGCGTTGGGATTCCTGGAGTAGCGGGGCGACTACCCTGGATTTTCCCGTCTGGTTCCCGTGCGCTTACACGTCTGGTTCCCGTGCGCTTACACCGGGAGTAGGCTCGCCAGATGAGCGCAGTATACGAGCCCACGGACGCTGACGCCCGGATCATCCGGCGGTTGATGCGCCGGGGCGAGTCGGAGGCGGATGTTCTCCGCCAGGGGTTGCGGGCGCTGGAGCGGCAGAGGTGGGAAGACCAGGCGCGCCAGGACATGGAACGTATCGCCGCGAGTGGCGAGGACCTGTCGTTGGAGCCCGACGAGTGGGGCTTCGACGGCGAAGGGAACCGTGTCGACCTTCGCCTTGAGAACGACTGGGTGGGTGCTCGGGAGTCCGAGCAGGCCCCTCAGCAGGAACTCTTCGACATTGCTGAGGCTGCGACTGCGGCAGCGAGTGCGCCGGCTGAGGATAGAGACCCAGTCCCTCATCGCAGGAAGACTGACCACGAACGGTGGCTGGCTCCCACTCCCGCCAGCGCCGTCCGGGATCTCCTCAAGTTCTACGAGGGCGAGGGGATCGTCCAACGCGTGGCGCCTCGACTGCCAGCGGAGGTACTCGACCCGACCGCCGGAAGCGGGCTTTTCCTTGCACATACACTTGAGGCAGTACAGCGGGAAGCCGAACTCCTTGCATCCGTGGCGACTTCACAACTAGCAGCCTTTGACCAGCGGGGCGTCCGACTCCACCTACAGGACGTGCAGAACACGGTGGACATTCCGAAAGTCCGCTTCCGTTTCCCCCTACACAGTGGAGGGTCGACCACGGTCACAGCTTCTACCCACCAGTTCACCCCGACTCCAGCCGCGAACTGGAAGCTCCAGCATCTTCGCGCGCTGCGCCGACGGGCGGCGAACCGGTGATCCGAGGAGCTGTCTACGAGTTCAACTTCGGCAAGCCCACCGATAAGCGCGGCCACGAGCAGATCGGCAGGCGGTACGCGATCGTGGTGGCCCACCCGTACGCGGGGTGGTCAACGGCTTTGGTGGTTCCAACGTCAACGAGTGCGCAGTCCGCGATTTTTCGTCCGGCGGTGGTCGTCGACGGTATCGAGACCCTGGCACTCGTAGACCAGCTCCGCGCGGTTGACGTCCAGTTCGCTGTCGGGCAGGAACCAGTTGAGCTGCTGTCGACCGCTGATATGAGTCAGATCATGTACGCCCTGGCGGGGCTCCTGAAGCTTCCGTTCCCTGAGCTCGAGTACTGACGTACACGGAGCCTGGACGAGGCGTGGACGACCGCGTGACGGTCGGGCGATCACACGTCTATTTCCGCAGGTCACCACCACCCGAGAGGTTTCGCTTTGAGGGGACTGTAAAACTGCCGATCGTTGGACGCCGATGCTCCTTCGGATGACTGACGTCCGGTGCGATGGACGGACCCTGTGGGTAAGGATGTCAGCCGAGAGCGATCAAGCGCGGGGTGTCTCTCCCGCCTCGCCTCGCCAGTGGACGAGGTTGTGGCGGGTGGTCAGGGTGTCGGGGTGGTCCTTCCCCAGCAGCCGCAGCATGTCGGCCAGCAGCTCCTCCAGCGCGGCTGTGGCTCCGGCCGCGTCTCCTGCCTCGCCTCGCCAGTGGGCGAGGTTGTGGCGGGTGTTCAGGGTGTCGGGGTGGTGCTCACCCAGCCCCCGGACATGGTCGGCCACCAGCTCTTCGAGCGCGGCTGTGGCTCCGGCCGCGTCTCCCGCCTCGCCTCGCCAGTGGGCAAGGTTGTGGCGGGTGTTCAAGGTGTCGGGGTGGTCCTTCCCCAGCACCCGCAGCATGTCGGCCAGCAGCTCCTCCAGCGCGGCTGTGGCTCCGGCCGCGTCTCCCGCCTCGCCACCCCAGTGGGCAAGGTTGTGGCGGGTGTTCAGGGTGTGTGGGTGGTCCTTTCCCAGCACCCGGACCCGGTCGGCCAGCAGCTCTTCGAGCGCGGCTGTGGCTCCGGCCGCGTCTCCCGCCTCGCCTCGCCAGTGGGCAAGGTTGTGGCGGGTGGTCAGGGTGTCAGGGTGGTCCTTCCCCAGCACCCGGACCCGGTCGGCCAGCAGCTCCTCCAGCGCGGCTGCGGCGCCGGCCGCATCTCCCGCCTTCCCCCGCCACCGGGCGAGGTTGTGGCGGGTGTTCAGGGTGTGTGGGTGGTCCTTCCCCAGCACCCGGACCCGGTCGGCCAGCAGCTCCTCCAGCGCGGCTGCGGCGCCGGCCGCATCTCCCGCCTCACCTTGCCACCGGGCGAGGTTGCTTCGGGTGGTCAGGGTGTGGGGGTGGTGCTCACCCTGCACCCGGACCTGGTCGGCCAGCAGCTCCTCCAGCGCGGCTGCGGCGCCGGCCGCATCTCCCGCCTCACCTTGCCACCGGGCGAGGTTGTGACGGACAGTCAGAGTGTGGGAGTGGTGCTCACCCAGCACCCGGACCTGGTCGGCCAGCAGCTCCTCCAGCGCGGCTGCGGCGCCGGCCGCATCTCCCGCCTCGCCTCGCCATCGGGCGAGGTTGTGACGAGCGGTCAGGGCGTTGGGGTGATCGGGGCCGAGGTGCTGGACGGTGGTCTCGGTCAGGCGATGGAAGTGGGCTTTGGCGGCGGTGACCTGGCCAGCTTCGCCGAGGCTTCGTCCAGCCCGATACAGCACCGAATGCGCATCGGGCCGGTACAGGGCATCTCCGCCAGTGCTGGTGAGGGTGGTGGCGTTGGCGCGCAGGGTCTGGGCGAGTTCGGTGTCGCGTTCGATGGCGGGCCAGGCAGTGGTGAGGGCGTCGGCGGTGGTGCGGGCGAGTTGGTCGTACTGGTCGGGGGTGAGCGTGTCACGGGTGGCGCGCTGGATGACTTGGTGGACACGGACGGCCTGGTGAGGGGTGGCGGGGGTGTGGTCGATGAGGCTGAGCTGGTCCAGCGCCCGCAGAGCTCTAGCCGCCTCGGCCGCAGTGACGGACACGGGAGCCTTGCCCCGTTCTCCCGGCTGGCGTGTGGGCGGGGGTGTTGCCTGAGAGTTGGTGTGGGCGCGATGCCGGGTCAGGTGGGCGAGGGCGGGGGCGCTGGTCAGGACGGTTTCGGGGATGCCGTTGGGGCTGAGGAACGCGGCGAACTGGAGCATCGGGCGGGCCAGGCCGACCGGGCGGAGGGTGTCGGCGCGGTCGACGGACAGGGACCAGGCTGCCGCTGTGGTCTGGGTCTGACCGTCGGGCAGGGCCTCGGGGGCAGTGTCGGCGAGCAGGGTGGCACGGTCGGCCAGCAGCTCCCGGTAGGCGGCGGCGCCGATGCCAGCGTCGATGAGGTAGGCAGCGGTCTGTGACAGCGCGAGCGGCAGGTGCCCCAAGTCCCTGGCGAGCGCGGTGAGCTGTTCGTCGGGCTCTTGGCGGTCACGGATGGCCAGCGAGGAGGTGAGGTAGGCGAGGGATTCGTCCTCGGTGAACAGCCCGACCTTGATCAGTCGGCCAGGCAGGGCGGCGTCCTGGCGGCGGGTGGTAACCAGGGTCCGGCCGTGCGGGCCGGCCGACGGCCACAGCCCGTTCAGGTCGGCGGGATCGGTGACGTCGTCGAGGACGACCAGCCACCGGCACGGCGAGGCGTTCGCCTTGGGCTCCAGCCAGGCCAGGAACGCGCGAGCGGCCGCTTCCCGGTCCGCCGGGTCGGCACCCAGGATCTCCACGGCGGCTTGCGCATACCCGGACGCGGCTGTGCTGGCGTTGCTCGCGTTGATCCACACCAGCAGGTCCAGTTCATCGTTCTGCCAGGCGGTGCGGGCGTAGTCGGCGGCCAGCTGGGTCTTGCCCACCCCACCCATGCCAGCCAGTACCCGACCACGGGCCGTGTCCTGCCCCACCAGGACCGCGGCTCGTCCGCCCGTGAGTTCCTCGTGCAGCCGGAACGCTTCGGCGCGGGTCTGGAAACAGCCCGCCCTCGGCGGGATCACCCCCACCTGATGCGGCCACACGACTGCGGGCCGCCGGGCAGCGGAGTGGTGGTGGACTTCGTGGATTTCCTTGCCTGTGACCGGGCCAGCGAACGAGCCGCCACGGAAATCGACGTGATCCCCGCCATTAGCGCCGAACCGCGCCGCCCCGTCCGCCACCACAACTCCCCCGAACACGGTCGCATGCAACATCCCGACCGTACCCGCGCGCCCAGCCCGGCCTCAGGTTGTTCGGGACATAGAGCAGGCCTGGAACAGGCGCTGATTCCCCAGGTATCCCCCAGCAGCGACATGCAGAGGCAAACTTGCAGGTCACAAATAGCGGACTTAGCCCGCTGTAAAAGGGCCGGGCCGGTCTCTGGGCTGCCCTGGGCGGCCGGCAGGGTGGAGCAGAGGGGTGCAACGGGGCAGGCTTGGTGCATGAGGTCGCTCTTGCGTTCACCTCCACGGCCAGGAGCAGGTGGTCATAACCGGGTCCGCTTCACCCTGATGCAGTGTGTGCCCTATCTGATCGCGCTGGCCGTGCTGGTCATCGAGCTCACGCTTGCGCACTTCATCTATACCGGCCCCCTTCTCACCGCGGTCCCGGCGCTGGCGGCAGTGGCGTTGGGACCCAAGGGCACCACCGCGGCGGCGGCCCTCGCACTGGCGATCAGCGTGACCACCGCGACCTATAACGGGGCATGGGGCACCCAGCAGGTCTATTCCAATCTCCTGGCTCTGGCCCTGGTCTCCGTGGCTAGTTTCATCAGCAGCCGCGCTGTGCAGGAGCGCAGGCAGAGAGAGCTCGACCAGGTCCGCCGGATCGCCGTAACGGCCCAGGAGGTCGTGCTGCGGCCCGTACCCGCATGCCTGGGCCCAGTGCTGGCCGGCAGCTTGTGCCTTGCGGCTGGGACGGGAGCACAGGTGGGCGGTGATCTGTACGAGGCCGTGCAGACGCGGTACGGCGTCCGGATGATCGTCGGGGACGTCCGAGGCAAGGGACTGTCCGCGGTGCGAGCCGTCGCGGTGGTGCTGGGTGCGTTCCGGGAAGCCGTGCACTACGAGGAGGACCTGCTCGACGTTATGAATCGTTGCGCGGCTGCGCTGCGACGGGAATTCGCCGTGCCGGGTGCGTATGGCCAGGAGGTTCTGCTGGAAGGGTTCACCACGGCGCTCATCGCGCAGGTGCCGGACGAACCCGTGGTGCAGTTGATCAACCGTGGACATCCACCACCGCTGCTGCTGCACCAGGGCAGTGCTACATCGCTGATGCCGGGCCTGCCGTCGCCACCTCTCGGCCTGGAAGACCTCGTCACCGACCTCCCCGTGAAGCCTGAGAGCTATGCGTTCACCCCTGGTGACCGTCTGCTGCTGTATACCGACGGTGTGATCGAGGCCCGCGATCGGGACGGCGAGTTCTTCGCTCTGCCGGAAATCATGGAGGGGATACGCGTCGACACCACCCCGCCGGAATTCCTGGAGCGCCTGCACCAGGCGCTGATCCGTCACGCCGGTGGCGACTTGGCAGACGATGCGGCGATGATCCTGGCTGACTGGTTACCAGAGCGATCTTCCGGCGGGGCGGACGTGGGGTGACAGCGGTTGTGGGCTGTGAAACCGCAGTTCGAGGGGCGTCCTCCGCGCGGCCTGTAAACCTGCCGACCGCACCAGCTGGGCCGTCTCCGGGCCGTCTGAGGGTGGCCTATGACGGCCTCGGACAACCAACAACGACCAGGACGGCCCGGCATCCTGCCGGGCCGTCCTGGCGTGTATGCGCAGCTAAACCCAGGTGTCCAGCCACATCCGCGATCTCCAGTCGTCGATCGGGACGGCCTGGCCGGTGTACAGGGGCCAGAAGTAGATGAAGTTCCAGGTGATGAGCAGGACCAGGACGCCCGCGCCCGTCGCGCCGGCGACCCGGCGGGTGTCGCTCGAACCCGGTGGGCCGACGAGCGCGCCGAGCAGCATCGCCACCGCCAGGCAGAGGAACGGCACGAAGACGACGGCGTAGAAGAGGAAGATCGTGCGCTCCTGGTACATGAACCAGGGCAGGTAGCCGGCCACGATGCCGCAGGCGATCGCGCCCGCGCGCCAGTCGCGGCGGAAGAACCAGCGCCACAGCACGTACAGGAGGGCGAAGCAGCCCACCCACCACAGCATCGGCGTGCCGATCGCCAGCACCTCCCGCGCGCACTTCTCGCCCGCGTCGGCCGGGCAGCCGTCGGCGCCGGGCGCGGGGGACTCGTAGAAGTACGACACCGGGCGGCCCAGCACGAGCCAGCTCCACGGGTTCGACTGGTAGGTGTGCGGCGAGGAGAGGTTGACGTGGAACTCGTAGACCTCGTGCTCGTAGTGCCACAGGCTGCGCCACCAGTCCGGGAACAGCCAGGACCAGCTGCTGCCCTTGCCGTCGGTGACGGCCCAGTTGCGGTAGTAGCCGCCGGAGCCGTTGTCGGGGGAGAGGATCCAGCCGGTCCAGGACAGGACATAGGTGGCGATCGCGACCGGGACGGTGGCGAGGAACGCGATGCCCGTGTCGTACTTCAGGACGGGCAGGTACGCGTTGCGCGCGCCGGCGACCTTGCGCGAGCCGACGTCCCACAACAGCGTCAGCACACAGAACGCGGCCAGGATGTACAGGGTGTTCCACTTGGTGCCGAGGGCCAGGCCGAGCATCAGGCCGGCCCCCCAGCGCCAGGGACGCCACCCGAGGCGGGTGGTCTCGGCGAGGTGCGCGTCCGGCCGGACCCGGCCGTCCGCGTCCGCCGGCAGCGCCGCCGCGAGTCTCGCGCGGGCCCGGTCGCGGTCGACGACCAGGCAGCCGAACGCGGCCAGCACGAAGAACATCAGCACGCCGTCGAGCAGCGCGGTCCGGCTCATCACGAAGTGCAGCCCGTCGACCGCCATGAGCGCGCCCGCCAGGCAGCCCAGGAAGGTGGAGCGGAAGATCCGGCGGCCGATCCGGCACAGCAGCAGCACGCTGAGCGTGCCGAGCAGCGCCGTCATGAACCGCCAGCCGAACGGGTCGAATCCGAAGATCAGTTCGCCCAGCCCGATGACGTACTTGCCGACCGGCGGATGCACGACGTAGGCCGCGTCCGACGGGATGGTGACATGCCCGCCCGAGGAGAGGATCAGGTTGTTGGCGTTCTTGTCCCAGTTGACCTCGAAGCCGCGGTGGACGAGCGCCCACGCGTCCTTGGCGTAGTACGTCTCGTCGAATATCACCGCCTTCGGGCTGCCCAGGTTCCAGAACCGCAGCACCCCCGCCAGCGCGGTGACCAGCAGCGGGCCGCCCCAGCCCGACCATCGGGCGAGCCGGTCGGCGAGTGTGCGCGGGACGCCGAGCGCCGCCCACAGCCGCGGACTCGGCTCGGCGTAGGGCGGTACGAGCCGCTCGCGGACGTCGCCTCCGGGCCCCCCGGCCGGCGAGTAGCCGAATCGGCGCAGCCGCTGCTGCCACGACGGCCGCTGATCGTGCGGGGCCCGGCCCTGCCGGATGTCCGTGGAGGACGCGGTACTGGTCACCGCGCCATCGTAGGGAACCGTTCTGTGTGAGTCCCGTGCATGGGCCCTACCGGTCCGGATGCGTTACCGGGCGCCGGCCCCTGGGAGGATGGTGACGTGACTGGAACCCTTGTTTTGGCGGGCACCCCCATCGGCGACCTTCAGGACGCTCCGCCCCGGCTCGCCGCCGAGCTGACGGGCGCCGACGTCGTCGCCGCCGAGGACACCCGGCGGCTGCGGCGCCTGACGCAGGCGCTGGGCGTCATGCCCAAGGGGCGGGTGGTGTCGTACTTCGAGGGCAACGAGTCGGCCCGGACGCCGGAACTGGTCCAGGAGTTGCTGGGCGGCGCGCGCGTGCTGCTGGTGACCGACGCGGGGATGCCGTCCGTCTCCGACCCCGGTTACCGGCTGGTGGCCGCGGCCGTCGAGAAGGACATCAAGGTCACCGCCGTACCCGGGCCGTCCGCCGTGCTCACCGCGCTCGCGCTGTCCGGGCTGCCCGTCGACCGGTTCTGCTTCGAGGGGTTCCTGCCGCGCAAGGGGGGCGAGCGGCTGTCGCGGCTGCGCGAGGTGGCGCAGGAGCGCAGGACGCTCGTGTACTTCGAGGCCCCGCACCGGCTCGACGACACCCTCGCCGCCATGGCCGAGGTGTTCGGCGCCGACCGGCGCGCCGCGGTCTGCCGCGAGCTGACCAAGACGTACGAGGAGGTCCGGCGGGGCGGGCTCGGCGAACTGGCCGAGTGGGCCGCCGAGGGCGTACGGGGCGAGATCACCGTCGTCGTCGAGGGCGCGCCCGAGCGGGGCGCGCAGGAGCTCGACGCCGGGGAACTCGTGCGCCGGGTGCGGGTGCGCGAGGAGGCCGGGGAGCGCCGCAAGGAGGCGATCGCGGCGGTGGCGGCCGAGGCCGGGCTGCCCAAGCGCGAGGTGTTCGACGCGGTGGTGGCGGCCAAGAACGCGGAACGCTGAGCGTCCGCCCCATGCACGGGCAAAGGGGACTCTTCCAAGGCAAAGCCCAGGCCTGCGGCCGAGGCCGCTTTGGCAAGGAAGGTCCAAATCGGCTCCAACACTCGACAGGCCTGATGCGTCCGCGCCGGTGAAGGCGTCCACTGGGAGCAGGGACGCACCCGTCCCGCGCCTCCAAGGGAATTCCGGGGGGAATCCCCTTGCCCGGGGGCGCTTGTCCAGCGGACCAACAGGAGCTGGCATGAGTGAGATCTCAGGGCGGACCGGCCCGCGCGGCGGAGCGACGGCCGTGGTCAACGAGTCGTACGCGTTCGCCTGCATGCGCTGCGGGCACGGCTGGGAACAGTCGTACGAGATAGAGCACCACACCGACGCCGACGGCCACGCGTTCGTGCTGTACGTGGCGGGCGGACGGGTCGTGCCGTCTCCGCTGACCCGTCCCGCCTGCGTGAACTGCGACGGACACATCGTGCGGATCATGCGCGCGGGCCAGGTGTCCTCGGTGCAGAACCTCCTGCACCGCCAGCCGCGGTCGGCGCACGCGAAGGCGCGGCCGCGGTCGGAGTCACAGGCAGAGTCGCAGCCACAGTCACAGTCAGAGTCGGAGACGGCGGAGACCCGGCTCGCGGGGCAGCCGGAACAGCCCGAGCGGCCGGCGGCCGAGGCCGCGGCGACGCACCATCACTGGCAGCTGTCCGATCTCCTGCACCCGTTCCACCGCAGGGCGAGCTGACGCCCCGCGCGGTCCGCGAGGGCATGCCCCTTTCGTAGGATCGGGGTATGCCTTCGAACGACGACAAGAACGCGGCGCCGCCGCTCCCGGAACCCCTCCGGGTGCCGGTCGCCGACTCGCACACGCACCTCGACATGCAGTCGGGCACCGTCGAGGAGGGCCTCGCGAAGGCCGCGTCGGTCGGCGTCACGACGGTCGTCCAGGTCGGCTGCGACCTCAAGGGCTCGCGGTGGGCCGCCGAGGCCGCGGCCGCGCACGACAGCGTCCACGCGACCGTCGCCCTGCACCCCAACGAGGCCCCGCGGATCGTCCACGGCGACCCCGACGGCTGGTCGCGGCAGGGTGCGCGCCGGGCGGGCGGGGCCGCCGCGCTCGACGAGGCGCTCGCCGAGATCGACCGGCTGGCCGCGCTGCCCCAGGTGAAGGGCGTCGGCGAGACGGGGCTGGACTACTTCCGCACCGGGCCCGAGGGCAAGGAGGCGCAGGAGCGGTCCTTCCGCGCCCACATAGAGATCGCCAAACGGCACGGCAAGGCGCTCGTCATCCACGACCGCGACGCCCACGACGACGTCCTGCGCGTACTGAAGGAGGAGGGCGCTCCCGAGCGGACCGTCTTCCACTGCTACTCCGGCGACGCCGAGATGGCGCGGGTCTGCGCCCGCGCCGGATACTTCATGTCCTTCGCCGGCAACGTCACCTTCAAGAACGCCCAGAATCTGCGGGACGCCGTCGCCGTGGCCCCCCTCGAACTGCTCCTCGTGGAGACGGACGCGCCCTTCCTGACCCCGGTCCCGTACCGCGGACGGCCCAACGCCCCGTATCTCATTCCGGTCACGGTCCGCGCCCTGGCCGCCGTGCGGGGCATCGACGAGGACGCGCTGGCCACGGCCCTGGCGGCGAACACGGGCCGCGCCTTCGACTACTGACGCGAACCGTACGTAGTCGCGTCGCTTTGGAGAGTGACGGCCGCTCCGCTAGGTTCTTGGGGCCCGATCCGGACCCCTCTGGCCTTCTGGAGCGTGTCGGCGTGAGCAACTCGCAGTACGAGACGTACGAGACGTACGAGCCCCATGAGCCGTACGGGGACTACGGCGGACCGGGCCCCGAGCCCGACCCGGACCCCGGCCCCGGGCCCGACGCCGGCTTCGACGTGCACAGCGCGCCGACGCTGGCGTACGGCGTGTACCACGCGTCCGGGCCGTATCAGTCCGGTCCGGACGCGTACCAGGACACCTACCGGCCCGCGTACGAGGCGTACGAGGCGCTGGAGGCGTCCGAGGTGTACGAGACGTCCGAGGCCTTCGAGACGGCCGAGGTGTTCGACGCTTTCGCGGCGACGCTCCCGCGTCAGACGGTGAGCGCGGACGACGTGCCCACGCTGATCGAGCGCGTCGGAGCGAACCGGCGCTCCGCGCGTCGGCGCAAGCCCCGGTACGCCGAGCGCGCGGACAGCCAGGTGCGCCGCCTGCTGCCGCAGGCACTGGTCGTCGCCTTCCTGGCCGGCGGCACCACCGCCTTCGTCGCCGACGACAAGGCCGTCGAGCTGAACGTCGACGGCAGGCCGCGCACGCTGCACACCTTCGCCGACGACGTGACCGAACTGCTGGCGGAGGAGGGCGTGCCGGTCGGGCCGCACGACCGGGTGGTGCCCGCCCCCGGCACGGCCCTCAGCGGCGGCGACGAGGTCGCGGTGCACTACGGGCGGCCCGTCCGGCTCACGATCGACGGCCGGCGGCGCGAGCTGTGGACGACGGCGCACACCGTGGAGGAGGCGCTGAGGCAGCTGGGGGTGCGCGCCGAGGGCGCGTATCTGTCCACCTCGCGCTCCCGGCGCATCGGACGCGAGGGCCTCGCGCTGGACGTCCGTACCGAACGCGCCGTGACGGTCATGGCGGACGGCCGGGCCCGCACCGTACGCACCAACGCCTCCACCGTGCGCGAGGCCGTCGAGCAGGCCGGGATCACCCTGCACGGCCAGGACACCACCTCCGTCCCGGGCGAGAGCTTCCCGCGCGACGGGCAGACGGTGACCGTGCTGCGCATCACCGGCGGCCGGGAGGTCCGGGAGGAGGCGATCCCGTTCGCGGTACGGCACACCGACGACGCCTCGCTGTTCAAGGGCACGCAGGTCGTCGAGCGGGCCGGGCGGCCGGGGCTGCGACGGGTCACGTACGCCCTGCGGACCGTCAACGGCGTCCGGCAGAAGCCGCGGCGCGAGCGGTCCGAGGTGGTGCGGGAGCCACGCGCCGAGCTGGTGAAGGTCGGCACGAAGCCGCTGCCGCCGTCGGCCCACGGCGCCGACCACCTCGACTGGCGGGGCCTCGCGGCCTGCGAGTCGGGCGGGCGGCCGAACGCCGTCGACCCGTCCGGGACGTACGGGGGCCTGTACCAGTTCGACACGCAGACCTGGCACAGCCTCGGCGGGAGCGGCCGGCCGCAGGACGCGTCGGCGGCGGAGCAGACGCTGCGGGCGAAGAAGCTGTACGTGCGACGGGGCGCGGCACCCTGGCCGCACTGCGGGGCGCGGCTGCGCGGCTGAGCGGGCGCGGCCGGTGACCGGACCGGGGGCCGCCCGCGGCCCCGTACCCTGGTGCCGTGAGCAGCCCCCCCTCTGACGCCCTGCTGGGCCCCGCCGACATCCGCGAACTGGCGGCCGCCCTCGGTGTCCGCCCGACCAAGCAGCGCGGCCAGAACTTCGTGATCGACGCGAACACGGTCCGCCGTATCGTGCGCACCGCGGGGGTCCGCCCCGACGACGTGGTCGTCGAGGTCGGCCCGGGGCTCGGCTCGCTCACCCTCGCGCTGCTGGAGGCCGCCGACCGGGTCACGGCCGTGGAGATCGACGACGTCCTGGCCGCCGCGCTGCCCGCGACCGTCGCGGCCCGGATGCCGGAGCGCGCCGAGCGGTTCGCGCTCGTGCACTGCGACGCGATGCACGTCACGGAGCTGCCGGGCCCCGCCCCGACCGCGCTGGTCGCGAACCTCCCGTACAACGTCGCCGTCCCCGTGCTGCTGCACATGCTCGACACCTTCCCGAGCATCGAGCGCACCCTGGTGATGGTGCAGTCCGAGGTCGCCGACCGGCTGGCCGCGGCGCCGGGGTCGAAGGTGTACGGCGTCCCCTCCGTGAAGGCCAACTGGCACGCGCAGGTCAAGCGGGCCGGTGCCATCGGCCGTAACGTCTTCTGGCCCGCGCCGAACGTCGACAGCGGACTGGTCGCCCTGGTCCGCCGCGCCGAGCCGGTCCGTACGACCGCCACCAAGCGCGAGGTGTTCGCCGTCGTCGACGCGGCGTTCGCCCAGCGCCGCAAGACGCTGCGGGCCGCGCTCGCCGGGTGGGCCGGGTCCGCCGCCGCCGCGGAGGCCGCGCTCGTCGCGGCCGGGGTGTCGCCGCAGGCACGCGGAGAGGCCCTCACGGTGGAGGAGTTCGCGCGCATCGCGGAGCACAAGACGGGCGTCGAGGCGGAGCCCAAGGCGGGCAGCGGGGCGGAGCCCGAGGCCGGCATCGAGAGCGACGAGGAGTCCGGTCACCAGTGAGCGTCACCGTACGAGTCCCGGCCAAGGTCAACGTCCAGCTCGGCGTGGGCGCCGCGCGTCCCGACGGCTTCCACGACCTGGCCAACGTCTTCCTGGCGGTCGGCCTGTACGACGAGGTCACGGTCACCCCGGCCGACGGGCTGCGGGTGACCTGCTCGGGTCCGGACGCCGGCCAGGTCCCGCTGGACCGGACGAACCTGGCGGCGCGCGCGGCCGAGGCGCTCGCCGCGCGCTACGGCCGTACGCCCGATGTGCACATCCACATCGCCAAGGACATCCCCGTGGCCGGCGGCATGGCGGGCGGCAGCGCGGACGGCGCGGGCGCGCTGGTGGCGTGCGACGCGCTGTGGGGCACGGACGCCCCCCGCGGCGAGCTCCTCGACATCTGCGCGGAGCTGGGCAGCGACGTCCCGTTCAGCCTGGTCGGCGGCGCGGCGCTGGGCACCGGGCGCGGCGAGAAGCTGACCGCCCTGGAGGCCGGCGGGACCTTCCACTGGGTGTTCGCGATGGCCGTGCGCGGTCTGTCGACCCCGGCCGTCTTCCGGGAGTTCGACCGGCTCGGCGCGGGCCTCGACCTCCCCGAGCCGGTCGCCTCCCAGGAACTGCTCGACGCCCTCGCCTCGGGCGACCCCGACGCACTCGCCGCCACCGTCTCCAACGACCTCCAGCCCGCCGCCCTCTCCCTGTTCCCGGAGCTCGCCGCCACCCTGGCGGCCGGCCGGACCGCGGGCGCCCTCGCGGCGCTGGTCTCGGGCTCCGGCCCCACCACCGCCTTCCTGGTACGCGACCCCACGGCGGCGGACGAGGTGGCACGCGCACTCGACGCCTCAGGCACCTGCCGCACCGTACGCACGGCGTCGGGGCCTGCCCCGGGGGCCACGATCGTGCCCCACGCCTGACACTTGGTCCGGCACGCCCCCGCGAAGCCGTCGGCCCGCGGGCCTGTCCACCGGCCTGCCCGTCCGCCAAATCCGCTTGCCGCTCCCGATTCCGCCCGCCTAGGCTCCCCGGCGGCTTCGCCGGAGGCCGGGACGAGGGGGCGGGGATGGGAACGGACGAGCACCTGGCGGTGGCTGTCCGGCGCGGGGACGTGGACGCGGTACGTGACCTGCTGGACCGCGGGGCCGACCCCGAAGCGTGCGACCCGGGCGCCGACGGTCTGCCCCCGCTCTGCCTCGCCGTGGCCGCGTACGACGAATCCGTCGCCGAGGCGTTGCTCGACGCCGGGGCCGATCCGCTGCGGACGCTGGAGGGCGTGCCGGGAGGGGACCCCGGGCTGCCCGGCGGTGACACCCCGCTGACCAGGGCGGTGGACGGCGGCGCCTCGTGGATGGTCCTCGGCCTGCTGCCGGAGGTCGTGCGTCTCGACGCCTGCGCGCGAGCCGGCCTGCTGGCCCGCGCCCGGTACTGGGCCGACGCCGACCTCGGGGCCGAACTGCGCCGAAGGACGGGGGCGGACGGGCCGGTGCGGCGGAGCAGGGCACGGGTCGATCGCTGGTACTGCCACTACGAGCGGTACTCGCTCGGCGGGCAGACCGTGTGGGACGGTCATCCCGGCGTCCTCACCGTCCTGGAGGAGCGCTTCCGGATCCGTACGCCGTTCGATGAACTGTTCGCGCGGGCACTCACCCGCCCGGACCGGGACCACGGTGTCTGGTCCGACGCCGTCGTCCACCTCGCCGGGCGCCGGGACGACGAGACCTGGGCGGCCGCGGAGGCGCTGCGCGATCACCCGGACCGGCTGCACCGCCTCTTCGCCGCGGACCTGCTGCGGTGCCTGGTCATCGGGTTCGCCCCGCCGCCGGACCGGCCGACCGTCGACAAGTCCGCATCCCAGGTGTTCCTGCCCTGGGCCGAGCAGGAACGGGATGCCGAGGTGCTCGCCCTGGTGCTGAGCGGGCTGTCCGAGGACGGCGCCTCGGAGGCCGCCCCGGAGCGCGAGACCGTCGCCCTGTCCTACGTCGGACATCCCGATCCGCGGGTGCGCCGGGAGGTGCCGGACAATCTGCGGCACGAGCGGGAACGCGTGCCGGACGTGGAACTCGACGCCCTGTACACACTGGCGCGCGATCCCAGCCCCGAGGTGCGCGAGCGGGCGGCCGACCGGCTGGCGCACTGCCACGGAGAGGCACCCGGCCTCACCGACGTACTTGCCGGTCTTCTCGACGACGAGGAGCGGGAGATCCGGGTGCACGCCGCCTACGGCCTCGCGCGGCGGGACGATCCGCGCTGCGAGGCGGCCGTCGGCGGGCTGCGGCCGCTCGATGTCGACGGGTGGCCGGATTCCGGCCTCGTACGGGCGATGTGGCGCTACGAGGAACGCAGGGCGGCGCAGACCGGTGCCGGTCGAGGGCATCCTGGGGCCGGCTCCGACCTGCGGGGATCGGCGGGCGACCGGTGAGCACTAGGCTGGGAGGCTGACCGTCCCCCTGCGCAGGAGTGAAATGGCCGTCAACCTGGTCAATGTCGAGAACGTCAGCAAGGTGTACGGCACCCGTACCCTCCTCGACGGCATCTCGCTCGGCGTGTCCGAGGGTGATCGGATCGGGGTGGTCGGCCGTAACGGTGACGGCAAGACCACGCTGATCCGCATGCTCGCCAAGCTGGAGGAGGCGGACTCCGGTCGCGTCACCCACAACGGCGGGCTGCGGATGGGTGTGCTCACCCAGCACGACTCGCTCGACCCCGAGGCCACCGTCCGGCACGAGGTCATCCGTGACCTGGCCGACCACGAGTGGGCGGGCAACGCCAAGATCCGGGACGTGCTGACCGGGCTGTTCGGCGGGCTCGACCTGCCCGGCTTCCCGCAGGGCCTGGACACCGTCATCGGCCCGCTCTCCGGTGGTGAGCGCCGCCGTATCGCGCTCGCCAAGCTGCTCATCGACGAGCAGGAACTGATCGTGCTGGACGAGCCGACCAACCACCTCGACGTCGAGGGCATCGCCTGGCTCGCCGGACATCTGCGCGAGCGCCGCTCCGCGCTCGTCTGCGTCACCCACGACCGCTGGTTCCTGGACCAGGTCTGCACCCGCATGTGGGACGTGCAGCGCGGTGACGTGCACGAGTACGAGGGCGGCTACTCCGACTACGTCTTCGCCCGGGCCGAGCGCGAGCGCATCGCCGCGACCGAGGAGGTCAAGCGGCAGAACCTGGTCCGCAAGGAGCTGGCCTGGCTGCGGCGCGGGGCGCCCGCGCGGACCTCCAAGCCGCGCTTCCGGGTCGAGGCCGCCAACGAGCTGATCGCCGACGTGCCGCCGCCGCGCGACAGCAGCGAGCTGATGAAGTTCGCCTCCTCGCGGCTCGGCAAGACCGTCTTCGACCTCGAGAACGTCACCGTCCAGGCGGGCCCCAAGGTGCTGCTCAAGCACGTCACCTGGCAGCTCGGCCCCGGCGACCGCATCGGCCTCGTCGGCGTCAACGGCGCCGGGAAGACGTCCCTGCTGCGGGCCATGGCCGAGGCGGCCCGTACGGAGGGCGAGACGCAGCCCGCCGCCGGACGCGTCAACGTGGGCCGGACCGTCAAGCTCGCCTACCTCTCCCAGGAGGTCGCCGAACTCGACCCGAAGCTGCGGGTCCTGGAGGCCGTGCAGCAGGTCCGGGAGCGCGTGGACCTCGGCACGGGCCGGGAGATGACCGCCGGGCAGCTGTGCGAGACGTTCGGCTTCAACAAGGAGAAGCAGTGGACGCCGGTGGGCGACCTGTCCGGTGGTGAGCGCCGCCGCCTCCAGCTGCTGCGCCTGCTGATGGACGAGCCCAACGTCCTCTTCCTCGACGAGCCCACCAACGACCTCGACATCGAGACCCTCACCCAGCTGGAGGACGTCCTCGACGGCTGGCCCGGCTCGATGATCGTCATCTCCCACGACCGGTTCTTCGTCGAGCGCACCACCGACCGGGTGTTCGCCCTGCTCGGCGACGCCACCCTGCGGATGCTGCCGCGCGGTATCGACGAGTACCTGGAGCGGCGCCGGCGCATGGAGGAGGCGGCGGCCGCCGCCGCGCCCGCGGCCCCGGCCAGGGCCGCCACGACCGAGAAGAGCGCCGCCGACCAGCGCGCCGCGAAGAAGGAACTCCAGAAGATCGAACGGCAGTTGGACAAGGTCACCGAAAAGGAGGCCAAGCTGCACGCCCAGATCGCCGACAACGCCACGGACTTCGCCAAGGTGGCCGAACTCGACGCCCAGCTCCGGGAGTTGTCCGGCGAGCGGGACGAACTGGAGCTGCGCTGGCTGGAACTCGCCGAGGACGCCTGATCCCCGGTTCGCTCGGAGCGCGCGGCGCGCAGGTCGCGTGAAGGGGGCGTGAAGGCGCATAACGACGGCGTCACGGGCCGGTTCTCCCTTGGGAACAGGGGCGGTCGCACGCCCGTGCGCCGTCGGTGCCGAGTGATAGAACAGAGCCTCTGAGAACTCTCCGAGAGCGACTCTGGGTCCATCGCGTACCTCAGGGCGTGGCGAGAAGTCAGTGAGCGAGGGGGAGACACGCTGATGACGCAGCCGCCCGACCAGCAGCCGCCGCAGGGCGGTTTCGGAGCGCCGCGGGGCGGGCCGTCGTCCGACGGTCCCGGCCACGGCCCCGGTCCGGGCCCCGGTTTCGGCGCGGCTCCGCCCCCGCCGCCGGGACCTCCGCGACCGGGGCACGACCAGCCGCGGCAGCCCGGTCCCTACGACCCCCAGCAGCAGCCGGGGCCGTACGGGCCGCCGCCGCAGCAGCCCGGTCCGTACGCCCAGCCACAGCAACCGGGCCCCTACGGCTCACCCCAGCAGCCGGGCCCCTACGGCTCACCCCAGCAGCCCGGTCCCTACGGCCCGCAGCCCGGCTACGGCTACCCGCCCCAGCCCCAGTTCCCGGGCGCCCCCGGAACCCCGCCGCCCACCGGCTCCCGCAACCCCTTCAGGAAGCGGTCCGCGCAGGTCGTCGGGGCCGTGGTCGTGGCGCTGCTCGTCGTCGGCGGTGTCGTGGTCGCGCTGACGAGCGGCGATGACGACAAGGAGGACAAGGGCGGCAAGGGCGGCAAGCCGGTCGCGGGCAGGAGCGACGACGCCAAGCCCACCGCCCCGGTCGACCCGGGCGACGGCGACGGCGGCGGCGCGGAGGCGGAGGACCTCAACGCGGGCCGCAAGCCCGGCGAGGCCAAGGTGCTCTGGTACAAGGAAGCGCCCGACGCACCCGGCTCCGGCGCCGACGCCCCCGGCATGTGGATCACCGACAGGACCGCGGTGAAGGCGGCCTACAAGGAGATCGTCGCCTACGACGTCGGTGACGGAAAGCCGACCTGGGAGCCGATCACGTTCCCGCAGAAGATCTGCGCGGCCACTCCCGTCAAGACATCCGACGACAAGATCGTCGTGGCGTACATGGACGGCGTCAGCAGCCGCGCGAAGTGCAACCAGCTCCAGCAGATCGACCTGGCCACGGGCGCGAAGGGCTGGACCGCCGAGGTCGCCGACGGCGCCCTGTTCGACAGCGCGATCTCCATCGAGCTGACGCTCGCCGGCGACACGCTGATGGCCGGCCGCTCGCAGTCCGGCACGGCGTACGACGTCCACAGCGGCAAGAAGCTGTTCGACAAGAAGAGGTACGGCACGGACTGCTTCCCGTCCGCCTTCGCCGGCGGCGCGCAGCTGGTCTCGGTGGCGTCCTGCGACGCCACCGGCGCCGGCGAGCACGACGAGGTGCAGGGCCTCGACCCGAGGACCGGCAAGACCCTGTGGACGCAGAAGCTCGACAAGGGCTGGACGGTCGAGCGCGCGTACTCCGTCGATCCGCTCGTGCTCTATCTGACCAACCAGGCCAAGAACGCCTGGAACATCTCCACGATCAAGAGCGACGGCACGTTCCGCTCGGAGGTCGGATTCGACGAGGACTTCGCCCCCGACTGCGGCTGGGCCGTCCTCGACCGCGACCTCCAGGGCTGCCAGGGCGTGGCGGCGGACGCGAACACCCTCTATCTGCCGACCGAGGCCACCGGCGCCAACGAGATCGTCGCGGTCGACCTCTCCACCGGCAAGGAGAAGTGGCGGGTGAAGTCCCCCGCGGACGCGTCGATGCTGCCGGTCCGGATCGAGGGCGGGAAGCTCGTCGCGTACGTCGAGCCGTCGTACGACGCGGGCGGCCAGGTCGTGTCGATCCCCACGACGGGCTCGGCCCGCACCACGACGAAGCTGCTCCAGAACCCGGCGGGCACCGCCCGGATCGAGGGCGGCTTCACCTCCAGGTCGGTCGACTGGGTCGACGGGCGCTTCTACATCTCCTCCACCCGGCTGACCGGGAAGGACGACGCGAGGGAGAAGCTGATGCTCGCCTTCGGCAAGTGAGCCGGACCGGCCGCCGCGCACCCGCCTGCACCGCCGTTCCGCGTTCCCGTCCCCGTCCCCGTCGCGTCCCCGAGGTAGTCAGACCATGACCCAGCCGCCGCCCCCGCCCCCGAACGATCCCCCGCAGCAAGGCGGCTTCGGTCCGCCGCCGGGCGAACAGCCGCCGCAGCAGGGTGGCTTCGGTCCACCCCCTGGCGAACAGCCTGCGCAGCAGGGCGGGTTCGGCCCGCCGCAGGCCCCGCCGCCGCCCGGCTACGGCTACCCCCAGGCTGCCCAGTCACCCGCGCCGCCCACGCCGCCCGGGTACGGATACCCGCAGGCACCCCAGGCGCCTCAGCAGCCCCCCGGGTACGGATACCCCAACGCCCAGCCGGGCGCGTACGGATACGGTCAGCAGCCCGGCCACGGCTATCCGCAGCCGCCGACGACGCCCCAGCCCCAGGCGGGCGGACCGGGCGGCGGCCGCCGCGGGCCCAACGCCCAGCTGCTCATCATCGTCGCGGCCGTCACGGCGATCGCGCTGATCGTCGGCGGCGGCATCTGGTACTCGTCCTCCGGCGAGGACCACGGCAAGAAGGACGACACCAAGGGCTCCAGCGGGGGAACCGGCGGCAAGGGCGGCAAGGGCGACACCGGCGGGTCCTCCGGCGGTTCGGAGAAGGCGCCCGGCGACACCGCCTCCACGCTGCTCTTCCAGGTCCCGATGCCCGTGGTCAAGGACACCAACACCGTGACCACCAAGGGTTCCTGGCTCACCGACAAGGCGTACGTGAAGAGCGGCGCCGCCGAGATCGTCGGCTACGACCCCGACAAGGGCACCAAGTTGTGGACGATCAAGCTGCCCGGCCCGGTGTGCGAGGCCAGCGCGCACGTCACCGAGGACGACAGGACGGCGATCCTCTACGAGCCCGCGATGCCGACCAAGGCCGACCCCTCGCACGGGTGCAGCCAGGTCGCCGCGATCGACCTCGACGCGGGCCGGAAGCTGTGGACGAAGACCGTCGACTCCGGTGACCAGCCCATCACCTTCGACAACGTCACCGTCAGCGCCCACACGGCGGCCCTGGGCAGCACCGAGGGCGGCGCCGCGTTCGACATCGGCTCCGGCAGGCTGCTGTGGTCGCCGAAGACGACCGACACCTGCTACGACGCGGGCTACGGCGGCGGCGCGAAGCTGGTCGCGGTACGCAAGTGCGGCGAGTACGACGACCGCACGCTCGGCATCCAGACCCTCGACCCGGCCTCCGGGAGGGTGATCTCGGAGTACAAGATGGCCAAGGGCATCGAGTACGCCAGCGTCGTGTCGACGGACCCGCTGGTCGTCGCCGCCGACGTCGGCGACAGCGCGGGCGACGGCAGCGGCATCTCGGACTTCTTCTCCATCGACAACCGGACCGGCACACTGCGCACCCGGATCTCGGCGCCGGGCGACGAGTACGCGGCCCACTGCGAAGGCATCAGCAGGATCGAGTACTGCAAGGGCGTCGTCGCGGCAGGCGACCGGCTCTACGTGCCGACCGAGGAGCGCGACGGCACCGAGGCGGGCAGCAGGACGAACGAGATCGTCGAGTTCGACCTGGCGACCGGCAAGCAGACCGGCCGGCGCGCCGACGCGGGCGACGGCTACACGATCTCCCCGCTGCGGATGGACGGCGCCGACCTCATCGCGTACAAGCGGCCGCCCTACGACAAGGGCGGCCGGATCGTGAGCATCGGCGGCGGCGATTTCAAGGAGACGACGCTGCTGGAGAACCCGGCGACGCGGGCCGTGCACGACGCGGAGCAGAGCATGCTCCCCGAATACGCGGAGATCCTGTACGCGCGGGGCCACCTGTACATGTCCCAGGTCTTCGCCAGTAAGTCGTTGACCGGTTCGGGGGACAAGGAGTCTTTGGCGATCGCGTTCGCCACCGGCGGCTGAAGCTTCCCCACCGGGTCCCGCGTTCACGACCCCGTCCCTGCTCAGGGGCGGGGTCGTGCGCGTACCGCTCATCACCCTCGAATGCGAGGAATTTCGGCGATCCGGGGCACTTCTCACGAGTAGGGGGAGCGCAACGTCGAACAAGCGTGTAGCTTCCGGGGGCATGAAGGGCGGGGGTGCCGGGGGGCCCTCTGTCCATGCGGACCAGTGGGCATCCATAGTGGGCATCCATTGGGGGGACTGGGGGGTTGCTCTGTGGGAGTGCGGCTGATGGTGGTCGACGACCACCGACTGCTCGCCGAGGCGCTGGCCTCGGCGTTGAAGCTGCGGGGTCACCGGGTGCTGGCCGCGGCGGCACCGGCCGCCGGTGCGGCGGAACTGGTGATCACCCGCGCGCCCGAGGTGTGCCTGCTGGGCACGGCGGCGCCGGCCGAACCGGGGATCTTCGACCCGGTGATACGGATCAAGCGGGAGCGCCCCCAGGTCGCGGTGCTGGTCCTGGGGCCGGTACCGAGCCCGCGCGGGATCGCGGCGGCCTTCGCCGCGGGTGCCTCGGGCTATGTGCGCCACGACGAACGCATAGAGGGTGTGGAGCGCGCCATCATGAAGGCGCGGTCGGGTGAGGCGGCCGTGGCCCCTCAGCTTCTCCAGGGCGCGTTCAGCGAACTGCTCAACCCGGCGGCCCAGCCCGACGACGAGGGCCAGCGCCTGCTGCAGATGCTCACCCCGAGGGAGATCGAGGTGCTGGTCCGGGTCGCCGACGGCGAGGACACCCGGCTGATCGCGGCCGGCATGGGCATCGCCCCGTCCACCGCCCGCACCCACGTCCAGCGCGTCCTGATGAAACTCGGCGTCGGCTCCCGCCTGGAGGCGGCGGCCCTGGCGGCCCGCACCGGGCTGCTGGACAGAGCGGGCCCGCTTCCGCAGCCGGGCGCGGGACCGGAGTCCTAGAGGATCCCGGTCCCGCGCCCGGCGGTCCCGCGGACAGGCCGCCCGCGGTGGTGGTACGTGCCCGGTCGGCCGCCTCGGGCGGTCGCTTCGGTAGGCCGCCCGTCAGTCGGTGCCGAACTCCATCGCGGCGCGGTCCAGCAGCTCGTCGTCGTCGGAGACCTCGCCGCGGGAGGCGATGGCCTCGGCGCCGCCCTCCGGCATGGTGTCGATCAGTCCGGTCGCCGCCGCCTGGGTGGCGCCGATCAGCTCGGGGTGGGTCGTGCCGACGATGCCCAGGCCCGCGTACTGCTCGAGCCGCGCGCGTGAGTCGGCGATGTCGAGGTTGCGCATGGTGAGCTGGCCGATCCGGTCCACCGGGCCGAACGCGGAGTCCTCGGTGCGCTCCATCGACAGCTTGTCCGGGTGGTAGCTGAACGCCGGGCCGGTGGTGTCGAGGATCGAGTAGTCCTCACCGCGCCGCAGCCGCAGGGTCACCTCGCCGGCGACCGCCGAGCCGACCCAGCGCTGCAGGGACTCACGGACCATCAGGGCCTGCGGGTCCAGCCAGCGGCCCTCGTACATCAGCCGCCCGAGGCGCCGGCCCTCGTTGTGGTACTGGGCGAGGGTGTCCTCGTTGTGGATGGCGTTGACGAGACGCTCGTACGCGGCGTGCAGCAGCGCCATGCCGGGCGCCTCGTAGATGCCGCGGCTCTTCGCCTCGATGATCCGGTTCTCGATCTGGTCGGACATGCCCAGGCCGTGCCGGCCGCCGATGGCGTTCGCCTCCATCACCAGGTCGACCGGGGAGGCGAACTCCTTGCCGTTGATCGTCACCGGGCGGCCCTGGTCGAAGCCGATCGTCACCTCTTCGGCGGCGATCTCGATCTCGGGGTCCCAGAACCGCACGCCCATGATCGGCTCCACGGTCTCCACGCCGGTGTCGAGGTGCTCCAGCGTCTTGGCCTCGTGGGTGGCACCCCAGATGTTGGCGTCGGTCGAGTACGCCTTCGCCGCGCTGTCGCGGTACGGCAGCCCGTGCGCGACCAGCCACTCCGACATCTCCTTGCGGCCGCCCAGCTCGGAGACGAAGTCGGCGTCCAGCCACGGCTTGTAGATCCGCAGATGGGGGTTGGCGAGCAGGCCGTAGCGGTAGAACCGCTCGATGTCGTTGCCCTTGAACGTCGAGCCGTCGCCCCAGATCTGGACGTCGTCCTCGAGCATCGCCCGGACCAGCAGGGTGCCGGTGACGGCGCGGCCGAGCGGGGTGGTGTTGAAGTAGGCGCGGCCGCCCGAACGGATGTGGAACGCCCCGCACGCGAGCGCGGCCAGGCCCTCCTCGACCAGGGCCGCCCGGCAGTCGACCAGGCGCGCGATCTCGGCGCCGTAGGTCTTCGCGCGGCCGGGCACCGAGGCGATGTCGGGCTCGTCGTACTGGCCGATGTCTGCGGTGTAGGTGCACGGGACGGCACCCTTGTCGCGCATCCATGCGACCGCGACGGAGGTGTCGAGGCCGCCCGAGAAAGCGATGCCGACGCGCTCGCCGGAGGGCAGGGAGGTGAGAACCTTGGACATAGAAAGAGTATTCACCCAAGCGCATGATTATGCAACCAGGACAATGCGGGAGCCCTGGCGCACGGGCTACTCGGACGCCTTCTCCTCCTCCGGCGAGGGCGGCGCGGGCGTCGGGCGCAGCTTCAGCCAGACCAGGAAGAACACGCCCAGCAGCAGCATGCCGAGCCCGGTCCACAGATTGATGTCGATGCCCTCGGACTTGTCGAGGGAGGCGTCGGACGGGGAGATCCCGGCGATCGTCACCATGACGCCGTAGACCACGAACAGTCCGCCGATGATGAGGCGCAGGTCGAAGATCCGGGCGGCGGTGGCGGATCGGCCCTCCAGTTCGGTGACCTCGCGCTGGACGTCCTGCTCGGAGTAGTCGTGGTGGTCCGGCATGATGCCTCGGTCCTTTCCGGGATCAGAGCGAGAACGAGAACGGGAGGTAGCAGGCGGCGGCCAGGATCACCGCGCCCCAGCCCAGCAGGGCCGGCCTGCGGTACCAGGCGCCGTCGCCGGCGGCCGGCGGTTCCTGCATGCCGGGGGAGACGGTGCCGTAGACCAGGCCCTGGAGCCGGTCGGCCGGCTTCGGCGCGGTGAACAGGGACACCGCCACCATGACGACCGCGCCGGCGACGAAGCCGGCGATGGCCGAGACGAAGTTGGCGCCCTGGTCGGAGGGGATGCCGATGACGCCCCGCCGGTAGAGGACGAAGTAGTTGACCATCGCGGTGACCGTGCCCGCGAGCAGGCCCCAGAAGCCGGACTTCACCGACGCCCGCTTCCAGAACATGCCGACGACGAAGACCACGAACATCGGCACGTTGAAGAAGGAGAACAGGGTCTGGAGGTAGGCCATGATGTTGGAGAAGGAGGACGCGAGGAAGGCCGTACCGATCGACGCCATGACGCCGATCGCGGTGATCAGCCGGCCGAAGCGCACGTAGTACGCGTCCTCGCGGTCCCTGACCACGTACCTCGCCCAGATGTCGTTGGTGAACACCGTGTTGAAGGACGAGACGTTGGCCGCCATGCCCGCCATGAACGCGGCCAGCAGGCCGGTCACCGCGATGCCGAGCACGCCGTTGGGCAGCAGTTCCTGCATGAGGTAGGGGATGGCGTCGTTGTACTGGAGGTCCGAGCCGGGCCTGCCGATCCGCGGCACCAGGACCGCCGCCACCAGCCCCGGGATCATCACCAGGAACACGATGAAGATCTTCGGGAAGGCGGCGATCAGCGGGGTGCGCCGGGCGGCGGAGAGGTTCTTCGCGGACAGGGCGCGCTGCACCTCGGCGAAGTTCGTCGTCCAGTAGCCGAAGGACAGCACGAAGCCGAGACCCAGCACGATGGTCAGCCAGTTCGCGCCCAGCGGGTTCGGGTCGCCGATGCCCGTACCTCCCCAGGCGGTGACGAAGTCCGCGCCGTGGGTCCTGGTCAGGGAGTCCGTCAGACCGTCCCAGCCGCCCACCTTCTTCAGGCCGACGACCGTGAGCGGGATGAGCGCCGCCAGGATCACGAAGAACTGGAGGACCTCGTTGTAGATCGCCGAGGACAGGCCGCCGAGGGTGATGTAGGCGAGGACGAAGAAGCCGGCGACGACGACGGCCACCCACTGGGGCCAGCCGAGCAGCGCCTCCACGACGATCGCGAGGGCGTAGAGGTTGACGCCCGCGATCAGGACGGCGGCGAAGGCGAACAGGGCCGAGGCGAGCAGATGGGCCCACTTGTCGAAGCGGAGCAGCAGGAACTCCGGGACCGAGCGGACCTTGGAGCCGTAGTAGAAGGGCATCATCACCAGGCCCAGGAACACCATGGCGGGGATGGCGCCGATCCAGTACCAGTGCACGGTGTACGCGCCGTACTGGGCGCTGTTGGCGGCCATGCCCAGGATCTCGGTGGCGGCGAGGTTGGCCGAGATGAATGCCAGACCGGTGATCCAGGCGGGTAGGGACCGCCCGGAGAGGAAGAAGTCGAGGCTGGTCCTCACCGAGCGGCGGGCCGCGAATCCGATGCCGAGCACCACGGCGAAGTAGATCGCCATGATCGCGTAGTCGAGCGCATTGGTGGGCAGCCGCAGTTCCGCTGCCAGGGAAGTGGGGGTTTGCATCCAGAGCTCACCTTGCTTGGTGTTCTTTGTTCGGTTGTGACCCTGACCTACGTGGGGTTTTGTGCTTTGATGTGTTCGGTTCTGTTTGAAGCTTCGCTAGGTGTACGGATGGAGTGCCGTGGTGAAGAAGACCTCGACCCGGCTGGCCGACGGTCGTGAGCTGATCTACTACGACCTGCGGGACGACACGGTGCGCGACGCCGTGGACCGACGGCCGCTGGATCCCACGGTCACCACTTCGGAAGTACGCGGGGACCCGCTGCTCGGCGACGCGGTCGCCATCGCCTCGCACCGCCAGGGCCGCACCTACCACCCCCCGGCCGACGAGTGCCCGCTGTGCCCCTCCCGGGGCGACCGGCTGAGCGAGATCCCGGACTCGTCGTACGACGTCGTGGTCTTCGAGAACCGATTCCCCTCGCTGGCCGGCGACTCCGGCCGCTGCGAGGTCGTCTGCTTCACCTCGGACCACAACGCCTCCTTCGCCGACCTCACCGAGGAACAGGCGCGACTGGTGCTGGACGCGTGGACCGACCGGACGTCCGAGCTGTCGCATCTTCCCTCCGTGGAACAGGTGTTCTGCTTCGAGAACCGCGGTGCCGAGATCGGCGTGACGCTCGGTCATCCGCACGGGCAGATCTACGCGTACCCCTTCACCACCCCCCGCACCGCCCTGATGCTGCGCCAACTGGCCGCGCACAAGGAGGCGACGGGCGGCGGGAACCTCTTCGACGTCGTCCTGGAGCGTGAACTCGCCGATGAGCGGGTCGTCCTTGAGGGTGAACACTGGGTCGCCTTCGTGCCGTACGCGGCGCACTGGCCGTACGAGGTCCACCTGTACCCCAAGCGCCGCGTCCCCGACCTGCTCGCGCTCGACGAGGGGGCCCGCACAGAGTTCCCCCAGGTCTATCTGGAAGTCTTGAGGCGCTTCGACCGGATCTTCGGAGAGGTGGGTGAGCCTCCGACGCCCTATATCGCTGCCTGGCACCAGGCACCGTTCGGCGCGCTGGAGGAGTTCGACGGGGTCGTCCGCGATGATTTCGCGCTTCACCTCGAGCTTTTCACCATCCGCCGCACTTCCGGCAAGCTGAAGTTTCTCGCGGGTTCCGAGTCCGGCATGAACGTGTTCATCAACGACGTGCCGCCGGAGCGCGCGGCCGAGCGACTGCGAGAGGTAGCGAGTTCATGAGTGGGAAGTACCTGGTCACCGGTGGCGCGGGGTACGTCGGCAGCGTGGTCGCCCAGCATCTGCTGGAGGCAGGCCACGAGGTCACCGTCCTCGACAACCTCTCGACCGGCTTCCGCGAGGGCGTGCCCGCCGGCGCCGCCTTCGTCGAGGGCGACATCCGCGACGCCGCCAAGTGGCTGGACTCCTCCTACGACGCCGTCCTGCACTTCGCGGCCTTCTCCCAGGTCGGCGAGTCGGTCGTGAAGCCGGAGAAGTACTGGGACAACAACGTCGGCGGCACGATGGCGCTGCTCGGCGCGATGCGCGACGCGGGCGTGCGCAAGCTCGTCTTCTCCTCCACGGCCGCCACCTACGGCGAGCCGGTCAACACCCCGATCACCGAGACCGACCCGACGGCCCCGACCTCGCCGTACGGCGCCTCGAAGCTCGCCGTCGACCACATGATCACCGGCGAGGCGGCCGCCCACGGTCTGGGCGCGGTCTCCCTGCGCTACTTCAACGTGGCCGGCGCCTACGGCGCCCAGGGCGAGCGCCACGACCCCGAGTCCCACCTGATCCCCCTCGTCCTCCAGGTCGCGCAGGGCCGCCGCGAGGCGATCTCGGTCTTCGGCGACGACTACCCGACCCCGGACGGCACCTGTGTCCGCGACTACATCCACGTCGCGGACCTGGCCGAGGCCCACCTGCTGGCGGTACAGGCCGCACAGCCTGGCGAGCACCTGATCTGCAACCTCGGCAACGGCAACGGCTTCTCCGTGCGCGAGGTCATCGAGACGGTCCGCCAGGTCACCGGCCACCCGATCCCCGAGGTGGTCGCCCCGCGCCGCGGCGGCGACCCGGCGGTCCTGGTGGCGTCGGCCGCCACCGCCCGCGAGAAGCTCGGCTGGCAGCCGTCCCGCGCGGACCTCGCCGGGATCGTCGCGGACGCGTGGGAGTTCGCGCAGTACATCGCAAGCAGCGCAAAGGAGTAGCAGTGGGGGCACAGCGGGTTCAGGTCCAGGAGGGCTTCGCCGAGTTGTACGGCGCCGCGCCGGAGGGGGTGTGGTCGGCGCCGGGCCGGGTCAACCTCATCGGCGAGCACACCGACTACAACGACGGCTTCGTCATGCCCTTCGCGCTGCCGCACACCGCGGTCGCGGCCGTCTCCCGGCGCACCGACGGCCGACTGCGGCTGCACTCGGCGGACGTCGAGGGAGGCGTCGTCGACATCGCTCTCGACGATCTCGCGCCGGGCAGCGACAAGAACTGGACGGCGTACCCGGCCGGGGTGGTCTGGGCGCTGCGGGAAGCCGGCCACGCCGTCACCGGGGCCGACGTCCACCTCGCGTCGACCGTCCCCTCGGGCGCGGGCCTGTCCTCCTCGGCGGCCCTGGAGGTCGTCGTCGCGCTGGCCCTGAACGACCTGTACGAACTCGGCCTCCAGCGCTGGCAGCTGGCCCGCCTGTGCCAGCGCGCCGAGAACGTCTACGTCGGCGCGCCCACCGGCATCATGGACCAGACCGCGTCGGCCTGCTGCGAGGCGGGCCACGCCCTGTTCCTGGACACCCGCGACCTGGCCCAGCGGCAGATCCCCTTCGACCTGGCCGCCGAGGGCATGCGCCTGCTGGTCGTCGACACCCAGGTCAAGCACGCCCACAGCGACGGCGAGTACGGCAAGCGCCGGGCCGGCTGCGAGAAGGGCGCCGCGCTGCTCGGCGTCGACGCCCTGCGGGACATCGCGTACGCCGACCTGGACACGGAACTGGCGCGGCTCGGCGACGAGGAGGAGGTGCGCCGGCTGGTGCGCCATGTCGTCACCGAGGACGAGCGGGTGGAGCGGGTCGTGGCCCTGCTGCGGGCCGGCGACACCCGCGCCATCGGCCCCGTCCTCACCGAGGGCCACACCTCCCTGCGTGACGACTTCCGTGTCTCCTGCCCGGAGTTGGACCTGGTCGTCGACGCGGCGCTGACCGCCGGCGCGCTGGGCGCCCGCATGACCGGCGGCGGCTTCGGCGGCTCGGCGATCGTCCTGGTCGAGGAGGCGGACGTGGAGACGGTCACCAAGGCGGTCGAGAACGCCTTCGCCACGGCCGGCTTCACCGCGCCACGGGTCTTCGAAGCGGTCCCCTCGGCGGGCGCCACCCGCCTGCCCTGACCCCGGGGCGTGTGAACCGGCCCCTTCCCCGGACGTCCGCCGACCTCCGGGGAAGGCTCAGCCGAGCCGTTTCGTCAGCGTGTACTCCGTGATCCCCGGCGGGTAGTCGGGGATCACGCACACCACCTCGTACCCGTGTTTCCGGTAGAACTCGGGCGCCTGGAAGTCCCAGGTCTCCACCCGCGCCGACCGGCACTCCCGCCGCTCGCGCGCGATCCGCTCCGCCCGCTCCAGCAGCAGGGAGCCGAGCCCGGTGCCCCGGTGACGCGCGTCGACCCACAGGTAGGTGACGTGCAGCCAGGTCGTCCAGGTGTGGCCGACCAGGCCGCCGGCCAGGTCACCGGCGGTGTCCGACGCCCAGATGTGCAGCGGGAGTTCACGTTCGCCGGGGGTGCCGCGCAGCGCGCGCAGGACCGGGGAGGCCGCCGTGTTCGTGTCGCGCAGGCGCTTACGGAGCAGATCGCGCCGCTCTTTGTCGACTTCCGCCTCAATACGAAACATGCGGCACACCATAAACGCCCTGGCCAACCAGTTCTGTAAATCAGCTTCCGCTGCGGGCCCCCAGCCGTACTCTGTTGAACAGCACCGGTGGGGGCCGGTGCTGATCAGGGGGCGAGACAGTCGGGTACGACGCCCGCATCGGGGGTAGCAGTTTCCGCACGGCGGCGGCCGAGCGGTGGCGCCGGCCCCGGGCGTCGTACCCGCATTGGTCGGCGTCCTCCAAACGGTGGGGTGTCCCCTGCTCTTCGGGAGCCTGGGGAAGGGGGTTTCGTGGTTCGTATCCGAGTCCTGGTCGTCGACGATCACCGGATCTTCGCCGAGTCGCTCGCCGCGGCACTGGCGGCTGAGCCGGACGTCGACGTCTCCGCGGCCGGCAGCGGCCCGGCGGCACTGCGCAGCCTGGAGCGCGCGGCCGCCGAGGGGCGCAGGTACGACGTGCTGCTCGTCGACGCCGATCTGGGCGGCAACGTGCCGGGCGTGCGTTCGGCGGTGCCCGTGCAGGAGGTGGGTGAGGACGGGCTGGTCGACGGGATATCCCTGGTCGCGGGGGTCCGTTCCGGCCAGCCTCACGTGCGCACGGTCGTGCTCGCCGAGAAGGACGACCCGCGGCGGGCCGCGCTGGCCCTTCAGGCCGGGGCCTCCGGCTGGGTCGCCAAGGACTGCTCGCTGTCCCGGCTGCTGACCGTGATCCGCGGGGTGCTGCGCGACGAGACGCATCTGCCGCCGGCTCTGCTCACCGGCGTCCTGCGGGAGTTGACCGCCGCCCGCAAGCACCGCACCGAGAGCGAACGGCTGGTGGAGTCCCTCACCCCGCGCGAGCGGGAAGTGCTGCGCTGCATGGTCGCGGGTCTCGGCCGCAAGGCCGTCGCCGAGCGCCTGTTCCTCTCCCCGCACACCGTGCGCACCCATATGCAGAACGTCCTGGGCAAGCTGGGCGTGCACTCCACCCTCGCCGCCGTCGCCCTCGCGCGACGCGCCGGGGTCGGACCGGTCGACCTGGGCGCCGCCGGGCGGATCGGGGTGGAGGAAAGCAGCAGCGCCTGACCGGGGTGCCTGCCTGATGACGTCCGGCGGAGCCCGTCGACGCTCGTCGAGGCCCCGACGACGGGCCCTAGCCGGGGATGTTGTCGAACGGCGCGGTCAACTGGCGCAGCAGTGCGGCCAGTTCACCGCGCTGGGCACGGGAGAGCTCCGCGAGGATGGCCCGTTCCTGGTCGAGGAGTCCGGCGAGGGCCTGGTCCGCGCGGTCCTGGCCCTCGACCGTCAGCCGCACCAGCACGCCGCGACGGTCGCTGGGGTCCGGCAACCGCTCCACCAGGCCCTTCTTCGTCAGCCGGTCGATGCGGTTGGTCATGGTGCCGGAGGTGACCAGGGTCTGCGTGAGCAACTGCCCCGGCGAGAGCTGGTACGGGGCACCGGCGCGCCGGAGCGCGGTCAGGACGTCGAACTCCCAGGGCTCCAGGCTGTGCTCGGAGAACGCGAGGCGACGAGCGCGGTCCAGGTGCCGGGCGAGCCTGCTCACCCGGCTGAGTACCTCGAGCGGCTCCACGTCGAGGTCCGGGCGCTCCCGGCGCCATGCTGCGACCAGCCGATCGACCTCGTCCTCCATGACGATCAGTGTAGTGGTTGTGTCGACATGAAGTCTCTTGACGTCAAGATATCTCGGAGGGCAGTCTGGAGATCGACCACACTCGGTGGCCGTCGACCACGCGTCCGACGGCCGTCGACCGCGCACCCGCCGACCGGCGAGCGCGCACCCGTCGACCGGACCACGCACCTGTCCACCGGCGACCGCGCACCCGTCCACCGGCGACCGCGCACCCGGTGACTTCCGAGGAGGCCCGCCCCCATGTCCGCCACCAGCCCCACCTGGGACCCCGCCCAGTACCTGCGCCACGCCGACCACCGCGCCCGCCCCTTCGCCGACCTCCTCGCCCGCGTCCCGGACCTCCCCGGCGACCGGCCCCGGATCGCCGACCTCGGCTGCGGACCCGGCAACGTCACCGTCCACCTCGGCGAGCGCTGGCCCACCGCGCACATCACCGGCTACGACAACTCGGCGGAGATGCTCGACAAGGCCGACGTGGACCACGCGGGCCCCACCCCGGCCGGCGGCCGCCTCGACTTCGCCCACGCCGACGTGCGCACCTGGACGCCCGCGGAGACGTACGACCTGATCATCAGCAACGCCACCCTGCAGTGGGTGCCCGGGCACGTCGGCCGGTTCGCCGACTGGATCGCCGCTCTCGCGCCCGGCGGCACCCTCGCCTTCCAGGTGCCCGGCAACTTCGACGCCCCCAGCCACCGGCTGATGCGCGACCTGGCCGGCTCCGCCCGCTGGCGGGACCGCCTCGCCGACACCCTGCGCCACGACGACGCCGTTCTCGCCCCGGCGGCCTACCTGGAACACCTGGCCGGCCTCGGCTGCGCGGTGGACGCGTGGGAGACGACGTACGTCCATCTGCTGACCGGTGGCGACCCGGTCCTCGACTGGGTGAAGGGCACCGGGCTGCGGCCGGTCCTCACCGCCCTCGCCGACGACCCGGAGGCCCGCGCGGAGTTCCTCGACGCCTACCGGGCCGCCCTGCGCGAGGCCTACCCGGCGGGCGCCCACGGCACCCCGTTCCCGTTCCGCCGCATCTTCGCCGTCGCCCACAAGAAGGCCTGAGCCATGCTCACAGCCATCCACCACGTCCGACTCGCCACCCCGGCGGTGGGCAACCGGCTGGAGTTCCTTGAGCCGGACGGGTGAGTGGCGGGCGGCTCAGCTCTTGCGGTGCCCTATCAGCCGGGGCTTGGCCTCCAGCCCGTCCAGGCCGTGCCACGCCAGGTTCACCAGGTGTGCCGCGACCTCCGCCTTCTTCGGGCGGCGCACGTCCAGCCACCACTGGCCGGTCAGGGCGACCATGCCGACCAGGGCCTGGGCGTAGAGGGGGGCGAGTTTCGGGTCGAAGCCGCGGCTCTTGAACTCGCGGCCCAGGATGTCCTCCACCTGGGTGGCGATGTCCGAGATCAGCGAGGCGAAGGACCCCGTCGACTGGGGGATGGGGGAGTCACGGACCAGGATGCGGAAGCCGTCCGTGTACTCCTCGATGTAGTCCAGCAGAGCGAACGCGGCCTGTTCGCACAGCTCACGGGGATGGCCCGCGGTGAGCGAACCGGTCACCATGTCCAGCAGCCGCCGCATCTCCCGGTCCACGACGACCGCGTACAGGCCCTCCTTGCCGCCGAAGTGCTCGTACACCACCGGCTTGGACACCCCGGCCTTCGCCGCGATCTCCTCCACCGACGTGCCCTCGAAGCCCTTCGCGGCGAACAGCGTGCGACCGATCTCCAACAACTGCTGTCGGCGCTCCGCACCGGTCATACGGGTGCGACGAGCGCGCCGGGGCTTCTCATTGCTGGGGGTGCTGCTCGGATCGGTCGCCACGCCGTCAATCATGCCGCGTCGGCGGTCGCCGTCCCCTGCCGGGAGCCGTCCTCCCCTGTCCTGCGGCGCGAATCGATACGCGAGCGTGACGGCCACCGCACGTCGGACGCCCAGCCCAGCTGCTCGAACCAGCGGATCAGGCGCGCGGAGGAGTCCAGCTGCCCGCGCTCCACACCGTGCCGTGCGGAGGTGGGGTCGGCGTGGTGCAGGTTGTGCCAGGACTCACCGCAGGACAGCACGGCCAGCCACCACACGTTGCCCGAGCGGTCCCGGGACTTGAACGGGCGCTTGCCGACCGCGTGGCAGATCGAGTTGATCGACCAGGTGACGTGGTGCAGCAGGGCCACCCGGACCAGCGAACCCCAGAAGAAGCCGGTGAACGCGCCCCACCAGGACATCGTCACCAGGCCGCCGATCAGCGCGGGCAGCGCCAGGGACAGCAGCGTCCACAGGATGAACTGCCGCGAGATCGCCCGCAGCGTCCGGTCGTTGACCAGGTCCGGCGCGTACTTCTCCTGCGGGGTCCGCTCCTCGTCGAACATCCAGCCGATATGCGCCCACCACAGGCCCTTCATCAGGGCCGGGACCGTCTCGCCGTAGCGCCAGGGGGAGTGCGGGTCGCCCTCGGCGTCGGAGAACTTGTGGTGCTTGCGGTGGTCCGCGACCCAGCGGACCAGGGGGCCCTCCACCGCCATCGACCCCGCGATCGCCAGAGCGATCTGCAGGGGCCGCTTGGCCTTGAAGGAACCGTGCGTGAAGTGCCGGTGGAAACCGATCGTGATGCCGTGGCAGCCCAGGTAGTAGAAGAAGACCAGCAGGCCGATGTCCAGCCAGCTCACTCCCCAGCCCCAGGCCAGCGGCACCGTGGCGAGGAGCGCGAGGAACGGGACGACGATGAACAGCAGCAGGGTGAGCTGCTCGATCGAACCCTTTCGCTCGCCGCCCAGAGTGGCTGCGGGCGTGGCGGCCTGCGGGGCGTCTTTGATCACGTCGGGGCGGGTGGTCATGGGCGTCCCCTGTGGGGTCGAGGGTGAGAGGGGTGCGACGTCGACGGGACCGCGTGGAGCTTCCCTACGGTTCCGTAACCTACGGCGTCGTAAGTATGTCAGCGCGCCGCCCGGCGGCAAGAGCCCGACAGCCTGCGCGTCCGCGTCGACACCTATCCTTGGAGTCGGTCGGACAGCGCGGTCCGCTCTGATTCATTCCCGGATGCCCGGCCCGTATGCGGCAGCCGCCGCGCGAGACGTTCTCCGGGTTCCCTCCCAGACGAGCTTCAACACTGCAAGGAGCCGCACCTGTGAGCAGTGCCGACGACCGGACCACGACGACCGGCAGTGAGCTGCGCGCCGACATCCGCCGACTGGGTGACCTCCTGGGCGAGACCCTCGTCCGGCAGGAGGGCCCCGAGCTCCTCGACCTGGTCGAGAAGGTCCGCCGCCTCACCCGCGAGGACGGCGAGGCCGCCGCCGAGCTGCTGCGCGGTATCGAGCTGGAGACCGCCGCCAAGCTGGTCCGCGCCTTCTCCACGTATTTCCACCTGGCCAACGTCACCGAGCAGGTGCACCGAGGCCGTGAGCTGCGCGCCCGCCGCGCCGCCGAGGGCGGCCTCCTCGCCCGTACGGCCGATCGGCTGAAGGACGCCGATCCGGACCACCTGCGCGAGACGGTCAAGCACCTCAACGTCCGTCCCGTGTTCACGGCTCACCCGACCGAGGCCGCGCGCCGCTCGGTGCTGAACAAGCTCCGGCGCATCGCCGCGCTCCTGGACAGCCCCGTCATCGAGTCCGACCGCCGCCGCACCGACACCCGGCTGGCCGAGAACATCGACCTGGTGTGGCAGACGGACGAGCTGCGCGTCGTGCGCCCCGAACCCGCCGACGAGGCCCGCAACGCCATCTACTACCTGGACGAGCTGCACGCGGGCGCCGTCGGCGACGTCCTGGAGGACCTCACGGCGGAGCTGGAGCGCGTCGGCGTCAGCCTCCCCGACGACTCCCGTCCGCTCACCTTCGGCACCTGGATCGGCGGCGACCGCGACGGCAACCCCAACGTGACCCCCGAGGTCACCTGGGAGGTGCTGATCCTCCAGCACGAGCACGGCATCAACGACGCCCTGGAGATGATCGACGAGCTGCGCGGCTTCCTGTCGAACTCCATCCGCTACACCGGCGCCACCGAGGAGCTCCTGGACTCCCTGCGCACCGACCTCGAACGGCTGCCCGAGATCAGCCCCCGCTACAAGCGGCTCAACGCCGAGGAGCCCTACCGGCTCAAGGCCACCTGCATCCGGCAGAAGCTGGAGAACACCAAGCTGCGCCTGGCCAAGGGCACGCCCCACGACCCCGGCCACGACTACCTCGGCACCGCCGAGCTGCTGCACGACCTGACGCTGATCCAGACCTCGCTGCGCGAACACCGCGGCGGCCTGTTCGCCGACGGCCGCATGGACCGCACCATCAGGACGCTGGCCGCCTTCGGCCTCCAGCTCGCCACCATGGACGTCCGCGAGCACGCCGACGCCCACCACCACGCCCTCGGTCAGCTGTTCGACCGGCTCGGCGAGGAGTCCTGGCGGTACGCGGACATGCCGCGCGTCTACCGTACGAAGCTGCTGGCCAAGGAGCTGCGCTCGCGGCGCCCGCTGGCCTCGACCCCGGCGCCGGTGGACGCGGCCGGCGCGAAGACCCTCGGTGTCTTCCAGACGGTCAAGCGGGCCCTGGAGGTGTTCGGCCCCGAGGTCGTCGAGTCGTACATCATCTCCATGTGCCAGGGCGCCGACGACGTCTTCGCCGCCGCCGTCCTGGCCCGTGAGGCCGGTCTGCTCGACCTGCACGGCGGCTGGGCCAGGATCGGCATCGTGCCGCTGCTGGAGACCACCGACGAGCTCAAGGCCGCCGACACGATCCTGGAGGACATGCTCTCCGACCCGTCCTACCGGCGCCTGGTCGCGCTGCGCGGGGACGTCCAGGAGGTCATGCTCGGCTACTCCGACTCCTCCAAGTTCGGCGGCATCACCACCTCCCAGTGGGAGATCCACCGCGCTCAGCGCAGGCTGCGCGACGTCGCCCACCGCTACGGCGTCCGGCTGCGCCTCTTCCACGGCCGCGGCGGCACCGTCGGCCGCGGCGGCGGCCCCTCGCACGACGCGATCCTCGCCCAGCCCTGGGGCACCCTGGAGGGCGAGATCAAGGTGACCGAGCAGGGCGAGGTGATCTCCGACAAGTATCTGATCCCCTCCCTCGCCCGGGAGAACCTGGAGCTGACCGTCGCGGCCACCCTCCAGGCCTCCGCGCTGCACACCGCCCCCCGCCAGTCGGGGGAGGCGCTGGCGCGCTGGGACGCGGCGATGGACGTGGTGTCCGAAGCGGCCGAGGCCGCCTACCGCGGTCTGGTCGACGACCCTGACCTGCCGGCGTACTTCTTCGCCTCGACCCCGGTGGACCAGCTCGCCGACCTCCACCTGGGCTCGCGTCCCTCCCGCCGGCCCGACACCGGCGCCGGGCTCGGCGGTCTGCGGGCCATCCCGTGGGTGTTCGGCTGGACCCAGTCCCGGCAGATCGTCCCCGGCTGGTACGGCGTCGGCTCCGGTCTGAAGGCGCTGCGCGAGGCGGGCCTCGACACCGTGCTCGACGAGATGCACGAGCAGTGGCACTTCTTCCGAAACTTCGTCTCCAACGTCGAGATGACCCTCGCGAAGACCGACCTGCGGATCGCCCGGCACTACGTCGACACCCTGGTCCCGGACGAGCTCAAGCACGTCTTCGACACCATCAGGGCGGAGCACGAACTCACCGTCCGCGAGGTGCTGCGCATCACGGGCGAGCGGGAGCTGCTCGACGCGACGCCGGTGCTGAAGCAGACGTTCACCATCCGCGACGCCTACCTCGACCCGATCTCCCACCTCCAGGTCACCCTGCTCAAGCGGCAGCGCGACGCCGCCGCGGCCGGCGAGCAGCCCGACCCGCTGCTGTCCCGGGCGCTGCTGCTGACGGTCAACGGCGTGGCGGCCGGCCTGCGCAACACCGGCTGACCCGCGTCCGCGCACACCGGTGCCCCCGAACCCGCACGGGTCCGGGGGCACCGGTGTGTCCGGAGCTCCGGCCCCGGGCGTCCGCGGGGCCGCGTGGGAGCTGATCCGTGTCCGCCGGGGCCGCGTGGGGACCGATGCGTATCCGTGCGGCCGCGTGGGGGCCGATCCGTGTCCGCGGGGCCGTCCGCGCCTACTGCACCGCCACGAACGCGGTCGTCAGCAGCAGCGCCCCCGCCCCCGCCATGACCCACGCCACCCGGGTCCGCCGCAGCCCGCCCGCGACCACCACCGAGGCGAGCAGCAGCGCCCCGCCCAGCGGGACCCAGGCGTAGAGCACTCCGGCCGGCCCCGAGCGGACCACCTCGTCCGCGTCCGGTTTCACCACGACGTCGTACGTCCGGCCCTTGCGGACCGCGACCGACTTCTTGATGACGACCGCCGCGCGGGCCGTCGACCCGGCCGACAGCGGGGTGTACGGGCCGGTGCAGGTGTCCGTGCCGCAGCCGGTGATCAGGACCGTGCCGCTCTCCCGGCCCTTCGTCAGCATCACGTGCTGGGCGGTCGCCCAGGACGCCCACACCCCCGCGATGAGGATCAGCACGGCGACCGTGCCCATCGCCGCGAACCGGCCGAAGCGCATGGCGGCCTGGGCACCCTGAGTGGAGCGGACGGCAGAAGGCATGGCCGCGATCCTTGGCCATCGCCTTGCGGAAAGTCAATGCGGTGCGTGACGTGGACCCATACGTCCGCTACGGGCGCCGCGTCCGCTACGAGCCGTACATCCGCTACGAGTTGTACGTCGACTGGGCCCGCTCCAGGCCCTCGATGACCAGACACTCCACCGCGTCCGCCGCCCGGTCCACGAAGTAGTCCAGCTCCTTGCGCTCCGCCGACGAGAAGTCCTTCAGCACGAAATCCGCCACCTGCATCCGCCCCGGCGGCCGGCCGATCCCGAAGCGCGCCCGGTGATAGTCCGCGCCCATCGCCTTCGTCATCGACTTCAGCCCGTTGTGCCCGTTGTCACCGCCGCCCGACTTCAGCCGCAGCACCCCGTAGTCGATGTCCAGTTCGTCATGGACCGCGACCACGTGCGCGAGCGGCACCTTGTAGAAGTCCCGCAACGCGTTCACCGGGCCGCCCGACAGGTTCATGAACGACATCGGCTTCGCCAGGATCACCCGCCGGCTCGCCGGACCCGGCGGACCGATCCGGCCCTCGACGACCTGCGCCTGTGCCTTGCCCGCCCGCTTGAACCTCCCCCCGATCCGCTCGGCCAGCAGATCGGCCACCATGAACCCCACGTTGTGCCGGTTCATCGCGTACTCCGGCCCGGGATTGCCCAGCCCCACGATCAGCCAGGGGGCGTTGGCGTCGGTCGTCACCTGCATGTCTCCTTGGATACGCGCCAGCCGCCGTTCCCTTTCAGAACCCTGAAGGGAACAGCGGCTGACGAGAGAAAACGACGACGGCGAGGATCAGGCCTCGGCGGCCTCGTCGCCCGCGGCCTCGGCACCCTCGGGCGCCTCCTCCGCCTGCGCGGCCAGCACCTGGAGGACGACGGTGTCGCCGTCGACGTTCAGCGTCACGCCGGACGGCAGGGTGATGTCCTTGGCGAGGACGGAGGCGCCGGCCTCCAGGCCCTCGACGGACACCGTGAGCGACTCGGGGATGTGCGTGGCCTCGGCCTCGACCGGCAGCGCGTTGAGCACGTGCTCCAGCAGGTTGCCGCCCGCGGCCAGCTCGCCCTCGGCCTGCACCGGGATCTCGACGGTGACCTTCTCGCCGCGCTTCACGAGCTGAAGGTCGACGTGCTCCAGCGCGCCGCGCACGGCGTTGCGCTGGACGGACTTCGGGATCGCCAGCTCGTTGGACTTGCCGTCGATGTCCAGGGAGATCAGGACGTTCGACGTACGCAGCGCCAGCAGCAGCTCGTGACCCGGCAGCGTCAGGTGGATCGGGTCCGAACCGTGGCCGTACAGCACACCGGGAACCTTGTGGTCACGGCGGATACGGCGGGCGGCACCCTTGCCGAACTCGGTACGGGTCTCGGCGGAGATCTTGATCTCGGACATGATCACTCCTCGTAGTGTCAGAAAGGCGGACGTGGTCACCCGGCCACGAACGGCCTGCTACGAAGAGCGCGTCGATAACGGACAGCCGAACTCCCCGCATGAGAACGGAGAACGGCCTCCCTCGCCGAGCAACTTCGACAGTCTACTCGGACAGGGAGGCCGTTCCCAAAAGGATCTTTACGGCGCCGCTGACTACTGCTCGTCGAACAGGCTCGTCACCGAACCGTCCTCGAACACCTCACGCACCGCGTTCGCGATCGTCGGCGCGATGGACAGCACCGTGATCTTGTCCACCTCCAGCTCACCCGGCGTCGGCAGGGTGTTGGTGAGCACGAACTCACTGACCTGCGAGTTCTTCAGACGGTCCGCCGCCGGACCCGACAGCACACCGTGCGTCGCCGTCACGATGACGTCCTCCGCGCCGTGCGCGAACAGCGCGTCCGCCGCGGCGCAGATCGTGCCGCCCGTGTCGATCATGTCGTCGACCAGCACACAGACCCGGCCCTCGACCTCACCCACGACCTCGTGGACGGTGACCTGGTTCGCCACGTCCTTGTCGCGCCGCTTGTGCACGATGGCCAGCGGCGCACCGAGCCGGTCGCACCAGCGGTCCGCCACCCGCACCCGGCCGGCGTCCGGCGAGACGACGGTCAGCTTGGAGCGGTCCACCTTCCGCCCCACGTAGTCCGCGAGCAGCGGCAGCGCGAACAGGTGGTCGACGGGCCCGTCGAAGAAGCCCTGGATCTGGTCCGTGTGCAGATCGACGGTGAGGATGCGGTCGGCACCCGCCGTCTTCATCAGGTCCGCGACCAGACGCGCCGAAATCGGTTCACGGCCACGGTGCTTCTTGTCCTGCCGCGCGTAACCGTAGAACGGCACGATGACCGTGATGGAGCGTGCCGACGCACGCTTCAGGGCGTCGATCATGATCAGCTGCTCCATGATCCACTTGTTGATCGGAGCCGTGTGGCTCTGGATCAGGAAGCAGTCCGCGCCACGTGCCGACTCCTGGTAGCGGACGTAGATCTCGCCGTTCGCGAAGTCGAAGGCCTTCGTCGGGACAACCCCGACACCCAACTGCTGGGCGACCTCCTCGGCAAGCTCGGGGTGGGCGCGGCCGGAGAAGAACATCATCTTCTTCTCGCCGGTCGTCTTGATCCCGGTCACAGCACTGTCTCCTCAGAGGTGTCTCAGCTGGGTGTCGAGAGGCCTGCTCAGCTGACTATGAACGGCCGTCTCAGCTGGTGGGGTGCGGGTGTGCACTTATCACGGTACGCCGTCCCAGACGCACCCGTTTCCGGTCAGCTTTCGCCGGCCGGCTCCCGGGAAGTCGCCTCGGCCGCCTTCGCCGCGGCGCTCCCCGGACGCTTGCGAGCCACCCAACCCTCGATATTCCGTTGCTGGCCACGGGCCACGGCCAGCGAACCGGGCGGCACATCCTTCGTGATCACGGAGCCGGCGGCCGTATAGGAACCGTCCCCCACCGTGACGGGAGCCACAAACATGTTGTCCGAACCGGTACGGCAGTGCGCGCCGATCGTCGTGTGGTGCTTGTCCTGCCCGTCGTAGTTCACAAACACACTCGCGGCACCGATGTTCGTGAACTCACCGATCGTCGCGTCACCGACGTAGGACAGGTGCGGGATCTTCGTCCCTTCGCCGATCGAGGCGTTCTTCGTCTCCACGTACGTGCCGACCTTCGACTTCGGGCCCAGCCGCGTCCCCGGCCGCAGATAGGCGTACGGCCCCACGCTGGCCCCCGGACCCACGGTCGCCCCGTCGGACACCGTGTTGTCCACCCGGGCCCCCGCGCCCACCCTCGTGTCCTTCAGCCGGCTGTTCGGACCGACCTCCGCACCCTCGGCGAGCTGCGTCGAACCCTGGAGCTGCGTGCCCGGGTGCACGATCACGTCCTGCCCGAACGTCACCGTGACATCCACCCAGGTCGTCGCCGGGTCCACCACCGTGACCCCGCCGAGCATCGCCGCGGTCAGCAACCGGTCGTTGAGCATGCGACGCGCCTCGGCGAGCTGCACCCGGTTGTTGATGCCCACGATCTCCCGGTGGTCCCGCGCGATCGAGGCACCCACCCGGTGTCCCGCCTCACGCAGGATCCCGAGCACGTCCGTCAGATACTCCTCGCCCTGGCTGTTGTTCGTCCGCACCTTGCCCAGCGCGTCCGCAAGCAGCCGGCCGTCGAACGCGAAGACACCCGAGTTGATCTCCCGGATCGCCCGCTGCGCGTCACTGGCGTCCTTGTGCTCCACGATCGCCGTCACGGCGCCCGACGCGTCCTCGCGCACGATGCGGCCGTACCCGGTCGCGTCCGGCACCTCGGCCGTCAGCACGGTCACCGCGTTGCCGTCCTCGGCGTGCGTCGCGGCGAGCCGGCGCAGCGTCTCCCCGGAGAGCAGGGGGGTGTCGCCGCACACGACCACGACCGTCCCGTCCACCGTCTCGCCCAGCTCCTCCAGGCCCATGCGGACCGCGTGGCCGGTGCCGTTCTGCTGCTCCTGCACGGCCGTACGGGCCTTGGGGTCGATCTCGGTGAGATGCGCGGTGACCTTCTCGCGGGCGTGACCGACCACGACGACGAGGTGCGCGGGGTTCAACTCACGGGCGGCGGCCAGCACATGGCCCACGAGACTGCGACCGCAGATGTCGTGCAGGACCTTGGGTGTGGCCGACTTCATACGGGTGCCCTCACCCGCTGCGAGGACGACGACGGCGGCCGGGCGGATGGCGCTCACGGGGTTGCCCTTCGGCTGTGGAGGGTGGGGACATCCGCAGGATACCGGGGCGTTTCGTGAGAGACATGAGAGCGGGCCCCGACAGTGCTGTCAGGGCCCGGACGCGTGTTGTGTGTTGCGGCTCCCCCGCCAGGACTCGAACCCGGACAGATGGCACCAAAAGCCACAGTGCTGCCAATTACACCACGGGGGAACAATATCGGCTGAACCAGACATTTGGTCAGGCCGCCGAGTTGGCACCCAACACTATGCCGTACCAGGCGCCTTCCATGCGACGGTACGACATCGCGCTCTCGACGCCGACGGGTCCGGCGTACCCGCGGGGAGAACGAACCCCTCGACGTCCGCGTGCTCGTCGCTCGCATGTGCCATGGGCGTGCCGTCCGGACGGAATGTGAGGTTCCGTGGTCGAACACGTGGTGGTTCAGGAGTTCGAGCGATACCGGGGGGTTTCGTTGCTCTTCGATGGCGGGGTGTGGTGTGGGCCAGTCGTGGAAACTCGCCGGAAAAGGCCGGGCCGCCGCCCGTAGGCTGGGGACATGACCACGACGGGGGAAGACCGCGCCGCGGCCCGCACGGGGCCGTGGTGGTGGGCGAGGTGGCGTAGTGCCGCGCTGGACGGGGCGCTGGCGGCGCTGTCCGCGGTGGAATGCGCGTTCGAGGGTGTGCGATTCGGGCGGGACGCGGGGATCCCGTTGGCCGCGGGGGTGGGGTTCGGGCTGCTGGCCGGTTCGGTCCTGCTGATCCGGCGGAAGTGGCCGATCGCCGTCGTGCTGGTGTCGATCGCGATCACGCCGGCCCAGATGGGTTACCTGATGGGCATCGTGGGCCTGTACACGCTGGCCGCGTCGGAGCTGCCCCGTCGGATCATCGCCTCGCTGGCGGGGATGTCCCTGGTGGGGACGCTGATCGTGATGCTGGTGCGGGTGCGCCAGGACATGGCGCGCGGGGATTTCGCGCTGGGTGACTGGTTCATACCGTTCGCTTCGATCACGACGTCGCTGGGGCTGACGGCGCCGCCCGTGCTGCTCGGCCTGTACGTGGGGGCGCGGCGGCGGCTGATGGAGAGCCTGCGGGAGCGGGCCGACAGCCTCGAGCGGGAGCTTCAGCTGCTGGCCGAGCGGGCGGAGGAGCGGGCGGAGTGGGCGCGCAACGAGGAGCGGACGCGGATCGCGCGGGAGATGCATGACGTCGTCGCGCACCGGGTGAGCCTGATGGTGGTGCACGCGGCCGCGCTCCAGGCGGTGGCCCGCAAGGATCCGGAGAAGGCGGTGCGCAACGCCGCCCTGGTCGGGGACATGGGGCGGCAGGCGTTGACCGAGCTGCGGGAGATGCTCGGTGTGCTGCGCAGCGGTGACGGCGCGGCGGGGCGGGGCGAGCGCCCCTCGGTGCCGTTGGCCGCGGTGGGGGCGGCGGCGGCCGCGGCGGCCTCGCGGGCGGCCGACGAGGCGGAGGGGCCGTGCCTGGAGGAACTGGAGGAGTTGGTGGGGCAGTCGGCGGCCGCGGGGATGGTCGTGGATCTGTCGGTGGAGGGGGAGTCGCGGTCGTATCCGCCGGAGGTGGAGCAGACGGCGTACCGGGTGGTGCAGGAGGCGTTGACGAACGTCCACAAGCACGCGGCGGGCGCGAAGACGTATGTGCGGCTGGCGCACCGGCGGTCGGAGATCGCGATGCAGGTGGAGAACGAGCCGCCGTCGGAGGGGTCCTCGGCGTCGTCGGCGCGGCTGCCGTCGGGGGGCAACGGGCTGGTCGGGATGAAGGAGCGGGTGACGGCGCTCGGGGGCGCGTTCGTGTCGGGGCCGACGGACGCGGGGGGCTTCCGGGTGTCGGCGGTGATTCCGTCGGTGCCGCCGGTCGCGTCGGCGCGGCGGTTCACCCCGCGGTGAGCCGGACGGGTTCGATGCCGCAGACGAGGACGGCGAGGGCCTGGTCGAGGTCGGGGCCGAGGTACCAGTCGCCGGTGTGGTCGAGGGTGTAGACGCGGCCTTCGGTGTCGATGGTGAGGACGGCCTGGGAGTCGGTCTCGGCGCCGAGGGGGCAGACCTCGGTGTCCAGGGCGCGGCCGAGGTCGCCGAGGGTGCGGGCCATGTGCAGGCCGTGCAGGGGGTCGAGGTGGAGCGCGGTGGGGGTCACCCCCCGGCCGGGGCCGGGGGGTGTCAGGTGCAGGCCGCCGAACTCGGCCCAGGCTTCCACGGCGGCCGGGAACACGGTGTGGCGGTGTCCGGCGGGCGAGGTGTGTTCGCGCAGGGTGTCGGCCCAGATCTCGGCCTGTTTGATGTCCCACCGTCCGGGCTGCCAGCCGGCGGCGCGCAGGGCGGCGTCGACGGGGACGGGAAAACGGGTGGTCGAGGTGCGGTCCGGGTGCATCTGCCCTGCGTTCGTCGGGGTCATGGGGTGGTGCGGGGGAAGCCTGTGGGGGGGTGAGGGGGGTCAGTCGACGGTTTCCGCGGGGTCGACGACGCGGACGCCGAAGTGGGCGCTGAGGGTGGTGCAGGCGCGGCAGGGGGTGGCGAAGCCGCCGTGGAGGGGGTCGCCGTCCTCGCGGATGTGGCGGGCGGTGAGTTTGGCGCCCTTGAGGATCTTGCGGGCTTCGCCGTTGGTCATCGGTTTGCGGGCGGCGCGCTTGCTGCGGGCGGCGTCGGCGGCGCCGAGGTGGCGGGAGATGAGCAGTGCCTCGGCGCAGCGGCCGGTGAACCGGTCGCGCTGGGCGCTGCCGAGGGTGTCGAGGAAGTCCTGGACCAGGGGGTGCAGGGCGGGGGGCTGGTCGCCGCGGGCGGCGGTGCCGGTGAGGGTGGCGCCGCGTACGGAGAGGGCGGCGGCGATGGTGGGGAGTATGCCGTCGCGGCGGTGGTGGAGCGTGGGCGCGTGGGCCGTTTCGGTGGCGCTCCAGCCCACCCGTGGGTCCCCGGACGTGGCTGAGCGTGGCCCGGCGTGCGGCCCCGTTTGCGTCGCGTTCATGATCGTCATCCCCTCCCGAGCATCCCCCCGGCGGACCCAGGGTGCCAAATCGCGTGGCTGGTGCGGAAGCTGGGGCGGTGCGACACGCCCGGGTTTGGGCGGGCTGTCACGGCGGGGTGACGGCTGGTCACGGAACTGGAGGCCCGGTGACCGGTGTCGTCGTACCGCATAGGCTGTCGCCACCGTGCTGCGCGCGGTCAACGCGCGTGCGCGACCGTAGGAGACAGTCCGATACGGGCCGTGGTGCGCCGGAGCCGGAAGCGGAACCGGAGCGCTGGGGGTCGTACAGAGTGCCGCAGGGGGCAACCGCCATGACGACAGGTCGGCTCGGGCAAGCCGCGCCGCCGAACGCGGCCTATGCCGGGCAGGTCGTGCACTTCCCGGATCCGGTCCGGGCCGCCCGCCACCCGAGGGGGGTGCGGGTCGACGAGCACGGTTATCCCGACTTCTCGCCGTACGCGCGTGCCGCCGCGGAGATCGCGGAGCCGCCGGAGGGTTTCGGGGTCGACGAGTTGCGGTTGACGGACTACGTGTCGGCGAACGCGGCGATGTCGGCGTCGGGGCACGAACTGTGGGACACGGTGGCCGACGTGGCCACTCCCCATGGCTGGACGTGGCATCACGTGGTGGGTTCGCGGCGTCTGGAGCTGGTGCCGGTCGAGGTGAAGGCGTTGCTGCGGCACCACGCCGGGATCGCGACGACGTCGGTCGACCAGGGGAAGCGGGGGACGCGGCCGTTGCAGGAGACGCGGCCCGCGCACTTCGGGCTGCCGAAGTCGGGTGCCGCGGTGTCGGAGCAGCAGGTGCAGGGGGTCGAGGAGGACCTGGGGTACCGGCTGCCGGGCGCGTACCGGTCGTTCCTGAAGGCGGCCGGCGGTTGTGCGCCGGTGGGCACCGCGCTGGACGCGGAGCTGGGGCTGCTGATCGACCAGCCGTTCTTCACGGTGCGGGACGAGGCGGCGGTCAACGACCTGGTGTATGTGAACAAGTGCCTGCGGGACCATTTGACCAAGGATTTCCTGGGGGTCGGTTTCGTGCAGGGCGGGTTGCTGGCCGTGAAGGCGAAGGGCGACCGGATCGGTTCGGTGTGGTTCTGCGCGTACGACGATGTGCGGGACGCGGATCCGGGCTGGGCGCCGGCGGAGCGGGTGGAGCGGTTGCTGCTGCCCTGCGGTGAGGACTTCGACGTCTTCCTGTCGCGGCTCGCGGGCAGCCCGCCGGAGTTGGAGACGGTGGCGAACCTGATGGTGGACGGCGGGTTCGCGCGGGCGGTGCCGGTGTCCTCGGCGGCTTCCGCCGTGTCAGCGGCTTCGGTGGGGGAGTGACTTCGGCGATGGTGACGTACGCGCAGGCGCAGGAGCGCGCGGAGGAGTGGGTCAACGGGGACGTCCCCGCGTACCAGCATCGTGAGGTGCGGGTGCGGGAGTTCGGCCTCGGGTTCGTGGTGTGGGCCGAGGACCGCGCGGACGGGCCGCGTTCGGACGGCGGCGCGCAGCGGCTGGTGATCGCGCGGGACAGCGGGGAGGCCACGCTGTGGCCCGCGCTGCCGGTGGGTGAGGTGATCCGCCGGTACGAGGAGGAGTACGGCCGTGTCGAGGACGCGGTGGCCGACGCGGTGCCGGCGCCCGCGGCGCGGGTGGATCTGAACCAGACGTCGTTCTTGTTGAGTCCGCCGGAGTGGTTGCAGGAGGCGGCGGACAGGCTGGGCATTCCGGACCGTCGGGGCGAGGGCGCCCGGGCGGCCGCAGGTGGTCCCGACGGGGTTTCGGGGGGCGGGAGTTCGCTTCCGGAGACTCAGGTGGGGGTGCCGGGGGCGGCGGCCGCGTCCGCTGGTGCGTCGGGTCATTCGGGGGCGCGCGGTGGGCTGAGTGCGCCCGGCGTGCAGGGCCCGCAGGGCGGCGCGTCCGGCAGCGGGGTGTCGTGGCCCGCCGCGGGGGCGGGGAGTGACGACGGCGCGGGAGCGCCTGGTGTGCCCGCGGGGGCGACGCCCTGGGCGGGTACGGACACCAACGGGGACTCCGGTGACGACCGTTCCGTACCGCTGCCCGCGACCGTGTTCGCGCCGCCGCTGAGCGGCGCCGACGACGGCCCGCCGTCCCCGGCGCGGCCGGACGCCGAGACGGCGCTGATGTCGGGCGGCAGCCAGCTCCCGCCGACGGCGGTGACGCCCGTGCTCGACAGTTCGTTCCCGCCGGGGGCGCCCGGCGCGCCGTACGGGTATCCGCAGGGGCAGCAGCAGGCTCCGGGCGGTCAGGCCGCGACGTACGGATATCCGCAGGGTCCGGGTGCGCCCGCCGCTCCGGGTGCGCCGGTGCCGGGGACCGTGCCGGGCGGTACGCCGCCCGTGCCGCCGGGTGCCGAGACGTACGGGTATCCGCAGGGACAGCGGCCCGCTCCGGGTACGCCGCCGGGTGCCCCGCAGTACGGGTATCCACAGGGTGCGGGGGCCCCCGGCGGGCCGGGCGCGCCCGCCGGTCCGCCGCAGGGCGCGCCCGCGCCTGGGGCGTCCGCGTACGGGAATCCGCAGGGCTCGCCCCGGCCGCTGCCGCCGAACGCCGGGGACATCGCCGACGCCGCGACCAGCAAGGCGGCACCGCCGCGTCGTGCGCGCGGTGGCGCCGGTGCGCCGCCGCCTCCGCCGGGCGTTCCGGGCGTCCCGGGTGCGCGGCCGGACGGCCCGTCGCCCGCCGCGCCGGCCGGTCCCGGCGCGCCCGGTGCGCCGGGGGCTCCGGCGGGCGGATACGTACCCACGCAGTTGGTGTCGGCGCTCGGGCCCGAAGGGCCCCAGGGACCCCAGGGGCCCGGCGCCCCCGGGATGCCGCCCGCGCCGGGCGCACCCGGCGGTACACCGCCGGGGGGTGCCCACCACGCCGCCACGATGCTGGCCGACCCGGGCCGGATCGGTGCGGGCGCCCCGGGTACGCCGCCCGCGCCGCAGCCTCCGGGCGTTCCCGGTGGGCCGACCGCGCCGAATCCGCCCGGCGCTCCGGGTGCGCCCCACCCGCCGGGCGTCCCCGGTTTCCCGGGCGCACCCGCCGCTCCGGGAGTTCCGGGCGTCCCGGGTGTTCCCGGTGCCCCCGGTTCCGTAGGGGGCGGGCAGGGTGCCGTGCATCACGCGGAGACCATGCTGGCCGGGCCCCCGGTGGGTGGCCCCGGCGCGTTCCCGCCGCCGCCCGCGCCGGTCGCCCCCGGTATGCCCGGTGTGCCGGGTGCTCCGGGCGGGCCCCAGCCGATGGCGCCGGGTGCCGTGCCGCCGCCGGTTCAGCCCATGCCGTCGCCCAGCGCGCCGCCCACGGTCGGTCCGGGTTACCAGGCCGTGTTGCGCTACCGAGCCCAGGACGGTTCCGAGCAGCAGCTGATCCGGCGTTCCGCGCCGGGTACGCCGCATCCGGAGTGGCAGATCTTCCACGAGCTGCGCGGCATGAACGTCCCGCCGGACCAGGTGCTGGAGCTGCACACGGAGCTGGAGTCGTGCGAGCTGCCGGGTGCGTACTGCGCCCGGATGATCCGGGAGCAGTGGCCGCAGGCACGGATCGCGAGCATCGCGCCGTACGGCACGGATCACGCGAGCCGCCAGCAGGGCATGCGGCAACTGCTGGCGCATCAGGGCGAGTTGCATCAGGTGGCGGACGGACCCGCGCGCCCGGCGCCGGTGCGCGCACCGTTGCCGCCGGTGCAGGCGGCGCCGCCGATCCCGCCCGAGGGTGTCGCGCAGGAGCTGGCGGCGGCGTTCGGGCCGGGGGTGTTCCGGTTCGAGCAGGCCGCGGTGTCCCGCCAGGGTGTGCCGCCGGTCGTGGCGCACACGCTGGTGGTGGCGGGTCTGCCGGCGGACATGGGCCCGTTCTTCTGGGCGCAGGCCCAGCCGGGACGGCCGGTGCCGACCCTCGCGGAGCTGGCGCAGGAGCGTGGTGTGCAGCCGTCGCCGGACGCGGGCTCCTACCTGGTGATGGGCAGCGACTTCGGCAAGGCGATCTGTGTGCAGTACGGCACGGCGAACATCGTCGCCGTGCCCGTGGAGGCGGGGCCCGGCGGTGTGTCGGTGCCGCCGCAGTTCGTGAACACGGGTCTGCCGGAGTTCGCCCGCTGTCTGGCACTGCTCGGCCGCATGTGGCGGCTGCGCTTCGGCCTGAACCAGGAGCAGGCGGGCCGCTGGACCGTCGACTTCCAGGCGCAGCTGGCCTCGCTGGACCCGGCGGCGCTCGGCTCGCCGGAGAGCTGGTGGTCGGTGCTGCTGGAGCAGATGTGGGACGGGCTGCTCTGACCGGGTAGGAGCGGCGGATCCAGCGGACAAGCGGGGCGGCCCCGGTCGAGTGACCGGGGCCGCCGTCCTTTTGGGCTCTGTGTCCGTTCCTGCCGTGACGTGTCTGCGGAGTGTCGCGTTATGAACACTTGCGCCCGGTATATCAGGATGTGCGCCACATCGTCATGCCGTGTGTGCATGGTGGAGAGGGGCTCCCGGGATGAGCAGCGCATCGGTGTCGCCGCACGGCTTCGTGACCGTCCGAGGGCGCGGCTACCGCCCCGAGCAGGTCGACGCGCGCACGGCCGCGCTCTCCCGCGAGCGTGACGCCTCCTGGGAGCGCGCCGCCCGGCTCACGGTGCTCGCCAAGGAGATGGAGACGGCGGCGGCCGGGTTGCGCGAGACGGTCGCGCGGCTCGCCCCGCAGACGTACGAGTCGCTCGGGGAGCGTGCGCAGCGGGTGTTCCGGCTCGTGGAGGAAGAGGCGGCGGCGGTGCGGGAAGACGCGCGCGGTGCGGCGCGGCAGCAGGTCGCGCAGGCCGAGGAGGATGCCCTGGCGGTGCGTCGGACGGCGCGGGAACGCGCGGACGGGATCCGCGAGGAGGCCGAGGAAAGCGCCGGTCAGGGGCTGCTCGTGGCACGCGCCGAAGCCGACGGGCTCCGCATCGGCACCCGGCGGGAGGTGAAGGAGGCCCGCAGCGAGGCCCTGTCCGCACTGCGCGAGGCGCGCCGGCGCACCGCCGCGGCGCTCGCCGAACAGGCCGAGGAGCACGCCGGGCGGTGGGCCGAGGCGGAGCGGGTGGCGGTCGAGCACGCGGACGCGCTCGACGCCCGCCACGCCGGCCTGGTCGCGCGCGCCGAGGCCGGGCTCGGCGAGGCGCGGCAGGCGTGCGCCGACGCCGAGCGGTCGGCGCATCGCGGGCAGGAGGAGGCGCGGGCGCGCGCGGCCGAGCTGCTGGCCGAGGCCCGGGTCAGGGCCGACCGGATCGCGCGGGACACGGAGCAGGTGCTGCGGGAGCACGGGGAGCGGTGGGACGACGTACGCGCCCACATGGACCATGTACGCAGCAGCCTCACCGCCCTGACCGGCCGCGCACCGGTGGAGTAGCCCCCACGCCCGCTCGCACGCCGGGTCACTTCCGCCGGCCCGCCGCCCGTGGGCCCGCCACCCGCTCGCTCGTCTCACTTGTCTCGCGCGTCTCACTCGTCCCCGCGTACCGCTCCCGCCAGCAGCCGGCCCTCCACCGCCTCGTACTGCCGGCGCTGCTCCCGCGCCTGCCGGCGGCCCGAGACGACCGTGCCGAGCCAGCCGAGGGCGAAGCCCAGCGGGATGGTGACCAGGCCGGTGGTGGTGAACGGGAACCAGGTGAAGTCGGCCTCGGGGAAGGCGGAGGCGGGCGAGCCCGAGACCAGGTTGGTGCCCGGCATCAGCAGCAGGACCGAGAGCGAGCCGCCGATGAGCGTCCACAGCAGGCCGGTCCGGGTGTAGCGGCGCCAGAAGAGGCCGTAGACCAGGGCGGGGGCGATGGCCGAGGCGCTCAGGCAGAAGGAGAGCGTGATCAGCGGCTGGAGGCTGCGGTGCTGGACCTGGGTGGCCAGCAGGACCGCGGGGATGCCGACCGCCAGGGCGAAGAGGCGGGCCAGCAGCATCTCGCGGCGCGGGGTCATCTCCCGCGCCCGGGCCGCGAACACGTCGTGGGCCAGCGAGTTGGCGCAGGCCAGGATCATCCCGGCGACGGAGGCGAGCACCGTCAGGAAGATCGCCGTGGTGACGGTCGTGAACAGCAGGGTCTCCGCCGTCGACACGTCGGGACCGAAGGCCGCGCGCGAGCCCAGCAGATAGGCCGTGTTGCCCTGCGGGTCGGCGCGTGCGATCGCGGCCCGGCCGAGCAGCGCGGTCGCGCCGAAGCCGACGACGGTGATGACGAGGACGAACAGGGCCACGCCCGACACCGCCCAGGACATCGAACGGCGCACCTGACGGGCGCTGGAGGCGGTGTACATGCGCATGGTGATGTGGGGCAGGCAGCCGCCGCCCAGCACCACGGTCAACTCGGACGTGACCATGTCGAGCCGGGGATGGGCACCGCCGGTGAACTGCAGCCCGGAGTGCAGGAAGGCGGCGCCGACCCCGCTCTGCCGCGCCGCCGCGTCGAAGAGGGTGCCCGGGTTCCAGTCGAAGCGCTGGAGGATCAGTACGGCCACCACGGCGCCCGAGCCGAGCAGCATCACGATCTTCAGCATCTGGATCAGGGCGGTGCCCTTCATCCCGCCGATCGCCGCGTAACTGATCATCAGCGCGCCCAGTCCCAGGACGCAGGCCGTCTTCAGGGAGTCGCCGGAGAAGCCGAGGATGAAGGCGAGCAACTGGCCGGTTCCCGCGAGCTGCACCAGCATCAGCGGCAGCAGCGCGGCGAGGGTCACCGCGCACGCGGCCATCCGCACGGTACGTCCGGGCATCCGGCGGGCGAACGCGTCGCCCATGGTGAACCGGCCCGCGTTGCGCAGGGGTTCGGCCAGCAGGAACATCAGGAGCAGCAGCGACAGCGCGGTACTCAGCGCGAGCACGACCCCGTCGTAGCCGCACAGGGCGATCACCCCGCCGGTGCCGAGGACGGTCGCCGCGGAGATGTAGTCACCGGCGATCGCGAGGCCGTTGCGTAGCGGGGAGAGCGAGCCGTAACCGGTGTAGAACGCGTCGAGGTCGTCGTTGTCCGGGCCGGTCATCACACACAGCAGCAGGGTGAGGGTGGCCACGGCCGTGAAGGCGATCAGGGACATGCTCTGCGCGCTGTCGCTGAAGCCGGTCATCGGGCGGCCCCCCGCTTGGCGTCGAGTTCGGCCAGTCTGCGGATGCGGTCCGCGAGCGGGTCGACATGGCGCCGGGCGGTGTGTTCGTAGAGCGCGATCGCCAGCCAGGTGACAGGGAGTTGGAGCAGGGCGAGCAGCAGTCCCGCGGGCAGGCCGTCGGTCACCGGGCGGGTCATGAACGACGGTGCCAGGGCGGACAGCAGCAGGAACACCGTGAAGTAGCCGAGTGCGGTGAGCGTGGCCACGCGCCGCTGCCGGCGGTAGGCGCCGCGCAGGATCCGCAGGTCGCTGTGGCGGCCGAGCGACTCGCGGCGGGGCCGGCGGCGCGGGACGGGCTCCGGCGGCCGCTGTGGCTGCCAGGGGTAGGTGGGGGGCTGCTGCGGCGGGTGGTGCGGGTGCTGAGGGTGGTGCGGGTGATGTGGGTACGACGAGTACGGGTCATGTGTCATCCCGGGCTCCTTGCGTGGCTCGGGTCCGTGGCGGCGGACCGCAGGGAGGTGGGGGTGCGGTTCCCGCACGCTACTCGGGCCGATTCCCGTGCGGGCGTTTTTCGCCGAACTGGGCGGTAGGTATGCGCTTGCCCGTGCGACCTGCGGTGTTACCCGCGTTAACCCGGGAGGGGGCCGGCCGGTCTCCGGGAACGGATCGGCCGGTCTTCGGGCGCGGATCGGCCGGTCTTGGGGCGCGGGCCGCGTCGGCCTCCGGGGCGGATGGGATCGGCCTCCGGGGTCGGCGAGGTCGGCCTCCGGGGTCGGGTCGGGTCGGTCTCCGGAGTGGATCAGTCGGTTCCCGGGAGGGTGTCGGCCGGTCCCGGGATGGTGTCGGTCTTCGGAGCGGGTCGTTCGCTGCCGGGAGCCGGCCGGTCCGTCTCCGAAGTGGGCGGGCCGGCCTCCGCGGTGGGCCGGTCGGCGGAGTTCCGCAGTACCGGGAAACGGCGTGGTGCCACGAACAGCAGCACCAGGAAGGCGAGCGCGGCGGCGCAGGCCGCGCCGAGGTACACCGCGTGCACCGCGTCCGCGACGGCCCGGCGGGTGGCCTCCGGCGCCGCGCCCCCGTCCAGTCCCCGGGTGACGGAGTCCAGGTCGCCCGTCCCGCCCAGGTGCGCCGCGAGCACCCCGTTGGCGACCGCGCCGAAGACGGCGGCGCCGATCGTCTGGCCGGTCTGCCGGCAGAACAGCACGGACGCGGTGGTCGTGCCGCGTTCCGCCCAGCCGACCGTCGACTGCACGCCGATGATGAGAGGGAGCTGGAACAGGCCCAGGGCGGCGCCGAGCAGCAGCATCAGCAGCGTCGGCTGCCAGGCCTGGCCGGGATAGGGCAGGAAGAGGAACGCGAACAGGATCAGGGTGGCCACGCCGATGCCCAGCATCGCGGTGTCGCGGAAGCCGATCCGCCGGTACACGTGCTGGCTGAGCGCGGCCGCCACCGGCCAGCTCAACGTCCATACGGACAGCACGAATCCGGCGGCGACGGGAGCCAGGCCCAGCACCGACTGCGCGTACGTGGGCAGGAACACGGTCGGTGCCACCATCAGCAGGCCCAGCGCCCCCAGCGCGAGGTTCACCGCCGCGATCGTGCGGCGGCGCCACACCCACCCCGGGATGATCGGCTCGGCGGCCCGGCGTTCGACCACGACGACCAGCGCGACCAGGGCGAGTCCGGTGCCGAACAGGGCCATGGACGGCGTCGACAGCCACGGCCACGCCACCCCGCCCTGCACCAGCGCCGTCAGCAGGACGCCACCGCACGCGAACACCGTCAGCGCGCCCGCCCAGTCGATCCGCGCGCGTGCGCCGGACGCGCGCCGCGACTCCCGGCGCGGCTCGTGCAGATGGCGCACGATCAGCCACAGCGCGACCGCGCCGATCGGCAGGTTGACCAGGAAGATCCAGCGCCAGTCGGCGTAGGCCGCCAGTACCCCGCCCAGGCCCGGGCCCGCGACCGCCGACACCGCCCACACGGTGGACAGCTTGGACTGGATCTTCGGGCGTTCCTCCAGCGGATAGAGGTCGGCCGCGAGGGTCTGCACCGTGCCCTGCAACGCCCCGCCGCCCAGGCCCTGCACGATGCGGAACGCGATCAGCGCCGCCATGTTCCAGGCGAGCGCGCACAGCAGGGAGCCCAGCAGGAAGACGGCCGCGCCGGCCACCAGCACCGGCTTGCGGCCGAAGGTGTCGGAGAGCTTGCCGTAGACCGGGAGGGAGACCGTCACCGCGAGCAGATAGCCGGAGAACAGCCAGGAGAAGACGGAGAAGCCGCCGAGGTCGCCGACGATCTGCGGGACGGCGGTGGAGACGATGGTGGAGTCGAGGGCCGCCAGCGCCATCGCGAGCATCAGCGCGGCGACCACCGCGCCCCGCTGTCCGGTGGCCGCGCGCTGTGCGGTGCCGCGTATCGCAGGTGTCGTACCGCTCACCGGATCCCCTTCCCGTGCCCCATGCAACGATCCCGCCCGACAGCTTCCCACTTGATCCTGACGCGACGGGAGGGCGGACGCTGGTCGGGCCGACGGGTGGAGCGGCCCCTGGCGGGCTTCTCCACCCGGCGGTGGACCGCCCCTAGGGGTATCTCCGTACAACGGCTCGGGGACGGTTCGTACCGCCGGAGGAGGAGACGGCCCCGGTGCCGTCCCTAGGCTGGCTCTACTTCGTCGGGGCGCCCCACCGCCACCGCCGGAGGGTGGGGTTAACCCCCCGGAAAGAGGGTGCCGGGCACCAGCGCGCCGGCCCCGCGTCCGCCGACAGACTGAGTGTCGTACCGAGGACGGTCCGACGACGGACCGACGGCGGGACGACCACGTACCGACGCACACACACATCGACGCACCCACACGCATCGACGCATCGACTCGCATCGACGCACACACGCGCACCGGGGACCGGTGCGTCCATCTGCAGACTGATATAGGAGATATACCGTGACATCGGCTGTGACCATCACCAGGCACGGGGGCACTGGAGGGCGTACGGCCGTTGCCGCGCGAGCGCGCCAGGTCGTCAAGGCCTACGGGTCCGGAGAGACCCGTGTCGTCGCGCTCGACCACGTCGACGTGGACATCGCCCGGGGTCAGTTCACCGCGATCATGGGCCCCTCGGGGTCGGGCAAGTCCACACTGATGCACTGCCTCGCCGGGCTCGACAACGTGACGAGCGGTCAGATCTACCTGGACGAGACCGAGATCACCGGCCTGAAGGACAAGAAGCTCACCCAGCTGCGCCGGGACCGGATCGGGTTCATCTTCCAGGCGTTCAACCTGCTGCCGACGCTCAACGCGATAGAGAACATCACCCTGCCCATGGACATCGCCGGACGGAAGCCGGACCGGGCGTGGCTGGACCGGGTCGTGGACACCGTCGGCCTCGCCGGGCGGCTCAAGCACCGGCCCAGCCAGCTCTCCGGCGGCCAGCAGCAGCGCGTCGCCGTGGCCCGCGCGCTCGCCGCCCGCCCCGAGATCATCTTCGGTGACGAGCCGACCGGGAACCTCGACTCGCGGGCCGGCGCCGAGGTGCTCGGCTTCCTGCGCCAGTCGGTGGACGAGCTGGGCCAGACGATCGTGATGGTCACGCACGACCCGGTGGCCGCCTCGTACGCCGACCGCGTGCTCTACCTCGCCGACGGCCGGATCGTCGACGAGATGTACAAGCCGACCGCCGACACCGTCCTCGACCGCATGAAGGACTTCGACGCCCGGGGGCGTACGTCATGACCGTGCTGAAGACCTCGATGCGCAACTTCTTCGCGCACAAGGGACGCATGGCCCTGTCGGCCGTCGCCGTCCTGCTGTCGGTGGCGTTCGTCTGCGGGACGCTCGTCTTCACCGACACCATGAACACCACCTTCGACAAGCTGTTCGCGGCCACCTCCTCCGATGTGACGGTGAGCGCGAAGAGCGCCTCGGACACCGGTGAGACGACGGCCGGCAACGGCAGGCCGCCGGTCATGCCGGCCTCCGTGCTCGCCGAGGTCCGCGCGGCGCGGGGCGTGAAGTCGGCGGAGGGGACCGTCTTCTCCAGCGCGGTGACCGTCGTCGACGCCGACAAGGACAACCTGTCGCCCTCCAGCGGCGCGCCCACCATCGTCGGCAGCTGGAACGCCAACGAAGCCCGCACCATGAAGATCACCTCCGGTGCCGCGCCCGAGGGCTCCGGTCAGGTCATGGTCGACGCGGACACCGCCGACAAGCACCACCTCGGCCTCGGTGACGAGATCGGCGTGATCAGCGCGGTCGGCACGCACACCGCGAAGATCTCCGGCATCGCCACCTTCACCGTCACCAACCCCGGCGCCGCGATCTTCTACCTGGACACCGCGACGGCCCAGCGCACCCTGGTCGGGAAGACCGGCGTCTACACGAACGTCAACGTCACCGCCGCCTCCGGGGTCAGCGACGCCCAGCTGAAGAAGAACGTGACGGCGCAGACCGGCGGCGCCTACAAGGTGCAGACCGCCAAGGAGACCGCCGACGCCAACCGCCAGGACGTGGGCGACTTCCTGAACGTGATGAAGTACGCGATGCTCGGCTTCGCCGGGATCGCCTTCCTCGTCGGCATCTTCCTGATCATCAACACCTTCTCGATGCTGGTCGCCCAGCGCACCCGCGAGATCGGTCTGATGCGGGCCATCGGCTCCAGCCGTCGGCAGGTCAACCGTTCCGTCCTCGCCGAGGCGCTGCTCCTCGGCGTGGCCGGCTCGGTCCTCGGCGTCGGCGCGGGCATCGGCATCGCCGTCGGTCTGATGAAGCTCATGGGCATGACCGGCATGAACCTCTCCACCGACGATCTGACGGTGGCCTGGACGACCCCGGTGATCGGGATGGTCCTCGGTGTCGTGGTCACGGTCCTGGCGGCCTACCTGCCCGCCCGCCGGGCCGGCAAGGTCTCCCCGATGGCCGCCCTGCGCGACGCGGGCGCCCCGTCCGACGCCAGGGCCGGTGTCGTACGGGCGGCGCTGGGCCTGCTCCTCACCGGCGCCGGCGGGTGCGGCCTCTACCTGGCGGCCGCCGCCGACAAGGCGAGCGAGGGCTCGCTGTGGCTCGGCATCGGCGTGGTCCTGAGCCTGATCGGGTTCGTGGTGATCGGCCCGATCCTCGCGGGCGGTGTGGTGCGGGTGCTGGGCGCGGTGCTGCTGCGGGCCTTCGGCCCGGTGGGACGCATGGCCGAACGCAACGCCCTGCGCAACCCGCGCCGTACCGGCGCCACCGGCGCCGCCCTGATGATCGGCCTCGCGCTGGTCGCCTGCCTGTCGGTGGTCGGCTCCTCCATGGTCGCCTCCGCGTCCGACGAGCTCGACAAGAGCGTCGGCACCGACTTCATCATCCAGAACGACGGCGGTCAGCCGATCACCCCGCAGGCCGTACGGGCGGTGAAGTCGACGCCGGGGCTGGCGCGGGTCACCGAGTACCGGGTCGCGGAGGCGGACTACACCACTCCCGACGGCAAGACGCTCAAGGGCACGGACATCACCGCCGCCGACCCGTCGTACGCCACCGACCTGCGCACCAAGACCGTCGCCGGGAACCTGGAGGACGCCTACCTGCCCGACTCGATGTCGGTGCACGAGAAGTTCGCCGAGGAGCACGGCATCCACCTCGGCTCGAAGATCAAGGTCGCCTTCAAGGACGGCGCCACCGCCGCTCTGACGGTCCGGGCCATCACCAGCAGCGACGTCGTCATCGACGCGGGCTCGAAGTACATCTCCACCGCCACGCTCGCCAAGTACGTGCCCGCCGAGAAGATGCCGCTCGACCAGCTCGTCTTCGCCTCGGCGAAGGACGGACAGCAGGCGGCCGCGTACACGTCGCTGAAGTCGGCCCTGCACGACTACCCGCAGTACAAGGTCCGCGACCAGAGCGACTACAAGCAGGCCATGAAGGACCAGATCGGGCAGCTGCTGAACCTGATCTACGGCCTGCTGGCGCTGGCGATCGTCGTGGCGGTCCTGGGCGTGGTCAACACCCTGGCCCTCTCGGTCGTGGAGCGCACCCGCGAGATCGGCCTGATGCGGGCGATCGGCCTCTCGCGCCGACAGCTGCGCCGCATGATCCGCATGGAGTCGGTCGTCATCGCCCTCTTCGGCGCCCTGCTGGGTCTGGGGCTGGGCATGGGCTGGGGCGCGACCGCGCAGAAGCTGCTGGCTCTGGAGGGCCTGAAGGTCCTGGAGATCCCGTGGCCGACGATCATCGGGGTGTTCGTCGGATCGGCCTTCGTGGGCCTGTTCGCGGCCCTCGTGCCGGCCTTCCGGGCAGGGCGGATGAACGTACTGAACGCGATCGCCACGGAGTAGCCCGACGCCACCGCATACGGGGGTTGCGGGGGACAGCCCGGCGCCGGAGAGTCTTGGGGGACTCTCCGGCGCCGGGCCTTTTTCCGTCCTGGCCGGGTCCCGTTCCGGCTGGGAACAGTTCTGGTTCGGGAGGGCTCGTCCGGTGTGGGGCGCGGGGCCGTCCGGTGGCTGTCCGGGCGGGGCGCCGGGCCGTGGTTGTCCACAGCTCCGGCGTGTGGCGGCGCACCGTCGTACCCTGGACACCCCCGGCCCGTCACACGTGTCGGGTCCTTCGCGTTGCCCACCCCGGACGGAAAGCCCTCCATGAGCCTGCACGGTCTGCTCGACGCCGTAGTCAAGGACACCGCCCTCGCGGAAGCGATCAAGGCGGCCGCCGACGGCAACCGGACGCATGTCGACCTCGTCGGCCCGCCCGCCGCCCGTCCCCTCGCGATCGCCGCGCTCGCCCGCGAGACCGGCCGCACGGTGCTGGCGGTGACGGCGACCGGCCGCGAGGCGGAGGACCTGGCGGCCGCCCTGCGCTCGCTGCTGCCGCCGGACGGCGTGGCCGAGTACCCGTCCTGGGAGACCCTCCCGCACGAGCGGCTCAGCCCGCGCAGCGACACCGTGGGCCGCCGCCTCGCCGTGCTGCGCCGCCTCGCCCACCCCCGTGCCGACGACCCCGAGACCGGCCCGGTCTCCGTCGTCGTGGCCCCGGTGCGTTCGGTGCTCCAGCCGCAGGTCAAGGGGCTGGGCGACCTGGAGCCCGTGGCCCTGCGCACCGGACAGACCGCCGATCTGAACGAAATCGTGGCCGCCCTCGCCGCCGCCGCGTACTCCCGCGTGGAGCTGGTCGAGAAGCGCGGTGAGTTCGCCGTGCGCGGCGGCATCCTGGACGTCTTCCCGCCCACCGAGGAACACCCCCTGCGCATCGAGTTCTGGGGCGACGACGTCGAGGAGATCCGCTACTTCAAGGTCGCCGACCAGCGCTCCCTGGAGGTCGCCGCGCACGGCCTGTGGGCGCCGCCGTGCCGGGAGCTGCTGCTCACGGACGACGTGCGCGCCCGCGCGGGTGCCCTCGCCGAGGAGCACCCCGAGCTCGGCGAACTCCTCGGCAAGATCGCCGAGGGCATCGCGGTCGAGGGCATGGAGTCCCTCGCCCCGGTCCTCGTCGACGACATGGAGCTCCTCCTCGACGTCCTGCCCGCGGGCGCCATGGCCGTGGTGTGCGACCCGGAGCGGGTCCGCACCCGGGCCGCCGATCTCGTGGCGACCTCGCAGGAGTTCCTCCAGGCCTCCTGGGCGGCCACGGCCGGCGGCGGCGAGGCGCCCATCGACGTCGGCGCGGCCTCCCTGCGGTCCATCGCGGACGTCCGCGAGCGGGCCCGCGAGCTGGGAACCATGTGGTGGTCGGTGTCGCCGTTCGCGGCGGACGACGAACTGACCGACACCTACGGCGCCGACGCGCCCGGGGACACCCTCAAGCTCGGCATGCACGCGCCCGAGACCTACCGGGGGGACACGGCCAGAGCCCTGGCCGACACCAAGGGCTGGCTCGCCGACGGCTGGCGCACGGTCTTCGTCACCGAGGCCCACGGGCCGGCCGCCCGTACGGTCGAGGTGCTCGGCGGCGAGGGCATCGCGGCCCGCCTCGACACCGACCTCGCGGAGATCTCCCCGTCCCTGGTGCACGTCGCCTGCGGCTCGATCGACTACGGCTTCGTGGACCCGGCGCTGAAGCTGGCCGTCCTGACGGAGACCGACCTGACCGGCCAGAAGGCGGCCGGCAAGGACGGCGCCCGGATGCCCGCGCGCCGCAGGAAGACCATCGACCCGCTGACCCTGGAGGCGGGCGACTACATCGTGCACGAGCAGCACGGCGTCGGCCGCTACATCGAGATGGTGCAGCGCACCGTGCAGGGCGCGACCCGCGAGTACCTCGTCGTGGAGTACGCCCCCGCCAAACGCGGCCAGCCCGGCGACCGCCTCTACATCCCCACCGACCAGCTGGAGCAGATCACCAAGTACGTCGGCGGCGAGGCGCCCACGCTGCACCGGCTCGGCGGCGCCGACTGGACCAAGACCAAGGCGCGCGCGAAGAAGGCGGTCAAGGAGATCGCCGCCGACCTGATCAAGCTGTACAGCGCGCGCATGGCCGCGCCCGGCCACGCCTTCGCCACCGACACCCCCTGGCAGCGCGAGCTGGAGGACGCCTTCCCGTACGCGGAGACGCCCGACCAGCTCACCACCATCGCCGAGGTCAAGGACGACATGGAGAAGACGGTCCCGATGGACCGGCTGATCTGCGGCGACGTCGGCTACGGCAAGACGGAGATCGCGGTCCGCGCCGCCTTCAAGGCCGTACAGGACGGCAAGCAGGTGGCCGTGCTCGTGCCGACGACCCTGCTGGTGCAGCAGCACTTCGGCACGTTCGGCGAGCGGTACTCGCAGTTCCCGGTGAACGTGCGCGCCCTGTCCCGCTTCCAGACCGACACCGAGGCGAAGGCCGTCCTGGAGGGCCTGCGGGAGGGCTCGGTGGACGTCGTCATCGGCACCCACCGGCTGTTCTCGGCGGAGACGAAGTTCAAGGATCTCGGTCTGGTCATCGTCGACGAGGAGCAGCGCTTCGGCGTCGAGCACAAGGAGCAGCTGAAGAAGCTGCGCGCCAACGTCGACGTGCTGACCATGTCCGCGACCCCGATCCCGCGCACCCTGGAGATGGCGGTCACCGGCATCCGCGAGATGTCGACGATCACCACCCCGCCGGAGGAGCGCCACCCGGTGCTCACCTTCGTCGGCCCGTACGAGGAGAAGCAGATCGGCGCCGCGATCCGCCGCGAACTGCTGCGCGAGGGCCAGGTCTTCTACATCCACAACCGGGTCGAGTCGATCGACCGCGCGGCGGCCCGGCTGCGCGAGATCGTCCCCGAGGCGCGCATCGCCACCGCTCACGGTCAGATGTCGGAACAGGCGCTGGAGCAGGTCGTCGTCGACTTCTGGGAGAAGAAGTTCGACGTGCTCGTCTCGACGACGATCGTCGAGTCCGGCATCGACATCTCCAACGCCAACACGCTGATCGTGGAGCGCGGCGACACCTTCGGACTGTCCCAGTTGCACCAGCTGCGTGGCCGGGTCGGCCGCGGCCGGGAGCGCGGCTACGCGTACTTCCTGTACCCGCCGGAGAAGCCGCTGACGGAGACGGCCCACGAGCGCCTCGCCACCATCGCCCAGCACACGGAGATGGGCGCGGGCATGTACGTGGCGATGAAGGACCTGGAGATCCGCGGCGCCGGAAACCTGCTCGGCGGCGAGCAGTCCGGCCATATCGCGGGCGTCGGCTTCGACCTGTACGTCCGCATGGTGGGCGAGGCCGTAGCCGACTACCGGCGTCAGCTGGAGACCGGTGGGGTCGAGGAGGAGCCGCCGCTCGAGGTCAAGATCGAGCTGCCCGTCGACGCACACGTCCCGCACGACTACGCGCCGGGCGAGCGGCTGCGTCTCCAGGCGTACCGCGCGATCGCCTCGGCCAACTCGGAGGCGGACGTCAAGGCCGTCCGCGAGGAACTCGTCGACCGGTACGGCAAGTTGCCCGAGCCAGTGGAGAACCTGCTGCTGGTGGCGGGGCTGCGGATGCTCGCGCGCGCCTGCGAGGTCGGCGAGATCGTGCTCCAGGGCACCAACATCCGTTTCGCGCCGGTGGAGTTGCGCGAGTCGCAGGAGCTGCGCCTGAAGCGGCTGTACCCCGGCACGGTCATCAAGCCGACGGCGCATCAGATCCTGGTACCCCGCCCGAAGACCGCGAAGGTCGGCGGCAAGCCGCTGGTCGGTCGGGAACTGCTCGGGTGGGTCGGGGAGTTCCTCGCGACGGTGCTGGGGTCGTAGCGATCACGGGGCGGGCCGGCGCCGTGTAGCGGTCACGGGGGCGGGCCGGCGTCGGGGCCGAGGTCGGGCTCCGGCGGCCGGCGGTCCCGTACGGACGAAGCCGTCCGGGAGGCGGTGCCTCCGTGGACGGCTTCATTCTCGGGTGTGTCGGTCGGTGCCCCCGCGGGCCCCGTTCCTCCGTCGGTCCGGAGGTCCTACCGCTGTTCGGGCCGGTCGCGGTCCATCCCGATCGCGCCCTCGGCTCGCTGCTGGGCGTCGTCGATCTGGCTTTCGTACTTCCCGCCCGTCTTCTCGTTGGCCTTCCGCTCCGCGGCGTCGGACATCTGTTTCGCCCTGTCCTGCGCCTGGCCGCTCTTCCTGAACCTGTCGAAGATCCCCATCCAGAGCTCCTTCCGAGGAGGCACTCACCAACGACGATACGCCCGACTTGTGAAGAATGCCTGATCACCCCGTTGGATTGGTCTAGTCCTCTCAGGGATTACGGTGTGCACGAGTCCGTTCCGGGCACCCTCTCCTTGCGGGGTGGAGCCGGGGAACAGGCCGGGGAAACGAAGCCGGACAGCGGTCCGGGGAAGCGAAGCCGGGGAAGCGAAGCCGGGGAACACAGGGGAGGGACGCGCCGTGAGGCGTCTGAGGGGTGGGGCGGCGATCGCCGTCGTGACGGTGCTGGCCGTGGCCGGGTGCAAGGAGCAGACCACGGGCTCCTCGGGGCCCGAACAGACCGGGGGCGGGGGCGGGGGAGCCGCGCTCACCGCGGCCCGGGCGCTGACCGTCAAGGGACGGGCGCCGAAGACGGGGTACGACCGGGACCGGTTCGGCACCGCCTGGGCGGACACCGACTCGAACAGCTGCGACACCCGCGACGACATCCTGAAACGGGACCTGAAGGAGCTGAAATTCTCCGGCGGGACCTGCAAGGTGACCTACGGCGTACTCGATCCCGACCCCTACTCGGGCAAGGACGTCACCTATCGGCGCGGCCGCAGCCTGGTCGACATAGACCACGTCGTGGCCCTCTCCGACGCCTGGCAGAAGGGCGCCAAGTACTGGGACGCGAGCAAGCGCATCGCCCTCGCCAACGACCCCCTCAACCTCCTCGCCGTCGACGCGAGCACCAACCGCGGCAAGGGGGACGGCGACACGGCGACCTGGCTGCCGCCCAACCAGGGCTACCGCTGTACGTACGTCGCCGCGCAGGTCGCGGTGAAGAAGAAGTACGAGCTCTGGGTGACCGCCGCCGAGAAGGCCGCGATGGAGAAGGTCCTCTCCGGCTGCTCGGGCCAGAAACTCCCCACCGGGGGCAACCCCACCGAGGCTCCGGCACGGTTCCACGCCGACTGACCGCCCGGGCCGACCGCCGTCCGGACGGGACCGGACGGGACCGGATGGGGCGGGGTGGGGCGGGACGGCCTGGGGCCGGCGGTGTGGAGCGCGGGAAAACCGGTTCTCCCGCGTTCCGGCCCACGTCTACGGTGGGCGCATGGAGTGGAAGTGGCAGGTGTCGAGTCTGGCCGAGCGCCCCGAGATGCTCGGGCGGATCGTCGACATGCCCGACAGCTGGCCGGAGTTCACCCTCAACGACCTCGTGGGCAACGCCCACTACGGCCGGATCGCCACCGAACTCCCGCACTACGTGCAGTTCGCGCAGGACGAGCACGGCGAGGTCGTCGCCCACGCCTACAGCGTGCCGTTCGCCCTCGCCGCCGAGGGGCGCGGCGAACTGCCCGCCCGCGGCTGGGACCAGGTGCTCGTATGGGCCTTCTCCGACCTGCGCCGAGGTGTCCTGCCCGACACCGTGAGCGCGATCTCGGTGGTCGTCGCCCCGCACGCCCAGGGCCGCGGTCTGTCCGCGGTCATGCTCCGCGCGATGCGCGACAACGCCCGTGCGCGCGGCTTCCGCGAGGTCGTCGCGCCCGTACGGCCCAGTGCCAAACACCTGGAACCGCACACGCCGATCGAGGAGTACGCGTACCGCACCCGTGCCGACGGTCTGCCGCACGACCCGTGGCTGCGCGTCCACGCCCGGGCCGGCGCGACCCTGCACGGGGTGGCACCGGCGTCGATGGCCGTCTCGGGCTCGCTGGAGGAGTGGCGCGCCTGGACGGGCCTGCCCTTCGCCACCCGGGGTGACGTCGAGGTGCCCGGGGCGCTGGTGCCGGTGCGCTGCGAACCGGAGCGCGGGTACGCGGTGTACGTCGAGCCCAACGTGTGGATGCGGCACGCCGTTTGAACACGGCCCGCACGCGTGCGACGGGCACGGACCCGCTCATGCGAACGGGCCCGCTCATGCGAACGGGCCCGCTCATGCGAACGGGCCCACTCGGGCGCAGGGGCCCGTACGTGCCGGCGGGCCCGCTCGTCGGAACGGACCCGTTCGGACGGTCCTCTCTCAGCCGGAGAACGCGTCCAGGTCCAGGATCTTGCCCGCGGGCTTCTTCGCCGGGACCGGCTTGTCGTAGTCGCTGAAGGTCACGGTCCCCGGGTCCGTCGCGGTCTTGCTGTCGATCCGCAGCAGGTACGGCTCGCCCTCGGTGGCGACGTACAGCGTGTACCGCTCCTTGCCGTCCTTCTCGTGCAGCACGATCGCGGGCGTGCCGTCGACCGTGGTGGTCTGTCCCCGGGTGGCGTTCGAGTTGCCGTCCTCCGCGCCGCCGAGCACCGCGTCCAGGTCGCAGAAGCCCGCGATGTCCTTGGCGTCCTGGCCCTTCGCGGCCATCTTGGTCCAGTTCCCGGCGAGCAAGGCGACGGCCGCGTCGGTGTCCGCCTTCGGTTCGCCCTTGCTCTGGGCGCGCAGGAACTCCTCGTCGTACCGCATGTACACGGTGTCGCCGGTCTTGATCAGGTCGGCCTTGCCCTGGCCGCCCATGCTCATGGTGCCGGCGCACTCGCCCCGCGTGTTCAGGGCCATGTCGATCCGGATCGTGCCGGCGCTCTCGTCGTCGGCGACGTCCCCCTTCATACGGAGGGAGGAGGCGGCGGTGGTGGCCTTCAGGGCCCGGTCGGCGATCTGCCCGCCGGTCAGTCCGGCGAACGGTTCCTTCGGCTTGGCGGACCGCGCGGAGCCCGGCTTGTCCTGCGCCTTGTCCTGGTCGGACAGGCAGCCGGTGAGACCCGCGGCGGCCGCGGTGACGAGACAGAGAGCGGCGAGTGCGGTACGACGCATGGGAATTCCTCGATGAAGACGGGACGATGAGGGACGGGACGATGCGGGACGGAACGCTGCGGGGACGGGCCGGGCCGGGCGGCGGCGCGGTGAACCTGGGCGGTGCGGTGCGGTGCGGTGCAGTGCCGCGGTGCGGTGGGCTGCGACGGTGCGGTGGGCCGCGAGGGCGCGGCGCCGGTCAGCCGGCCTTCTTCCAGTCCCCGCAGCCGGACGTCTTGAAGTAGGCGTCCTTGGCGCTGATCGTGACGACGGCCGTACCGGTGACGTTGTTGTTCGCGATGATCGAGTTCAGGCCGTGGCCGGCGTCCTTGGTGCGCTCCCAGTAGCAGGAGCCGTCGGCGTTGCCGGGGGACCTGTAGGTGCCGGGGGCGATGTCGGAGCCGACCCTGAACATGCCGCCGTCGCCGTCCATCGCGCCGGCCGGGGAGCCCTTGGCCTTGGCCTTGGTGTCGACGGCCTCCCAGTCCGTGCAGCCGCTGGACTTGAAGAGCTTGTCGGTGGCCTTGATCGTGACGTAACTGGTCCCGCTGACGTTGTCGTTGGCCAGCAGCGAGTCCAACTCGCCCGAGGCGTCCTTGGCGCGCTCCCAGTAGCACATGCCATCGCTGTTGCCGGTGGTGCGATAGGTGCCGGGCTTGACGTCCGAACCGACCTGGAACTCGCCGTCCCCCGCGATCGCGGCCTTCTTCTTCGCGACGGCCTTGGCCTCGTCGGTGGTGTTCTTCTTGCCGCCGGACTGCTGCGCCGCGGATGCCGAAGGGCCCTTGCCGGCGGTGCCGGCCGTACCGCCGTCGCCGTTGTCACCGGAGTTCGCCGAGGCGACACCGATGACGACGATCCCCACGACGGCGCCCAGCGCGACCTTGCCCTTCATGCCCATGACTGTTCCCTCCCCTGGCGCGGCGGCCGCCTCCGTGGCGGCCACTCGTTCGCTGGGTCAATAAGACCAGAGCTTGTGAACCGAGTCAACACGGTTCACAGAATGTCTGGCGTTCACGTCGTGAAGGGTTAGATCTTGCGTACGTCGGTATGCTCGACGTCACACAGGGGACGGGTCGGGACGAGAGGAGCGGGGCCGGGTGCAGGACAACGCGACAGAGGTGACCGCCGCCGGGATCGCGCGGCTCGCCGGGGTCGGCCGCGCGGCCGTGAGCAATTGGCGCCGCCGGCACGCCGACTTCCCCAAACCCGTGGGCGGCACGGAGACCAGTCCGTCCTTCGCGCTCGCCGAGGTCGAGTCCTGGCTCCGTCACCAGGGAAAACTCGCCGAAGTGCCGTTGCGGGAACGGGTCTGGCAGCAGCTCGCGGGCCACCCCGAGGGGCCGGTCACCGCGCTCACCCACGCCGGCTGCGTCCTGTTGCTCATCCATGACCGGCCGACCGTCTGGCTGGAGGTGAGCGCCGGCTCCGACGAGCGCCTCGCCGCGATGCTTCCGGCCGCGCTGGAGCAGGTGGTCACCCCGAGGTTCGGCCCGGCGCGGAGCGATCGCGAAGTTCGGGGCGTTCACGGCGTTCACGGTGTTCACGGCGCGCAGGGTGTTCACGGTGGGGCGAGAACAGCGGCAGCCGCAGCTGTGAACCGACCGGTCGCTGTGAACTCCTCCGACCCAGCGCCGCCACACCCGGCCGCCTCGCAGACCCCGGCCGCCGCCCCCGCGGCTCACGTCCCCACCGGCCCCCAGCTCCTCCCCTCCGCCCCCCTCCTGCGCGGCGCCGCCGAACTCGCCGCCGAGCTGGGCGCCCGGCAGACCTTCGAGTTCCTGCTCGCCCGGCTGCTCGACGCCAACCCGCGCCAGTACACGCTCACCCCCACCGAGCTCGCCCGCCTCATGGCCGACCTCGCGGGACCCGCCCGTACCGTCCTCGACCCGGCCTGCGGCACCGGCACCCTGCTGCGTGCCTTCGACGCCCGCCCCGACCACGAGCTCTACGCCCAGGACAGCGCCCCCGAACTCGCCGCGCTCACCACGCTCCGGCTCGCCCTGCACGGCCGGGCCGTCGTGCACGGCGCCGTAGGCGACACCCTGCGCGCCGACGCCCATCCACAGCTGCGCGCCGACACCGTCCTGTGCCACCCCCCGTTCAACGAGCGCAACTGGGGCCACGACGAACTCGCCTACGACCCCCGCTGGGAGTACGGCTTCCCGGCCCGCGCCGAGTCCGAGCTGGCCTGGGTGCAGCACGCGCTCGCCCGGCTCCGGGACGGCGGCACCGCCGTCCTGCTCATGCCGCCCGCCACCGCCTCCCGCCGTTCCGGGCGCCGGATCCGCGCCGACCTGCTGCGTCGCGGCGCGCTGCGGGCCGTCATCGCCCTGCCGGTCGGCGCCGCGCCCCCGCACAACATCCCCCTGCACCTGTGGGTACTGCGCCGGCCCGAGAAGGCGCCCGCACAGCCCGAGGTGCTGCTCGCCGACACCGGGCAGTTCGCGGGCGAGGGGCGCGGCGGACCCGACTGGCAGGCCGTCAGGGACGCCGTGCTCGACGCCTGGCGGGCCTACGACCGGGACGGCACCCTTCAGGAACGGCCGGGCCTGGCGCGTTCCGTGCCCGTCATCGAACTCCTCGACGACGACGTCGACCTCGCCCCGGCCCGCCACCTCCCGCCCCCGGCGGCGGCCGACGGCGCGGAGGAGCTCGCCGACGTGCGCGAACGCCTCGGCGAGACCCTGCGGCTGACCGCCGGCCTCACCCCGCCGCCCGCGGTCACCGCGCGGCCCGTCCGCTGGCCGCTCACCACCGTCGGTGAACTCGCCCGCGGCGGCGCCCTGGTGCTGCGCACGGGCGGCAACGGCGGCCACGCGCGTGTGCCCGTCCTCACCGACCACGACGTGCTCGCCGGTACGGATCCCTCGGGAACGCTGCCCGAGAGCGACGAGGAGGCCGTGCTGACGCGGGCCGGGGACGTGGTCGTGCCGGTGCTCGGCGGCGGCTCGGTGGCACGCGTGATCGACGACGCGACGGCAGGCGCCGCCCTCGGGCGCAACCTCGTGCTCCTGCGCCCCGATCACGCGGCGCTCGACCCCTGGTTCCTCGCCGGGTTCCTGCGCGGCACCGCCAACAACCGCCAGGCCAGCAGCTACGCGTCCACCGCCACCCGCCTCGATGTGCGCCGGCTGCACCTGCCCCGGCTCCCGCTGGAGGAGCAGCGGAGCTACGGCGAGCGGTTCCGCGCGCTCGACGCGTTCGAGCGGGCGCTGCGGCACGCGGGACGGCTCGGGGACCAGCTCGTACGCGGCATGTACGACGGGCTGACGGACGGGACGGTGGCCCCGGACTGAACCCCGCCCCGGCTCCCGGTCGGGCCCCTGCCCCGGCTCCCGGTCCGGGCCCCGTCCCGGCCCCTCCCCGGGTCCCGGTCCGGCCCCGACGCCACCTGCGCCGTCGTGGGAAGTGATCAGCATGACAACGGTTCGGTACAACCCGGGACCGCTTGTCCGTGTCGGCCTATACGCTCGAACTCGACATCGGACCCAGGCCCAGGAGCAGTCATGTACGGCCACGGCGCGGCGCCGCCCACCCGTAGCGCGGCTACCGTCATCACCTTGCGCGTGCTGTTCGCCGCCGCCGGCGTCCTCTCGTGCGGACTGCTGGCCTGTGTTCCGCTGTTCCGGGTCGCGATCCTGCGCGGACGGTGGTTCGACTGGACGGCGGCCTGGGTGTCCCTGCCGCTGTCCGTCGCCGCGCTCGCGGTCGTCGGCACGGTGCCGGAGACCGACACCCGCAGCGATGTCGCGCTGGCCGTGGTCCTGATCCTCGGCGCCGGCAGCGCCGCCTACTACCTGGCCACGGACATCCGCCTGCACCAGGCGGGGCGCCGGTTCGCGGGCTACGCGCCGCCGCACGCGCAGACCGTCCACGTGCCGTACGGCTACCCGCAGCCCGTGCAGCCCGCCCCGCCGTACCCGGGCACCCCCGTACCGCAGCCGCACCTGCCCCAACCCCCCGCGGGGCGGGCCTACATACCGAACCCCCCGGTGCCCCAGGCCCCCGTGCCGCAGCCCCCCATACCCCAGTCCCCGCCCGCGCAGCGCCCCGCGCCCGCCCGTATCGACCAGGTGCGCGCGGAGCTCGACGAGCTCAGTGACTACCTGCGCAAGCACGGGGACTCGCAGGACGGCACCGGCGACCACGAGGGCGGAAGGTGACCGTGGCGACCGGACGCGTCGTCGCCGGCCGGTACGAACTGGCCACGCTCATCGGGCAGGGCGGCATGGGCCAGGTCTGGACGGCCTACGACCAGCGCCTCGACCGGCGCGTGGCGGTGAAGCTGCTGCGCCCGGACAAGGTCGCCGGCCAGGAGGCGGACGAACTGCGCCGCCGCTTCGTGCGCGAGTGCCGGGTGACCGCGCAGGTCGACCACCCCGGCCTGGTCACCGTGCACGACGCGGGCAGCGAGGGCGAGGAGCTGTTCCTCGTCATGCAGTACGTCGACGGCGCGGACCTCTCCGACCACCATGCCGAGCACGACCCGTACCCATGGCAGTGGGCGGTCGCGGTCGCCGCGCAACTGTGCGCCGTACTCAGCGCCGTGCACGCCGTGCCGATCGTCCACCGCGACCTCAAGCCGCGCAATGTGATGGTGAAGCAGGACGGCACGGTCACCGTTCTCGACCTCGGTGTCGCCTCCGTCATGGACACCGACACCACCCGCCTCACGCACACCGGATCCCCCATCGGCTCGCCCGCGTACATGGCGCCGGAACAGGCCATGGGCGGTGCGGTCGGCCCGTACACCGACCTGTACGCGCTCGGTGTGCTGATGCACGAACTCCTCAGCGGTGACGTGCCGTTCGCGGGCTCGACGGCGCTCGGCGTGCTGCACCGGCATCTGTACGAGCCGCCGCTGCCGGTGCGCAGGCTGCGCCCCGAGGTCCCGGAGGCGCTCGAGAACCTGGTCCTGCGCCTGCTCGCCAAGGACCCGCAGCACCGCCCCGCCTCCGCGCAGGAGGTGTACGAACACCTGGCGCTGCTGCTGCCCGCGCGGGGGATGCCCAGCGGGGCGCCCCTGGACCCCACCCGTCCCTTCCTGCGCCCGCACGCCCCCTGGCCGGACCGGGCGCGCACGCCCGCGCCCCAGCCCGCCTCCGTCGCGCCGGTCGCCGAGAAACCCGATGTCGCCCGCGCCGTCGACGAGGTCAAGCGTCTCCTCGGCGAGGGCCGTATCACGCAGGCCGTCGACATACTGGGCGCGATCCTGCCCGCCGCCGCACAGCAGCACGGCGAGCACTCCCCGGTGGTGCGCACCCTGCGCAAGCAGTACGCGGCCACGCTCATGGACGACGGCCAGTACCGGCGGGCACTGCCCGAACTGCGCCGCCTCGCCGACGAACGCTCCACCGAGGCCGGCCAGGCCGACCCGCAGTCCCTGCGCTACCGCTACGAAGCCGCCCAGTGCCTGGAGCAGTTGGGCGAGCCGGCGGCCGCGCTCGCCGAGTACCGCGCGCTGCTGCCGTACTACGAGAACCAGTACGTCGCCGGCGACCCGGAGCTCGCCTTCGACGTCCGCCGCCGGATGGGCCATCTGCTGCTGGCGCTCGGCGACCGCGCCGCCGCCCACGACATGCTGGCCCGGCTGCTGCACGACGTCGAGCGGCTGCACGGCCCCGGACATCCGCTCGCGGTGGAGATCCGGCGGACGTTGCAGTGGCTGGGACAGGTGCGTGGCTAGATTTTGCCGTGCTCCCAGGGAGACTTGTGAGTTCCTGGGGGCGCTTTTTCCCGAACTGAGGTGCGCAGCCGGTTAGGTTGCGATCCGTTTCGCCAGATCGCGGTCGGTTCTCGTGCCGCACGCGCCGTCGTCGCACAACCTGCCGGTGTCCCCGGCAGATCCAAGGGGTGGGGTCACACATGTCCAGCCATCGTCAGTCGAGGAAGCGCAGATACATCGCGTGGGCGGCGGCCGGGGCCGCCGTCGTCGCCGGGGCGGGCGTCGCCGCTCAGGCCTCCATGGCCGCCACGGTCTGGCCCGCGCAGAAGACGTTCACCGGCCGCGCCTTCGACACCTGCGCCGCGCCCTCCCTGTCCGCGATGAAGGCGTGGCACAACGGCACCTACGGCGCCGCCGCCGTCTACATCGGCGGCAAGAACCGCGGCTGCGCCCAGGCCAACCTCACCGCGTCCTGGGTGAAGTCCGTCAGCACGGTCGGCTGGAAGCTCATCCCGATCTACGTGGGCGCCCAGCCGCCCTGCCAGACCGGCTCCAGCCCCGAGAAGATCAGCGCCTCCACCGCGGCCTCGCTCGGCGCCAAGGACGCCGCCGACGCGGTGGTCAAGGCCTCAGCCCTCGGGATGAAGGCCGGCAGCCCGGTCTACCTCGACATGGAGCCGTACGACATCGCGAACAAGGCGTGCAACGACGCCGTCCTGACGTATGTGCGCGCCTTCGACAAGGCCCTGCGCGCCAAGACGTACCGGTCGGGCTACTACGGCTTCGCCGCCTCCAGCGCGAAGGCGATCGCCGACGCCACCGACAGGACGGACCTGCCGGGCAACATGTGGTACGCGCTGTGGGACAAGCAGTACACCACCACCGCCGACTGGCCGTTCGGCCCGACCCAGTGGACGAACCACAGCCGGGGCCACCAGTACATGGTCAACAGCAAGGAGACCATCGGCGGTTACACGATCACGGTGGACCGCAACACCTGGGACGGCCCGGTGGCCATCACCGGCTGAGGACCGCGTACGGGGACCGCGTACGCGGCCGTCGACCCGGTGCGGGCGCGGCGGTGCCGTAAGTCCCGGTGAATCGTTGGTCGAATGGGTTGGCCAGAGCGTGGCCACTGCCTACCATCGATCACCGCAAGACTTTGTGCACCGTCGCACAATCTCCTCGGGAGGTTTCCTTGCACCGCCGCCGTCGCACCGCGCTCCTCCTCTCCGCCGCGATCGTCGCAGCGCCCTTCCTCACCGCCTGCGGGAGCGAGGCGCATCCCGGCGCCGCGGCCGTCGTCGGCGATGAACGGATCACCGTGTCGCAGCTGGAGAGCAGGGTGCGGGAGGTGCGCTCGGCGCAGCGCGCGGCGGTGTCGGACGACGCGCAGTACGCCCGCACCATCGCCGCCACCGGCAACCTCACCCGGGACACCCTGCACGGCATGGTCCTGGACCGGGTGCTCCAGCGGGCCGCCCGGGACGCGGGCATCAGCGTCACCCGCAACGAGATCCAGCGGATGCGGGCCGGCCTGGAGCAGCAGGCGGGCGGCGCCGAGGGGCTGGAGGCGGCCTGGCTCCAGCAGTACGACATCCCGCCCCGGCGTCTCGACGACAACCTCCGCCTCCAGCTGGAGGCCCAGAAGCTGGCCGCGCGCCTCGGCACCGACACCAACCAGCCCGCGTTCTGGAAGGCGCTGTCCGAGGCGTCCAAGGAACTCCACGTCGACCTCAACCCGCGCTACGGCAGCTGGGACGTCCAGAAGGTCAGCCGGGTCGACGCGAAGACGCCGTGGGTGCGCGAGGTGTCGACGACCGGCGCGCAGCAGCCGGCGTGACGGGCACGGCGCCGCCGCCCGGCCGCCGCCTGTGGACGGCCGGGGGACTGCCGGCGCCGTGCGTTACGTTCGAAGCGTGAACACACCCAGCCCCGAAGCCGCGACCGGCCGCATCGTCCTGCTCACCACCAGCCACCGGGTCGCCCCCGGACTGCTGTCCTGGCCGGCCTGGCAGGCGCTGCGAGCGGCCGACCGGGTGCTGTGCGCGGACGGGGCGCACCCGCAGCTGCCGTATCTGCGCGAGGCGGGGACCGCCGTCGACGAGGCGTCCCCGACGGCCGAGGAACTGGTCGAGGCGTGCGCGGGCGGTCGTACGGTGGTGGTCGTGGCGACCGGAGAGGGCGAGCCGGCCCTCACCGACGGCCTCGCCCGGCTGGCCGGTTCCGGCCGCGTGGCGATGCCGGAGCTGGAACTGCTCCCCGCCTCCTACGACCTCCCGGGCGCCCGCCTCCTGGACCTGGTGCAGGTCATGGACCGCATCCGGGTCGAGTGCCCCTGGTCCTCCCAGCAGACCCACAAGGGCCTGGCGAAGTACGGCATCGAGGAGGCGTACGAACTCGTCGAGGCGATCGAGGACGGCGACCGGGACGAGCTGCGCGAGGAGCTCGGTGACGTCCTCCTCCAGGTCGTCTTCCACGCCCGTATCGCCGAGGACGGCCGGGCCGAGGACGGCGAGCCACCGTTCTCGATCGACGACGTGGCCGCCGGCATCGTCACCAAGCTCATCCACCGCCACCCGCATGTCTTCGGCAACGCGACCGCCTCCACTCCCGACGAGGTCAAGGAGCACTGGCTGCGCACCAAGGCCCAGGAGAAGCGGCGCACCTCCGTCACCGAGGGCATCCCCCTGCACCAGCCCGGCCTGGCCCTCGCCGCCAAGCTGGCCTCCCGCGTTCGCGCGGCCGGCCTCGACGTCCCGCTCCCGCGGACCGAGGGCATCGGCTACGAACTGCTGGCCCTGGCGGCCCGCGCCGAATCCGAGGGCGTGGACCCGGAGACGGCCCTGCGCGCGGCGGCCCGAGCCTACCGGGACGCGATCCGGGCCACCGAAGGCGTGATGCCGTAGGGACCGCCCGGCGGATCAGGCGCCGGCAGTGCTGCTCGTAGGAGTGGCCGCTGTGCGTGGGGGCGCGCACGGAGCGGGAGTTGGAGCGGCCGGCGAGGGGCTCCTGAAGATGCCGCGCCACAGACGGCAGGCTCTGGTTCCGGGGTACGAGAGCGCGGATTCGCTCCAGAGCCCTCCGCGGGTTCACCGGCCGACCCGGGCCGCGCGGGCCGGGACGCGGCCCGCGCGCCGGCCCGCCCCCTGGACCGCCCCCTGGGAGACAGCCGCGGGGCCGCCCGCCGGGTGAAGCCGGATACCGTCAAGGAGTGACCGACCAGCCCCCTCTGCCGCCCCCCGCCCCCGAGCTCTTCACCTGGGAGTTCGCCGCCGATCCGTATCCGGCCTACGCCTGGCTGCGCGAGCACGCCCCCGTGCACCGGACGAAACTGCCCAGCGGGGTCGAGGCCTGGCTGGTCACCCGGTACGCCGACGCCAAGCAGGCCCTCGCCGACCAGCGGCTGAGCAAGAACCCGGCGCACCACGACGAGCCCGCGCACGCCAAGGGGAAGACCGGCATCCCCGGGGAACGCAAGGCCGAGCTGATGACCCACCTGCTCAACATCGACCCGCCGGACCACACCAGGCTCCGGCGGCTGGTCAGCAAGGCGTTCACGCCGGGCCGGGTCGCGGAGTTCGTGCCCCGGGTGCAGGAGCTGACCGACCGGCTCATCGACGGGTTCGCGGACCGGGGCGAGGCCGACCTCATCCACGAGTTCGCCTTCCCGCTGCCCATCTACGCCATCTGCGACCTGCTGGGCGTCCCGCGCGAGGACCAGGACGACTTCCGGGACTGGGCGGGCATGATGATCCGGCACGGGGGCGGTCCGCGGGGCGGGGTCGCGCGGTCGGTGAAGAAGATGCGCGGCTATCTCGCCGAGCTCATCCACCGCAAGCGGGAGGCGCTGTCCGACACCGCCGCGCCCGGCGAGGACCTCATCTCCGGGCTCATCCGCGCCTCCGACCACGGCGAGCACCTCACCGAGAACGAGGCCGCCGCGATGGCCTTCATCCTGCTGTTCGCCGGCTTCGAGACGACCGTCAACCTCATCGGCAACGGCGTGTACGCCCTGCTGACCCACCCCGGCCAGCGCGCCCGCCTCCAGTCGTCCCTGGCGGCCGGCGAACCCGGCCTGCTGGCCACCGGGATCGAGGAACTCCTGCGCTACGACGGCCCCGTGGAGCTGGCCACCTGGCGGTTCGCCACCCGGCCGCTGAGCATCGGCGGCCAGGACATCGCGGCCGGCGACCCCGTTCTCGTCGTCCTCGCGGCCGCGGACCGGGATCCGGAGCGGTTCGCCGACCCGGACGTGCTGGACCTCTCCCGCCGTGACAACCAGCACCTCGGATACGGCCACGGCATCCACTACTGCCTGGGCGCGCCGCTGGCCCGGCTGGAGGGGCGGGCCGCGCTCGCCACGCTCCTCACCCGCCTCCCGGATCTGCGGCTCGGGGCGGATCCGGCCGAGCTGCGCTGGCGGGGCGGGCTGATCATGCGCGGACTGCGCACCCTGCCCGTGGAGTTCACGGCCCAAAGATGACGAGCGTTCAACAATGTGATCTTCACGTGATCTACGCGGCATTAACTTGTGACAAGTGATCGTCTGCCGATACGTTCACTCCGTAGCACGGGCCTTGGCTTCACTCTCCGTGCCGCTCACCGCTGTCGCGCGAAAGGTCTTCGTATGCTCTCCGGGAACGGTCGTCACCGTCGCCCCCGCCAGGCCCCGGCCTTGCTCGTCGCGGCAGGAGTGACCGGCTCCGCCATCGCCATCCCGCTCCTCGCCGCCACCGGCGCGAGCGCCGCGGAGGGCAGCACCTGGGACCAGGTCGCCCAGTGCGAGACCGGCGGTTCGTGGAGCGCCGACACCGGCAACGGGTACTTCGGCGGCCTGCACCTGAGTCAGGACGACTGGGAGCGGTACGGCGGCCTCGACTTCGCCTCCAAGGCCGACCTGGCCAGCCGCTCCCAGCAGATAGCCGTCGCCGAGAAGATCCTCGACGACCGGGGAGTCGAGGCGTGGTCCACGTGCGGACTGCTCTCGGGCCTGGCCAAGGACTCCGCGTCGGCGGCCGTCGACACGGGTGTGCTGGACGGCTCTTCGGGCGGAAAGTCCGATACGCCCTCACTGTCCGACTCGCTTGGTCTGTCCGGCTCTTCCGGTGACGCGTCCGGCGATCCGTCGGCCCAGCCGTCCGGCGGGTCCTCCGCCGACACCTCGATCCTGCCTTCCGGTGAGCCGTCCTCCTCCCCGTCCGCTCCCTCTTCGGACGCGACGGCCGGCACGGCCGGCTCCGGCGAGGCGTCGCACTCCGCCGCGGACGACGTGCGCGGTGGTGACGGTTCGTCCAAGAGCGGGGCGAGCGTCGGCAGCGCCGACAACTTCCGTCAGTCCATCGGCACTTCGGGCCTCGTCGACACGGGCTCGCTGACCGCCGTCGCCGACAGTGCCGAGGACGACGGCACCGGCGCCGACGCGGCCACGTCGGGCACCGGCCGCCATCGCGGCGGCAGTGCCGACGAGGAAGCGGCGGACGCGGCGGAGTCGGCCTTCTCGTTCATCGGCCGGCACGCCTCGACCTCGTACGCCGCGGACGGCTCGTAGACCGGCTCTCGTACCACGGCGACCGGCGGGTCCACTGCTGGTCAGAGGGGACGAGTCGGTGCCTAAACGGGCGAAAAGCAGCCGGAGTTGACGCCCTGGTTCGCCGTTAAATGTCCGTTTTGGTGAAAGTGTGGGATGAGTCTCAGACGCCCTGATCGTCTTTGGAATTCGGCCGATCCCGTGTCTACGGTCGTGACCGCTCGCTACTGCGGGCCCCGGCTGCCGCAACGCCGAATCCTGCCAGCGGCCGTCCGGGAACAGTCGACGCGTCAAGCGCCGTAGGCAGGAGCGGGGGACCCAAGGTAAGTGCCAGGACCGGCAGTTGAAGCCGGCCCAGGCTTGGGGTGAAGCCGCGTCCCGGGAGGGGCGCGGCCGGGCAACTCAACCGACCCGAACCCGACAGCTCACCTCGCAGGCGTCGGTGAGGGGATCCAAGCATGCTGTTTTCCGGCAAGGGCAAGCACCGTCGTCCGTCCAAGGCCACCCGCGTCGCCGCGCTCGCCGGCGTCACCGGTGTCGCCGTCGCCGCTCCGCTGATGGCGGCCGGCGGAGCCTCCGCCGCCACCGCCTCCGAGTGGGACACCGTGGCCCGCTGCGAGTCCGGCGGCAACTGGTCCATCAACACCGGCAACGGCTACTACGGCGGTGTGCAGTTCTCCGCCTCCACCTGGGCGGCCTACGGCGGCACGCAGTACGCGGCCACCGCCGACAAGGCCTCCAAGGCCCAGCAGATCGCGGTCGCCGAGAAGGTCCTCGCGTCGCAGGGCAAGGGCGCCTGGCCCACCTGCGGCAAGGGCCTGTCCGGTGCCGCGTACACCGGTGGTGCCGCCGGCACGCCGAGCAAGTCCACCAAGCCCGCCACCCGCTCGACCGGCGGACAGGCCGCCTCCCGCTCCACCGCGCGCCCGGTCGCCCCGAAGACCGTCACCACCCCGGCCGGCAAGAAGGTCGAGAAGGGTGACGGCGAGTACAAGGTCGTCAAGGGGGACACCCTCAGCGCCATCGCCGAGAAGCACAAGGTGAAGGGCGGCTGGCAGGCGCTGTTCAAGCTGAACAAGAAGATCGTCGCCGACGCCGACTTCATCTACCCCGGTCAGCAGCTGCACCTGAAGTGAGTTCCGGCTCGCGGCTGAACCACAGCGCTCCCCTGTCCGTGTCTCCTTGAGTGGAGGCCTTCCTAGGGCCGCCCCCGTCCCCACGGGCTCCCCGCTCCGGTGCGTGTTCCCCCGTACGCACCGGAGCGGGGATTTTTGTGATCCGGCTTTGTTCCGTTCGGAAACAATTTACTCTCGGTTCCGCGCCCGGGGCGGTCGAAGGCCGGCCGATCGCCCGGAGGCGGTTAGGCTCAGTCCCGCGTGGCCACCACAGGCCCGCGCACCACCGGGCCCCCCGGCCCGGCGTAGCTCGCGTCACATCCCAGAAGGAGATGCTCGTGCCGTCCATCGACGTCGTCGTAGCCCGGGAAATCCTGGACTCCCGAGGCAACCCCACGGTCGAGGTCGAGGTCGGCCTCGACGACGGCAGCACGGGTCGTGCCGCCGTTCCGTCCGGCGCCTCCACCGGTGCCTTCGAGGCCATCGAGCTCCGTGACGGCGACCCCAACCGTTACCAGGGCAAGGGTGTCGAGAAGGCGGTCCTCGCCGTCATCGAGCAGATCGGCCCGGAGCTCGTCGGCTACGACGCCACCGAGCAGCGCCTGATCGACCAGGCGATGTTCGACCTGGACGCCACCGACAACAAGGGCTCGCTGGGCGCCAACGCCATCCTCGGCGTCTCCCTCGCCGTCGCGCACGCCGCGTCCGAGGCCAGCGACCTGCCGCTGTTCCGCTACCTGGGCGGCCCGAACGCGCACCTGCTGCCCGTTCCGATGATGAACATCCTGAACGGCGGCTCGCACGCCGACTCCAACGTGGACATCCAGGAGTTCATGATCGCCCCGATCGGCGCGGAGTCCTTCTCCGAGGCGCTGCGCTGGGGCGCCGAGGTCTACCACACCCTCAAGAAGGTGCTGAAGACCAAGGGCCTGTCCACCGGCCTGGGCGACGAGGGCGGCTTCGCCCCGAACCTGGAGTCCAACCGCGCCGCCCTCGACCTCATCATCGAGGCCATCAAGCAGGCCGGTTACGTCCCCGGCGAGCAGATCGCGCTCGCGCTCGACGTCGCCGCGTCCGAGTTCTACAAGGACGGCAAGTACGAGTTCGAGGGCAAGTCCCGCTCGGCCGCCGAGATGACCGAGTACTACGAGGAGCTCGTCTCCGCGTATCCGCTCGTCTCCATCGAGGACCCGCTGTACGAGGACGACTGGGCCGGCTGGAAGGTCATCACCGACAAGCTGGGCGACAAGGTCCAGATCGTCGGCGACGACCTCTTCGTCACCAACCCGGAGCGCCTGGCCCGCGGCATCGAGGAGGGCTCCGCCAACGCCCTGCTCGTCAAGGTCAACCAGATCGGTTCGCTGACCGAGACCCTGGACGCCGTCGAGATGGCCCAGCGCAACGGCTTCAAGTGCATGATGTCCCACCGCTCCGGCGAGACCGAGGACGTCACCATCGCCGACCTCGCGGTCGCCGTGAACTGCGGTCAGATCAAGACCGGCGCCCCGGCCCGCTCGGACCGCGTCGCCAAGTACAACCAGCTGCTGCGCATCGAGGAGATCCTCGACGACGCCGCGGTGTACGCCGGCCGCAGCGCGTTCCCCCGCTTCAAGGGCTGACGCCCCGCGCTCGGCGTTCCCCCGCTCCGAGGGGCTGAGCGCCGGCGCTTGGGAAGCGTCGTACGTACGTCCCCGTACTCGGTCCCGTACCGTGTCCGGGGACGTACGCGCGTGTGACGGGTGCGAAGGGGAGGCGGAGAGCCAGATGGCCGTGAAGGACCGGGACCGTTTCTCCACCGCGACCAGACTGCGGCTGCTCGGCGAGCAGACGGCGGCGCGGGTCTACCGCTCCCAGACCAGACGCCAGGCCCGCCGCTCCCGGCTCACCGGCCGGGCCGCGCTGCTCGCCCTCGTCCTGTGCTCGCTGATCGTGGCCCTCGCCTATCCCATAAGGCAGTACGTCTCCCAGCGCGCCGAGATCGCCGACATGCGGCGGCAGAAGCAGCAGGCCAGTGAGCGCGTGGAGCAACTGCGCGACCTCAAGGCACGCTGGCAGGACGACGCGTACGCCGAGCAGCAGATCCGGCAGCGGCTGCACTACGTGATGCCCGGGGAGACCGGTTACGTGGTGATCGACCCGGACGCGGTCAAGCAGTCGCGCGCCCCCCTGGGGGCGGCCCACCGCCCCTGGTACTCGAACGTCTGGGACGGAGTCGACAAGTCCGACGCCTCAGACCAGTGAACGGATAGAAGAGACAGGCATGGAAACGCCCCCGCCGCCCACCCCGCGCACCGAGCCCACCGACGCGGACGTCGAGGCCTTCAAGCAGCAGCTCGGGCGGCCGCCGCGCGGGCTGCGCGCCATCGCGCACCGGTGCCCGTGCGGACAGCCGGACGTCGTCGAGACGGCGCCCCGCCTGCCCGACGGCACGCCCTTCCCGACGCTGTACTACCTGACGTGCCCCAAGGCCTCCGGGGCGATCGGCACGCTGGAGGCGAACGGCGTGATGAAGGAGATGACGGCCCGGCTGGAGACCGACCCGGAGCTGGCCGACGCGTACCGCGCGGCGCACGAGGACTACGTCCGCCGGCGGGACGAGATCGAGGAGCTGACGGGCTTCCCGAGCGCCGGCGGCATGCCGGACCGGGTGAAGTGCCTGCACGTCCTGGTCGCGCACTCGCTGGCGGCCGGACCGGGTGTGAACCCGCTCGGCGACGAGGCGCTCGCGATGCTGCCGCGGTGGTGGAGCAAGGGTGCCTGTGTGACCCCGGCCGTGCCGCCGTCCGGCGAGGAGGGGCAGGCGGGGACGACCGGAGAGGGCGCCGCCGCCGGCCACGACGCGTTCGGGGCGGTCGAGTCCGCCGAGCCCGGTCGGTCCGCCGGGTCCGCCGGGTCCGGGGAGGCCGGCCAGTGACCCGGGTCGCCGCCATCGACTGCGGTACGAACTCCATCCGGCTCCTGGTGGCCGACGCCGACCCGGAGACGGGCGAGCTGGTCGACCTGGACCGGCGGATGACCATCGTCCGCCTCGGCCAGGGCGTGGACCGCACCGGCCGGCTGGCCCCCGAGGCGCTGGAGCGCACCTTCGCCGCCTGCCGCGCGTACGCGGAGGTCGTCAAGGAGCACGGCGCCGAGCGCCTCCGCTTCGTGGCCACCTCCGCCTCCCGGGACGCCGAGAACCGCGACGACTTCGTGCGCGGGGTGCTGGACATCCTCGGTGTCGAACCGGAGGTCATCTCCGGCGACCAGGAGGCCGAGTTCTCCTTCACCGGTGCCACCCGGGAACTGACCGGGCGCGACGACCTCGCCCGGCCCTACCTGGTCGTGGACATCGGCGGCGGCTCCACCGAGTTCGTCGTCGGCGGCGCCGCGGTGCGCGCCGCCCGCTCGGTCGACATCGGCTGCGTACGGATGACCGAGCGGCACCTGGTCCGGGACGGGGCCGTCACCGACCCGCCCACCGAGGAGCAGATCGCCGCCATGCGCGCCGACATCGAGGCGGCCCTCGACCTCGCGGAGGAGACGGTCCCGCTGCGGGAGGCGCACACCCTGGTCGGCCTGGCCGGCTCCGTCACCACCGTGTCGGCGATCGCGCAGGAACTGCCCGCCTACGACTCGGTCGCCATCCACCACTCCCGCGTCTCCCGCGACCGGGTCCGCGAGATCACCGAGTGGCTGCTGCGCTCCACCCACGCCGAGCGCGCGGCGATCCCCTCGATGCACCCGGGCCGGGTGGACGTGATCGGGGCGGGCGCCCTCGTACTGCTCTCGATCATGGAGCGGATCGGGGCCGAGGAGGTCGTGGTGAGCGAGCACGACATCCTCGACGGGATCGCCTGGTCCGTGGCGTAGGCCGGCTTCGGGACCTGCTCGGCGGCACTCCGCTGAGCAGGTCCGACGACGTATGAGCGGGTCCGGGGGGTCGTGTGACCCACGTGGGGGACACCTCGGCGCGAAACTTCGTGAAGTTCTTCACAAGGAATTGGGCCGTGTCGGTGGATCAGGGGCCCCCGGTTGGCCCTTCAGGGGGCTCAACAGCCCGGTGGGCCCGCTCAGTGGAGCATGTCGAGGGGGTTTCGCGCGGGTGTCGGGCGCGTCTCCCGCGGGGGGTCCGCAGGGTGTCCGAACACCCGGAGTGGCAGCTCACACGGCATTGACAACGGTCCATCCCGGACACCGGTTTCCGGTCGCCGCCACGATCCGGATCAGGTGAGTCGCGGAGGATAGCACACCCCTCACCGAAGCTTGTGAAGGGGCGCACGAGCGACCCCCCAGGGGCGGGTGGATACTCGATCCCATGAGCACCACGGAGCGTCCCAGGATCCTCGTAGTAGGCGGTGGGTACGTAGGCCTGTACGCAGCTCGGCGCATTCTCAAGAAGATGCGCTACGGCGAGGCGACCGTCACGGTCGTCGACCCCCGGTCGTACATGACCTACCAGCCCTTCCTCCCCGAAACCGCCGCCGGCAGCATCTCCCCGCGCCACGTCGTCGTCCCGTTGCGACGCGTGCTGCCCAAGGCGGAGGTTCTCACCGGCCGGGTCACCACCATCGATCAGGACCGCAAGGTCGCCACGATCGCCCCGCTGGTCGGCGAGGCGTACGAGCTGCCCTTCGACTACCTGGTCGTCGCCCTCGGCGCGGTCTCCCGCACCTTCCCGATCCCCGGCCTCGCCGAACAGGGCATCGGCATGAAGGGCATCGAGGAGGCCATCGGCCTGCGCAACCACGTCCTCGAGCAGCTCGACAAGGCCGACTCCACCACCGACGAGGAGATCCGCCGCAAGGCGCTCACCTTCGTCTTCATCGGCGGCGGTTTCGCCGGCGCGGAGACCATCGGTGAGGTCGAGGACATGGCCCGGGACGCGGCCAAGTACTACAAGAACGTGTCCCGCGAGGACATGCGCTTCATCCTCGTCGACGCCGCCGACAAGATCCTTCCCGAGGTCGGCCCCAAGCTCGGCCAGTACGGCAAGGAGCACCTGGAGAGCCGCGGTGTGGAGATCTACCTCTCCACCTCGATGGACTCCTGCGTCGACGGTCACGTGGTGCTGAAGAACGGCCTCGAGGTCGACTCCCACACGATCGTGTGGACGGCCGGCGTCAAGCCGAACCCGGTCCTGTCCCGCTACGGCCTGCCGCTGGGTCCCCGCGGTCACGTCGACTGCGCGCCGACCCTCCAGGTCCAGGGCACCGACTACATCTGGGCCGCGGGCGACAACGCCCAGGTGCCCGACGTCGCCGCCCGCAAGGCCGGTGTCGAGAACGCCTGGTGCCCACCGAACGCCCAGCACGCGCTGCGTCAGGCCAAGGTCCTCGGCGACAACGTGGTCTCCGGCATGCGGGGCTTCCCGCAGGCGGAGTACTCGCACTCCAACAAGGGTGCGGTGGCGGGCCTCGGCCTGCACAAGGGCGTCGCGATGATCGTCATGGGCAAGATGAAGATCAAGGTCAAGGGCCGTCTCGCCTGGTACATGCACCGTGGCTACCACGGTCTGGCCATGCCGACCTGGAACCGCAAGATCCGGGTCTTCGCCGACTGGACGCTCGCCATGTTCCTCAAGCGCGAGGTCGTCGCGCTCGGCGCGCTGGAGACCCCGCGCGAGGAGTTCTACGAGGCCGCCAAGCCGGCCCCGGTCGCCGCCGCGCCGAAGGCCGCACAGGCCGAGCGGGCGGGGAAGACCGGGGAGAAGGCCAAGGCCTCCTGACCTGCGGTCACCGAACCATCCCCGAAGGGGCCGTCCGCCATCCGTGGTGCGGACGGCCCCTTCGGCGTCCGCCCACGTGCCCGCCGCGGCGCCCGCCGCGCGCTCTTCGCACGCGGCCCGGAGCCCGACGATATTGATGTTGGCTACATCCACTTTGCCTGTTTGTAACTCCAATGCGGGACTGCGCCGCGGGCACGCTGATGTTTACGTGGTGTCCGGACATCCGGGATCGGCTCTCACGGAGGTGTGCGCCATGGCTGACGCCGCGCTGCGGCTCAAGGGCTTCGTCGAACAGTTGCTGGGGGAACCTCTCCCGATGCGCATTCGCGCCTGGGACGGTTCGCAGGCGGGTCCGCCGGGTGCCCCGACGCTGGTCGTACGCAACCGGCGCGCGCTGCGCCGACTGCTGTGGAAACCGGGCGAGTTGGGACTGGCCCGCGCCTGGGTCGCCGGGGACCTCGACGTCGAGGGCGATCTGTACAGCGCGCTGGACGCGCTCTCCGGCCTGTTCTGGGAGCGCGGCGACGACGCCAGGACCCTCGCCCAGGCCCTGCGCGAGCCCCAGGTGCGCGCCGCCGTGCGCGGCCTGGTCAAGCTCGCCGGCCCCGCGCTGCCGCCCGCCCCGCCCCGCGAGGAGGTCCGCAGACCCCGCGGTCATCTGCATCTGCACACCCGGCGCACCGACCGGCACGCCATCAGCCACCACTACGACGTCGGCAACGACTTCTACGAGATCGTCCTCGGCCCGTCGATGGTCTACTCGTGCGCGTACTGGGAGTCCTCCGCGCCGGCCGCCGCCCTCGAGGACGCCCAGCGCGACAAGCTCGAACTCGTCTGCCGCAAGCTCGGCCTGACCGCCGGGCAGCGACTGCTCGACGTCGGCTGCGGCTGGGGCGCCATGGCCGTCCACGCGGCCCGCGAGCACGGCGTGAGCGTCGTCGGCGTCACGCTCTCCCAGGAACAGGCCGCCTACGCCCGCAAGCGCGTCGCCGAGGAGGGCCTGACGGACCGGGTGGAGATCCGCGTCCAGGACTACCGGGACGTCCGCGACGGCCCCTACGACGCGATCTCCTCCATCGGCATGGCCGAACACGTCGGCGCCGAGCGCTATCTGGAGTACGCCGAGAACCTCCACGCCCTGCTGAAGCCGGGCGGCCGGCTCCTCAACCACCAGATCGCCCGCCGCCCGCACCGAGACGAATCGTCCTACGAGGTGGACGAGTTCATCGACGCCTACGTCTTCCCGGACGGCGAACTCGCCCCCCTCGGCACCACGGTCACCCAGCTGGAACGGGCGGGCTTCGAGGTCCGCGACGTCGAGTCGATCCGTGAGCACTACGCCCTCACCCTGCGCCGCTGGGTCGCCAACCTGGAGGCCGACTGGGACCGGGCGGCGCGGCTCACCGGACCGGGACGCGCCCGCGTCTGGCGCCTGTACATGGCGGCCTCCGCGGTGTCCTTCGAACGCAACCGCATCGGCGTCAACCAGGTCCTGGCGGTCCGCACCCCCGAGTCGGGCACCTCCCGGATGCCGCTCAGGGCCCGCGTCTGGAACTGACCGCACGACGTGAGAGGGGCCCCGTTCCGCACCGGAACGGGGCCCCTCTCACACGTACGGCGTACCGCTGCTGCCGCTACTCCGACTTGATCGCCGCCAGCATGTTCAGGCGGGCCGCCCGCCGGGCTGGCCACAGCGCCGCCAGCACGCCGACCGTCGCGGCCAGCAGCAGGAACACCGCCATCCTCGCCCACGGCAGGACCAGCTCGTACGTCGTCATCCTCGTGCCCAGCAGCTCACCGGCCGCCCAGCCGAAGAACACGCCCAGACCGATGCCGAGCACGCCGCCGAAGAGCGAGATGACCAGGGACTCCAGCCGGACCATCCGCTTGATGTTCTTGCGGTCGAGGCCGATCGCGCGGAGCATCCCGATCTCCTGGGAGCGCTCGAAGACCGACATGGCCAGGGTGTTGATGACACCGAGGACGGCGACGATCACCGCCATGGCGAGCAGGCCGTAGAGCATGTTCAGCATCAGCGTGAACATCTGCGCGATCTCCTCGGAGATGTCCTTCTTGCTCTGCACCTTGATGGCCGGATTGGAGCCGAGGGCCTTCTCCAGGCGGTCCTTGGTGGCGTCGGACGCGCCGTCGGACATCTTCACCATGACCTGCATGTCGGTCGGGTCCGACTGGTGCGGGGCGAGCGTGGCGTTGTCGAGCATGATGCCGCGCATCATCTCGTTGGCCTGGTAGACCCCGGCGACGCTCAGCCGCTGCTTCTTGCCGTCCTCGTATCCGACGGTGAAGTCCGAGCCGGCCTTCCAGCCGTGCGACCTGGCCGTGTCGTCGTCGACCACGACCCGCGTGCCGCCGACCTCGAAGGCGCCGCTGTCCAGCGTCAGCGCGGTCAGCCTGCCGATGGCGGAGCCGTCGACACCGGTCAGGAACTCGGTCTCGCCCTCGATGCGGGCGGGCGCGTTGCGCAGCGGGCTGGTGTCGGTCACCCCGTCGGTGGCCTTCAGCTTCTCGCCGACCTCCGGGGAGAGGGAGTTGCCGTTCGCCATCGACACCATGTAGTCGGCCTTGATCGCGGACGACGCCATCTTGTCGATTGCGTGCTGGAGGCTGCCCGCCATCACCGTCATCCCGGTGATGAGGGTGAGCCCGATCATCAGCGCGGAGGCCGTGGCCGCCGTACGGCGGGGGTTGCGCACCGAGTTCTGGCGGGCCAGCTTGCCCGCCACCCCGAACGCGCGCAGCACCGGGGCCGTGGCCGCGATCAGCGGCCGGGACAGCAGCGGCGTCAGGATGAACACACCGATGATGAGCAGCACCGCGCCCAGGCCCATCGGGGCCTGCCCGTCGGAGCCGTCCATCGTGGTGGCCGCGAGGACCACCGCGACGCCCGCGGCCGAGAACAGCGCGCCGATCGTGTTGCGCAGCACCAGCGACCTGGTGGTCGCCTTCGCGTGCACGCTGCTCATCGCGGCGACCGGCGGGATCTTCGCGGCCCGGCGGCCCGGCAGCCACGCGGCGAGCATGGTGATGACGACGCCGACCCCGAGGGCCGCGTAGACGGTGCCGGGGGAGACGACCAGCGGTCCGTCGGGGACGGTCGCGCCGAGCGTGCCCATCAGCGACCGCAGTCCGGCTCCGATGCCGATGCCCGCGACCAGCCCGGTGACCCCGGCCACCGCGCCGACCACGAACGCCTCGATCAGCACGGACCGGGTGATCTGGCGGCGCGAGGCACCCACGGCGCGCAGCAGGGCCAGTTCCTTGGTGCGCTGGGCGACCAGCATGGTGAAGGTGTTGGCGATGATGAACGTGCCGACGAACAGCGCGATCCCGGCGAAGACCAGCAGCCCCTGCTTCAGCCCGCTCATCGACGAGGCGATCATCTCGGCCTGGTCGTCGGCGAGCTGCCGGCCGGTGGTGGTCTCGGTGCTGTCCGCGGGCAGCGCCTTGTCCAGTTCGGCCTTGAGCGCCGCCTGGCTGACGCCCGTCTTCGCCGTCACGTCGATCTCGTCGTACGTGCCGGTCTTGCCGAACAGCCGCTGGGCGCTCGCCGTGTCGAAGAGGGCGAGGCTGCCGCCCGCGGCGACGTTGCCGTCGTCGGTGGTGAAGACGCCGGTGACGGTCGGGGTCAGCACCGGGCCGTCGACCGAGAGGCGCACGGTGTCGCCGACCCGGTAGCCGGCGCGCTTCGCGGTCTCGGAGTCGATGAGGACCTCGTCCTCGCCCTGCGGCGCGTGCCCGCTGACCAGCGGATAGCGGGCGTCCTTCGGCCCCCAGTAGTTCCCGCCCTGCGACTGGAAGCCGCCGCCGACGAGCTTGCCGTCCTTGTCGGCGAGGGCGGTGAAGCCGTTGACGACACCGACGGCGGACGCGGCGCCGGGCACCCGCGCGCTCCGGTCGAGCAGGGCCTGCGTCAGCTCGGGCGTCTTGCTCAGCGTGTCGCCGTCGGCCTTCCGGCCCTCCGGCCGCACGGCCACGTCGACCTGGCCGAAGCCCTTGGCGGAGCTCCTCTGGAAGGCGTCCGAGATGGTGTTGGTGAAGACCAGGGTCCCCGACACGAACGCCACGCCGAGCATCACGGCGAGCACGGTCATGAGGAGCCGGGCCTTGTGCGCGAGTACGTTGCGCAAGGCGGTACGGAACATGGGTTGTCTCAGTCCAGGTGTACGAGGGTGAGGGAGCGTCAGGGGGCCACGGCGGGCGTCGGCCCGCGAGGCTCTCGGTTCAGCCCGCGAGGCTCTCGGCGTCGAGGCCGGGGCTCTGGGGGTTTCCGCCGGGAAGGTTCCGCATGCGGTCGAGCACCGAGTCCGCCGTGGGCTCGTACACCTCGTCGACGATCCGGCCGTCCGCCAGGAACACCACCCGGTCCGCGTACGCCGCGGCCACCGGGTCGTGGGTCACCATCACCACGGTCTGGCCCAGTTCCCGCACCGAGTTGCGCAGGAAGCCCAGCACCTCGGCGCCGGATCGTGAGTCGAGGTTCCCGGTCGGCTCGTCGCCGAAGATGATGTCCGGCCGTGAGGCCAGCGCGCGGGCCACGGCGACCCGCTGCTGCTGTCCGCCGGAGAGCTGGGAGGGCCGGTGGCCGAGCCGGTCGGCGAGCCCCACCATCCGGATCACGGTGTCCAGCCACGCCTGGTCCGGCTTGCGGCCGGCGATGTCCATGGGAAGGGTGATGTTCTCCAGGGCCGTCAGCGTCGGCAGCAGGTTGAACGCCTGGAAGATGAAGCCGATCTTGTCCCGGCGCAGCTTGGTGAGCTTCTTGTCCTTCAGCGAGCCCAGCTCGGTCTCGCCGATGCGCACGGAGCCGCTGCTGAAGGTGTCCAGACCGGCCACGCAGTGCATCAGCGTGGACTTGCCGGAGCCGGACGGGCCCATGATCGCGGTGAACTCGGCCTGCCGGAAGTCGACGGAGACCCGGTCGAGGGCGACCACCTGGGTCTCGCCGTGTCCGTAGATCTTCGACAGCTCCGTGGCGCGCGCGGCCACGGTGGTGGTCCGGCCGGCGACGGGTGTGGTGGTCACGGGAAGGCGCTCCTCGCGGGACGACGATGTTTATCGGGGACGTGCACCATCGTCGCGTCCGCGGCTCGTCGTGTAGTCAGCCGCTGTTCCGGTTCCGGGGGCAGACTTCGGGCGGACCACGCCACGCCGAGTCATACCTGGGGATGACGGGTGACCCTGACCGCGCCGGGCGTGAATAACGGGTGGGGCACCCTTGTTCCGGCGGTGAAATTCCGTCATTCCGCATACGGGCTCATCGCGCGCACGCCACGCTATTGGCAAGTGCGGATGGCGTGTTCCGTGTGCTGATGCACCCTCAGACGTCAATAAAATAAGACAACATCGGTCCGCCCGCCCGCTGTTCGAGGGATGCGTCCCGATAGGCTCGGGGCCTCGACGCGGAGCCATGGCCTGCCCGGATGGTGGAATGCAGACACGGCGAGCTTAAACCTCGCTGCCCCTCGCGGGCGTACCGGTTCGAGTCCGGTTCCGGGCACTTCCGCGGTCACGTTCAGTGAACCGTGGGAACGGCCTGTCGCCGTCGCCTCAGCCGCGGAGGGCCGCCGCGCGGCGGCGCGGCGACCCTCTTCCAGTTGCTGTCCGCGGTCCCTCGCCGCTTCCGCGCCGTCGGCGCGTCAGCGGACGATGATCACCACGGGGGTGCTGCCGTACCCGTAGGCGCCGGTGTAGGGGTAGTAGCCGATGTTTCCGAAGCCGTTGCCGTAGCCGTAGCCCCCGTAGCCCCCGAAGCCGTACCCGCCGCCGCAGAAGGGGTTGAAGCCGTTGTTGAAGCCGACTCCGAATCCGCAGCCGCCGCCGCCGTTCGTCCGGATGTTGTGCGAGACCGCGTTGATGCCGTTCGGCGCCGTCGCGGCCGAGGCCGGGCTTGCGGCCGCTCCCACTCCCGCGATCGCGCCGCCGGTGAGAAGGGCGGTAGCCAGAATTCGTATGACCGGGTTCCTGCGCATATGAGAATCTCCTTAGCCCCGAGGTGTTCACACCCCTCCGGTCTCTCCCCTCGCACCAGGTAACACCGGATCGACGGAACGTACCATCCGAGCGGCGGACCGCCGTCTGGGCCGGCAGGTGTCCGCCCAGGTCAGGGGCGGTTTTCGCGGTGCGGATCGACGGTCTCGTCGCGGGACCGTTGACACCGGTCACGCGGGAGCGCAGACTCGCGGCCGAGTGAGATGAAGAAATTTCATCGGACGAACCAACGGACCCGCGGACCCGCGCGACACGGCACCGACGCCCATCCGAAGGGAACGTCCGATGCGCACCACCGTCGGCATCATCGGCGCAGGGCCGGCCGGCCTCCTCCTCGCCCGGCTGCTCCGCAACGCGGGCGTCGACGCGGTCGTCCTGGAGAGCCGGGACCGGGCCTACGTCGAACAGCGGCAGCGGGCCGGGATCCTGGAGCAGGGGACGGTGGACGTGCTGCGCGCGGCCGGCGCCGGGGAACGCCTGGACCGCGAGGGTCTGCGGCACGACGGCATCGAACTGCGCTTCGCCCGGCGACGCCACCGCGTCGACTTCCCCTCCCTGACCGGCGGCCGGGCGGTGACGGTGTACGCCCAGACGGAGGTATGCAAGGACCTCATCGCCCTCCAGCTGAAAGAGGGCGGCCCGCTGCTGTTCGAGGCGCAGGCGCTGGCGGTCGAGGGGGCCGGTACCGACAGCCCGCGCGTGCGCTTCCGGCACGACGGGCGCGAAGATGTCCTGGAGTGCGACTACGTCGTCGGCTGCGACGGCTTTCGGGGGATCGCCAGGAAGGCGATACCGGCCGAGGCGACCCGCGTCTTCGAACGAACCTATCCCTTCGGTTGGCTCGGCATCCTCGCCGACGTCGCCCCCTCCCACGACGAGCTCGTCTACGCCCGCCACGACCGCGGCTTCGCGCTGCTGTCGATGCGCTCCCCGACCGTCTCCCGCCTCTATTTCCAGGTGCCGGAGGGGACGGACGCCGAGGCGTGGGCCGACGACGAGATCTGGGCCGAGCTGGAGCGGCGCCTGGAGACCGCCGACGGCTGGACGCTCGCCCGCGGGCCCATCACCCAGAAATCGGTCACCCCGATGCGCTCCTACGTCCACGAGCCGATGCGGCACGGCCGGCTCTTCCTCGCCGGGGACGCCGCCCACATCGTGCCGCCCACCGGCGCCAAGGGGCTGAACCTCGCCGTCGGTGACGTGGTCACCTTCGCGCGGGCGCTGACGTACGCGAGGGAGACGGGCTCGCCGCGGCTCCTCGACGACTACTCCGCCGACTGTCTGCGCCGGGTCTGGCAGGCCGAGCGGTTCTCCTACGACATGACCACGATGCTGCACCGGCTCCCCGGGGCCACCCCCTTCGAGGAGCGCCTCCAGCTCGCCCGTCTGGAGCGGATCACGGGCTCGCGCGCGGCGGAGAGCGACCTCGCCGAGGGATACACCGGATTCCCGTTCGGGTGAACGGATGATCTCCTACCGGTTCCGGACGTGTCGCGGCTTGGTCATGAATGACCCCCCTCGGCCGCCGGGAATCAGGGATCCGCGTAGCGTGTTGGGCAGCACGACGAGGGAAAGATCCTCCCCAAGCACTAGGGTCAATCCTTTGCCTACCTATTACTCTTGAGCCAAGGCCCACGCAGAGTGGCCATGGAGGAGTGAAATGAGGAGCAGAAACCCGGTCTTCTCGCGACGGGGGTTCAGCCGCGACAACGGCTACGCGGGCTTCAACACCGCGCCGCAGGCCGGGGGACCCGCTGTCGGCACGCAGGGGAACCCGTACGCGCAGGGCGGTCCGTACGCCCAGCCGTCCGGCAACCCCTACGCGCAGAACCCGTACGCCCAGCAGGACCTTCAGCACGGCGCGCCGCAGGCCCCGGTCACCACCGCCGGCCGTATGACGATGGACGACGTCGTCCTGCGCACCGCCACCACCCTCGGTCTGCTGATCGGCACGGCCGCGCTCGCCTGGGCGCTGCTGCCGGTCGACGACGCCAACATCAGCCGTTCGTACGGCATCGGCATCGGCGCCGCGCTGGTCGCGATGGTGCTGGCGTTCGTGCAGTCGTTCAAGCGCAAGGCCTCGCCGGCCCTCATCCTGACCTACGCGGGTCTCGAGGGTGTCTTCCTCGGCGTGGTCTCCAGCATCGTCGACAACCGCATCGCCAGCGGCGCGGCCATGCAGGCCGTGCTCGGCACGATGGCGGTGTTCGCCGGCGTGCTGATCGCGTACAAGGCCGGCTGGATCCGCGTCAACCGCCGCTTCGTCGGCTTCGTGATGGCGGCCGCGCTCGGCTTCATCCTGCTGATGGCGGTGAACCTGCTGTTCGCGGTCTTCGGCGGCGGTGACGGTCTCGGCTTCCGCAGTGGTCCGCTCGGCATCATCTTCGGTGTCGTCGGCATCATCCTCGGCGCCTGCTTCCTCGCCATCGACTTCAAGCAGGTCGAGGACGGCATCGCGTACGGCGCCCCGCGCGAGGAGGCCTGGCTGGCCGCCTTCGGTATGACGGTGACGCTGGTCTGGATTTACATGGAGTTCCTGCGGATCATCGCGATCCTCAACAGCAACGACTAGATCCCCGACGGCGACGAGCCGTCGTAGACCTGACGACGAAGGGCCCCGGGCACCCGCCCGGGGCCCTTCGTCATGCCCTCCGTGCGCGCCTAGAGCAGTTTGCGCGCTGCCCTCCTCAGGTCGTACTCGTGGACGATCGCCTTGGCGTGGCCGTACGCCAGGTCGTATTCGTGACGCAGCCAGCTGACCTTCTCCTCGAAGCGGAAGAGGGAGGGGCCTTCGTCGACGGTGCGCAGCCAGTCGGACACCTCACGACCGGTGCAGTGGGGGATGCGGGCGAGCATGTTGCGGTGGGTCTCCTCGGAGAGGACGTGGGACATCGGCGCCTCCGGACGCAATGGGGTGTAAGCCGGTCCTTCACGTCACGGTGCCTGAGCGTTGGCGCGTTGGCAACAGTCCCGGGGCAGCGCGTAGTCTCGCGGCGTGGTTGATACGACGCCTCTGAGCCGTGCGGTGGATCACTTCGCCGATCGTCTGCGGGCCGCCCCCCAGAGCCGGTTGCAGCGCAGTGCCGCCGCGGCGGCACTGGAGTTGGCCCGGGAGTTCGCACGACGGGCCCAACGCGCCGAGGAACCCGGCGCCGAACCGCGTGAGATGCCGGACGCCGGGATGTTCGCCGTCGCCGACCAGATCACCGTCGCGGCACACGACCTGGCGGTCGTGCTGCGCAGCGAGGCCGAAGTGGCCGAAGCGGTGGGGCTGGTGGAGGAGGCGCAGACCCGGGCGGGGGTGTGACGCCCACGCGCGGCTAGAGGGACGCGATGACCCGGTCCGCCAGGATGTACACCGTCTCCTCGCCGCAGGCGAAGGTCAGCGTGTACGCGCCCGAGATGCCCGAGCCGCCGAGCAGGACCGGCGTCCGGCCGGTGCGCAGCGCGGTGGCCAGACGCTCCGCGGTCTCGCGGTGGCCCGGGGTCATGCACAGGGTCGTACCGTCGGCGAAGACGTAGACGTCGAGGGTGCCCAGCGGGCCCGGGCGGACGTCGGTCAGCTCGACACCGCAGGAAGCGAGTTCCTCCAGGGTGGCGACCGTGCGCTCGTGGTCGTTCACGACCGGTGACTGGACCGGTACGAAGTCGGGGTGCGAGGGGTGGCGGCGGCGGGCCGCGGCCAGTTCGGGGGAGTCCCCGGCGAACTCGTCGGCGTCGGCGCCCGGCTCGGCCACCGGTTCGAGGTGGTCCAGGCCCGCGAAATCGGCCTGGCGGGGCAGGAACAGCTCACTGTCCGGCAGACCCAGCAGGGAGGGGGCGTCGGAGGCGTCACGAGCCTCCTGGGCGGCCCAGAACGCCCGCGCCTCGGCCAGCTCTCGCTCCCGCTCCTCGGCGAGCGCCTCGGCGACGGCCGAACGTATCTCCTCCGCGTCCACGGAGAGACGGGCGGCCGGGACCAGACCCCGTGCCGCGGCCGCGTTGTTCTGGGCGGCGAGCTCGGTGTGCAGCGCCGCCACCTGCCGGCGCAGCACCATGAGGGTGCGCAGGACGGCGACGCCCACGGCGCCTGTGGCGACCGTGGTGAGCAGCAGGGCGATCGGCATGGCGCTCACTGACGTACTCCCGGTTCAAAGTCGACCCCCGACTTCCTACATCAGCTTGAAGGGCGGACCATCCAGCTGTCAGTGCGTAACGTCACGAAACGGGCCGGACTTTGGCCTCGAGGTTTGGTGGTGGAACGGCGCTGACCTGCGTTGATCCCTCCCTCGGGGGAGATAGGTCACATCCTGAGGGAGATTGGATCACAAATCGGCCCAGAACCCTGGCGGTTTCCGGGTTCTGGGCCGATGCGTGACGCTGGGTCGAACGGTGACTACTGACGGCTTTTCAGCGGTCGCGAGTGCGTTCGAGGGTGGGCTCGGGGGATCAGCTGAGACGCTCGATGACCATGGCCATGCCCTGGCCGCCGCCGACGCACATCGTCTCCAGACCGAACTGCTTGTCGTGGAACTGGAGGGAGTTGATGAGCGTGCCGGTGATGCGGGCGCCGGTCATGCCGAAGGGGTGGCCCACCGCGATGGCACCGCCGTTGACGTTCAGCTTGTCGAGATCGATGCCGAGGTCGCGGTAGGACGGGATCACCTGGGCGGCGAACGCCTCGTTGATCTCGACCAGGTCGATGTCGTCGATGGTCAGCCCGGCCCGGCGCAGCGCCTGCTGGGAGGCCTCGACCGGGCCGAGGCCCATGATCTCGGGCGAGAGGCCCGAGACGCCGGTGGAGACGATGCGGGCGAGCGGGGTCAGGCCGAGCTCGCGGGCCTTGGTGTCGGACATGATGACCAGCGCGGCGGCGCCGTCGTTCAGCGGGCAGCAGTTGGCGGCGGTGACGAGGCCGTCGGGGCGGAAGACCGGCTTGAGGCCCTGGACGCCGTCGAGGGTGACACCGGCGCGGGGGCCGTCGTCCTTGCCGACGACCGTGCCGTCGGGGAGGGTCACCGGGGTGATCTCGCGCTCCCAGAAGCCGTTCTTGATGGCTTCCTCGGCGAGGTTCTGCGACCGGACGCCGAACTCGTCCATGTCCTGACGGGTGACGCCCTTCCAGCGGGCGAGGTTCTCGGCGGTCTGCCCCATCGCCATGTACGCGTCCGGGACGACGCCGTCCTCGCGCGGGTCGTGCCAGGTCGTGCCCTCCTGCTGGGCGACGGCCGCGGTGCGGGCCTCGGCCTCGGCGAAGAAGGGGTTGTGCGTGTCCGGGTGGCTGTCGGAGTTGCCCTTGACGAACCGGGAGACCATCTCGACACCGGTCGAGATGAAGACGTCGCCCTCACCGGCCTTGATGGCGTGCAGGGCCATGCGGCTCGTCTGGAGGGACGAGGAGCAGTACCGGGTGACGGTGCAGCCGGGGAGGTGGTCCATCCCCATCTGCACGGCGACGATACGGCCGAGGTTGTTGCCCTGCTCGCCGCCGGGGAGGCCGCAGCCGAGCATCAGGTCGTCTATGTCCCTGGGGTCCAGCTCCGGGACCTTGGCGAGGGCCGCCTGGATGATGAAGGCGGTGAGGTCGTCCGGACGCAGGTCCTTCAGCGAGCCCTTGAAAGCGCGGCCGATGGGGGAGCGGGCGGTCGAGACGATGACGGCTTCGGGCATCACGGCTCCATTGGCGTACGGGGATGGGCGAAGGCGGACTGTCTGGGAAGTTACCTGTCCGTATGGTCCGGGTCACGGGAATGGACGTGTGACTCTGACCGCAGTTTCCAAGCGCTTGCTTTCCGTGCCGGCCACCGCGCCTTCCCGTGCCGTTCCCTCCCAGGCCCCTGCGAGGGAACGGCACGCGGCACCCCGGCCCCCGCTTCTCGCCCGCCGGGAGGGAGCCGATGCCGGCCGGATCGGTCAGCTCGGGGTGTGGACCGGGGCCGGGGACGTCTCCGGGACGCGCCGGCGCCTGCGGCGCTTGAGCAGGGCCCAGGGGCCCCGGGGCCCGGTCGGCATCGCCGCCGTGACCTCGGTGCCCGCCTCGGACGCCGCCTCGGCCGCGGCGCGGGCCACCGGCAGGAAGCCCTCGCGGCGGGACGCGTCGGGACGCTCCTCCTCGGCCGGCCACAGGCCCAGGGTGGCGCAGACCGTCGGCAGGATGGCCATCGCGGCCGTGGCGTACCCCTCCGCGGAGGGGTGGTAGTGGTCGGGACCGAACAGCTCGCGCGGATTCGCCTCGAACTCCGGGCCCAGCAGGTCGCCCAGCGACACCGTCCGGCCCCCCTGCTCGACCGCCCCGATCGTCTGCGCGGCGGCCAGCTGCCGGGAGGCCCGCCGGGCCAGCCAGCGCAGCGGCTGCTGCACCGGTTCGATCGTGCCCAGGTCGGGACAGGTGGCGACGACGACCTCCGCGCCGGCCGTGCGCAGTCGCCGTACCGCCGAGGAGAGATGACGCACCGAGCGGGTCGGCGGCATCCGGTGGGTCACGTCGTTCGCGCCGATCATGATCACGCAGACGTCGGGTACCTGGGCCGGGTCGGCGAGCACCAGGGCCACCTGACGGTCGAGGTCGTCCGACTGGGCCCCGGGAAGGGCCACGTTCCGCAGTACCACCGGCCGTTCGGCCACCGCGGAGAGCCCCGAGGCCAGCAGCGCGCCCGGCGTCTGGCCGGCCCGGCGGACGCCCTGGCCCGCGGCCGTGGAGTCACCCAGCATCGTCAGCCGCAGCGGCGGCTCGCCGGGGACGTCGTAACCATGGCCGTAGCGGCCCTCCGCGCTCGGTACGTGGTTGAGCGCGCCGTTGCCCACATGGCGCCGGGCCAGCTCCGCCTCCGCCAGCAGCAGACCGACGGCCGCGGCGCCCGCCAGCCCGATGCCGCCACCCCCGTACGCGGCGCCCGCCGCGATCCGCCGGGCCACCCGCGCCCTCGACATGCTCGTCATGCGTCGCCGCCACCTCCTCGTAGCCGTACAACCACTCCTTGCCCCGTACAGCCCGTCGGTCAATCTCAACCAGGAGTGAACGTCTTCCGTGGGCCGTAGGCTGGCGGAACCACTACGACCACTTCTTTTGCAGCAACCGGAGACAACGGTGCAATTCCACGACTCGATGATCAGCCTCGTCGGCAACACCCCGCTGGTGAGGCTCAACAACGTGACCGCGGGGATCCAGGCGACCGTCCTGGCCAAGGTGGAGTACTTCAACCCGGGCGGATCCGTGAAGGACCGCATCGCCCTGCGCATGATCGAGGCGGCCGAGAAGAGCGGAGAACTCCTGCCCGGCGGCACCATCGTCGAGCCGACCAGCGGCAACACCGGCGTGGGGCTCGCGATCGTGGCGCAGCAGAAGGGGTACAAGTGCATCTTCGTGTGCCCCGACAAGGTCTCCACGGACAAGATCAACGTACTGCGCGCGTACGGCGCCGAGGTGGTCGTGTGCCCGACGGCCGTCGACCCCGAGCACCCGGACTCGTACTACAACGTCTCCGACCGGCTGGTGCGCGAGACGCCCGGCGCGTGGAAGCCCGACCAGTACTCCAACCCCAACAACCCGCTCTCCCACTATCACTCGACCGGCCCCGAGCTGTGGGAGCAGACGGAGGGAAGGATCACGCACTTCGTGGCGGGCGTGGGCACCGGCGGCACCATCTCCGGCACCGGGCGCTACCTGAAGGACGCCAGCGAGGGCAGGGTCCAGGTCGTCGGCGCCGACCCGGAGGGGTCCGTGTACTCCGGCGGTTCCGGGCGTCCCTACCTCGTCGAGGGCGTCGGTGAGGACTTCTGGCCGACCGCCTACGACCGGACGGTCGCCGACGAGATCGTCCCCGTCTCCGACAAGGACTCCTTCCAGATGACCCGGCGGCTGGCCAAGGAGGAGGGCCTGCTGGTGGGCGGCTCCTGCGGCATGGCCGTCGTCGCCGCGCTGCGCGTCGCCGAGCGGCTCGGCCCGGACGACGTCGTGGTCGTCCTGCTCCCGGACAGCGGGCGCGGCTACCTCAGCAAGATCTTCAACGACGAGTGGATGGCCGACTACGGCTTCCTGGAGGACGCCGGGCCGAGCGCCCGTGTCGCCGACGTGCTCAGCCACAAGGCCGGCGGCATCATCCCCTCCCTCGTCCACATGCACCCCGACGAGACCGTCGGTGAGGCCATCGAGGTGCTGCGCGAGTACGGCGTCTCGCAGATGCCGATCGTGAAGCCGGGCGCCGGACACCCGGACGTCATGGCCGCCGAGGTCGTGGGGTCCGTGGTGGAGCGCGAGCTGCTCGACGCCCTGTTCACCCAGCGCGCCTCGCTCGACGACCCGCTGGAGAAGCACATGTCCGCCCCGCTGCCGCAGGTCGGCTCCGGCGAGCCGGTCGCGGACCTGATGTCCGTCCTGGGCCGCGCGGACGCGGCGATCGTGCTTGTCGAGGGCAAGCCGACCGGCGTGGTCAGCCGGCAGGACCTGCTGGCGTTCCTCGCCAAGGGCGCGAAGTAGACGCGACGTGGACGCGAAGCGCCGCTGAACGGTCCGTGTCCGACGCGAACTCAGGGTGACCTGCGGAAGGGGTGACTTCGCGGAAGTGGTACGAGGGTGTCACGTCCGCGCAGCACCGGCTTAACACGAGTCCGGCACATTGGTGGGTGTCGGCAGGGCGGGAGCGGCTCCCCGCCCCCGCCGGCACCGAAAACGGCGTCACGGACCTCCGGAGCGGCTCCCGGACCTCCACCGGCGCCAAGGACGCGCACGCCCGGCCCTGACCCGGCACGCGTCCCTCGCGGGGACCGCCGTCGTCCCGCCCCCCGGCAACGGGGGTGCGGCGGTCCCCGCGCACAGCTTTTCCCCCCCGCCTGCCCGCCCCGGCGCCCGGCGCCTACGGCACCGGTGGCGCCGTCAGTCCTCCCAGTCGCTGTCCCGGGACGTCCCACGGCGGCCGAAGAATCCGGGGGTCGTGCGGGCGGCCTGGACCACGTTGACGCCGACGATGCCGATCCAGGACGCGATCAGGCCCGGCAGATGCGCGGTCCCCGCGCCGATCGCGGACAGCGGGACCGCCAGGACCAGCGAGACGATGCCGAAGCCGAAACGCTCGCCCCAGGAGTCGGTGGCCCTCGGTGCCCGGGCGCCCCGGGCCGTCGTCATCTGCCGCTCGGCCAGCTGCCGTCGCACCCGGCGCTCGACCGCGCCGTCGATGCGCTGGTCGATCTTCTCCAGGAACGAGTCGACCAGTGCGGACTCGTACTCCTCGCCCAGTTCCCTGCGGGCGTGCAGGGTGGCGTCGAGTTCCTTCTTCAGGTCGGCGTCCCGCGCGTCCATGATGGTCTCCCTTGCCGTCATGGAAACCCACGGTAGGCAGCGGACGCGCCCGCCGCACTGGGGGTAGCCCCCCTGTTCGGCCCGGTCGCCGGGCCCCGCGCCCCGGCCTGTCCGGGGCAGCGGGGAGACCGGCCCGGGCCGGTCTCCCCGTGCGTACGCCGTCCGCTCCGGGACGTACGCCGTGTCGCGCCGCGCGAGCAGCCGGTACAGCGGCGCTCAGCCGGCTACTTCGCCAGCCCGTGCCGCTCGGCGTAGGCGTTCGCCACGTCCTCGGGATCCTTCTTGTCCTTGTCCACCTGGCGGTTGAGCTCGGTGAGCTGTTCGGTGGTGAGGGTGTTGCCGAGCCGGGCGAGGGCCTTGCGGACGGTGGAGTCGGCCTTGCGGTCGGCGATGAGCGGCACGATGTGCTGGCCGGGGACGAGGTTCTTCGGGTCCGCCAGCACCACCCAGTCGTTGGCCTGGATGTCGGTGTCGGTGGTGAAGAGGTTCGCCACGTCGACGTCGCCCTTCTTCAGGGCGCCCTTGACCAGCGGCCCGGAGGAGTCGAGGGACTTGAACTCCTTGAACTCCACCCCGTACACGTCCTTCAGCCCGACCACGCCCACCTGGCGCTTCTTCACCTCGGGCGCGGCGCCGACGACCAGCCTGCCGTTCTGCTTCGTCAGGTCGGCGAGGGAGGTCAGGCCGTACTCGCGCGCGGTCTCGCGGGTGACGACGAAGGCGTCGGAGTCCTCGGCCATGCCGTACGGCAGGACCTGGAGGCCGGACGGGAGGGCGACGGCGAGGGCGTTCTGCATCGCGCCCTCCTCGGTCTGCGTGGCCTTGGGCGCGAGGTAGTGCAGCAGGGCGCCCTGGTACTCGGGCAGGAGGTCGATGTCGCCGCCCTTGAGGGCGGGGATGAGGATCTCCCGGGGGTCGTCTTGCCGCAACCGGAGGATCCGACCAGGACCGTCACACCGCCCTCCGGCATCTCCAGGGAGAGATCGTGGACTGCTGTCGTGCCGTTCGGGAAACGCTTGTGGACCGCATCGAACTGGATCATGAGATGTCCCTTGCCCGGCTGTATAACGTCATGCAGAGTTCTTGGTGTCTGAATAGGTTGTCAATGCTCCGGTGTTAATCCGAGGTAACCGATGACCGGCAGGCGAGATCTAATGTCCGGATTGAGGGGAGCTTGGGCCTTATGCCGTCTCGTATCGTGGACGCGCCGGAGATCGTGCGTTCCGGCCCCGCCGGCCTCGTGGTCCTCGACGGGGTCGGACTCGGCGTCGCGGACGTCACCCGTCTCGCCGACGGGAGCGCCCGGCCCGTCCCCGGGAGCGAGGCGATGCGGCGGGCCGAGGCGTCCTGGGACGCCGCCCGGCAGATCGCGGCGACCGGTCGCGTGTACGGCCGCTCGACCGGCGTGGGCGCGAACCGGAACGAGGACGTGCCCACCGAGGCCGCCGCCGGGCACGGTCTGCGGCTGCTGCGCAGTCACGCCGGCGCCATCGGCGAGGAACTGCCGGCCCGGCAGGTGCGGGCGATGCTCGCCGTGCGGGCCAACCAACTCCTCGCGGGCGGCGCCGGGCTGCGGCCCAGCGTGATCACGGCCCTGTGCGAGGCGCTGGAGAACGGCGCGTACCCGGTCGTCAACGAGTTCGGCTCGGTCGGCACCGGCGACATCGCCTCACTGGCCCAGCTCGGACTGGCGCTCGCCGGGGAGCACCCGTGGCGCGGGGCGGGCGCACCGGCGGCCCAGCCCCTGGACAACAACGACGCGCTGGCCCTCATCAGCAGCAACGCCCTCACCCTCGGCCAGTCGGCGCTGGCCCTGCACGAACTGCGCGGGCTGATCGAGGCCACCCAGGTCGTCGCCGGCCTGTCCCTGCTCGCGGTCGACGGCTCGCACGAGGCGTACGCCGCCCCCGTGCACGCGGCCCGCCCGCACCGGGGATCGGGCCGGGTCGCGCGCCGGATGCGGGAGCTGATCGGCGCCGAGGACCGGCCGACGCCTCCCCTCGGCCGGATCCAGGACCCGTACGGCTTCCGCTGCCTGCCGCAGATCCACGGTCCCGCGCAGGACGCGGCGGACGCGCTGGAGGAGGTCCTCGGGGTCGAGATCAACGCGGCCGCCGAGAACCCCCTCATCTCTCCCGACGGCATGGCCGCCTACCACCACGGCGGCTTCTACATGGCCCAGCTCGCGCTCGCCCTGGACCACTTCCGGCTGGCGGTGACCCAGGTGGCCCGGCTGTCCACGTCCCGGCTGTCCACCCTCAACGAGCCCGGCTTCACCCGCCTCAAGCCGTTCCTCGCCGACCAGGAACCCGCCTCGTCCGGCGTGATGATCCTGGAGTACGCCGCCGGGGCCGCCCTCGGCGAGCTGCGCGCCTGCTCGGCGCCCGCCTCGCTGGGCCACGCTGTACTCTCCCGGGGCGTCGAGGAGCAGGCCAGCTTCGCCTCGCTCGCCGCCCGCCAGACACTGCGCGCGTGCGGCGCGTACCGTCTCGTGGTGGGCTGCGAACTCGTCGCCGCCGTACGGGCGTTGCGGCTGCGCGGCCTTCGGCCCGACCCGGAGCTGCCGGTGGGCCGGGCGCTGGCGTTCGCCGAGTCGGCGCTCGACGAGGACATGGCCGACCGGCCGCTCACGGACGACGTGACGGCGGCGACCGGGCTGCTGGACCGGTTCACGGAGATCTGGAGGGGGAGCGAGTGATGACCGCGGACACGAGCGCGGACCGGGGTGTGGACCGGGGCGTGGGGGTGCCGGACAGTCCCGCCGCACGGTTGCAGGCGCTCTTCGAGGGGCACCGGCTGACGCCGACCCAGCGGCGCATCGCGCACAGCATGGTGCGGCGGGCCGCCGACGTGCCGTTCCTGTCCAGCGTGGAGCTGGCCGAACTCGCGGGGGTCAGTCAGCCGTCCGTCACCCGCTTCGCCGTCGCCCTCGGCTTCGACGGCTACCCCGCCCTGCGCCGGCATCTGCGCGAGGTCGCGCCCGTGGAACAGGCGGCGCTCTCGGCCTCGTACAACGAGTACCAGCAGGCCGTCGAGGCGGAGATCGAGAATCTGAAGCACCTCGCGGAGGTGCTCGCGGACCCGCGGCCGGTGCGGCGGGCCGGCCGCCTTCTCGCCGCCTCGCGTCCGCTGCCCGTCCTCGGCCTGCGCGCCGCCGCCTCCCAGGCCTACGGCTTCGCGTACTTCGCCGCCAAGGTCCACCCCGACGTACGGCTGCTGCACGAGGGCGGCACGATGGTCCACGACCGGATCGACGCCGCCGTACGGGCGGGCGCCTCGGCGCTGTTGTGCTTCGCGCTGCCGCGGCACCCGCGCGAGGTCGTGGACACCCTCGGCTACGCCAGGGAGGCCGGCCTGGCGGTGGTGACCGTCGCCGACTCCGCGTTCGCGCCCGTCGCCAAGGTCTCCGACCTGCTGCTGCCCGCCGCCGTCGGCACCGGGCTCGCCTTCGACACCGCGTGCGCGCCGATGCTGCTCGGGCGGGTGCTGCTGGAGGCCATGTGCGACGACCTGCCCGACGCGCAGGCCCGGCTGGAGGAGTTCGACGTACGGGCGGCGGCCCGGGGGCTGTTCGTGGAGTGACCCGCGGGCGTCCGCACGCTCTCAGACTCGTCTCACCTTCGCTCGCTAGCGTGTCCGGCCAACGGAACTGTGCCGGATGACGAGGAGGCGTGACGTGGTACGTGGAGGCCAGGGGTTGGTGCGGGTGGCCGTCGTCGTACGGGCCGGAGCGGCGCCGCTGTGGTGGGCCGGGGTGTTCGCGGCGGGTGTCGGCGCTCTGCTGCCGGGTGTCACCGGCCGCCGGATCGGCGTCATGGCGGGGGCGGCGCTGTTCGTCGTCGCGGTCGCCGTCATGGCGTACCGCCGCCGGGGGCGCTACACCGCCCTGGCCCGCGGCGCCGCCCGGGCCGGCAAGCACGACGTGCTCCAGGACCGCGCGGTGACCGTACGCAACTGGCGGCACGGCCACCGCTGGTGGCTGTTGCCGGCTGTCGTGGTCGCGCTGGGCAGCTCCGTCGCCGTGCCCGCGGCCGGCGGCATGCTGCTGGCCGGCCTGGGTACCGGGCTGTGGCTGAAGGCCGCCTGGCTCGGACGGCGCGAGCGGGCCGAGGACGCGCTGTTGTGGGTGCGGGTCGACTGGCTCGACGCGCGGGGCGGGCGTCCGGCGGGCAAGGCGGTCAAGGGCTACCGCGGTACCGGCATCGCGGCGGGCGACGCGGCCCCGGGCGGGGCCCGGCGCCGCGCCGCGGCGCTGGTGTAGCGGGTCTTTCGGCCGGCGCGAGCGGTCTTTCGACCGGTGGGGCGGGTCCTTCCGCCGGTGTGGCCGGTCCGTCGGCCCAGGTGGCGGACCGGATGGCGGACCGTGCGGGAGGACCCGGATCCCCGGGCTCAGACCTCGAGGTCCTCCTCGATCCTCTTCAACTGGTGGCGGGCCATCGCCAGGTTGGCCCGCTTGGCGTCGAGCACCAGGTACATGAACAGGCCGTTGCCGCCGCGCCCGCTGATCAGACGGATCAGGTGGTACTGGTCGGACAGGGTGATCAGGATGTCCTCGATCTGGGCCTTGAGTCCCAGATGTTCCATCGTGCGCATTTTGGCGCGGACCACGTCGGTGTTCCCGGCGGCGGCGACGTTCAGGTCGAAGCCCTTGCTGCCGCCCATCGTGCCCAGGGCCATCCCGCTGGTGTAGTCGACGAGCGCGACCCCGGTCGCGCCCTCGATGGAGGCGAGCGCCTCTTTCAGCGTGGTCTCGGTGTTGGCCATGACTGAGTCTCCTCGTTCTCTTAACTATCGGTGGTGGTACGCGCGTTGGTCGCAGTGCTGCGTGGCGCGCGCGGGGTTCTGGTACGGGCGGCCGTGGACTTGGCCGGTGAGGTGGCCGGCGCCTTGGCCGGGGTTTCGGTCGGTGGCCCCGGGCGTGGTCCGGCCGGCGGTGTGTCCGGCGGACCGGGCCGCGGCTCCTTCCGCGGGGCGCCGCGCGAGTCGCTCTTCGGGTCGTCCCGTGGGGCGGTGGGCGGCCTGGGCGGCGGCTCGGCCGGGGGCGGCCCGGTGCGCCGGGGTGCGGCGGACTTGGCGGCCTTGGCGGGCGCGGGTTTGGAGGTCCTGGGAGCGGGCTTGGGCGCGGGCTTGGCGGTGGGTGTCGGCGTGGGCGTGGGCGTGGGGTCGGCGGCCGTGGGGGCGGCGGTGGCGGTGGCGGAGGCCGCCAGAGCCGCGGCCGCCGCCTCCGCGTCGATGAGCTCGCCGATCCGGATACCGGCGCGACGGCCCTCCAGGTGCAGCCGGCCGACGCTGACGCGGTCCTGCGCGAGCACCGTGAGCACGGCGGAGCGGCCCGCCGCGTAGGTGGCGACATAGCCGTACACCCCGCGCACGAGCAGTTCGCGGAGGTCGCCCTGGCCGGTCGCGTCCGCCAGCCGGGCCGCGACGCCCAGCGCCGTGGCGGTGAGCGCGGCCACGGTGTCCGGCGCGACGCCGGGGGTGTCCTGGGCGAGGACGCGGCCGTCCATGCTCGCCGCGAGGGCGCCGGTCAGCTGGGGCACCCGGGCCCGCAGCCGAGACAGCTCCTCGCGTATGTCGGGCTCGGCCGCCATCAGCTCTCTCCTCTCGGCGCGTGGTCGCTGTCGCGGGCTCTGCCGCTCAAAGGGCCTCCAGCGCATCCCTGAGCCTTTTCAGCAGCGTGATGGTGGGATCGGGGACAGAGAGGACGGACGGGGCGGCAGGGCCGGGAGCGGCGGGCTGGGCGGGTGGCGACAGGCGGGCGGGCGGCCGGTGCGGGACCACGAGCCCGGCCGCCGCCAGCCGCCGTACGTCCACCAGCGTGTGGAACGCCTGCCGGCCCAGCTCGCGGGCGATGTCGATCGCGGTGCGCACCCCGTCCACCCGGGCGAGCACGGCCGCCTGCCGGGTGGTGACCGCGGGGGCCGCGGGCGGGGCGATCCGGACCAGTGGCGCGGTGTCGGGCAGCGGATCCGGCCAGACGCGCCGCAGGAGCTCGCGGCGGCGGACCGTCTCGCGCTCCACGGCGGCCACGGCCACCGGCCGGACCGCGCCCGGCGGCTGCCCGCTCCCGTAGTGGAAGCTGCCCGGGGTGCTGCTCGGCGCCAGGGCGAAGTACGCGGCGTCGAACAGCGCCCCCAGATGGCACAGTTCCAGCGCGCCCGCGGTGACCCGGCCGCCGTCGACCACCAGTCGCCCCGCGCCGGGCTTGCTGCCGGTCTGCGTCAGCGCCTGCTGCCAGGCCGCGGCGTCGAGCGTGCCGCGGGCCGTCAGGAGCACGTCGAAACCGGGCGCGTACGGGCTCTCGGCGTGCACGACCTCGCCCTCGGCGAGGTGGAGCGAGCCGTGCTCGCGGACGAGGACGCCGGTGGCCCGTTCGGCGGCGAGCCGGGTCAGCATCGGCGAGAGGCCGCCCGCCCCGGCGTGGGCCGCCGCTCTGTCCCGCACCGGCAGCCGGGGCGGCGGAGTGGTACCGAGCACGGTCATCCCAGCACCAGCCGTCCGGCCATCTCGCCCAGCCGGATGCGGGCCAGCGCGAGATTGCCCTCGGCGCGGGCCAGCCACACGTGCAGGAACACGCTGCTGTCGAACGGCGTGGGCACGAACCGCAGCAGGTGGTAGCTGTCCCGGTTGCTGAGGATCAGATCCTCGACCGGCGGCGCCGTGCCGTCGTCCGCACCCTGGTCCGCGCCGTCACCGGGCGCGAACGCCCGGTGCTCGGCGGCCAGCCGGGCCAGCTCCGCGGCCTCGACGGCCGCCGCTTCGTGGTCGCCGCCCGGCGACTCCCCGACCACCCCCAGGGCCAGGCCGCTCGTCCAGTCCACCAGTGCCGCGCCCCGGGCACCGGGCAGCCGCATCGCTTCCAGTAAGCACTCGTCGATTCCGGGCACCGTCGCTCCCCTCCCGCCTGGGGTTCGGCTGAGTGACGACGAAGCTACGCACCGTGTGGGCGGCGGGTGAGGGATCCGGCATTTTCCAGTGGAAAATGCGGCGGGTGGCTAAGGTGGGTCGGCTGTGCTGGTTTTCCTATCAGATGACCTGCATGTCCGTGTGCGTGCGTCAACGGCGTCCGGTTGTGCCCAGGGTGGTGAGCGCCGAGGCGTGCGCCCCTCCCGACTCGGCCACGATCTCCTCGATCGTCTGCGGCTCGCGCACCGTCGCGAAGGCCGTACCGCCGTCGCCGTCCGGGGCGAAGCCGTAGACACCCGGCCTGACCAGCGAGTTGTACGCGTAGTGGTGGGCGAAGTAGTACGCGCCCGTGTCCAGGGCCGCCGCGTGGTCGCCCTGCTCCAGCAGCGGCAGCGCCTGGCCCCGGGCCAGCAGGTCGCCCGCGAAACAGGCCGGACCGGCCACGTCCTGGACGACCGCCGGGCCCTGCTTGGGCCGCCCCTTCGCGTCGTAGGCGGCGATCCGCAGCGGCCAGGCCTCCGGCGCGTAGACCGTGCGCGCCGCCACCTGTACGCCCGCGTGGGTGACCGCGATCGGCCGCCCGCCGGCGCTCTTGGCGTACTCCACCCGCGCCACCACCGTGCCGTGCTTGGCCAGCAGCGACCGCCCGAACTCGGTCACCAGCCCGTACCGCCCGTCGAACAGCCCCGGCACCGCCTCGCTCAGCAGGCGCGCGTACCGCGCGTACGTCGGATCCGTCGCGTCGGAGGAGAAGTTCACCGGCAGTCCGCCGCCGATGTCGATGGTGTCGATCTGCGGCCGCCCGATCCGCCCGTTGATCTCCTCGGCGAGCGCGTACGTCTCCGCCACGCCCCGCACCATCAGGTCCAGCGGAATGCCCTGCGACCCGGTGTGCGAGTGCAGCCGGCTCAGCCACGGCCGGTCCAGATACGCCTGGACGACCCACTCGCGCGCCCGCTCGTCGCGCAGCGCCACCCCGAACTTGGAGGTCGCCGTGGCCGTGGACATCGCCTCGATGGAACCCGCCCCGAGCTGCGGGTTCACCCGGATGCCGAGCGGGGAGCGGCTGCTCGCCGACCGCATCAGCGCGTCGATGCGGTGCAGCTCCTGCGGGTTGTCGGCGTTGACGGCGATGCCGAGCGCGAGTGCCTCGCGCAGCTCGGCCGGGGTCTTCGCGGGCGAGTCGAGCACGGTACGCGCCGGTGACAGCCCGGCCGCCCGGGCCAGCGCCAGTTCGCCCGGGCTCGCCACCTCCGCGCCGATGCCCTCCTCGCGCAGCAGTCGCAGCACCGCCACCAGCGGGCTCGCCTTCACTGCGAAGGCGTGCAGCACGGGTGTGCCCGGCGCCACCACCGCGTCGAAAGCGGCGCGCAGCGCCGTCGCGGACTCCCGTATGCCGGTGACGTCGAGCAGCCCGACGACGGGAGCGTCCGGCGTGAGCAGGCCCTGCTCCACCGCGGCCCGCACCGCCTTGTCGCGCCGCGCGACCCGCTCGGCGCCGCCCGGCCCGCCGTCGCCGTCGGGGACGGTGGTGTCGATGTCTGATTCGTTGCTGGTGCCGTCGCTCACGACGTCCCCCGAGAGGTCGATGTCCGTGCTCATACATCCAGCCAAACATCCGCGACCCGCGCACGTCGAAGCGCCCCTGTATTGACTAGTTCTATTCAGGTAGTCAGGATGTGAATATCGACAGCCAATCAGGCGCCAGGAGGCAGACCATGTCAGGACCCCGCCCCGTACGAGCCCCGCGTGGTACGGAACTGAGCGCCCTGGGATGGCAGCAGGAAGCCGCCCTGCGGATGCTGCAGAACAACCTCGACCCCGAGGTCGCCGAGCACCCCGACAAGCTCGTCGTCTACGGCGGCACCGGCAAGGCCGCCCGCGACTGGCGCTCCTTCGACGCCATGGTGCGCACCCTGCGGACCCTCAAGCAGGACGAGACCATGCTCGTCCAGTCCGGCCGCCCGGTCGGCGTCATGCAGACCCACGAGTGGGCCCCGCGCGTCCTCATCGCCAACTCCAACCTCGTCGGCGACTGGGCCAACTGGGAGGAGTTCCGGCGCCTCGAACAGCTGGGCCTGACCATGTACGGGCAGATGACCGCCGGCTCGTGGATCTACATCGGCACCCAGGGCATCCTCCAGGGCACCTACGAGACCTTCTCCGCCGTCGCCGCCAAGAAGTTCGGCGGCACCCTCGCGGGCACCATCACCCTGACCGCGGGCCTCGGCGGCATGGGCGGCGCCCAGCCGCTCGCCGTGACCATGAACGACGGCGTCGCGATCTGCATCGACGTGGACCCGCGCGCCATCGAGCGCCGCATCGAGCACCGCTACCTGGACGTGCGTGCCGACTCCCTGGAGCACGCCCTCCAGCTCGCCGTCGAGGCCCGCGACCAGCGCAGGCCGCTCTCCATCGGCCTGCTCGGCAACGCCGCCGAACTGCTGCCGCGGATGCTTGCCGAGGGCGCCCCCATCGACATCGTGACCGACCAGACCTCGGCCCACGACCCGCTCGCCTACCTCCCCGTCGGCGTCGACTTCGACGACATGGCCTCGTACGCGGCCAAGGACCCGGCGGGCTTCACCACCCGCGCCCGCGAGTCCATGGCCAAGCACGTCGAGGCGATGGTCGGCTTCATGGACGCGGGCGCCGAGGTCTTCGACTACGGCAACTCCATCCGCGGCGAGGCCCAGCTCGCCGGGTACGAGCGGGCGTTCGCCTTCCCCGGCTTCGTCCCCGCCTACATCCGCCCGCTCTTCTCCGAGGGCAAGGGCCCCTTCCGCTGGGCCGCCCTGTCCGGCGAGGCCTCGGACATCGCCAAGACCGACAAGGCGATCCTCGACCTCTTCCCGGAGAACGAGTCCCTCCACCGCTGGATCAAGCTGGCCGGCGAGCGCGTCCACTTCCAGGGCCTGCCCGCCCGGATCTGCTGGCTCGGCTATGGCGAGCGCGACAAGGCGGGCGAGCGCTTCAACGACATGGTCGCGAGCGGCGAACTGGCCGCCCCCCTCGCCATCGGCCGCGACCACCTCGACTGCGGCTCCGTCGCCTCCCCCTACCGGGAGACCGAGGCCATGCTCGACGGCTCCGACGCGATCGCCGACTGGCCGCTGCTGAACGCCATGGTGAACGTCGCCTCCGGCGCGTCCTGGGTCTCCATCCACCACGGCGGCGGTGTCGGCATGGGCCGTTCCATCCACGCCGGCCAGGTCACCGTCGCCGACGGCACCCCGCTCGCCGGCGAGAAGATCCGCCGCGTGCTCACCAACGACCCCGGTATGGGCGTCATCCGGCACGTCGACGCCGGGTACGACATCGCCGAGTCGGTCGCGGACGAGCGGGGCGTGCGGATTCCCATGCGCGAGGGTGACGACGCGTGACGCAGCGGCACGACATGTCGCGGACGGTTCCGGACGGCGGCTCCCCGGCGGGGGCCGGCGTCCCGGCGCCGGCCGCGGCCTCCTTCCACGAGATGTGGCGCGAACTGCTGCCCATCGGCCGGCACGCCGACTCCGGCGGATACCGCCGCTTCGCCTGGACCGCCGCCGACGCCGAGTGCCGGGCCTGGTTCGAGCAGCAGGCCCGCTCCCGCGGTCTGTCCTACGAGGTCGACCGCAACGGCAACCAGTGGGCCTGGCTCGGGGACCCGGACCAGGGCGACGCCGTCGTCACCGGGTCGCACCTCGACTCCGTGCCCGACGGCGGGGCCTTCGACGGCCCCCTGGGCGTGGTGTCCTCGTTCGCGGCCCTCGACGAACTGCGCGCCAGGAACGCGCGGCTCGACCGGCCGCTGGCCCTCGTCAACTTCGGTGACGAGGAGGGCGCCCGGTTCGGGCTCGCCTGCGTCGGCTCCCGGCTCACCGCCGGGCAGCTCACCGTCGAGCAGGCGCACCGCCTCACCGACGCCGACGGGATCACCCTGCCGCAGGCCATGGCGGCCGCCGGCCACGACCCCGAGGCCATCGGCCCCGACCCGGAACGGCTCGCCCGCATCGGCGCCTTCGTGGAACTGCACGTCGAGCAGGGGCGGGCACTGGACCTGTCCGGCGACCGCGTCGGCATCGCCAGCGCCATCTGGCCGCACGGACGCTGGCGGTTCGACTTCCGCGGCGAGGCCAACCACGCCGGCACCACCCGCCTGGCGGACCGGCGTGACCCCATGCTGCCGTACGCCGAGACCGTCCTCGCCGCCCGCCGCGAGGCCGCGCTCGCCGGAGCCGTCGCCACCTTCGGCAAGATCTCCGTCGAACCGAACGGCGTCAACGCGATCCCCTCCCTGGTGCGCGGCTGGCTCGACTCCCGCGCCGCCGGCCAGGAGACCCTCGACACCGTGGTCACCGGCATCGAGCAGGCGGCCCGCGCCCACGCGGCGGCCCACGGCATCGACCTGGACGTCGTCCGCGAGTCGTTCACGCCGGTCGTCGAGTTCGACCACGCCCTGCGCGACGAACTCGCCCGCGTCCTGGGCGCCCACACCGACTTGCGGGTGCCCGTCCTCGGCACCGGGGCCGGACACGACGCCGGGATCCTCTCCGGGAGCATCCCGACCGCCATGCTGTTCGTGCGCAATCCCACGGGCGTCTCGCACTCCCCGGCCGAGTTCGCGGCCGAGGACGACTGCGTGGCCGGGGTGAGCGCGCTCGCCGACGCACTGGAAGGGCTGGCCCGCAGGTGACGCAGACCCACACCCGGACGTACTGGCTGGAGCACGCCTGGCTCGACACCAACGTCGAGCCGGGGGTGACCCTGGAGGTGTCCGAGGGCCGGATCGCCGCCGTCCGCACCGGCGTCGACGCCCCGCCGCCCGGCGCCGAGATCCTGCGCGGCCTCACCCTCCCCGGCCTCGCCAACGCCCACAGCCACGCCTTCCACCGCGCCCTGCGCGGCACGGTCCAGGTCGGCTCCGGCACCTTCTGGACCTGGCGCGAGGCCATGTACGGCTTCGCGGACCGGCTGACCCCGGACACCTACCACGCGCTCGCCCGCGCGGCGTACGCCGAGATGGCGCTGGCGGGCATCACCGCCGTCGGCGAGTTCCACTACGTGCACCACGCGCCGGGCGGCACCCCCTACGCCGACCCCAACGCGATGGGCGAGGCGCTGATCGCGGCCGCCGCCGAAGCCGGTGTCCGCATCACCCTCCTCGACACCGCCTATCTCTCGTCCGGCTTCGGACAGCCGCCCAACGCCCACCAGCGCCGGTTCTCCGACGGCAGCGCGGACGCCTGGGCCGAACGCTGTGCAGTTCTCAAGGAACGGGATCACGCACGGATCGGCGCCGCGATCCACTCCGTACGGGCCGTGCCCGCGGACCAGTTGGCGACGGTGGCGGACTGGGCGCGCGAGCGGCGGGCCCCGCTGCATGTGCACCTGTCCGAGCAGACCGCCGAGAACGACGCCTGCCGCGCGGCCCACGGCCGCACCCCGGCCCAGCTCCTCGCCGACCACGGCGTGCTCGGCCCGCGGACCACCGGCGTGCACAACACGCACCTCACCGACACCGACATCGCGCTGCTCGGCGACTCCGGCACCGGCACCTGCATGTGCCCGACGACGGAACGGGACCTGGCCGACGGCATCGGCCCCGCCGTCGCCCTCCAGCGCGCCGGATCCCCGCTCTCCCTCGGCTCCGACAGCCACGCCGTGATCGACCTGCTCGAAGAGGCACGCGCCATGGAGCTGAACGAGCGCCTGCGCACCCGCACCCGCGGCCACTGGACGGCCGCCGCGCTGCTGCGGGCCGCCTCCGCCGACGGCCACGCGGCGCTCGGCTGGGCGGACGCGGGCACCCTCGAAGCGGGCGCCCTCGCCGACTTCACGACGCTCGCGCTCGACTCGGTCAGAACAGCGGGGCCGCTGCCCCGACTCGGCGCCGAGACGGCCGTATTCGCCGCGACGGCGGCCGACGTACGCCACACGGTCGTCGGCGGGCGCCATGTCGTACGGGACGGGGCGCACACGCTCGTGCCCGACGTGGCGCGGGAGCTGGCGGCCGCCGTCGCCGCCCTGCGCGCCTGAGGAAGCGCCCGACGCCCGCCACCGGCCCCGCCGCCACCCACGAGGACACCGCCATGAGCAGCACCGTCATCACCAACATCGCCGACCTGGTCACCAACGATCCCTCCCTGGGTGACGGCTCCCCCCTCGGACTGGTCCAGGACGCGGCCGTCGTCATCGACGGCGACCGTGTCGTGTGGACCGGTGAATCAAGCAAAGCACCCGCCACTGACAACCGGGTCGACGCCGGCGGCCGCGCGGTCCTGCCCGGCTTCGTCGACTCCCACTCCCACCTGGTCTTCGCGGGCGACCGCACCCAGGAGTTCAACGCCCGCATGTCCGGCCGGGCCTACAGCGCGGGCGGCATCCGTACGACGGTGGCGGCGACCCGGGCGGCGAGCGACGAGGACCTCGAACGCAACCTCACCCGCTACCTCGACGAGGCGCTCCGCCAGGGCACCACGACCTTGGAGACGAAGTCCGGCTACGGCCTCACGGTCGAGGACGAGGCCCGCGCGCTGCGCATCGCGGCCCGCCACACGGACGAGGTGACCTACCTCGGCGCCCACATCGTCGCGCCCGACCACGCCGACGACCCGGCCGGCTACGTCGCCCTGGTCACCGGCGAGATGCTCGACGCCTGCGCCCCGTACGCCCGATGGATCGACGTCTTCTGCGAGAAGGGCGCCTTCGACGGCGACCAGGCCCGCGCGATCCTCACGGCCGGCCGGGCGAAGGGCCTGCATCCGCGCATCCACGCCAACCAGCTCTCCTACGGCCCCGGCGTCCAGCTCGCCGTCGAACTCGACGCGGCCAGCGCCGACCACTGCACCCACCTCACGGACGCCGACGTCGACGCCCTCGCGCAGGGCCGTACCGTCGCCACCCTGCTTCCCGGTGCCGAGTTCTCCACCCGGGCCCAGTGGCCCGACGCGCGCCGCCTTCTCGACGCGGGCGTCACGGTCGCCCTGTCGACGGACTGCAACCCCGGTTCGTCCTTCACCTCCTCCGTCCCGTTCTGCGTCGCGCTCGCGGTACGGGACATGGGCATGACCCCGGACGAGGCGGTCTGGTCGGCCACGGCGGGGGGCGCGGCGGCCCTCCGGCGCGACGACATCGGCCGTGTCGCGCCCGGCGCGTACGCCGACCTGATCCTCCTGGACGCGCCGAGCCATGTGCACCTCGCCTACCGGCCGGGCGTGCCGCTGGTCAGCGGCGTGTGGCGGCGGGGCGTACGCGTCCGCTGACCCCCGGGCGCACGCTGCGCGAGGCGTGAGCGGCGTACGAGACGTGGGTGGCGTACGAGGCGTACGAGATGGGTCGGCGGTTCAGCTCGCCCCGGACCGCCACCGTTGCTGCGCGCCCCCGCTCAGCGGCTCCAGCGACACCCCGCCGTCGCCCGCCGGAGTGACCCCCGTCTCGATCGCGATCGCGGGGCGGATCACCCCGTCGTCGTCCACCGTGAAGGTGAGGTTGGCGCCGTGGCGGCCGTCGGCGGAGTCGCAGTCCCAGATGCCGACGCCGTTGTCGACGTCGCCGCGGCTGTCGAGGCAGAAGTCGGGGTCGGCGTAGGACTGGAGGACTCCCCGGTCCGCGTCGACCCGCCAGCGCTGGGTGGCCGACGAGGTGCAGTCGGCGGTGACCACGTCCGTGCCGTTGTCGAAGTCGTCCACGACGTCCAGACAGCGGCCCGTGGAGACGTTCACGACCTGCGCGTAGGCGGAGCCCGGCGGCCGCGGGGCCGCGGGTTGAGTGGGGGTGGGGGTGGGCTTCGGCTTCGCCGAGGTCGGCTTCGGGCGCGCCGGACTGTGGCTGGGGGACGGCGGCTGGGAGGTGGCGGAGGGGGACGGGGGCGGCGGGGAGAACGTGGCGGTCGCCGTCACCGTCACCGGGGGAGGGGACGGGGTGTCCGCCGCGCCCGCCGCCTGCTGCCGGTCCGGCGAGCCGCCCGACGACAGCAGGAGCAGCAGCAGCGGTGCCAGGGCCACGCCCAGCGCCGTCGAGGTCAGCACCAGACGCCGGGACGGGGACCAGGTCCGCCTCGCCGGCAGTCCCTTGACGCGCGTAGCGTTCGCGTCGGTCCTGACGTACGCCGTGCCGCTCCACGGCAGCAGGCCCTCGGCCAGGGCGGTGCGCGGCGCGTCGCGCAGGGCGGACAGCTCCTCGTGGGCGGCCGTGCAGTGCGGACAGCGCACCATGTGGGCGTCCAGGTCGGTGCTGCGACGCGGGTTGTCCGGCCGTACGGACTCCTCGATCAGCCGGCGGAAGTCCCCGCAGCGCGGGTCGTCGGAGGCGGCCAGGCGCGAGCGCAGACAGGCCTGGCCCATGGCGTACAGGGCCTGGGGCGTGCCGTGCTGCACGTCAGGCAGGCTGAGGCCGAGGAAGTCGGCGGTGCGGTCCTCGGGTTCGCCGTCCACGACGCCGTACCAGATCAGCCCCTGCGCACGCGACGGCAGGGAACGGAACGCGGCGAGCATGGGCGGGACCGGGCCGTTGGGTCCGGCCGTGCTCAGCAGGAGCAGCAGAGCGGGGTCGAGGCCCGCGGCCCGCTCGTCGGCGGCCCAGGACGCGGCCAGCCGGCCGGTGAGCAGCAGCAGCCGGTGCCGCAGGGGGATGTCAGGGTCGGTGCCGCGTGCCGTCTCGCGGGCCGCGACGGTGTAGGTCTGCGCCGCCAGTTGCCGTGCCGCGGAGTCGCCGGTCGTGCACAGCCGGGCGTAGGCGAGGACCGACGACTGGTGGCGGGCGCGCAGTTCCTGGAGCGCCGGGTACGCGCTCGCGTTGTCGGCACGCAACAGCGCGGTCAACCGGGCGTCGGACGCCCCCGTGTGCACACCGCCGCCCTGAACCATCCTCCGGCCTCCCCACTTCCCCGCGGTCGCCCGCCCGTCCTGACGTACCGGCCAGTTTGGAGTGCCCATGATGAAGGAAGAGGACCTTTGGGCAAAGGGTTATCTCGGGGTAATAGAAGGAAGTTCCGGTGCGCGGGGGGACGACGGGTCCGAGGAGACGCGGGCCCGGGGCGGTGCGGCGGCGGAAGCCAAGCGGCCCGGCGTCGTCCGCCGGGCCTCTCACGCTTCTGTCACTCCGCGACGGTCACTCCCGGACCGTCACTCCGCGACCGTCATTCTTCGACCGTCAGCCCCTTGCGCAGCCGCACCAGCGTCCGGGACAGCAGCCGCGAGACGTGCATCTGCGAGATCCCGAGCTCCTCGCCGATCTCCGACTGGGTCATGTTGGCGACGAAGCGGAGGGAGAGGATGTGCCGGTCCCGGTAGGGCAGCCCGGCGATCAGCGGCTTCAGCGACTCGACGTACTCGATGCCTTCGAGCCCGTGGTCCTCGTAACCGATGCGGTCCGCGAGCGCGCCCTCGGTGTCGTCCTCCTCGGGCTGCGCGTCCAGTGACGAGGCGGTGTACGCGTTCGACGCCGCCATGCCCTCCACGACCTCGTCCTTGCCGATGCCGAGGCGTTCGGCCAGTTCGGCCACGGTCGGCGCGCGGTCGAGCCGCTGGGCCAGTTCGTCGCCGGCCTTCGCCAGGTCGAGCCGGAGTTCCTGGAGCCGGCGCGGGACGCGCACGGACCAGGAGGTGTCGCGGAAGAAGCGCTTGATCTCGCCGATGATGGTGGGCATCGCGAAGGTGGGGAACTCGACGCCGCGAGCCAGTTCGAAGCGGTCGATCGCCTTGATCAGGCCGATCGTGCCGACCTGGATGATGTCCTCCATCGGCTCGCTGCGCGAACGGAAGCGGGCCGCGGCGAACTTGACCAGCGCGAGGTTGAGTTCGACGAGCGTGTTACGGACGTACGAGTACGCGTGCGTCCCTTCCTCGAGCGACTCCAGTCGCTCGAACAACGTCTTCGACAAGGCCCGCGCGTCGACGGGGCCGACCTCTTCGTACGGAGGTATCTCCGGAAGCCCGGCGAGTACGTCGTGGTTCTGCTCGATGGGATCCAGATGCTCCGGAAGGGGTGCCGACGTCGCCTGAGGGGTATGCGATGCGTCGAGCCGGGGTGACATGATGTCCTCCATCGTTCTCGGCTATGGCTGCCGAAGCCAGTGCTGCACTGCGGAGTGCGGCGCCTCCCAAGCCGGCCGTGTCGGGTGCGTGTCCCTACTAGCCCTACCCGCTTTACGGAGCCCACCGCAAGTCCGCTTTTGCGGGAAATGTCCGTTTGTTGCCGGTTGTTCGGGTGTCAGAGTGTGTAGGGAAGGCGTAGTGTTCGAGAGCATCTGTCAGCAGTCACGATCTCGGGAGTGAGACACGCATGGACCGCGGGACGGTCGGCAGCGCGCAGTCGGGCCGGCTTCTGGTGGAGGTGCGCGAAGAGGGCTCGAGCGCCGTGGTGACTCCGGCGGGTGAGCTCGATCACCACACCGCCGATCTGTTGCGTTCCCCACTCGACGCATGCCTTGCCAAGGGCTTCAGCAGGCTGGTGGTGGACTGCTCGCGCCTGGAGTTCTGTGACTCCACGGGGCTGAACGTACTGCTCGGTGCGCGGCTGAAGGCGGAGGCCGCCGGAGGCGGGGTGCACCTCGCGGGGATGCTGCCCGTGGTGGCGCGCGTCTTCGAGATCACCGGGGCGGAGGCGGTCTTCACCGTCCACGACTCGGTCGAGGCGGCCCTGGCCGACGACGACGCGAACGGCGGTGACGGCAGTGGTGACGCGGCGGGGGACACGGGCGATGGCCGAGAGGCGGGCGGGGCGGGCTGACCGGGCTCGCCGGCCGATGGCCGTCGTGCTCCGGTCCTCGCGTCCGGGCCGTCCGCGCTCGGGTGGACCGGCTCGTCCGATCGGGCGTCACTGCCCACATGACACCGTCCTGTACCAACAGGGGGGTGTTCCGTGCGTCCGGTCGGGCAGGAGACATCCTGAATGTGTCGGCGCCACGCCGACGGAACCACCGTCGGTCTACGTACTGACTTTTGAATCGTGAACTGGTGAATCGGTGAGGTGAAGCGCTGATGAGCACCACCCGGCCCTACCCGCCGGGCGACCGCGGCCCGGAGCCGAGCGGCGCTTCAGGGGCGTCCGAGGCGGACGTGTCCGGCGTGGGCGCGCCCGGTGAGGACGTGTCAGGTGTCGACGTGTCCGGGGACGCGGCCGCGCCGCCGACGGGCCGGCAGGTCCGCCGGCTGAGCCTGGACGGCCAGAGCGGTGTCGTGCCGCTCGCGCGCGACTTCGCCCGCCAGGCGCTGTACGCGTGGGGGTGGCTGCCGGCCGCCGACGCGGAGCACCGGGCGGCCGCCGAGGACGTACTGCTCGTCGTGTCCGAGCTGGTCACCAACGCCTGCCTGCACGCCGAGGGTCCCGAGTCGCTCGGCATCACCTGCGACAACAAGGTGATCCGGGTCGAGGTCTCCGACCGCGGTACCGGTCAGCCGGCCCCGCGCACCCCGCACCGGGCCGGGCGGCCCGGTGGCCACGGCATGTTCATCGTGCAGCGGCTGTGCCTGGACTGGGGCGTCGTCCGCGCGCCGGGCGTCGCGGGCAAGACGGTGTGGGCCGAACTGGGGGCACCGGCCTGAGCCGGTGAGCGGACGCCCGGAGTGACGCGGAGCCGCTTCGGGCCGCCCGGGGTCACCCCGACACGCCTCGATACGGCCCGACGCACCGGGATGCTCCACCGGCGCAGCTGGATGCACCCGCCCGCGCCCTGGCGCACCCGCCGACGCAGATGGATGCACCCTGACGCACCCGCCGACGCAGTTGGACGCACTCGGACCCATCCGGCTGCCCTCGACGTCCCCGCGTGCGCTCGGATTCCCGTCGACGTCCCCGCATGCGCTCGGATGCCTCCCCGGCACCCCCGATGCGTCCCGCCACGCCCCCCGAGTCGCCACAAGTTCGCCTGCTTCACTCGAACTCCCGCCCGTGCGCGTCGGATCGCCGCAACTCGGGCGTGTGCCGTGTCTTCCCTCCTTACGGCCCCGGGCGTACCTTGACGGCCGATCTGATGTGCCGTCAGGAATGAGGGGACCGTGTCGTACCAGAGACGAACCGCCGCGTTCGCGTCCGCCGCGGCCCTGGCCGGCTCGGCGGTCCTGCTCGCCGCCCCGGCGGCCCGGGCCGAGGTCGTGAACGTCAACTACCAGTGCAAGACGCCCATCGGCGACAAGAGCGCCGTCTCGCCCATCGACATCAAGGGTGTCAAGAGCGGCGGCGGCTACCGGATCACGATGTCCTGGCAGAAGGGCGTCTCCTCCAGCCCGGTCGAACTGGGCAAGGGCGCGATGAACCCGAGCGCCACCGTCAAGGTGGGCGGCGCCGACAGCGGCACCTTCACCGCCACAGGCGCCGCCAACCAGGCGGCGATCCCGGCCAACACCCCTATCAAGATCAACGACTTGAGCGGCACCTACACCCCGAAGAAGAGCGGCAAGGTCACCTTCACGGCGGGCGTGCTCACCATCAAGGCCCTCGGCACGACCACCACATGCACGCCCACCAACAACCCGGGACCGTCGCTCACCCTCGACGTGACCGCGGCGGGCGGCGGTTCCGGCGGAGGGACGAGCGGGGGCACCAGCGGGGGCACGCAGAGCGGCAGCGGCTCCGGCGCGGATCTCCCGCGGACCGGACCCGAGGACTCGGCCGTCGCCCTCGGCACGCTCGGCGGCACGGTGTTCCTCGCCGGCGCGGCGGGCGCGCTGTGGCTGACCCGCAGGAACCAGACGGCACGGGTACGCCGCTGACCGCACGCCGCGCCGCCCGTCCCGTCCGGCCGCCCTCCCGCGACGAGGCGATGCGCGCCGCCCCCGCCTGATGGAGCCGCCGATGTCGTACGCAGCCCGTGTCCTGCCGCTGTCCCTCCTGCTGCTGGGCGCCGCCCCCTCCGCCGCCGCCTCCTCCCCGGCCGCCGACTGGTCGGCCGCGCCCTCCGGCGGTGGCCGACCGGCCTTCTACGGGGAGGGCACACCCGGCACCGTCCTCCAGGACACGGTGTCCGTGACCAACCGCGGCGGCCGGCCGGTCACCGTACGGCTGCGCGGCACCGGTGTGCCGGTCGCCTTCGCCACGACGGCGGTCCGCGTCCCCGCCCGCACCCGCGCCGACGTCCCCTTCGCGGTGACCGTCCCGGCGGACGCCCCACCCGGCGAGCGCTCCGGCACGATCGTCGTACGGGACGGCGACGACCGTACGGCGACCGTCGCGCTGCGGCTGCGCGTCGGCGGCCCTGAGCTGGCCGCGCTGACCGTCGAGCACGTCGCCGTGCGCGGTGACCGCATCACGTACGAGCTGGTCAACCGCGGCACCACGGTCCTCGCCCCGCGTCTCGCGGTGCGCGCGGACGGCGTGTTCGGCCGCCGTCTCCTCGACCGCGCCCCGCGCAGCCTGCCCGTCGCACTGCCCCCGGGCCGCCGGCTGGAGCTCAGCGAACCCTGGCCGGGCCGGCCCGCCTTCGACGCGGTCACCGTACGGCTGACGGTGACGGCGGCGGGCGGCGCGCGGGGCACGGCGAGCGGGTCGGCGCGGTTCGTGCCGTGGGGCGCGGTGGCGGGGACGGGCGCCGCGGGGACGGCGGCCGCCGCCCTGCTCGCCGTACGCCGGCGCGGGCGTCGCACGGCGGGCCGTGCCGTGGTGCGAAAGCCGCGGACCGAGGGCGGGCCGACGGGGGCGGCACGGTGAGCGGCGGCCGGCGGATCCCCCTGCTCGCGGTGGTGCTCGCGGCACTGTTCCTGCTGCCCCCGGCGGGTGCGGCGGCGGCCGACGGGCCCGCCGTCCGACTGTCCACGACGCAGGCCGGCACCGGCGGTTCGATCACCGTGAGCGGCAGCGGCTGGCGGTCGCACACCCTGCTGATGCTGCTGATCTGCGGACGGTCGGTGCCGTCGCGGGGTGTGCTCGGCGGCACCAACTCCTGCGCCAACGCGGACGGTCGGGCCGTCACCACCGACGCCGGCGGCGGCTTCAGCCGGAAGCTGCCGGTGACCGAACCGCCGGTGCCCTGCCCGTGCGTGGTGCACGTCGCCACCGTGACCGGCGCGAAGGCGCAGGCCGACGCGGTGTTCCAGGTGGCTGGGCACGCGGTGGAGCCGCTGCCCGCGCGGTCGGCGCAAGGACGGCTGTCCGTCCTCACCGACACCCGGCTCGACGGTTCGGGCGGAGTGCTGACCTGGTTCGGGGCTCCGCCCGCCCGCACCCTGGTCTTCACCGTCGGCAACGTCGGCTCCGAAGCCGTGACGAACCCGGTCTTCCGGGTCGGCACCGCGCACGGGGTGTTCGCCCCGCAGTGGGACGAGCGGCAGTGGCACGGCACCATCGCACCGGGCCGGAAGGCGCGGATCAGACTGCCGGTCGAGCTCACCGCGGGGGCGCACGGCGACTACACCGTCTCGCTGGAGTACGGCGGCCGGGTCCTCGCCGAGCAGCCGTGGGGGGTGGGCCGTCCCTGGGGGGTGACCCTGTTCTGGATCCTGGTCTGCCTGGTCGGGCCGGCCGCGGTGTTCCGCGTCGGGATGGCCGTGGTGGACCACGTCCGGCCACGACGGCACCGAGGCCGGCCGGGTCGGCGGAGCAGCCGACGGTTCAGCCGGGCGTCGCCGCGCCTCTCCTCGCTCCTGCCGTGGCTCCGCGCCGACGCCCATGGGCCCGGGACGACCGGCACGGACAGTACGACCGGGACGGCCGGGACGACCGGGACGGCCGGGACGACCGGGACGGCGGATCCGCCCGAGTCCGCCACCGAGGCCACGCGGACCACGGACACCACCGGCACCAGCGGCACCACGGACACCACGAAGACGAACAAGACCAGCAGAACCACGAAGACCAGCAAGACCAGCAAGACCACGACGACTTCGACCCTGCCGTGGTTCACCCCGGGCTCCTCCCCGGACACGGCCGGTCGGCTCTCCGCACCGCACCACGACAGCCCGACGAGTCCTACGACTCCCACCAGGAAGGGACCCACGTGAGCAAGCCAAGGAGAGTCATACCGGCCGGCGGACGCAGAGCGGGTGCGGCGGGCGTCGCGCTGGTGCTGTGCTCGGCGGGCGTCCTGCTCGGCGCGGCCGCCGGGACCGCGCGGGCCGCCGAGGTGTCGTACACCGCCCACTGCGTGCCGCCCGCGGGCATCGACCCCGTCGACGGGACCACCAAGGTCGAGATCACCGCACCGGCCACGGCGAAGGTCGGCGACACCGTCGACATCGTCTGGAAGTTCACGCAGGCCGCCTCGAAGAACCCCGACATCATCGACCTGCCCGCGAACTCGGTCCAGCCGTCCGGCACGCTCAAGGCGGCCGGGGCGCAGAGCGCCGACATCGCGATGCGGGGACCGCGCGAGAACCCGGCGATCCCCAAGGGCGCCGCCATGGTGCTGTCCGACATGAAGGGGAGCCTGAAATTGACGGCGCCGGGCGCGGTGACGCTGACGCCGGACGCGTACACGGTCAACGCGATGTCGACCGACACCAGGTGCACACCGACGCAGACGGTGCAGCCGGCGGCGACCATCGAGGTCACGGCGGGGAACGGGAGCCCGTCGAGCCCGTCGCCCAGCACCTCACCTGACCCGACCGGCTCCGCCTCCCCGTCGAGCACGCCCAGCGCCTCCGCGAGCGACGGCACCGGGAGCGGCCGGACCGACTTCACCGGCAAGGAGGTCCAGGTCCCGTACGCGTGCAAGACGCCCATCGGCGACAAGAACGCGACCTCCCCCGTGCAGATCGACGCCAGGAAGGACGGCGGGAGCTTCGGCCTGACGGTGCGGTTCAAGAAGTCGGTGATGGACAGCCCCGCGGACATCCCGAAAGGCTCGGTCAAGCCCTCGATGGAGGTCGCCCTGGGCGGCGCCGACCGGGGCACGGTGCATGTGGAGGGCCCGGTCAACGCCGACCCCATCAAGTCCGGCGACCCGATCGCGATCCCCGACCTGACCGGCACCTACAAGCCGGGCGCGAGCGGCGAGTCGACGCTGTCCCCGGGCGTCCTGACGATCAACGCCCTCGGGACGACCACGACCTGCACCCCGACCAGGTCCGAGGTCTCCCTGACGCTGGACACCACCGAGCAGGCGAGCGGCGCGTCCGGCTCGACCACGTCCGCCGGCGGAACCTCGGCCGGTGACTCCACCAGCGGCGGTCTGGCGGAGACAGGCGCGGACGATCATGGCGCCCTGAAGGCCCTCGGGCTGGTGGCGGGGACGGCCATCCTGCTGGGCGCGGCGGTGTTCACGTTCATGCCGCGCCGGCGGACGCGGTAGGTCAATACAGCGGGGGCGACAGGGCCGCCCCCGCGCACGGGAAGGGCCGCCGCACCCAGTGGGGTGCGGCGGCCCTTCCCGTGGAACAGCCCTGACGGGACGTCAGTGGACGTCGCCCATGAGCTCCTTGACCCGCTTGCGGTACATCCACACCGCGACACCGGCGGCCACGGCGAGCGCGGCCTGGAGGGCCACGATGCCCGTCTTGTTGAGGTCGACGCCGGCGATGGAGAGCAGACCGGTCGTGGCGTCACCGGCGGTGACGGCCAGGAACCAGACACCCATCATCTGGGAGGCGTACTTCGCGGGCGCCATCTTCGTCGTGACGGAGAGGCCGACGGGGGAGAGCGTCAGCTCGCCGACGGTCTGCACGAAGTAGATCGCCACCAGCCACATCGCGGCCGCCTTGTGACCGCCGTCGGCGATCGCCAGCGGGGCGAGGAACAGGAAGAAGGACGCGCCGACCAGGACCAGGCCCATCGCGAACTTCACCGCGGTGCTCGGCTCCTTGCCGCGCCGGGCGAGTGCCAGCCACGCCCAGGCGAAGACCGGGGCCAGCGCCATGATCAGGACCGGGTTCACGGACTGGTACCAGGAGACCGGGAACTCCCAGCCGAAGACGGTGTTCTCGGCCGACTTGTCGGCGAAGATCGACAGGGTCGAGCCGCCCTGGTCGTAGATCATCCAGAAGACGGCGGCGGCGACGAAGAACCAGATGTACGCGGACATCTTCGACTGCTCGACGCGGTCGAGGCTCTTGTCGCGCTTGATGCGGGCGATGACCAGGACCGGGATGATCAGGCCGGCGATGGTGATCGGGACCAGCAGCCAGTTCAGGGTGTAGTGCCCGGAGAAGCCGACGATCGCGTAGAAGACGACGGCGACGGCCGCCCAGAACCCGGCCTTGCGCAGCGTCGCGGCCTTCTCGGCGGCGGTCAGCGGCGTCGGGACGAAGCTGGAACGCGCGTTCAGGTGGCGGTGGCCGAGCAGGAACTGGACCAGGCCGATCGCCATGCCGAGCGCGGCGAGCGCGAAGCCCAGGTGCCAGTTGACGTTCTCACCGACGGTGCCGATGATCAGCGGCGCGGCGAACGCGCCGAGGTTGATGCCGATGTAGAAGAGCGTGAAGCCACCGTCACGGCGCGGGTCGTCCGGGCCGTCGTAGAGGTGGCCGACCATCGTCGAGATGTTGGCCTTCAGCAGACCGGAGCCGATCGCGACCAGACCGAGGCCCGCGTAGAAGGTGCCGGACGACGGCAGGGCCAGCGTGAGGTGGCCCACCATGATGATGACGCCGGCGAGGGCGACGGTTTTGCGGGGACCCAGGACGCGGTCCGCGAACCAGCCGCCCGGCAGGGCGAGCAGGTAGACGAGCGACAGGTACACCGAGTAGATCGCGGTCGCGGTGGCCGCGCTCAGGTGAAGGCCACCCGGAGCGACCAGGTACAACGGGAGCAGTGCCCTCATGCCGTAGTAGGAGAAACGCTCCCACATCTCCGTCAAGAAGAGAGTGGCCAGTCCGCGGGGGTGGCCGAAGAAGGTCCACTCGGAACCGGGGGTGCCCGGGGAGACCGAGTCCTTCGTCAGGCTGGACGCCATTGGTCGATCCTTGCTGCTCGGGACGCGCTGCTTGAGCGTCGCGCGCCCGGTGGGGGGCGGCCGGCACCGGCTGATCCGCCACATCCACCCCCACGCCCACGGGGAGTCCGCTCCGGACGACGGAGCGGTGGAGGGCGACCACCGGGATCCACGCCTCCACGCGTGTCACTGCGCTGAGGCCCGGCCACAGGTCATTCGTTTCAAGGCTGGCAGAGGCCGGCCCGCACGCAAAAGAGACCTTCGGCGTGAAACCACTCACCGAAGGTCCCCGTGGTGCTAAAGGCGTTGACTCACCATACGTCAGGACACCACCGTAAATGGAAGGACTTGAGACTGGGATCACAGGCGTAGACGGAACTGTGAGCACACTTTCGAAGGCCCGCACCAGGATGACATCCCTCGACCGCAGGCCCGGCCCAAGATCGCGGCGAGCTCCGGGGAACCGGCGCCGCAGGACGCGCCGCGACCGTGTCCGGCATGTCCCTGGGTAAGAAACCGCACGCGCGATCACACTTCGGCGCCTGCCCGGGGCGGACTACCATCAGCTCATGACCCGTGTACTGCTCGCCGAGGACGACGCGTCCATCTCGGAGCCGCTGGCCCGCGCACTGCGCCGCGAAGGGTACGAGGTCGAGGTGCGTGAGGACGGCCCCACCGCGCTCGACGCAGGAATGCAGGGCGGCGTCGACCTGGTCGTGCTGGACCTGGGCCTGCCCGGCATGGACGGCCTCGAGGTGGCCCGTCGGCTGCGCGCCGAAGGCCACGCCGTACCCATCCTCATCCTGACCGCCCGCGCCGACGAGGTGGACACCGTCGTCGGTCTCGACGCGGGCGCCGATGACTACGTCACCAAGCCCTTCCGGCTCGCCGAACTGCTGGCCCGCGTCCGGGCCCTGCTGCGGCGCGGCGCCGCCGAGCCGCAGCAGCCGCCCGCCACCCACGGCGTGCGCATCGACGTCGAGTCGCACCGCGCCTGGATGGGCGACGAGGAACTCCAGCTCACCGCCAAGGAGTTCGACCTGCTGCGGGTGCTGGTGCGCGACGCGGGCCGGGTCGTCACCCGCGACCAGCTGATGCGCGAGGTCTGGGACACCACCTGGTGGTCGTCGACCAAGACCCTCGACATGCACATCTCCTGGCTGCGCAAGAAGCTCGGCGACGACGCGGCGAACCCCCGCTACATCGCGACGGTACGGGGAGTGGGCTTCCGCTTCGAGAAGAGCTGAACGGCCTTCTCGTCGTCCCGTCAGGTAACGCTAGGTAAGAGGACATGCGCCGTCGACTGATCCAGTCCACCCTGGCCGTGGTGCTCGTCGTCATCGCCGTCTTCGGCGTGTCCCTGGTGATCGTGGAGACCCGGACGATCAGCAACAGCGCCCAGGAACGGGTGGACTCCGAGGCCCTGCGGCTGGCCAGCATCGTGGACAGCCGGCTGCTCGGCGAGGAGACCGTCAACGCGCAGATACTGCGCGGCCAGGTCGCGCAGGAACGCTACGCCCGGATCCTGATGCCGGGGGAGCGGGTCATCGAGGTCGGCACCAGGCCGACCGGCGAGGTGATCCGCTCCACCGCCAAGGGCGAGGAGGGCGAGACGGTCACGGTCGAGGAGCCGCGCTCGTCCGTGACCCGGGAGGTCGGCCGCACGCTGCTGATCATCGGGGCGGTGGCGCTGCTGGCCGTGGTGGCCGCGGTGCTCCTCGCGGTCCGCCAGGCCAACCGGCTCGCCTCACCGCTCACCGACCTCGCGGAGACCGCCGAGCGCCTCGGCTCGGGCGACCCGCGCCCCCGGCACAAGCGGTACGGCGTGCCCGAGCTGGACCGGGTCGCGGACGTCCTGGACTCCTCCGCCGAACGCATCGGCCGGATGCTGACGGCCGAGCGGCGGCTGGCCGCCGACGCCTCCCACCAGCTGCGCACACCGCTGACCGCGCTGTCCATGCGGCTGGAGGAGATCACCCTCACCGACGACCCGGACACGGTGAAGGAGGAGGCGACCATCGCGCTCACGCAGGTGGAACGCCTGACGGACGTGGTGGAGCGGCTCCTGACGAACGCCCGCGACCCGCGTACCGGCTCGGCCGTCTCCTTCGACCTCGACGAGGTCATCCAGCAGCAGCTCGCGGAGTGGCGCCCGGCGTACCGCGGGGTGGGCCGCGCCATCGTCAGCTCGGGCAAGCGTCATCTGCGGGCCGTCGGGACGCCGGGAGCGGTGGCCCAGGTGCTGGCGGCCCTGATCGAGAACTCGCTCATGCACGGCGGGGGCACGGTGGCGCTGCGCACCCGCGTCACCGGCAACCAGGCGGTCGTCGAGGTGACGGACGAGGGCCCCGGTGTCCCGGACGACCTCGGGGCGCGTATTTTCGAGCGCACCATCAGCGGCCGCAACTCGACGGGCATCGGCCTCGCGGTGGCCCGGGACCTCGCGGAGGCGGACGGCGGCCGACTGGAGATGCTCCAGACCCAGCCGCCGGTGTTCGGTCTGTTCCTGTCCCGCACGCCGCTGAAGCGGCCGCAGGCGGACGACGAGGACGAGCCGACGGTGCGCTAGCGGAGCATTTTCCTCCGTGCGGTCCGCGGCGCGGATCGCACGCGTCCCCGACGCCGGCCGTCAGACCCCGTCAACCGCCCCGGACCAGCCCTTTGGGGCACCGCGCCGGATCAGCCCTGACGGGCCTTGTCGCAGGCCCTGGCCGGATCTGGCGGGCCCGTCACGGCCTCCGGGTCAGCCCGCCCACTGGTCGGCCCGCTGCTTCTTCGACTCCGCCTTCAGCAGCGACTCCGCGTCGGCGACGGCCTCCCGCGCGGGCAGTGTCTTGAACACCCAGGAGCGGTAGGACCAGAACCGGAACAGCGTGGCGACGCCGATGCCGAGGAACTTGAAGATGTTGCTCTGCAACGGGCTGTCCCAGCCGAACCAGTACGTCGCCGCGTACAGCACGCCGTTCTCGATCACCAGCCCGACCACGCTGAACAGCAGGAACAGGGTCAGTTCCTTCGTACGGCCGCCCTTGTCACGGTCCCGGTACGTGAAGTACCGGAAGCCGATGTAGTTGAAGACGATGGCGACGACGGTGGCGATGACGCTGGCCCGCACGACGGGAAGGTCCGTCGTGTGGCGCACCAGGTTGAACACGCCGAGATTGACCAGAAGCCCCGCGCCGCCGACGGCGCCGAACTTCGCGACCTCTCGTACGAGTCGTCGCAGCCCCGAGGAACCGTGTTCCATGGCTGTGCGTGCCCCCGTCCGGGTCGGTTTACGTCAACCCAGCCATGCTAACCGCCCCCCTTCAGGCTTTCCTGTGGACGGGCTCACGTACGGGAAACGGTTCGGTCAGGAGCGGGAAAAGGCCGGGTATGAGGCGGGAAAGGGCACGGTAAGAGGCGCGGAATCCGGCCTTCCCGGCGTGGCCGATATCCTGGGGGCGTGACGTTCCCGGTAGTCGGCATGGTCGGCGGGGGCCAGCTCGCGCGTATGACACACGAGGCAGGCATCCCGCTCGGCATCAAGTTCAAGCTCCTCAGTGACACCCCACAGGATTCCGCGGCACAGGTCGTGAGCGAAGTCGTCATCGGCGACTACCGCGACCTGGACACGCTGCGCGCGTTCGCACGCGGGTGCGATGTGATCACGTTCGATCACGAGCATGTGCCCACCGAGCACCTCAGGGCCCTGGAGGCGGACGGCATCCCCGTCCGGCCGGGCCCCGACGCGCTCGTGCACGCCCAGGACAAGGGCGTGATGCGGGCGAAGCTCACCGCGATCGGCGTGCCGTGCCCACGGCACCGCATCGTCTCCGATCCACAGGACGTGGCCGCCTTCGCGGCCGAGGGCGGTGGGGGATTCCCCGTCGTCCTGAAGACCGTCCGCGGCGGGTACGACGGCAAGGGCGTGTGGGTGGTGGACTCCGTCGAGGAGGCCGCCGAACCCTTCCGGGCCGGTGTCCCGGTCCTCGCCGAGGAGAAGGTCGACTTCGTACGGGAGCTGGCGGCGAACGTCGTGCGTTCCCCGCACGGCCAGGCCGTCGCCTACCCGGTGGTCGAGTCCCGCCAGGTGAACGGCGTCTGTGACACGGTCATCGCCCCCGCCCCCGGCCTCGACGCGGGCCTCGGGCTGCGGGCCGAGGAGATGGCGCTGCGGATCGCCAAGGAACTCGGTGTCGTCGGCCATCTCGCCGTCGAGCTGTTCCAGACGGCGGACGGCCGGATCCTGGTGAACGAGCTCGCCATGCGTCCGCACAACTCGGGCCACTGGACGCAGGACGGCGCGATCACCTCCCAGTTCGCCAACCACGTCCGGGCCGTCCTCGACCTGCCCCTCGGCGATCCGCGCCCGCGCGCGCCGTGGACGGTCATGGTGAACGTCCTCGGCGGCGACTACCCGGACATGTACTCCGCGTACCTGCACTGCATGGCGCGCGACCCCCAGCTGAAGATCCACATGTACGGCAAGGACGTGAAGCCCGGCCGCAAGGTCGGCCACGTCAACACCTACGGCGACGACCTCGACGACGTGCTGGAGCGCGCCCGTCACGCTGCCGGCTACCTGAGAGGCACGATCACCGAATGAGCCCTGTTGTAGGCATCGTCATGGGGTCGGACTCCGACTGGCCCGTCATGGAGGCCGCCGCCCAGGCCCTGGACGAGTTCGAGATCGCGTACGAGGTCGACGTGGTCTCCGCGCACCGCATGCCGCGCGAGATGGTCACGTACGGCGAGCAGGCCGCCGACCGGGGCATCAAGGTGATCATCGCGGGTGCGGGCGGCGCCGCCCACCTGCCTGGCATGCTGGCCTCGGTCACCCCGCTGCCGGTCATCGGCGTCCCGGTGCCGCTGAAGTACCTGGACGGCATGGACTCGCTGCTGTCGATCGTGCAGATGCCGGCCGGGGTCCCGGTCGCGGCCGTCTCCGTCGCCGGCGCCCGCAACGCGGGACTGCTCGCGGCCCGGATCCTCGCCACCCACGACGAGGACCTGCTGGCCCGGATGCGGGACTTCCAGCAGGAGCTGAACGACCAGGCCACCGAGAAGGGCAAGCGACTGCGTGCCAAGGTCGACGGCGGCAACGGCTTCGGCTTCGGGAAGTGAGCCGATGACCTCCCTCGACGAAGCCCGCGCGCTCCTCGCCGAATTCCCGGTCGTGGACGGTCACAACGACCTCCCCTGGGCCCTGCGCGAACAGGTCCGCTACGACCTCGACGCCCGCGACATCGCCACCCCTCAGGACGCCCATCTGCACACCGACATCCCCCGCCTGCGCGAGGGCGGCGTCGGCGCGCAGTACTGGTCGGTCTACGTCCGCTCGGACCTGCCCGACGCGGTGCCCTCGACTCTGGAACAGATCGACTGCGTACGGCAGTTGCTCGACCGCCACCCGCGGGATCTGCGCCGCGCGCTGACGGCGGCGGACATGGAGGCGGCGCGGTCCGAGGGCCGGATCGCCTCCCTCATGGGGGCCGAGGGCGGCCACTCGATCGCCAACTCCCTCGGCACGCTGCGGGGGTTGTACGACCTCGGCGTGCGCTACCTGACCCTCACCCACAACGACAACGTGGCGTGGGCGGACTCGGCGACCGACAAGCCGGCGGTCGGCGGTCTGTCCGCCTTCGGCCGCGAGGTGGTCCGGGAGATGAACCGGCTGGGCATGCTCGTCGACCTGTCCCATGTGGCGGCGACGACCATGCGCGACGCGCTGGACACCTCGTCCGCGCCGGTGATCTTCTCGCACTCCTCGTCCCGGGCCGTCTGCGACCACCCGCGCAACATCCCGGACGACGTCCTGGAGCGGCTGCCCGCCAACGGCGGTATCGCCATGGTCACGTTCGTGCCCAAGTTCGTGCTCCAGGCGGCGGTCGACTGGACGGCCGCGGCCGACGCGAACATGCGCGCCCACGGTTTCCACCACCTGGACACCACGGTCGAGGCGATGCGGGTCCACCAGGCCTTCGAGGAGAGCACCCCGCGCCCCGTCGCCACGGTCGCGACGGTCGCCGACCACCTCGACCACATGCGCGAGGTCGCCGGCATCGACCACCTCGGCATCGGCGGCGACTACGACGGCACGGCGTTCACCCCCGACGGCCTCAGCGACGTCTCCGGGTATCCCAACCTGATCGCCGAGCTTCTCGACCGCGGCTGGTCCAGGCCCGACCTGGCCAAGCTGACCTGGCAGAACTCGGTACGGGTGCTGGGCGCGGCCGAGGACGTCGCGAGCGGCCTGCGGGCCACCCGCGCGCCCTCCAACGCGACGATCGAGTCCCTCGACGGCTGACGCCGCGCGACGGGGTGGCCGACCGCGTCGGCCACCCCGCCCCGGGCGGTCCGCCGGACCGCCCGGTCAGCCGGCGCAGAGACAGAACGGGTGCCCGGCCGGGTCCGCGTAGACCCGGAAGCTGCGCGTGCGGTCCTCGACGTCCAGCGGCCGCGCGCCGAGCGCCAGGACACCCTTCTCGGCCTCGTCCAGGTCCTCGACGGTCAGGTCCAGGTGGAACTGCTGCGAGGCGTCGGGCGCGGGCCACTTCGGCGGTACGTGTCCCGGCGCGGCCTGGAACGCCAGCGTCCGACCGTCGTCCAGCTTCAGGTCGATCCAGTCGTCGTTCTCCACCGTGGTGCCGCCCAGTACGGCGGCGTAGAAACCGGCCAGGGCCCGGGGGTCGGGACAGTCCAGGACGACGACGTCCAGCTTGGCGAGTGCCATGACTTCCTCCTCGATCGGCGATACGTACGAGCGGTACCCGTAGCTACGAGCGTTACCCGTAGAGACGGGTAACCAGTAACCGTTACCCCATGCTCGCGTGCTGGGAGTAACGTCACAAGGGAAATACCGGCTGTGGGAGGGGCTGCGGGAGGTGGCGTGCCGCGATGAGTGAGAGATCGCCCGCACCGGGCGGCCTGGCTCTGATCGAGTCCCTGGTGAACACGCTGGACATCGAGACGGGCGCCGACGCCCTCGACACGCCCGACGGCATGGCGCGCCTCGGGCTCGCCCCGGACGAGCTGCCGGCCGCGCGCGACCTGCGGGAAGCGCTGCGCACGGCGCTGCTCGCGCACGCGGGCCGTCCGCCGTACCGCGAGGCGCCCCCGCTGGGAGCGCTGCTGGCGGCGGCACCGCTCTACGTGACGGTCGACGAGCGGGACGGCTCCGCCCGGCTCGCCCCCGGTGCCGGGGCGCCCCTGCCGTCCCGGATCGCGGCCGCCGTGGCGGAGTCCCTGGTCGCGGGCACCTGGAGCCGGCTGAAGGCCTGTGAGGCGGTGACCTGTCACTGGGCGTACTACGACCGCAGTCCGGCGGGCCGGGGCCGCTGGTGCTCGATGTCGGTGTGCGGGGCGCGCGCGAAGATGCGCCGGTACCGGTCCAAGGAGGCCGCGGAGGCCGCCAAGGAGCGGTAAGGGTCTGGCAAGGGCGACCGACGCACAGGTGGTTCCCGCGTCACGCGGCGGCCGGGTGCGGCAGAATGCAGCCAGATGCCGGTTCGGCCGACTGAGCCTCGGCCGAACCGGCATCGCCCTGTCCGGCCCGCCGGCGCGGCCGCACGAACAGAACCCGCGCGGCCCCGCTCGAACCGCGCCCACGGCCCGCACCGACGACGGACTCTCGACGAGCCGGTCCCGGCCGGACCGTTTCGGGTGGCGCCGCTTCCGGCCGGCCCCTCTTCCGGCGGGTAGCTCTTCCGGCGGACCCGCTCAGGCGGTCGGGCGGCCCATCGCCCGGTACGTCCAGCCGGCCTTGCGCCACAGCTCGGGGTCGAGCGCGTTGCGTCCGTCGAGGATCAGCCGGGCCGCCGCGGCCTCGCCGAGCTCCGCCGGGTCCAGCTCCCGGAACTCCCGCCACTCGGTCAGGTGCAGCACGACGTCGGCGCCCCGCACCGCCTCCAGCGCCGAGTCGGCGTAGCCCAGCGTCGGGAAGACCCGGCGCGCGTTGTCCATGCCCTTGGGGTCGTAGACGGTCACCTGGCCGCCCTGGAGGTGTATCTGACCGGCGACGTTCAGCGCGGGGGAGTCCCGTACGTCGTCCGAGTCGGGCTTGAAGGTGGCGCCGAGCACGGCGACGCGCTTGCCCAGGAAGGGGCCGCCGCCCAGCGCCTGCCGGGCCAGCTCCACCATCTGTCCGCGCTGGCGCATGTTGATGGAGTCGATCTCGCGCAGGAAGGTCAGCGCCTGGTCGGCGCCCAGCTCACCGGCGCGCGCCATGAACGCCCGGATGTCCTTCGGCAGACAGCCGCCGCCGAAGCCGATCCCGGCCCGCAGGAACTTCTTGCCGATCCGGTCGTCGTGTCCGATCGCCTCCGCCAGCTTGGCGACATCGCCGCCCGCCGCCTCGCAGACCTCCGCCATCGCGTTGATGAAGGAGATCTTGGTGGCGAGGAAGGAGTTCGCGGAGGTCTTCACGAGCTCGGCGGTGGGGAAGTCGGTGACGACGAACGGGGAACCCTCGCCGACGGGGGTGGCGTACACCTGCCGCAGCAGCTTCTCCGCGCGTTCGCTGCGCACGCCCACCACGATCCGGTCGGGGTGCAGGGTGTCCTGGACGGCGAAACCCTCGCGCAGGAACTCTGGGTTCCAGGCCAGCTCGGCGTCCGCGCCGGCCGGCGCCAGCTCGGCGATCATGCGGGCCAGCCGGTCGGCGGAACCGACGGGCACGGTGGACTTGCCGACGACCAGCGCGGGACGGGCCAGATGCGGCGCGAGCGAGGCGACGGCGGAGTCGACGTACGACATGTCGCAGGCGTACTCGCCGTGCTTCTGCGGGGTGTTCACACAGACGAAGTGGATGTCGCCGAAGGCCCCGACCTCCGCCCAGTCCTGGGTGAAGCGCAGCCGTCCGGTGCTGCCCTCGAACCCGGCGACATGCCGGCGCAGCAGGTCTTCGAGCCCCGGCTCGTACATCGGGGTCTCGCCCCGCTCCAGCATCTCGATCTTCTCGCGCACGATGTCGAGCGCGAGCACCTCGAAGCCGAGCTCGGCCATGGCCGCGGCATGCGTGGCGCCGAGATAACCGGTGCCGATCACGGTGATCCTGAGGGCGGGCATGCGTGCTCCTGGGGTGTACGGCGTCGGATGCGCTGACCGAGCATAGTCGGGGCGTGCGTCGCCCCTTCAACGGGCACATTTCCCTCTGTCGCCAAGCTCACGTACCTGTGGCGTGGGCGGGCCCCTAAAATTTGGGTTACTTAACGGTAATTAGCGCAGTGTCCTTGGAGCGTGAGAGACCTTGGCCGGATCGGCTGACTTCGACCTGTACCGCCCGTCCGAGGAGCACGACATGCTCCGCGACGCCATCCGCTCGCTGGCCGACGCGAAGATCGCGCCGTTCGCGGCCGCGGTGGACGAGGAAGCGCGTTTCCCGCAGGAGGCGCACGACGCACTCGTCGCGGGCGACCTGCACGCCGTGCACGTTCCCGAGTCGTACGGCGGCGCGGGCGCGGACGCGCTGGCCACGGTGATCGTGATCGAGGAGGTGGCGCGGGCGTGCGCGTCCTCCTCCCTGATCCCGGCGGTGAACAAGCTCGGCTCGCTCCCGGTGATCCTCTCCGGCGGCGAGGACCTCAAGAAGAAGTACCTGACCCCGCTCGCCGGCGGCGAGGGGATGTTCTCGTACTGCCTCTCCGAGCCCGACGCGGGCTCCGACGCGGCCGGCATGAAGACGAAGGCCGTCCGTGACGGCGACCACTACGTCCTCAACGGCGTGAAGCGCTGGATCACCAACGCGGGTGTCTCCGAGTTCTACACGGTGATGGCGGTCACGGACCCGACGAAGCGCTCGAAGGGCATCTCGGCCTTCGTGGTCGAGAAGTCGGACGAGGGCGTCTCCTTCGGCGCCCCGGAGAAGAAGCTCGGCATCAAGGGCTCCCCGACCCGCGAGGTCTACCTCGACAACGTCCGCATCCCCGCGGACCGCATGATCGGCGAGGAGGGCACCGGCTTCGCCACGGCGATGAAGACCCTGGACCACACCCGCATCACCATCGCGGCCCAGGCCCTCGGTATCGCCCAGGGCGCCCTCGACTACGCCAAGGGCTACGTCCAGGAGCGCAAGCAGTTCGGCAAGCCGATCGCCGACTTCCAGGGCATCCAGTTCATGCTCGCCGACATGGCCATGAAGATCGAGGCCGCGCGCCAGCTGACGTACGCGGCGGCCGCCAAGTCGGAGCGGGGTGACAAGGACCTCACCTTCCAGGGCGCGGCCGCCAAGTGCTTCGCCTCGGACGTGGCGATGGAGGTCACCACGGACGCGGTCCAGCTGCTGGGCGGTTACGGCTACACCCGTGACTACCCGGTCGAGCGCATGATGCGCGACGCGAAGATCACCCAGATCTACGAGGGCACGAACCAGGTCCAGCGCATCGTGATGGCGCGCAACCTGCCGTAACGGCACCCCCGCGACGCCGGACACAGCACGAAGGCCCGCCCGCCGGTCTCCCCCGCCGGGCGGGCCTTCCGCGTCCCGGGCGACGGCATGACCATGGGCCGGTCTGGATAGGACGTATCCCGTGGGCGCACGGGCGCCCGCTGACCCAGCTGATCTGGTCGCGTGCCCGGGGGGCTTCGTGGACGACTACACCCGCTTGCGGAAAGAGCAGCCCGACCTCTTCCGCAACGACGACGGACCGGGCTCCATCGACATCATCGAGGCGGAGCAGGCCGGAGCGGACACCGGCCCCTTCGGTGTGGTGTACGAGGACGTCTACATCCGACTCCTGCGGGACCCGGTGCGCTTTCCCGACGGACGGGTGGCCGACGATGGTCCGTCCCGCCGGGCTCGGTGATCCCGGAGTCCTTCGGACGTCTGGCCGGCTCGCGCGACGGCAGGCCTCAGTCCGTGATGCCCTCCGCCGCGCGGCGTTCGCGGAGTTCCATGATCGCTCGGCGGCGGGCCAGGCGGTGGGTGCGGCGGATCTGGGCCTCCTGGTAGCGGCGCTTGTCGCGCTCCGTCTCCGGGGACACCGGCGGTACCCGGCGCGGCCTGCCGTCGGCGTCGACCGCGGCGAACACCAGGTACGCCGAGCCGACCTGGGTGGCCGGGGCGGACTCGTTCCAGCGTTCGGCCAGGACCCGCACGCCGACCTCCATCGAGGTCCGGCCGGTCCAGTTGACCTGGGCCTTCACATGCACGAGGTCGCCGACGCGGACCGGCTCCAGGAACACCATCTCGTCCATGGACGCCGTGACAGCCGGACCACCGCTGTGCCGGCCGGCCACCGCGCCCGCCGCGTCGTCGACCAACTTCATGATCACCCCGCCGTGCACCGTGCCCAGAAGGTTGGTGTCGTTGTGGGTCATGATGTGGCTGAGGGTGGTGCGGGAGGCGGAGGTGGGCTTGCCGGCGATGTCCGGCGTCTCCGACTCCACTGCGAAGGCCTGGTCTGTCATGACCCCCACCCTATGCGGAGCCGACAACCCGGGAATTTGTGTCAGCTTGGCAACAGCGGGGCTGTGATTTTCCGACGACCCTTGTAAGCCACATGGGGGATCCCTGCACACTGGGGCCCATGAGCGATTGGCCCGAGGCATGGTCCGACGAAAACGGTGGCCGCCAGTACGGACGCGGCAGCGCGAACGCACAGCCCGAGAGTGCGCGCGTGATGCGGCAGGTCCGTCGTGGCCCTACGGCTCCGCCCGGACAGGGCGGCGGCTACGGTCCCGGTCCGTCCGCGCCGCCGTACGGAGGCGGCGTCCCGCAGCAGCCGTCGTACACCGACGGCCAGGGCTATGACGACGGCCAGGGCTACGACAGCGGCTACAACACGGGCCACGTCTACGGCGCGCCCGGTGGCGGCGGTCCCGGCGGTCCGGAGGGCCCCGGTGCGTACGGGGCGCGGCCCCGGCCGAACTGGCGCCGCCGCATCAAGTGGACGGCGATCACCGTGGTGACCGTGCTGGCGGTGACGACGATCGGCACGTACTTCTGGGCCGACGGCAAGCTGCGGCGCGAGGTCGACCTGTCGAAGGTCATCGACCGGCCCGAGGCGGGCGACGGCACGAACTACCTCATCGTCGGCTCCGACAGCCGTGAGGGCCTGTCCGCCGCCGACAAGAAGGCGCTGCACACCGGCTCCGCCGAGGGCAAGCGCACCGACTCGATGATGATCCTGCACGTCGGCGGCAACGGCGACACGCTGATCTCGCTGCCCCGTGACTCGGACGTGGAGATACCGACGTACCAGGGCTCCGAGTCCGGCAAGACCTTCAAGGGCACGGGCCGGCACAGCAAGCTGAACGCGGCGTACGCGGAGGACGGGCCGACGCTGCTGGTGCGCACGGTCGAGTTCAACACCGGCCTGCACATCGACCACTACGTGGAGATCGGCTTCAACGGCTTCGCGAGCATCGTGGACGCGGTCGGCGGGGTGGACATCACCATCGACAAGGCGTTCAAGGACAAGTACTCGGGCGCCGACTTCAAGGCCGGCAAGCAGACCCTGAACGGCGAGGAGGCCCTGGCCTTCGTCCGTACCCGGCACGCCTTCGCCGCGTCCGACCTGGAGCGCACGAAGAACCAGCAGAAGTTCCTGGCGGCACTGGCCCACCAGGTGGCGACCCCCTCGACGCTCCTGAACCCCTTCACGTTCTACCCGACCATGGGCGCGGGCCTGGACTCCCTGATCGTCGACAAGGACATGGGTCTGTGGGACCTGGGCTCCATGTTCTTCGCGATGAAGGGCGTCAACGGCGGCGACGGCGTCTCGATGAACATGCCGATCTCGGGCTCCTCCGGCGGCAACCTCGTCTGGGACAAGGCGAAGGTCAAGAAGCTGGTCGACGAGCTGAACAACGACGAGAAGGTGACGGTGTCGGGTGACTGACCCGACCGGCGGCCCCGGGCACAGAAGGCCGTTCGACGCGGTGCTGTGCGACGTCGACAACGTCGTACGGCACTTCGACCCGTCCGGTCTGGAGGCGCTGGAGCGCGCCGCCGGACTGGCCGAGGGCACCACGATGAAGGTGGCCTTCGCACCGGAGGTCGACCTGCCGGTGCTGCTGGGCCTGGCCACCGAGCAGGAGTGGGTGGGGTCCATCGCCCAGGGGCTGGCCGGGCTGGTGCCCGACGCGACCGCCTGGGAGCTCGGCACCGCCCTGCTGGAGTCGCCCTTCCACGCCGACGACGCGGTGGTGTCCCTGCTGCGCCGGGTCCGCACCCGGGTACCGCTGGTCCTCGTGACCAACGCCACGCTGGGCCTGGAGGCCGACCTCGACTCGCTCGGGCTGACCGACCTCGCCGACCACGTCGTCAGCAGCGCCCGGGTGGGCCTCGCCAAGCCCGACCCCCGCATCCTCGAACTCGCGGCGGCCCGGGCGGGCGTCCGCCCCGACCGGTGCCTGTTCGTCGACGACACCGCGGAGAACATCGCCGCGGCGGCCGCCCTGGGGATGCGGACCGTGCACTTCCGTACGGCGCCGGACCTGGCGCGGGCACTGGAGCCGCTGTTCGGCTGACCGGCCGCGGCCGGACTGCCACGACGCAACGAGGGCACCCCGCGGGGCGCCCTCGAAGCGGGCCGGGCCGATGTCATGCCGGGCCGATGTCGTGCCGAGGCCGACGTCACGCCCGGGCCGATGTCACATCCGTACGCTCGCCATCGAGCGGCACGACTCGGCGCAGCGGCGACAGGACTCGGCGCAGCGCATGATCTGCTCGTCGTCCGGCATGGACATACACGCCTCGGCGCACATGTCGCAGGCCTTCGCGCACAGGGCGCACATCTCGGCGGACATCGGCGAGCGGCGCATCATCATGTCGGCGCACATGCGGGTCATCTCGGAGCAGTCCATCAGCGCGCGCATGATCTGCATCTGGGCCTGGCCGCCCTTGTGCAGGCAGGAGCTCATGGTCTCCTCGCACATGGTGTGGCAGGCCATGCAGGCCTCGACGCAGTCCTGCATGTCCTTGCTCATGGCCGTCATGGTTCCGGGCTGGGTCATGGCTTCTCCCGGGGAGTGAGAGGGGCCCGGGCGCGGGCCCCGTTCCCTTCCGTCGTACGCCTCCGGGCCGCCCCCCGCCATCGGGCGCCGGGGCGGCCCGGACCGGCCAGGACGCGATCACGGCTTCCCGGCGGGCCTCCGCGACGACGGCCCCCGCGGGTCAGTGAGCGCACCCCACCTCGTCACCCCGGGCCGCCTCGAACCGGCCCCGGTACTGCTGCGCCTCCGCCCGCACCTTCCGCACCTCCCGGAAGTCCGACCCGGCGATCACCTTCAGTACGGCCCCCTGGTCGCGCACCGGCCGCAGCTCGCTGCCCGGCAGGGCGGCCGCGAGGGACTTCGCCGAACGGTCCCAGCGGGGGTCGTAGACGATGACCGTGCGCGCCACGTCGCGGTCGGCGGCGTTCACGGGACGGTGGCTGGTGCGGAAGCCGGTGGCGGCCAGGGCGGCGTCCACCCGCTTGCCGAGCCCGGCGGTGCCGGTGCCGTTCTCCACCTGGACCCGGATCTGCTGCGGGGCCACCGCCACCCGCACCACCGTGCTGTGGGGACGGGGCGTGGCCAGGGGGTGGTCGTCGCGCAGGGCCTGGAAGAGGCGCCCGGACCTGACGGGGTCCCATTTCAGCGTCGAGCCGATGCCCTTGACGGCGTATCCCATCTGGCCGATGGGCACGGTGGTGAACTCCGAGGAGGACGGCGAGAAGTCGCGCATCGCGCGGCCCAGGTCCAGCAGTTCGTCCGTGCCGAAGCCCTTGTCCGCGCGCACCGAGCCCAGCACCGCCCGGGTGACGTCCCGGAACCGGATCGGGTTCAGCAGCACCCCGGAGGACGTGGCCCGGTCCACCAGCGCCGCCAGGAAGCGCTGCTGGCGCTGCATCCGGCCGAGGTCGGAGGCGCCGTCGACGTGCCGGGAGCGGACGTACTGGAGCGCCTGGCCGCCGGTCAGCGTGTGGGCGCCGGCCGGCAGGTCGAGTCCGGTGTAGGAGTCCTTCAGCGGCTGGGTGGTGCAGATCCGCACCCCGCCGAGCACGTCCACCGTCTTCATGAAGCTGGTGAAGTCGACCTCCAGGTAGTGGTCGATCTTCACCCGGGTCATGTTCTCGACCGTGCGCACGGTCAGCTGCGGCCCGCCCTCCGCGTACGCGGCGTTCAGCTTGATCGGGTGGCCGGCGTGCTCCTTGCCGGTGGTCTGGTCGGTGTGCGGGGGCGTGTCGGTGTAGCTGTCGCGCGGCAGGCTCACCACGCTCGCCCGCTCCCGGTCCTCGGAGATGTGCACGATCATGATCGTGTCGGTGCAGTGGCAGGGCGCGCCGCCGAGCCGGTACGCGCGCCGCTCGGCCTCGGTGATCTTCTCGCGGCCGTCGGTGCCGACCAGCAGGACGTTCATGCCGTGGCCCGCGCGGGGGCGGTTCTTCATGTCCTTGAAGGGGTCGACCCGGGCGATGCCCGCGTCCAGGCTCGCGACCACGGAGTGTCCGATCCCGGCGGCGGCGAGCACCACCACCGACAGCGTCGTCACCGCCCGCATGGCCCAGCGCGGCTTCCTGCGCCGTACGGGTGGCCGCGGCGGGCGGCGGGACGGCTGCGGGCGGCGCTGCGGCCGGGCGGGGGAACGGGGCGGTGTGGGCAAGGGGACACCTCCGGACGAGGGCCGTACGTGGGATCCGTGGAAACAGTAGGCCGATACGATCTGTCGCCCGGCAGGTCACCCGGCGGCGCGCACCGGTGTCCCCCGTTCGCGGTAACGTGAGCACCGATGAACGCCAAGTCCGACGTGCAGCTTCCCGCCGTGTCCGTGATCATGCCCGTCCTCAACGAGGAACGGCATCTGCGCGGAGCCGTCCAAGCGATCCTCGCCCAGGAGTACGCCGGCGAGATGGAGGTCGTGATCGCCATCGGTCCGTCCACGGACCGTACGGACGAGATCGCCGCCGAACTCGTCCGCGGGGATCCGCGCGTGCACACCGTGCCGAACCCGACCGGTCGCACGCCCGCCGCCCTGAACGCCGCGATCAAGGCCTCCCGCCATCCGATCGTCGTGCGCGTCGACGGTCACGGCATGCTCTCGCCGAACTACATCGCCACCGCCGTACGGCTCCTGGAGGAGACCGGCGCGCAGAACGTCGGCGGCATCATGCACGCCGAGGGCGAGAACGACTGGGAGCACGCGGTCGCCGCGGCCATGACCTCGAAGATCGGTGTCGGCAACGCCGCCTTCCACACGGGCGGACAGGCCGGCCCGGCCGAGACGGTGTATCTGGGCGTCTTCCGGCGCGCGGCGCTGGAACAGCAGGGCGGCTACAACGAGGAGTTCATCCGCGCCCAGGACTGGGAGCTGAACTTCCGGATCCGGGAGGCGGGCGGCCTCATCTGGTTCTCGCCCGAGCTGAGGGTCTCGTACCGGCCGCGCCCCAGCGTGAAGGCGCTCGCCAAGCAGTACAAGGACTACGGCCGCTGGCGGCACGTCGTCGCCCGCTACCACGAGGGCTCCATCAACCTGCGCTACCTCGCCCCGCCGACCGCGGTGTGCGCGATCGCCGCGGGCGTCGTGGTGGGCGTCGCGCTCACCCCGTGGGCCCTGGTGATCCCCGGCGGTTACCTCGCGGCGATCGCCGCCGGGTCGCTGCCCGCGGGCAGGGGACTGCCGCTGAAGGCACGGCTGCGGATCCCCGTGGCCCTGGCCGCCATGCACATGTCGTGGGGATGGGGCTTCCTCACCAGCCCCAGGTCGCTGGCCCGCAAGGTCATGGCGTCCCGGCGTCCCGCGGTGCTCAGCTCCCACTGATCGGCCTGATCGGCCCGTGTGGGCCGGGTGGGTTTGCAGAAACGTATCGGCCCGGACCGCGTTCTCGCGGTCCGGGCCGAAGTGCGTGCGGGTGCCGCCGGTCTACCAGGTGTAGTCCGGGTTGACCTGCATGCACTGCGAGGTGTCGGACGCGTTGATCGCCTCCGCCGACTCCGGGGTCTTGTCGTCGGCCGCCGGCGCCTTGTACGCCGTACCCGACCGCCAGTCCGCGCCCACCACGAGCGTCACCCCGGACACGGAGGTGGACTGTTCCACCGCGGTCGCCGGGATGCCCAGGACCTTCGCGACCCGCTGCGCGTCGCCCTTGAGGTCGGCGCTCGGGTAACGGACCAGCGTGGTCTCCTCGGCCGTGGCCGCCGAGGTGTCCGCCTTCGCCTCGGTGAAGCCCTTGCCGACCAGCGACTGCGTCACCGCCGTCGCCCGTCCGCCGACCGGGCCCAGAGTGCTGGTCATGGTGCCGTTGCGGACCTGGACCGCGATCCGGTCGTCCGCGGCCGCCGGGTCCTGGGCCGCCGGCGTGGCGGTGGTCTTCTTCTTGTCCTTGCCGTCGAGGGCGATGTCCTCGCGCACCAGACGGAACAGCTTCGCGGCGTCCTCGGTGGGCTTCACGCGCGCGCCGACGTACTCGTTCGGCATCGTCGTCATCGTGATGCGGTCGGTCGGCACCTTCTTGAGCTCGGTCGCCAGGTCGTACATCTTCGTGATGGTGCCCAGACCGTCGTCGACGGTGATCGCCCGCGTGGCCGCCTCGGCGAGCTTGCGCAGCTTGTTCGGGCTGCTCAGCTTGGCGCTGGCACGCAGCTCGCGGACCATCGAGTTCATGTACATGTGCTGCGCCTTGGCACGCGCGAGGTCACTGCCGTCCTCGAAGCCGTACCGGGTGCGCAGCCACTGGAGGGCCTGCTCGCCCTTGATCGACGTCGTGCCCTTCTTCAGTTTGAGGCCCGAACCGTGGCCGGTGGAGGTGTGCGAGTGGACGTTGTCGCTCACACAGACCGGCACCCCGCCGATGGCGTCCGCCATCGACACCACACCCGCGAAGTCGATCATCATGAAGTGGTCGATGTGGATGTCGGTGAGCTTCTCCCACGTCGCCACCGTGCAGCCCGGACCGCCGCGCCCCAGCGACTCGTTCGTCATCACGGTCGAGGTGCTCGCCGGATACACCTTGCCGGTGTCCGGGTCCGTGCACTTGGGGATGTCGAGCAGGGTGTCGCGCGGCATGCTCACGACCGACATGTTGGAGCGGTCGGCGGAGACGTGCAGCAGCATCTGGACGTCGGCGAGCGGAACCCCGCCGAACGTCTCCTTGGCGCCGCCGAGCTTCTGGTTCTCCTCGGTGTCCCGCGCGTCCGAACCGATCAGCAGGATGTTCAGCGGGGTCTGGCCCGCCGAGTTGGCCTGCGACTGCGCCGCCCTGTCCTTCTCGTCACCGATGTTCAGGGCGTCCTTCTGGATGTTCCCGTTCAGGTGCCGGTAGTACAGGTAACCGGCGCCCGCGGTCCCGAGTATGACCACCGCCATCACCGTCGCCGACCAGCGCAACACGCGCCGCCTGCGGCCCGGTCTGCCGGTTTTGCCGCTGCCCTCGCCACCGCCCTGACGGCCCCCACCGTCGTGCTGTGCCTGGTCCACCGGTACGTTCCGGTCCTGCGGTGTGAGCGACATCGTGCCGTCCACCGCGGGCGCCTCCCCCCGCACACTGCTCTGCGCCAACTTCCAGCCCTCCCCACCCTGCGCCTGACACACGGGTCCGCCCCGCGCCTTCTAAGACGCGTGACGGACCCGTTAGGTCACTTGGCGCACTCAACCTTGTCCGCTGTGGACGTGTCGACGGTGTCCGGCACCTTCGTCGGCGCGGTCAGCGAGACACCCGCGCCCTTGAAGTCCTTGCCGAGCGTCAGCGTCATCGCGGGCAGACCCTGCGAGTTGGTCACGCTCTTGCCGGGCTTCAGCGCGGATCCGGAGAGACCCATGAGCGCGGCGAGCTTGCGTGCCTGGTCGGCCTGGTCGGGCGCGTACTCGAGTGTTGTCCTGCTCAGCGCCGTCGACGCGTTGCCTGCATTCTCCGACTTCGTTACGCCCTCTTCAATCTGCAGCCAGTTAAGAGTTTTCTGTGCGCTTCCGGCGACGGCCCCGCCGTTGAGGATGCGCACCCGCACCTCGGCGGCCGAGGACTGGGTCCCCTGCAGCTGCTTGGCGGCCGCCGCGGCTTCCTTGTCCTTGGCCTTCTTCTTCTGCGCCGCGACCTCGGTGAAGGAGACGTCGTCCTTGATCAGTTGGAAGACGGTGGGGGCCGTGTTCTCGTTGACGACGACGGTGGCCTTCACCTTCTCGGCGGGGTTGTCGAGCACCGGAACCGTCGTGAAGGTCAGGTTCTTGGGGTCGAGCTTGCCCATCTCCAGGCCGAGGTCCTTCAGCTTGTTGATGCTGTCGAGCTGGGAGTCCACGGTCAGCGCCTTGGTGGCGGCCTCGGCCACCTTCACCATCTTCGTCGGGCTGGTGAGGGTGGAGTTGGACTTCAGCTTGCGCATCAGCGCGCTCAGGAACTGCTGTTGCAGCGTGATCCGGCTCAGGTCGCCGCCGAAGCCGACGGCGTGCCGCGTCCGTACGAAGGCGAGTGCCGTCTCGCCCTCGATGTGCCGCGTGCCCTTCTTCAGATTCAGGTGGGAATCGGGGTCCTTGATGTCCTTGGCGAGACACACGTCGACCCCGTCGACCGCCGTGGTCAGCGACTTGACCGCGTTGAAGTCGGCGACCATGAAGTTGTCCGGGGTGATCCCGGTCAGCTCGGTGACCGTGCGCATGGTGCAGCTGGGCGTGCGGCCGTCCTGGCCGAGGCTGGTGTTGAAGCGGACGCCGTCCGTGCCCGGGATGACCTTGCTGGAGCCGTCCTCCTGCGTGGTCGGGCAGTCCGGGACGTTCACGATCAGGTCACGCGGGATGCTGAGGGCGGTCGCGTTCGTACGGTCCTTGGAGACGTGCAGCAGGATCGTGGTGTCGGCGTGGCCGACGCTGCCGGAGTCGCCGTAGCCCTCGTTGCCCGAGCCGGTGCGCTTGTCGGTGCCGATCACCAGGACGTTGATCGCCTTGTCCTTGTTGAAGCCACCGGTGCTCGCGCCGTCGTCCGGGGACGACTGGATGTTGCTGTTGAGGTGCTCGATGTAGAGGTAGCCGGCACCGGCGGCCGCGACCAGTACGAAGGCCATCGTGCCGCCGGTCCACAGCACGATCTTCTTCGCTCGCGACTTCTTCTTCGCCGGCCGCCGCCCCCTCCGTCCGGGCGGCGGCTCCTCTGGCTCGCCACGGCGTCGGCGCGGCGGCGGGACCTCGCGGCCCGGCGCCTCCGTCTCCCGTCCGGGCGCGGCGACACGACTGCGTACGGCACCCGCGTCCGCACCCGCGCCGCCGCCTCCGCGTGACGCGGATCTACGAGGCCCGGGAACCGCTGATTGCGGTGCGGAAGGAGTCAGTCGCAGTTCGTATTCGCCGGTGTTCGGATTGATTACCCACTGGTCTGCGGGGTCGATGTTGTCCGCCCGCCCACGGCCTTGCGCGTCCACGGTTGTCCGAATCCTCCGTCGGGGCCACGCGGCGCCTTTTCCCCCCTCAAAGGCGCTCGGGTCACGTCAGTCGATGCGCGACCCAAGGACAGACCTCGCGGCCGGGTGCACCGGGTCGCTCACACTATCCGCCCAGTTCAGCGTCAAGCGACGATGGTGACAAATTCCACGTCCCTACAACTGGGCAATACGCCCATTTCCTTGAACTGGCGTTCGCGGAAGTCCCTCGACTTGGTGAGTGTTTTACTCGCAGCCCGCTTCGGCGGCCGTGTTGCCGTGGAAGGTGGGGGTGGGGGAGGCGGATGCTTTCGCGCCGGAATCGCCGGAATTCTGCGCGACGTCCTGGGAGACCTCCAGCGGCGCGTCCCGGCGTAGCCGCTCGAACAGCCGCTCGGCCTCCGGCTCCACCAGTTGGTCACGGTTGGCGTTGTAGACGTACGACTCGCGCGGAACGGTCAGGAATTGCACGTGGTCGGTCGGGAGATCACGCAGCCCGCGCACGAGTTCGTAGAGTCCGCGCAGACTTGCCAGATCCGGGTCGGTGGTGAGCGACGACGTCGCCGCGTCCAGGACGGGGTAGAGCTTGCCGGGATTCAGCAGTACGTCATTGCTCTGCACCTTGTTGACGAGCGCCCCGAGGAACCGCTGCTGCCGCTCCATCCGGTCGGTGTCGCTGCCGTTGCCGAGGGACTTGCGGGCGCGCACGTATCCGAGGGCCTGCTCGCCGTCGAGGGTCACGCGGCCCGCGGGCAGCCGCAGCTTGGCGGCCTTGTCGTCGACGGGCTCCTCCAGACACACCTGGACCCCGTCGACCGCGTCCACCATGTCCTTGAACCCGTTGAAGTCGACGACGACGTAGTGATCGATGCGGATGCCGGTGAGCTTCTCGACGGTACGCACCGAGCAGGCGGTACCGCCCATCTCGAAGGCGTAGTTGAACATCGAGAACATCGGCTCGCTGCGGCTGCCGTCCGGGCGCAGGCACGAGGGCACGTCCACCATCAGGTCGCGGGGCAGGGAGACGGCGGTGGCGCTGTGCCGCCCCGCGGCCAGGTGCAGCAGGATCGTCGTGTCCGACCGCTCGGTCCCGGAGTCCCGCCCGTACTTCGCGTTCTCGTCCCCCGAGCGCGAGTCCGACCCGATCAGCAGGATGTTCTGCGCGTCACGCACGAGCGACGTGGGCCGCTCCTTCTCGTACCGCGCGAGCTCGGCGGCGGCCGCCTCGTCCGCGGTGATGTTGCCGTTCAGCTTCGCGTACACCGTCCACCCGACCACGACCGCGCCGACGACGAGGACGACCACCCCGATCGCCGCCCCCTGCAGCCACCGCCGCTCACGCCGCCGTATCAGCCCCCGGCCGGTGGCGGAGGACCCCGCGCCCGGGACGACCTCGGCCGCGTCGTCGCCGTTCGGCCCGGAGGGCAGGCCTGAGGTGTCGGTCACGTCTGGGTCCACCCCTCATGGCGTTCGAGCGTGTCGTGTGGGCTGGGCGTCTCGGCTGCTCCTACGACCATGGCGCGCCGGACCGACGGGTGCGGCCGGGACTGCGCCGAACGGGCGACGCCACCGGGTCACCCGGGGGGCCACGCTGGAGCCCTCTCGGGAGCATCGCTGGGCGGCTCGGGGCCAGGTGCGGGAGGGCCTGGGCCGGCTGGGGAGGCCAGGGTCGGCTGGGGAGCCGCGGGTCAGCCTGTAGTCGGCCTGAGGCCCTGGGCCAGCCTGCAGCCGGCTGGGGAGGCCCGGGCCAGCTTGCGGTCGGCCGGGAGGCCCCGGGTCAGCTTGCGGCCGGCTCTGGCTGGTCTCGGCTGCGGCCGGGAAGCCCCGGGCCGCCAGCTTGCGGCCGGCTCTGGCTGATCTCGGCTGCTGGGGGGCGCCTCCAGCGGGTCCTTGGGTCGGGTGTGGCGGCTGTTGGGCTGTCTTTGGCTGCTCTTTGGGTCGGGTGTGGTGGCTACGGGGCCAGCTTCGGGTCGACTGCGGCTGGTTCGGGGCGGCCTTCGGCTGGTTCCTGGGCTGGGCTGGCTCCTGCTGGTCTCCGCCCTGCCTTCGGGCTGTCCCGGCCCGCTCCGGCTCATCGTCGGGCTGCTTGCACAGGGCCACCGCAGTCACGCAGGGCAGGCGTGGGGCCTAGTGGCGGCTGTGGCTGGTGCCTGGGCCGGCTCGGCCGGCCAGAAGCCCTTTCCGACGGGTCTTTACCTCGTCTCCGGGCCGTCCCGGCCTGCCTTCGGCTCATCGCCCGGGGTCGTCTCGCCTGTTTTCGGCTGGGCGCCGGGTTTGCTTTCGGCTCGTCGTCGAGGGGCGGGCTGCTCGCCTTCGGGCTGGGCGCCTGGCCCGCTCTCGGCTCCTCGCCCGGGGTCGTGCTGTCCGTCTTCTGCTGGTCCCCGGGCCGACCTCGGCCTGGGAGGGGGACCGCGGTTGTGTACCCCCCGGGTGCCGGGGTGTGGTTGGCCTGGCGGCGGTGGAGGTGGGTTCGCCCGGTCCGCGGGCATGCGTGCCGCCTGGGGCGGCACGGGTGGGCGCGGGCGGCGCCGTGCCGGTGCGGGCTCAGGCGGCTCACCCCCTGGCGGCAGGCGCGGGTGCCCGGCGAGGCCCGCCCAGTGGGTCGGCGTCGCCTCCGTACCGGACCACGCGGCTCGCCCCGCACATCGGTGCCGGAGGGTGTGTCGTACCCCCGCGCCAAAGGGCGTGTCACGCTTCGCGCCCCGCGACAGAGGGTGTGTCGCGGCCCCCGCACCGCAGGGCGCGCGTCCCGCCCCCGCGCATGGGCAGCTCCGTATGCCAGGTACGACACCCCCACAGCCCAGCGGCTAGCGAACCGTCGCGGTCACCCGCTCGCTCTCGACCCGCTTCGCGAGACCCTCGTCCCCCAGTTCCTCCAGGTGCCGGCACAACACCACCGAGCCCCCGCTCGCCAGCGCCGCGTACAGCCCGGCGCTCAGCCCCTCCCACGTGTCGTACGGCAGTCCCGTCAGCAGCCGGGCCCCGGGCCCCGTCAGTCCCAGCCCGGCCGCGTCGGCCCGCGCCCGCTCCACGACCTCGGCCCCCGTCAGCTCCGCCCCGGCCACGATCAGCGCGGGCTCCTCCGGGTCCACGGGCGCGTACGCCGCGAACCGGTCGCCGTACGTCGGCACCTCCACCGCGTAGTCGGCGTAGCCCTCCGGCGGTCCCGGCAGGAACCGCCGCCCGAACGGCGCGAGCGACAGCGCGTACCGCTCACCCCGGCAGGCCAGCCCCGCCTCGAACCGCCCCGGCCCGGCCACGACGAAGTCGGCCCGCGCCGGATCCCCGGCCACGTCCGCGACGACGCCCACCGACGAACACGCCAGCAGCCACACCGCCGTCTGCCAGTGCGCGGGCAGCAGCAGCGCGACCCGGTCGCCCGGCTCGGCGGACAGTCCGTCCTGGAGGAGGTTGGCGGTCTTGGCCACCCAATTGGCGAAGGTGGCTACGGACAACTCGACACGTTCGCCCGTGGCGTCGTCGTAGAAGGTCACCAGGGGGCGCGCGGGATCCGCGGCGAGCGCGGAACGCAGCAGGTCGGCAGGGGTGCGATCGGTGGCGTTCACCCGCGCAAGCGTACGCGGGCAGGGCCCCCGCGCACCCACCGGCGGCCCTGCCGCGAGCCACCGGTTCGGCGGAACGGCACCCGACGGCCCGTCAGTTCTCCGATGGACAGATATATATGACTATGTCCAAGATCGGCGGCATGCGTGGATTGCTTGCTTCCTCGATCGGTGTCACCTGCGCGGCCGCTCTCGCCCTGCCGCTGACCCCGCCTGCCGCCGCAGCGGCGGCCGTGGTGTCCGCGAGCCAGGCCCCGACCGCGGAGGTCGCCGCCCTCGCCGCGGCCCGGGCCGCCGCGCCGGACCTGCCCGGCAGCACCCAGTCGCTGCCCCTCGCCCCCCTCGCCCCCGACCGCAGGGGTTCCGTGACACGCACCCCCGGCGCCCTCGCCGCCGAACAGGGGCTGGCGCGCCGTGACGTCCACCGCTTCTCCCTGGTCGGCGTCGTCTGGGACGACCCGGACGCCGAGCTGCACGGCCGCGTCCAGGTCCGCACCCGCGCCGCCGGCGCCGGTACCTGGTCCGGCTGGGAGGACGTCGACACGCACAACGGCGACCACGGCGCCGACCCCGACACCGCCGAACGCACCTCGGGCCGTGTGCGCGGAGCCACCGCACCCCTGTGGGTGGGCGACTCGGACGGCGTGGAGGTGCGTGTCCGCGCCGAGTCCGGCACGGGCGGTGCGGGCGGCGCGGGCTACGTCGAGGAGACCGGCCGCGGCCCGCGGATCGTGGCTCCCCCCGCCACCCCGCTCCCTGCCGGGCTGCGCCTCGAACTCGTCGACCCGGGAGACGCGAACCCCGGCCCGGCGCCCGTGGGCGCACGGCCCGCCTCCCGGCAGGCGCCGGTGGCCGCCCCGCGCGCGGGTGCCCTGCGCGGCCGCGCCGTCCTCACCCCCGCGGACATCGAGGGTGAACCGGCCACCGAGAGCGATCCGAACGCCGGCAGCGAGCCGACCACGAAGGGCGATCTGTCCGCCGCGGCGGTCGCTGCCTCCGCCGCCAACGCCGACCTCGTACCGCTCGGCGCCACCGAGATCCCGGCGCTGACCCAGGAGCAGACCGAGGAGGAACTGCTCACCCTGCCCACCGCCGACCCGGCGGAACAGCCGCGCGCGAAGCCGTACATCGGTCCGCGACCGCGCATCGTCACCCGGCAGGGCTGGGGCGCCGACGAGAGTCTGCGGGAGAAGGGGTTCGTCTACACGTCGAAGATCAAGGCCGCCTTCGTGCACCACACGGCCTCCGGCAACAAGTACACGTGTTCGCAGGTGCCGTCACTCATCCGCAGTATCTACCGCTACCACGTCAAGAGCATGGGCTGGCGGGACATCGGCTACAACTTCCTCGTCGACAAGTGCGGAAACATCTACGAGGGCCGCGCCGGGGGAGTGACCAAGGCGGTCCGGGGCGCCCACACCCTCGGTTTCAACACCAACAGCATGGGGATCGCCGTACTGGGCACGTTCGGCTCCGCCAAACCGAGCTCCGCCGCGGTGACGGCCATCGCCCGGCTGACGGCGTGGAAGCTCGGCCTCTTCGGCGCCAATCCGAACGGAAAGACATATCTGACGTCCGGCGGTGGCAATCTCTACCGAAAAGGTAAGAAGGTACGACTGAACGTGATCTCCGGTCACCGCGACGGCTTCGCCACGGAGTGCCCAGGACGGCAGCTCTACGGCAAGCTCGGCTCGGCCCGCAAGACCGCGGCCCGCTACCAGGGGCGCTGACGGCCGGGGGACACGTTCGGCGGGGCACATTCACCGCCGTCGGGGGACAGCCGGGAACAGTGACGGACACCGCGCGGCAACCGAAGACGCCAACGAACGGTCTGCATACACTGGCCGGCCGAAAGACAGTTCGGCCGGTCCCGGCAGGAAGCAGAGACGACAGGTGACAGAAGCGATCCTCCTGGTCGGCGGCAAGGGCACCAGGCTGCGCCCGCTCACGGTGCACACGCCCAAGCCCATGGTCCCGGCGGCCGGGGTGCCCTTCCTCACGCACCAGCTGGCGAGAGCGAGAGCGGCGGGCGTGGACCACATCGTCCTCGCCACGTCGTACCTCGCCGAGATCTTCGAGCCGCACTTCGGCGACGGCTCGGCGCTGGGCCTGCACATCGAGTACGTCACGGAGGAGGAGCCGCTCGGCACGGGCGGCGCGATCCGCAATGTCGCCTCCCGGCTGCACTCCGGCCCCGAGGACCCGGTACTGGTCTTCAACGGAGACATCCTCACCGGCCTGGACATCCGGGCGCTGGTGCGCACGCACGAGTCGACGGGCGCGGACGTCTCCCTGCACCTGACGAAGGTGACGGACCCGCGCGCCTACGGCCTGGTCCCCACGGACGGGACCGGCCGCGTGCTGGCCTTCCTGGAGAAGCCCCAGACGCCGGAGGAGATCGTCACCGACCAGATCAACGCGGGGGCGTACGTCTTCCGCCGCTCGGTCATCGACACCATCCCGGGCGACCGCCCGGTCTCCGTCGAACGCGAGACCTTCCCGGGCCTGCTGGCCGCGGGCGCCCACCTCCAGGGACTGGTCGACTCGACGTACTGGCTCGACCTCGGCACCCCGGCGGCCTTCGTACGGGGCTCGGCGGACCTGGTCCTCGGCCGCGCCCCCTCGCCCGCGGTCCCCGGCCGCTGCGGCGACCGCCTCATCCTGCCGACGGCCACGGTGGCCCCCGACGCCAAGCTGACCGGCGGCACGGTGGTGGGAGAGGGCGCGTTCGTCGCGGAAGGCGCCCGCGTCTTCGGCAGCACGATTCTGCCCGGCGCCGTCATCGAACCCGGTGCGGTCATCACCGACTCCCTCATCGGCACCCGCGCCCGTGTCGGCAGCCGCTCCGTCCTCACCGGCACGGTCATCGGCGACGGCGCGGTCGTCGGCGCCGACAACGAACTCCGCGACGGCGTACGCGTCTGGTGCGACGCCCGCATCCCCGCAGGCTCGGTCCGCTTCTCCTCCGACCAATAACGCCCACCCACCGGGGGCGCCCCTCACACCTCGGCGCCCCCACCACCCCACATCCCCCTGATCCCGACCCCCTCCCCACGAACCCAGCCCCCGCAACATCCAGCACTTCCGCCCACCTACGCCGCCGCCCCAGGGACCACGCTCCAGACCCCCGACGCCCCGAGCCATCCCGGCCGCCTACGCCGCCGCTGCCCTGCGGGGCCTACGCTCCGGGCCCTCGACGCCTGGAGCCTTTCCGGCGGACCGCGCGGCCGTCGCTTCCCGGGGCCGCGCCCGAGGCCCCCAAGGTCCCGCGCCATCCCGGCTGCCTACGCTGCCGCTGACCCGCGGTGCCACGCTCCAGATCTCCGACGCCCGGCGTCTTCCCACCCGCCTGCGCCGCCGCTGTCCTCCCGGGCCAGGCTTTTGATGCCCGGCGCCTTCCTGGTCGACCGCGCCGCCGTCGTCCCCTGGTGTCACGCACCGTCCCCCGATGTCACGCCCAAGGCCCCCGCGGGCCGCGCACCTGCTGCCACCTCTACACCCCGCGGGCAGCTGTGCCGCCGGGCAGCACGGGTGGGCGCGGGGGAACCCCGTCCACGCCGGGCCGCGCGACCCACGGACGCCGCCCCCAATGCCGACCACCACTCGCCCAGGGCACCTCACCACCCCGGAGCCGCACGCCAAGGCACAGCGCGCTCACCACCCCGAGGCACAGCCCACCTTGCTCGGCGCCAAGGCGGCGGCACGCAGAAGCGCCCGCGTCTCACAACCGCCCGATGTCCCCGCGAGGCATCCGTGGCGCCCGCCGCGCAGGCACCCTCCCGCTCAGCAGGATCAACCGCGCCGCCCGATGCCGCTGCCCCGCGTACGGCTCCAGCAGTTCCAGCATCGCCGCGTCGTCCGCATGCCGGTCCCCGGCGAGCGCCCACCCCACGATCCCCGGCAGATGCAGATCCCCGACGGTCACCGCGTCCGGCGCCCCATGACTGCGCTGCACGGTCTCCGCCGACGTCCACGGCCCGATCCCGGACACGACCTCCAGCCGGGCCTGCGCCTCCCCGGGCGCCATCCGCATCGCCTCCTCCAGCCGCGCGGCGACCCGCACGGCCCGCAGGATCGTCGACGCCCGCTTGTTGTCGACCCCGGCCCGATGCCACTCCCACGACGGAATCAGCGCCCACGTGCGCGGCGCGGGCATTACCCACATCCGCCCGTCCACGGGCCCGGGCGCCGACTCCCCGAACTTCCGTACGAGCAACCGCCACGCCCGGTACGCCTCGTCGGTCGTGACCTTCTGCTCCAGAACCGACGGGATCAGCGACTCCAGCACCAGCCCGGTCCGCGTCAGCCGCAGTCCCGGCCGCCGATGCCGGGCGGCGGCGAGCAGCCGGTGCCGGGGTTCGAAGGCGGCGGGCTCGTCCGCGGCACCGAGCAGCTCGGGCAACCGCTCCAGCAGCCACTCCGCGCCCGGCCCCCACGCCTCACCTCGTACCTCCGCGCCGCGCGCGGCGACCCGCAGTGTTCCCGGCCCGGCGGGCGTCAGGCTGGCCCGCCACACGGACCCGTCCGGCGTCGTGCGGAACGTGGGATCCGCCGGCCCACGCCGCAGCGGCCCCAGCACCAGCCCCAGATCGAGCGGCCCGTTCGGCACCCAGATCCGTACCCGCCCCGGCGCGGCGGCCGGCCGCGGCACGCCCCCGGGCACGGCGACATGGCCGCCGCGCACGGTCGTACGGGTGGGGCGCGGAGTGAACCGTCCTGCCACGAATGAGATCCCAGGGATGCCGAAGGTGTTCTACGAAAGTCCGGAGCCGTCCTACGAGAAAGCCCAAGCCGTTCTCTACGAGCGCCGAAGGCGTCCTACGAGAGGCCGAAGGTGTCCTACGAGAGTAGGGGCCCGCCCCGCCCCCGTCACCGCACCTCGATGAACGTCCCCGCGTCCCGCTCCGGCCGAGGTCTCGGCTGCTCGGCCGGATGTCCGACCGCGACGGCCCCCATCGGATCCCAGTCCTTCGGCAGCCCCAGCACCTCGCGTACGACCTCGCGGCAGAACATCGTCGAGGACACCCACGCGGACCCGAGCCGCTCACCGGCCAGCGCGACCAGGAAGTTCTGCACCCCGGCCCCGGCCGCGACCACGAACATCTCCCGCTCGGCCCCGTCCCGTCGCGCGTCCCCGTACGTGTGCGACCCGTCCATGACGAGACACGGCACGACGAGATACGGCGCCCCGCGCAGCACCTCGCCGCGCCGCACCCGCTTGGCGATGGACTCCTCGCTCTTGCCGTCCCGCCGGAGGTCGGCGATCCAGGCGTCGCGCATGGCGTCCAGCAGCCCGGTCCGTGCCGACGCGGACTCCAGCAGCACGAACCGCCACGGTGTCGTGTGGTGCGGTGCCGGCGCCGTCACCGCCGCGGCCACCGCCCGCCGTACGGCCGCCGGGTCGACGGGTTCGTCCGTGAAGGCCCGTACCGTACGGCGCTGGGTCACCGCCTCCCGTACCGCCTCCGACGTCCCCAGCCGGAACATGTCGTCGCGCGCGTCGCGCACCATGGCGCGCGCTCCTTCCGTGTCGCCCTCGGCCACCAGGTGCGTCAGCCCGCGCACCACGGCGACCGGCAGCCCCGCGGCCTTGCCCTTCACCAGATCACCGGCGGCGGCCAGTTCGTCCGCCGTCGCCACCACGGTGGAACTGAGCGGATTGCCGTGTCCGTCCGTGCCCCCGCGCAGGTCGTCCAGCACTCGCACTCCGGCGGCGCCGATCGCGACGTCCGTGAGCCCCGCGCGCCACGGTCGCCCGAAGGTGTCGGTGACGACGACCCCGACGCTGACGCCCAGGGTGTCCCGCAGGCCGTCCCGGATCGACCGGGCGGAGCCGTCCGGGTCCTCGGGCAGCAACAGCACCGTCCCCGAGGGGGTGTTGGAGGCGTCGACGCCGGCGGCGGCCATCACCAGTCCCTGCCGGTTCTCGACGATCCGCAGCGGTCCGCGCCGCGCCACGACCCGCACGGTCTCGGCGTCGATCGCGGCCTCCCGGTCGGCCGCCTCGACGACGCGTCCCTCCGCCTTGGACACGATCTTCGAGGTGACGAGGAGCACGTCCCCGTCGGCCAGGTCCGGTTCCGCGGCGGCGATCAGCTTGGCGAGGTCGTCGCCCGCGGCCACCTCCGGGATCCCGGGTACGGCCCAGACTCTGAAGCCGCCGGAAGACAGGTCGCTCACGACTCCCGCACCTCCTCCGCCAGCGTCAGCGCCTCGCGGGCCATCCGCGCGGTCGCGTCGAGGTCGGTCATCATCAGCGGTACGGCCCGGCAGCGGATCCCGGCCGCCTCGACCCGTTCCACCACGCCCGCGTCCACGGTGTCGACGAGCCAGCCGTCGAGGAGGCCCGAGCCGTAGTGCTCGGCCACCGCCGCGGCCGTGGACTCCACGCCGACCGCCGCGAGCACCTTGTCGGCCATGCCGCGCACGGGGGCGTCCCCGACGATGGGGGACAGGCCCACCACCGGCACCCCGGCGTCCGCGATCGCCTCCCTGATGCCGGGCACGGCGAGGATCGTGCCGACCGAGACGACCGGGTTGGACGGCGGGAAGAGGACGACGTCCGCCGCCGCGATCGCCTCCAGGACGCCGGGCGCCGGCTTCGCCTGTTCGGCGCCGACCGGCACGACCGCCTCCGCCGCCACCGACGCCCGCAGCCGTACCCAGTACTCCTGGAAGTGGATCGCCTTGCGCTCACCGTCCATCTCGACGGCCACGTGCGTCTCGACGCGGTCGTCCGTCATCGGGATCAGCCGCACGCCCGGCTGCCAGCGGTCGCAGAGCGCCGCCGTGACCGCGCTGAGCGGATACCCGGCGCCGATCATCTGCGTCCGCACGATGTGCGTGGCGAAGTCACGGTCGCCCAGCCCGAACCACTCGGGCCCGACGCCGTAGGCCCCGAGCTCCTCCTTCAGATGGAAGGTCTCGTCGGCCCGACCCCAGCCCTGCTCCTCGTTGATGCCGCCGCCGAGCGTGTACATCACCGTGTCGAGGTCCGGGCAGACCTTCAGCCCGAAGAGGTGGATGTCGTCCCCGGTGTTGCCGATGACCGTGATGTCCGCGTCCGGCACGGTCTGCTTCAGACCGCGCAGGAACCGGGCACCACCGATGCCGCCTGCCAGAACCACAATGCGCATGAGGGCAAGTCTCGCAGGCGGCGGGGACGACGCGGCAGGCGGTTGTGGACAACTCCCGGACTGTGGACAACTCCCGGATTGTGGAGAGCCCGCGCGCTCAGGCGCTCACGACGCCGGACGGGTCGATGTCCACCGGGTCGTACGTCGCCGGAGTCGAGCACCGCGGGCCGTGCATCGGCATCTCGGTCAGACCGGGGAAGTAGACGTGCAGGCTGACCGCCGGTTCCAGCGCGTCGTTGACCACCTCGTGCGCGTATCCCGGTCCGAAGACCCGCCCCCATTCACGGCCCCGGTCGAGCGGGGCCGTCACCGCGCCCGCGGTCAGGGCGCGCGTGCTGCGCCCGGTGCGCTCGGTGAGGGTGCCCTCCAGGACGGTCAGCACCCCGGAGGAACGGCCGTGGTCGTGCAGCCCGGTGCCCTGGCCGGGCACCCAGGACAGCAGCCACACCTCGTAGCCGGGACCGGTGCGCAGCCGGTGGTACCAGCGCGTGGTGGCGTCGTAACGGACGAGGTGCGCCCACTGGGCGCGGTCGGCCGCGATGGAACGGGCCAGACCGACGAAGTCGGCCACGGTGGCCGGGTGCTCGCGCGGCGGCTGGAGCAGGTGCGGGACCTCGAGGAGGTCGCCCGCGATCTGGAGGTCGCTGTCGCTGTTCATGGGGGTGCGTGGTCCCTCGGCGGAAGAGTGGGGCTGGCTGGGTGTCACGTGCCGTCCGCCCGGATCACGGGCGACAGGGGCGCCCTGGTGCGGGCGGGGGGAACAAGCAGCCGAGTCGCGGTGGACTCAGTCGCAGCAGGAGCGCGTTGGGCTCAACAACTGCAACAGCAACAGCTACAGCGAGCGCGGGCAACACCGAGGGACCCGGCGGAGCGGGTCGTGGTGAGTACCGAGTTCGCGAGCATGCCCACAAGCAGATCGGTTCACACCAGCACTGTCAACTCGACGCCCGGTATGTGGGACATGTTTCACCTCTTCCGGTTCATCTCTCAGGTGAAAGGTTTGTTCATACGCCCATCGGGACACATGGCGCACAACCGGGCGCGCAAGCCTCGTTGCGCGCGTCGGAACGAGATCGAACATCTTGGCGTCTTTCTCCGTACAGGGTCTTGTGCCGGGCCGATAGGCCCGTTCGGGGCCTCGCTCGCGTGTCAAGGTTTATGGCGATTTGAACACTTTCCGCATGACCTTGGTTCCGCAGAGTGAATAAGGGGCCCAATAGCAGATCTCGGCTTGACTCGCCCGGAGCAGCACACTTGTAATTTCACTCGTGTCGTTCAGCCGAAATCGGTAGACGGCCACGGCACGGGGACGCGAAAGACAGACGAGGGGCGCACATGACCGAGCTGGTGCAGCAACTGCTGGTCGACGACGCGGACGAGGAACTCGGCTGGCAGGAGCGCGCGCTGTGCGCCCAGACCGACCCCGAGTCCTTCTTCCCCGAGAAGGGCGGCTCCACCCGCGAGGCCAAGAAGGTCTGCCTCGCCTGTGAGGTCCGCTCCGAGTGCCTCGAGTACGCCCTCGCCAACGACGAGCGCTTCGGCATCTGGGGCGGTCTGTCCGAGCGTGAACGCCGCCGGCTGAAGAAAGCCGCCGTCTGAACCGAACGGCACGGACCGCCACAGCGGGCGGACCAGCAGGGACAAAACATCACGAACGGCCCGTCGCGGGTGGGTTATCCACAGGCGGCGGGCCGCTGTGCTGCCCAGCCGATAGTGTGGTCGCTCGTCCGAGACGCACCGTTGTCCCCCGTGGGCACAGGCGTCCACCGCAGTCCACCGAACCGGGGCCCGTACCTCGATGTCCGTGCACAGCCACACGGCAGCCCAATACGACGCTGCCACCCCAGAGTTTCCGCGCCACGTGGTGACGGCGGTCCTCGTCACGCACGACGGCGCCCGCTGGCTGCCCGACGCGCTCGCCGGGCTGCTCGGCCAGGAGCGCCCCGTTCAGTACGCCGTGGCGGCCGACACCGGCAGCGCGGACGCCTCCGCCCAGCTGGTCACCGACGCGCTCGGCGCCGAGAGCGTGCTGCACCTCGCCCGGCGTACCGGCTTCGGCCAGGCCGTCGAGGAGGCCAACCGCGCGGCCCCGGTCCTCACCCCTGAGGAGCTGCCGTACCTCAAGCGCCCCAGCGGCTGGGACCCCGTCACGCGCACGTGGCGTGACGACGCCTACGACCTGCCGGAGCTTCCCCACGGCGAGCCCGTGCAGTGGCTGTGGCTGCTGCACGACGACAGCGCTCCCGAACCCGACGCCCTGGCCCAGCTGCTGCGGGTCGTGGAGAACGAACTCGAACTGGGGCGGGACGACGTCGCCGTCGTCGGCCCCAAGCTGCGCGGCTGGTACGACCGCCGGCAGCTGCTGGAGGTCGGCGTCACCATCGCCCACTCCGGCCGCCGCTGGACGGGCCTGGACCGCCGCGAACAGGACCAGGGACAGCACGACCACATCCAGCCCGTGCTGTCCGTCTCCACCGCGGGCATGCTGATCCGGCGCGATGTCTTCGAGGAGCTCGGCGGCTTCGACCGCCGACTGCCCTTGATGCGTGACGACGTCGACCTGTGCTGGCGGGCCAACGCCGCCGGGCACCGCGTCCTCGTCGCCCCGGAGGCGGTCGTACGTCACGCCGAGGCGGCCTCCCGCGAGCGCCGCGCCGTCGACTGCGCGGGCCGCACCACGGCCTCCCCGCACAAGGTCGACAAGGCGGGCGCCGCCTACACCCTGCTCGTCAACACGCGCACGGCCGCCCTGCCCTGGGTCCTGCTGCGCCTGATCGTCGGCACACTCGTGCGGACCGTCGCCTACCTCGTCGGCAAGGTCCCCGGCCAGGCCGTCGACGAGATCCGCGGTCTGCTGGGCACCCTGCTGCGACCCGAGCGGATCATCGCCGGGCGGCGCAGGCGGGGCAGCCCCCAGGTCGACAAGGGCGAACTGCGGCCCCTGTTCCCGCCGCCCGGCGCGACCGTACGGGCCACCGTGGAACAGGCCGCCGGCAGCTTCTTCGGCAGCTCCGACCCCGAGGCGGCGGCCGCGGCCGGCGCGGGCCGCCACGGCGGCGCCGTCGAGTCCGGCCCCGGCGGCGACGACGCCGACTTCCTGGAGATCGAGCAGTTCGCCCGCCTCAAGCGCATCGCCCGCAACCCCGGCCCGATGCTCTTCCTGCTGCTCCTGCTCGTCTCCCTGGTCGCCTGCCGCCAGCTCCTGGGCGGCGGCGCCCTCTCGGGCGGCGCCCTGCTGCCCGCCCCGACCGACGCGAGCGAACTCTGGTCGCGGTATCTGGACTCCTGGCACCCGGTCGGCGCAGGCGGCACCCCGTCCGCCCCGCCCTACCTCGCGATCATGGCGACGCTCGCCTCGATCCTGCTCGGCTCGACCGGACTCGCCGTCACCGTCCTGCTGATCGGCTCGGTCCCGCTGGCCGGCTTCACCGCGTACTTCGCCTCCCGCCCGCTCGTCGACTCGCGCCTCCTGCGCGCGTGGGCGGCCGTCGTCTACGCCTTCCTGCCGGCCGCCACCGGCGCGCTCGCGGGCGGCCGCATCGGCACCGCCGTCCTGGCCGTGCTGCTGCCGCTCATCGCCCGCGCGGGCATCGCCGCCGGCGGCCTGACGCGTGCCTCCGGCGCCCGCGGCAGCTGGCGGGCGACCTGGGCGTACGCGCTGCTGCTGACCATCACCACCGCCTTCACACCGATCGTGTGGCCGATCGCCCTGGTCCTCGGCGTCGCGGTCCTGGTGGTGCGCCGCGGCGACCTCATGGCCCACGTCCTGCGCTTCCTGGTCCAGCTGGGCACGCCCCTGCTGGTGCTCGCCCCCTGGTCGCTGACCCTGCTGCCGTTCGGCTTCTTCAAGGAGGCCGGCCTCGAGTACGGCGCCTCGGCGGCCTCCGCCGTCGACCTGCTCGCCGTCAGCCCGGGCGGCCCCGGCACGGTCAACGGCCTCATGCTCATCGGCATCGTGCTGGCGGCGCTGGCCGCCCTGCTGCGCTCCGAGCGGCAGTCCGGCATCTGGAAGGCCTGGGCGGTCGCCCTGGTGGGCCTCGTCTTCGCGGTCCTGTCCAACGGCTCCACCTGGGCCGGCCCCGCGACCCTCGTCTACGGCCTCGCCCTGCTGTCCGCCGCCGCCCTCGGCGCGGACGGGGCACGCGCGCGTGTGGCCGAACAGAGCTTCGGCTGGCGTCAGCCGGTGGCCGCGCTGATCGCCTTCGCCTCGGCCGCGGGCCCGCTGCTCGTCGCCGCAGGCTGGATGATCGGCGGCGCCGACGGACCGCTGGAACGGCGCGACCCGGTCCAGGTGCCGGCGTTCGTCGCCGAGGAGGGCGGCACCCGCGACCAGGCCCGCACCCTGGTCCTCGACAGCGATTCCGCGTCCCGCGTCGGCTACATGCTGGTCCGCGGCTCCGGCGCCCGCCTCGGCGACGCCGAACTCGCCGCGGCCGGCGGCGAGAACAGCAAGCTCGACAAGGTCGTCGCCAACCTCGTCGCCGGCTCCGGCGCCGACCAGACCGACCAGCTCGGCGCGTTCGCCGTGCGCTATGTCCTCGTCCACAAGGGCGCGCCCCGCGACGTCACCCGCGTCCTGGACGCCACCCCCGGCCTCTCCCGGCTCAGCCAGCAGGACGGCAGCGGGCTGTGGCGGGTCGACCACGAGGTCTCGCGCGCGGCCGTCGTCGCCGCGTCCGGCTCGGGCACCCCGATCCCGGTCGCCGCCGGCCCGGTCGAGATCCACACCACGATCCCGGCAGGCTCCGACGGCCGCGTCCTGCGCCTGGCCGACACCGCAGCCGACGGCTGGACCGCGACCCTGGACGGCGAGCCGCTCAGCGCCACCACGGTCGACGGCTGGGCCCAGGGCTTCCGGCTCCCCGCTTCCGGCGGCGAGCTGGACGTCATCTACGACGACCCGTTCACCCACACCGCGTGGCTGTGGGCGCAGGGTGCCCTCGCCGTCGTCCTGGTCGTGCTCGCCCTGCCCGGCCGGCGCCGGGACATCGACGACGACCTCCCCGAGGAGCCGTCGATCCCCGCCCAGGCCGAAGCCGGCGAGGGCCGCCGCGCCCGCCGCCTGCGGGCCCAGGCGGAGACGGAGGCGGAGGCCGAGGAGACCGCCGAGGACGACGGGTTCCCGCCCTCCGCGCAGGAGGAGACCCCCGTCGTCGTTCCCCACCAGCAGTCCTACGGGGAGTGGGACACGGCCGACCACCAGGGCGCCGAATACGGCGCCTACGGCAACGAGCAGCAGTACGAGGGTGCCCAGCAGTACCCGGCGGGCGGGTACGACCGGACGTACCAGGGCGACCCCTACCAGGCCGACCCGTACCAGGGCCAGTACGACCCGTACGCCTACGGCGGCCAGGCCCAGCAGGCGTCGTACGACCAGCCGTACGACCAGCCGTACGACCCGTCGTACCCGCAGCACTACGACGCCACGTACGACCCGGCGCAGCAGCACGGTCCCGGCAATGAGCGTCCCGACGGGAGTCAGCAGTGAACCGCACCACCCTGTCCCTGATCGCCGGCACGGCCGCGCTCGCCGCCGTCACCGGATTCGCGGTCGTCACCACTCCGGACGCCGTCGGCGCGGACAGCGCCAAGGCGGCCGCCCAGCAGCCCGTGGAGCGCACGAGCCTGCTCTGCCCCGCTCCCAGCACCTCCGACCTCGCCGAGACGACGTACACGTCCTTCACGCCGGTCACGCAGGGCACGGGGAGCGACGGGTCGGCCGAACTCGCGGCCGCCACCGAGGCGTCGGCCGACGGTGCCAGCGCCGGTGGCAAGAGCGGAAAGAACGGCAAGAGTGGCAAGAAGAGCGCCGCCAAGCCCGTACTGACGCCCAAGGAGCCCGGCACGCCGGTCACCGGGGACACCTCCGGCGGTGAGGCGCCGGCACTGGTCGGCACCGCCGAGGGGAAGTTCGCGCCCGGCTGGACGGTCCAGCAGACCACGGAGGTCGTCGCCGGCACCGGCCGCGGCCTCCAGGGCGTCAACTGCACCGCCGCGGACACGGAGTTCTGGTTCCCCGGCGTCAGCACCACCGCCGACCGCACGGACTACGTCCACATGACCAACCCCGACGACTCCGCCGCCGTCGTCGACATCGAGCTCTACGGCAAGGACGGCGCCCTGGAGTCGACGGTGGGGGAGGGCATCACGGTCCCGCCGCACGCGAGCGAACCGATCCTGCTGTCCACGCTCACCGGTGAGAAGCAGGACGGCCTCACGGTCCACGTGAACGTGCGCAGCGGCCGGATCGGCGCCGCCGTACAGGCCCTGGACGACAAGCTCGGCGGCGACTGGCTGGCCGCCTCCACCGAGCCGGCGGGCAGCCTGGTCATGCCGGGCATCCCCAAGGACGCCACCGCGGTGAGCCTGACCGTCTTCACGCCCGGTCACGACGACGCCGACCTGAAGGTGCGGCTGGCCTCCCCCTCCGGTTCGATCACCCCCGCCGGGCACGAGACGCTGCACGTGAAGTCGGGCACGACGACCACCGTCGACCTCGGCGACGTCACGCGCGGCGAGGCGGGCTCCCTGCTCCTGACGCCGACGGACGAGTCCGTGCCGGTCGTCGCGGCGCTCCGGGTCGTCCGCGGCAAGGGCACCAAGCAGGAGACGGCGTTCATCCCCGCCACGAGCCCCGTCGGCACGCGCGCGACGGCCGCCGACAACAGCGCCAAGGGCACGACGCTGTCCCTGACGGCCCCCCAGGGCACCGCGCGGGTCAAGGTCACGGCGTCCGCGGGCAGCGACGGCGGGACCGCGGTGACCCGGACGTACACCATCAAGGGCGGCACGACCCAGGACGTCGAGGTACCGGTCCCGAGCGGCCTGAAGGGCACCTACGCCCTGACCGTCGAGCCGGTGTCGGGCGGCCCGGTGTACGCGGCCCGTACCCTCTCGGCGACGGAGGAAGGCATTCCGGGCTTCACCGTCCAGACCCTGCCGGACGACCGCGGCACGGTGGCCGTGCCCCGGGCGGACGAAGACCTGTCGGTGCTCCAGAAGTAGGGCGCGGCGCCACTTCGGGTCCGCGGACGGCTCACTCCTCGCCGTACCGCGGATCCACCGTCTCCGGAGTCAGTCCCAGCAGCTCGGCGACCTGTTCGACGACCACCTCGTGCACCAGTGCCGCCCGTTCGTCGCGCCCCTTCGTGCGGATCTCGACCGGCCGCCGGTACACGACGACCCGCGCCCGCCGGCCCTCGTGCGCGGGAACCGTCCCGCCCAGCGGCACCGCCTCGTCGTTCCAGGGCTCGCCCGGCCCGTCCAGCCGGGGCACCTCCAGCACGAGGAAATCGATGTCGGCGAGCTGTGGCCAGCGCCGCTCCAGACGCTCCACGGAATCCTGCACCAGATCCGCGAAGACATCGGCACGGCTCGCGGCGAGCGGCACCTGCGGCGGCGCGATCGGGCCGCGCATGCCGCGTCCGTGGCGATCGCGTCGGCGGGGCCAGGGGCCCGCGGCGGGGGGCGGTACGGGGGTGTCCATCACCGCTGAAGCGTAGTCCTCACGGGGCCCGCCCGCCCGGCCCCCGCGCGGTGAACGGCCGGCTCCGCACCATGGTGCGGGATGACCATTCCGGCCAAGCTTGGGCTCGTTTCTGTATCTCTTCGGGACCGGCGATCTCAAGGCAGTTGACGGTGTTTGTGCCGAGTCGTGACCACTTCCTCGACCGCCCGAGGCCGTGCAGGCGGGTGTCGACGCAGGTCAGCGCGGTGTCCCCGGAGGGGTGCGGGGGGTGCTCCGGCACACGACACGGTGGGGTGACCCGGGGGCGAGTCGTCGCGGCCCGCTCAAGAGTGCGGTACCGTCCAACATCGTGAGCCCTGTACGTCGCTGTTCGCGCACCGCCTGCGGCCGACCCGCCGTCGCGACGCTGACGTACGTCTACGCCGACTCGACCGCGGTCCTCGGCCCGCTCGCCACCTACGCCGAACCCCACTGCTACGACCTGTGCGCCGAGCACTCCGAGCGCCTCACCGCCCCGCGCGGCTGGGAGGTCGTCCGGCTGCTGGACGCCTCGGCCCCCGCACGGCCCAGCGGCGACGACCTGGAAGCGCTGGCGAACGCGGTGCGCGAGGCGGCCCGCCCGCAGGAGCGCGCGGCCGGTGCCGCCGGTGGCGGAGCCCGTACGGCGGACCCGATGGAGGTCGCGCGCCGCGGCCATCTGAGGGTGCTGCGCTCGCCGGACAACTGATCAGCCCGGCTTTTCCCTCTTTCGTGTGCGTTCGCGTGTTCCCCGGCGCGTGCACATCCCTTGGCGCGTTCAACGGAGTGCCGCACACCCATTGACGCGACATTGGCGTGGACACGACCATTTCGTCAGCCGAATCGAGAAATCGCTTTCCGCATGACGGAATCGGAATCGACGTCGGGGAGGCGCCGTGTACGTCCAGGAACTGCAACCCGTAGCCGACTCGCTGGGCCTGTCCGCCCTCGTCGCCGCCCTGCCCCTGCTGATCGTCCTCGTCCTGCTCGGTGGCGTCCGCCTCAAGGCGCACCTCGCGGGCCTGGCGGGTCTCACGGCGGCCGTACTGGTCGCCTGCCTCGCCTACGGCATGCCGCTGGACCAGACGCTCTCCAGCGCCGTCCAGGGAGCCGTCTTCGGCCTCTTCCCCATCCTGTGGATCGTCGTCAACGCCCTGTGGGTGTACCGCATGACCGTCCGCACCCGGCACTTCGACGTCCTGCGCCGCTCCTTCGGGCGGCTGTCCGACGACCCGCGCATCCAGGCGCTCGTGGTCGCGTTCTGCTTCGGCGCCCTGCTGGAGGCGCTCGCCGGGTTCGGCGCTCCGGTCGCGATCTGCTCGGTCATGCTCGTCGCGCTCGGCTTCGACCCGGTGCGCGCGGCCGTGGTCTCCCTGGTGGCCAACACCGCGCCCGTCGCCTTCGGCGCCATGGGCACCCCCGTCGTCACCCTCGCCCAGGTCACCGGACTGCCCCTGGACTCCGTGGCCTCCGTGGTGGGCCGCCAGACCCCGCTGCTGGCGCTGCTCGTCCCCCTCGTCCTGGTCGGCCTGGTGGACGGCCGGCGCGGACTGCGCGAGACCTGGCTGCCCGCCCTGGTGTGCGGAGTCGCCTTCGCCGTCGCCCAGTTCGCCGCGTCGAACTACGTCTCCGCCCAACTCGCCGACATCGCCGCCTCCCTGGCGGGCGCCGGCGCCCTGGTCGCCGTACCGCACACGCGCGTGGCCGCCGCCGAGTCCGTCCGCGCGTCCGTGCTGACGGGCGTGCGCAGCGAGGAACTCGACGAGCCCGACCCGCGCCCCGAGGTGGTCCGCGCCTACGCCCCGTACGCGCTGATCGTCGTGATCTTCTCCGTCGCCCAGATCCCGGCCGTCAAGGACTGGCTGGCGAAGGCGACCCGTACCTACGACTGGCCCTTCCTGGACGTGGTCAGCCCGCAGGGCAAGCCGGTCGGCGGCAACGTCTTCGTCTGGCCGATCGTGTCGACCGGCGGCACGCTCGTGCTGCTCGCCGGGATCTGCACCGCGGCCGTACTCGGGGTGCACGCGCGCGAGGCGGTCAAGGAGTGGGCCGCCACCGTGCGCGAACTGCGCTTCGCGATCCTCACGGTGACGTCCGTGCTGGCCCTCGCCTACGTCATGAACCTCTCCGGACAGGCCGCCACGATCGGCCACCTCGTGGCGGCGGCCGGCGCCGGACTCGCCTTCCTGTCGCCGGTGCTGGGCTGGTTCGGCGTTGCCGTCTCCGGCTCCGACACCTCGGCCAACGCCCTCTTCGGCGCGCTCCAGGTGTCCGCCGCCCAGGAGTCGGGTCTCTCCCCCGAGCTCCTGGCCGCCGCCAACAGCTCGGGCGGTGTCCTCGGCAAGATGATCTCGCCGCAGAACCTCACCATCGCGTGCGCGGCCGTCGGCCTGGCGGGCCGCGAGGGCGACCTGCTGCGCAAGGTGCTCCCGTGGAGCGTGGGCCTGTTGCTGGTGATGTGCCTGATCGTGCTGGGGCAGAGCACACCGGTCCTGGACTGGATGCTGCCCTGACCTGAGGTTACGGCTGAGGGTCCACTGTGCGTCCACATCCTGCGTTGTCGGTCGGTGCAGGTAGTTTGGGGCGACCTACAGGACTTTCAGGAGGGTTGGCCGTGGCTGCTGATCTGGCACAGATCGTGAAGGCGTACGACGTGCGCGGGGTGGTCCCGGACCAGTGGGACGAGTCGCTGGCCGAGCTGTTCGGGGCGGCCTTCGTCCAGGTGACCGGCGCGGACGCCATCGTGATCGGCCACGACATGCGGCCCTCGTCGCCCGGCCTGTCCCGGGCCTTCGCGCGCGGCGCGGCGGCACGCGGCGTGGACGTCACCGAGATCGGCCTCTGCTCGACCGACCAGCTCTACTACGCGTCGGGGGCGCTCGGCCTGCCCGGCGCGATGTTCACGGCATCCCACAACCCGGCCCAGTACAACGGGATCAAGATGTGCCGCGCGGGCGCGGCGCCCGTCGGCCAGGACACCGGACTGTCCGAGATCCGCGAACTGACCGAGCGCTGGACCGAGTCGGGCGCCCCCGCCCCGGCCGCGACACCGGGAACGATCACCCAGCGCGACACGTTGGAGGAGTACGCGGCGTACCTCCGCTCCCTCGTCGACCTGACCTCGATCCGCCCCCTGAAGGTCGTCGTCGACGCGGGCAACGGCATGGGGGGCCACACGGTCCCCACGGTCTTCGCGGACCTGCCCCTGACCGTCGTCCCCATGTACTTCGAACTGGACGGCACGTTCCCCAACCACGAGGCGAACCCGCTGGACCCGGCGAACATCGTGGACCTCCAGAAGCGGGTCCCCGAGGAGGGCGCCGACCTCGGCATCGCCTTCGACGGCGACGCGGACCGCTGTTTCGTGGTCGACGAGCACGGCGACCCCGTCTCGCCGTCGGCGATCACCGCCCTGGTGGCCGCGCGCGAGCTGGCCAGGAACGGCGGCCGGGGCACGGTCATCCACAACCTCATCACGTCCTGGACCGTCCCCGAGGTGGTCAAGGAGAACGGCGGCACCCCGGTCCGCACCCGTGTCGGCCACTCCTTCATCAAGGCCGAGATGGCGAGCTCCGGCGCGATCTTCGGCGGCGAGCACTCCGCCCACTACTACTTCAAGGACTTCTGGAACGCCGACACGGGCATGCTGGCCGCCCTGCACGTCCTGGCGGCCCTCGGCGGCCAGGACGGCCCCCTGTCGGACCTGGTGGCGCAGTACGACCGCTACACCGGCTCCGGCGAGATCAACTCCACCGTCGCCGACCAGGCCGGCCGCCTCGCCGCGATCAGGGCGGCGTACGGCTCCCGCGACGACGTCACCCTGGACGAACTGGACGGCCTGACCGTCACCGCCTCCGACTGGTGGTTCAACGTCCGCCCCTCCAACACGGAACCGCTGCTCCGCCTCAACGCGGAGGCACGGGACGAGGCGACGATGGCGAGGACACGCGACGAGGTCCTGGCGATCATCCGAGCCTGACGGGGCGCGGGGGCCCCGCGGGCGAGGGCGAAACCCCTGGCGGCGGCGGGGGTGAGGGGAGGCGCACCCGGCGGCGGTGACACACCGCCGTCCACCGGGTCACCCCCTCCCGCCCGACCCCCACACCGCGCTTCCACCGGCGGTACCCTGACCAGGCACATCCGCACACGCACGCGTACCACCCCGTCGTACGACAAGCCCGTACGACACCACCGCACCCGCCGAAGGGACCCCCCATGCCGCTCGAAGCCGGCCTCCTGGAGATCCTCGCCTGCCCGGCCTGCCACGCCCCCATCAAGGAGCAGGACTCCGAGCTGGTCTGCGTCGGCCAGGACTGCGGCCTGGCATACCCCGTCCGCGACGGCATCCCCGTCCTCCTCGTCGACGAGGCCCGCCGCCCCGCGTAACGACGACCGGCGATCGGAGACTGCCGCCCATGCTCGACGAATCGCTGCTCGACACACCGGACGCCCTCGCCGAGGCCGACCGCCGCGCCCTGCTGCGCGGTGCCGCCGAGGCCGGCGCCCGGGTGCGCACCGCCGCCCGGCACGCCGCAGAGGCAGGCGTCCGCGACCTGAAGCCCGACGGCCGTCCCCGCGCCGTGCTCATCGCCGGCCCCGGCGCCGCCGCCACCTGCGCCGCCGACCTGCTCGGCACGCTGGCCGGTGCCACCAGCCCCGTCACCCGCCTGGCACCCACCGGCGTCGCCCCCGCGGCCGGCGCCCTGCGCTGGGAGCTCCCCGGCTGGGCCGGCTCGGTCGATCTGCTGCTGATCGCCACCCCCGACGGCAGCGAGCCGTCCCTCGGGCTGCTCGCCGAACAGGCCTACCGCCGAGGCTGCTCCGTCGTCGCCGTGGCCCCCGCCGCGAGCCCGCTCGCCGAAGCGGTGCAAGGCGCCCACGGCCTCTTCGTGCCGATGGCGACCGCCCCGTACGACGAGGGGGACGACCAGCCCCTCGCCGCCTCCGCCCCCGGTGTCTTCTGGGCGCTGCTCACACCGCTGCTGGCCCTGCTGGACCGCGTCGGCCTGCTCGCCGCCCCGCCCGACGCCGTAGAGAAGGTCGCCGACCGCCTCGACCAGATCGCCGAACGCTGCGGCCCGGCCATCGCGACGTACAGCAACCCCGCCAAGACCCTGGCCGCCGAACTCGCCGACTCGCTCCCGGTGATCTGGACCGAGGGCGCCTCCGCCGGACCGGCGGGCCGCCGCTTCTCCGCCGCCCTCGCCGAACTCGCCGGCCGCCCCGCCCTCGTCGCCGAACTGCCCGAGGCCCTCGCCGAGCACAACGCGCTGCTCGCGGGCCCGCTCGCCGCCAGCGCCGACCCGGACGACTTCTTCCGCGACCGCGTGGACGAGCCGCCCGCCTTCCACGCGCGCGTGGTGCTGCTGCGCGACCGCCCGCTCGGCGGCCTGACCGCCGCGCCCTCGGCCCGCGAGCTGGCGCTCACCCACGACACACCGATCAGCGAACTGGAGCCGGGGGTCGGCGGCGAACTGGAGACCCTCGCGGAGCTGATCGCCATCACGGATTTCGCCGCCGTTTACCTGGCGCTCGCCTCGGGCGCCTGATCCTGGGTCCTCACCTTTCGACCAGCGCTCGCCGAGCGGCGTAGACACGGAGACAACGACACAGCATGGATCGCCTCGACAACACCGTCCGCCCCTACGCCTGGGGTTCCCTCACCGCCATTCCGCGGCTGCTGGGCGTCGACCCGACCGGCGAGCCGCAGGCGGAGATGTGGATGGGCGCCCACCCCGGCGCACCCTCGCGCACGGAACGCGGCACGCTCGTCGAGGTCGTCGACGCGGACCCCGAGCGGGAACTCGGCCCCGCGGCCGTGGCCAGGTTCGGTCCCCGCCTCCCCTTCCTGCTCAAGATCCTCGCGGCCGGCGCCCCGCTCTCCCTCCAGGTGCACCCGAACCTGGAACAGGCGCGGGAGGGGTACGCGGACGAGGAGCGGGCCGGCGTCCCGGTGGACGCCCCGCACCGCAACTACAAGGACGCCAACCACAAGCCCGAACTGATCTGCGCCCTCACCGAGTTCGACGGTCTGTGCGGCTTCCGCGACCCCCTGCGCACCGCCGACCTGCTCGACGGCCTCGGCATCGACTCCCTCAAGCCGTACGTCGATCTCCTGCACGCCCGCCCCGAGGAGGCGGCGCTGCGCGAGGTACTCACCGCGATCCTCACCGCCGACCGCGAGGAGATGGCCCACACCGTCGCCGAGACCGCGGCCGCCTGCGAGCGCCTCGGCGGCGACTACGCCCCCTACGCCGGCATCGCCCACCACTACCCGGGCGACCCCGGAGTCATCGCCGCGATGCTCCTCAACCACGTCCGACTCCAGCCCGGCGAGGCCCTCTACCTCGGCGCCGGCATCCCGCACGCCTACCTCAGCGGTCTGGGCGTCGAGATCATGGCCAACTCCGACAACGTCCTGCGCTGCGGCCTGACCCCCAAGCACGTCGACGTCCCCGAACTCCTGCGCGTCGTCCGCTTCGAGGCCGGCGACGCGGGCGTCCTGCGCCCGGAGGCGTCCTCCGACGGCGAGGAGGTCTACGAGACCCCCATCGACGAGTTCCGGCTGTCCCGCTACGTCCTCCCGCGGGGCGGCCCCGCCCGCGACCTCACCCGGGCGACCCCGCAGATCCTGCTCTGCACGGCCGGTTCGGTGCGCGCGGGCGAGCACGAACTGAACGCCGGACAGTCCGTGTTCGTCCCAGCGGGTGAAAAGGCCGAAGTGTCCGGTGCCGGAACGGTCTTCCGGGCCACCGTGGTCGTCTGAGGCGGACCGCACGGGTGGCCTGCCGCGCCGCCGTCCGACCGGGCTGCAACAATGACCCACCGGCAAAGGCCGGGCAAAGCCGCCGAGGGGCGGTGCCCGGACAGCGCCCGGACGGCGTACGCACGTAGGCGAAGGGACAACGCGAACACATGAGCGCGTCAGGCGGCACCAAAGCGATCGTGGCGGCACTCGGCGCCAACCTCGCGATCGCGGCAGCGAAGTTCGTGGCGTTCGCGTTCAGCGGCTCGTCCTCGATGCTGGCCGAAGGCGTGCACTCGCTCGCCGACTCCGGCAACCAGTTCCTGCTGCTGGTCGGCGGCAAGAAGGCACAGCGCGAGGCGACCCCGCAACACCCCTTCGGCTACGGCCGCGAGCGCTACATCTACGCCTTCCTCGTCTCGATCGTCCTCTTCTCGGTCGGTGGCATGTTCGCCATCTACGAGGGCTACGAGAAGATCAACCACCCGCACGAGCTGGAGCACTGGTACTGGCCGGTCGGCGTCCTCGTCTTCGCGATCATCGCCGAGGGCTTCTCCTTCCGCACGGCCATCAAGGAGTCCAACGAGCTGCGCGGCATGCTGTCCTGGACCCAGTTCGTCCGCCGCGCCAAGGCACCCGAGCTGCCGGTCGTCCTCCTGGAGGACTTCGGCGCCCTGATCGGTCTGGTCCTCGCCCTCGGCGGCGTCGGCATCGCCCTGCTCACGGGCGACGGGATCTGGGACGGCATCGGCACCCTCTGCATCGGTGTCCTGCTCGTCCTGATCGCCCTCGTTCTCGCCGCCGAGACCAAGTCCCTGCTCCTGGGCGAGGCCGCGGGCCCGGACGAGGTCAAGAAGATCGAGGCCGCGATGGTCGACGGTGACACCGTCACCGGCATCATCCACATGCGCACGCTCCACCTCGGCCCCGAGGAACTGCTGGTGGCCGCCAAGATCGCCGTGCAGCACGACGACACGGCCGGCGAGGTCGCCAGGGCCATCAACGCCGCCGAGGCCCGTATCCGCGACGCCGTCCCGATCGCCCGTGTGATCTACCTCGAACCGGACATCTACAGCGAGGCCGAGGCCGCCAAGGGCGCCGACCGCGGAGCGACCCCGGGCGGCCCGACACCGCACGACACCGGCCACTGACCCCCCGAAACCCCCGTCCGGCCGTCACAGCCGGCGAGCGGTTCCAGCCGCTCCCGCCCGTCACCGTCGCCGTCCCGGCTCGAATTCGCGCGCCGTGATCGGCGTGATGCGTGCGGAGGCGGACTGGGGTGGCCGGGCCCGCCGGTGTAGCTTGGGGTGGAGCCAGACGTCGCTGCTGATGGCGGTCGGGCGGTCCCGCAGTGGACCGTCCGAGGGAGAGAGGGCCTCCGACGGACTGCGCTGCGCGCACGTGGGCATGCCCGTGTCCTCCTTCGGGCACCCGTGTGTCCGCCGCCGCGCAGACCAGCCGTACCCACCTCGCCTCCAAATCCCGAGGAGCAGCTCCCCATGACGACTGTCGACAACCGACAGGACTTCAAGGTCGCCGACCTCTCCCTGGCCGAGTTCGGCCGCAAGGAGATCACCCTCGCCGAGCACGAGATGCCCGGCCTGATGTCGATCCGCAAGGAGTACGCGGAGACGCAGCCCCTGGCCGGCGCCCGTGTCACCGGCTCCCTGCATATGACGGTGCAGACGGCCGTCCTGATCGAGACCTTGGTCGCCCTCGGCGCCGAGGTCCGCTGGGCGTCCTGCAACATCTTCTCCACCCAGGACCACGCGGCCGCCGCCATCGCCGTCGGCCCGAACGGCACGCCGGACAACCCGCAGGGCGTCCCGGTCTTCGCCTGGAAGGGCGAGACCCTGGACGAGTACTGGTGGTGCACGGAGCAGGCGCTGACCTGGCCGAACAGCCCCACCGGCGGCCCGAACATGATCCTGGACGACGGCGGTGACGCCACCCTCCTCGTCCACAAGGGCGTCGAGTACGAGAAGGACGGCAAGGTCCCCTCGCCCGACACCGCGGAGTCCGACGAGCACCGCGTCGTCCTCGAACTGCTGAACCGCACGATCACCGACGGCTCCCAGAAGTGGACCCAGCTCGCCTCGGAGATCCGTGGCGTGACCGAGGAGACCACGACGGGCGTGCACCGCCTGTACGAGATGCAGCGCGACGGCGTCCTGCTGTTCCCGGCGATCAACGTGAACGACGCCGTGACGAAGTCGAAGTTCGACAACAAGTACGGCTGCCGGCACTCCCTGATCGACGGGATCAACCGCGCCACGGACGTCCTCATCGGCGGCAAGACCGTGGTGGTGTGCGGTTACGGCGACGTCGGCAAGGGCTGCGCGGAGTCGCTTCGCGGTCAGGGCGCCCGGGTGATCGTGACGGAGATCGACCCGATCTGCGCACTGCAGGCGGCGATGGACGGCTACCAGGTCACGACCCTCGACGAGGTCATCGACAAGGCGGACATCTTCGTCACCACGACGGGCAACAAGGACATCATCATGGCCTCGGACATGGCCAAGATGAAGCACCAGGCCATCGTGGGCAACATCGGTCACTTCGACAACGAGATCGACATGGCCGGCCTGGCGAAGATCCCCGGTATCGTCAAGGACGAGGTCAAGCCGCAGGTCCACACCTGGAAGTTCCCCGACGGCAAGGTCATCATCGTGCTGTCGGAGGGGCGCCTGCTGAACCTCGGCAACGCCACCGGTCACCCGTCGTTCGTCATGTCGAACTCCTTCGCCGACCAGACGCTGGCCCAGATCGAGCTGTTCGCCAAGCAGTCGCAGTACCCGATCGGGGTCTACACGCTGCCCAAGCACCTCGACGAGAAGGTCGCCCGGCTCCACCTGGACGCGCTCGGCGTCAAGCTGACGACGCTGCGCCCGGAGCAGGCCTCCTACATCGGGGTCGAGGTCGACGGACCGTACAAGTCCGACCACTACCGCTACTGAGTCAGCGGCTCCGCCCGCCGTGAGCGCGTCCGTGCACTGACACGCTCCTCAGCGGCGGCCCGCAGCACCTCCGAGACAGGCCCCCGCACCCCCGTGTCGGGGGCCTGTCCCGTTGGCGCCCTCACGGCCCGGCCCGCTCATCACGGCGCCCCGGCCAGCCCGTCAAGACCCAGGACCCCCATGCCCCGCGGCCGTTATTCGCTCCATGATCCGCACGATCACACCCCCCTCGCGGAAGAACACTTCCACTGCGCCCCCGGCCCCTCCGGCTGGCGCTACGTCTCCCAGCTGACCGCCCCTTCGGGCGACCACACCGGCTCGGTCGACCTCGCCCTCGACGAGCTCGGCCGCCCCATCCGCCTCGAACTCCACGCAGGGGGCTGGCAGGTCCGCGGCGCCGCCCTCGAAGGCGTCACCTGGGTCCGTACGGACCCCACCGGTGCCCATGCCACCGAAGGCAACGTCCCCGCCCACGCCTTCACCGGCACATCCCCCGCATTCCTCGTCGCCACCGCCCGGCTCCTGCGCCTCGTCCCCTCCTCCTCCGCGACCCGCGTACGCCTCGTCGCCCTCACCGACCCGGTCCTCGCCCCGCGCACCGTGGACCAGTCCTGGGCCTTGGTCCAAAGACAAACACACGCCACTGACAACGGCCCCCTGACCGTGGACGAATACCAGGTCACAGCCCTGGACACGGGCGAGCGGTATGCCGTGCACATCGCCGGTGACGTGGTGCTCGCGGCCCCGGGGATCGAGCTGGAGGACCTGGAGACGCCACCGTCGACGTTCGGGTGACGAGTCCGGCGCGGACGCGTGTACGAGGACGGGCCGGGCGGGGACAGGCAGTGGCCCGGCCCGAAGGGATCACGCAGGCGGTGCGAACCCGGTCGACGGATGGTCGGCCGCCGGCGCCGCCGCCGGGGATCCCGCCGGTGCGTCCTGCGGCCTGGCGGGCACACCGCTCGCCGGCACCCCGCTGACCCCAGGGCCGTACAGGGCGCCGGGATGTCCGGGCACGGGATGGCCGTGCGCGGGGCCGCCGACCGTGGGACCCATGGCCGTGGGACCGTTGGCCGCGGGGTGTCCCACGGCCATCCCGGCGGCGCCGACCGCGCCGGGTGACATCGCCGCCGTCCTGTCCCCGTAGGCCCGCCGGACCTCACGGGCCTGCCGTTCCTGCACCACCGCCGCCAGATAGGCGGCCGGGGGGACACCGTGCGGCGCCGGAGTTCCCGTACGATCCGCGAGGTCCGTGGCAAGCCGTGTCGCCATGGCCCAGCCGACCTGCGGATCCAACTGCTGCATCCGGGTCAGGTACTGCCGGATCGCGAGCCACAGCTCGTCGGGGACCGAGGACAGATCGAGCGCGGAGAAACGCCCGGCGAGCCACGGCGGAGGCGGCGGCACGAAGCTCGACCGTGACGCGGGCACCCGCTCCCGTACGACGAGAGTCCCCGCGAACACGTCCCCGAGCCGTCGTCCCCGTGCCGAGACGAGCGACGCGATGACGGCCACCACGCCGAAGGTCATCAGGATCTCGACCACCCCGACCGCGCCCCGCACCAACGCGTGCCGGAACCGGATCGGCCCGCCGTCGTCCCGCACCACGCGCAGACCGACAGCCATCTTGCCGAGCGAACGCCCGTGGCTCAGCGTCTCCACCGCGATCGGCCCGCCCACCAGCACCAGCAGGAACGTCGCGATCGACACCGCGATCCGCGCCGCCTCGTCCAGAGAGGCCGTGGACACCACCAGCGCCACCGTCACGGCCACATACACGCCCACCGCGACGGCCAGGTCGAGCAATATGGCCAACGCCCTGCTGGGCAGCCTCGCGGGGCGCAACTCCAGCGCCACCGCCTCGCCCGTCACCAGCTCACTCACGTCCGCCGTCCCTTCCCTGACCTGCCCTGAGAACCGTCAGTCTGCCAAGCTGAGGGCGCATCGCGCCGCAGTACGACAAGCTGACACCACGACGAGCCGCCGACGAACAGCCCAGGAGCAGGCAAAACCGATGGACCTCGACGTCTTCGTCTCCTCCCACCGAGCCGAGTGGGACCGCCTGGACGCCCTGCTGCGCCGCCAGCGCCGCCTGACCGGCGCCGAGGCCGACGAACTCGTCGTCCTCTATCAGCGCACCGCCACCCATCTGTCCCTGATCCAGTCCAGCGCTCCGGATCCGCAGCTGACGGGCCGGCTCAGCCAACTCGTGGCACGCGCGCGCAGCGCGGTCACCGGCACGAGGCGGGCCTCATGGCGTGATGTGACCCGCTTCCTCACCCAGGGTTTCCCCGCCGCGGTCTACCGGTCCCGCCATTGGTGGGTGCCCACCGCGCTGGTGTCCACCGCGGTCGCGATCCTCCTGGGGTGGTGGATCGGCAGCCACCCAGAGGTGCAGTCCTCCCTGGCGGCCCCCGACGAGCTGCGCGAACTCACCCGTCCCGGTGGCCAGTACGAGACCTACTACTCGAGCCATCCAGCGACCGCCTTCGCGGCGCAGGTCTGGACGAACAACGCCCAGGCGGCCGCGATGTGCCTGGTCCTCGGTGTCTTCCTCGGCCTCCCGGTCCTGTGGATCTTGTTCCAGAACATGCTCAACCTCGGTATCGGCTTCGGCCTGATGTCCTCCGCCGGCCGCCTGGACACCTTCCTCGGTCTCGTCCTGCCGCACGGCCTGCTGGAACTGACCGCGGTCTTCGTCGCCGCCGGCACCGGCCTGCGCCTCGGCTGGACCCTCATCGACCCGGGCCCGCGCACCCGACGCGCCGCCCTCGCCGAGGAGGGGCGCGCCGCGGTGGGAATGGCGATCGGCCTCGCCCTGGTCCTCTTCGTCTCCGGCGCCATCGAAGGCTTCGTCACCCCTTCGGGCCTGCCCACCTGGGCCCGGATAGGCATCGGAGTCCTGGCTGAACTGGCCTTCCTCACGTACGTCTACGTCCTGGGGGGACGAGCCGCACGTGCCGGCGAGACGGGCGACGTCGAGGAGTCGGAGCGCAGCGCGTCCGTGCCGACAGCCGCCTGATGTGCAAACACCCTTCCGGAGCTGTTAATCTCTCCTTCGCCCCACAAGAGCTGTTGACATGGCTCGCGTGGGGAGGTAGATTCGAACAGTTGCCTGGAACTGGATCCATCCGGTCGGCAACCGTGAAGTAGTCTTCCTGCTTCTCGGAACATCGATTCCGACGAAGCCACTCCCGATTCACTCGGAATGTACGGCCGGTCAAACGGCCCGAAACTTCTGATAAAGTCGGAACCGCCGGAAAGGGAAACGCGGAAGCGGAAACCTGGAAAGCACCGAGGAAATCGGGTCGAGAAAAGATCTGATAGAGTCGGAAACGCA